>CALDYP010000001.1 GCA_937944445.1 uncultured Anaerolineae bacterium
TAGGGGTGAGGCCATGCCCACAGAAATGAAAAACGGACAGGGCAGGCCCTATCGGACAGGGCAGGCCCTATCGGACAGGGCAGGCCCTGTCCCTACTGGGGGAATGGCGCGGCTAATCCTCGATGTTGCGTGTCACATCCCAATTGAGACCGAACGCGCCTTCGTGTACACTCTAGGTTCAACAACAACTCAGGGCAAAATTGAGCATGGCAGTTCGACCCATCGTCACATCAGAAAATCCAGTGCTGCGCAAAAAGGCAATCAAAGTCGTCTCATTCGATGCGTCCTTTCAAACGCTCGTGGACGACATGATCGACACAGTGAAAGACGCGCCGGGTGTGGGCTTGGCTGCGCCGCAGGTGGGCGTCAGCCAGCGGGTGATCGTCGTGAACCTGCCCGACGAACCTGAAGAGTACGGCGAGAACGCCGGCAAGGTGTTCGTCGTGGCCAACCCCAAGATCATCAAAACGAGCAAGCAAACCGTCTTGGGGACGGAAGGCTGCTTGTCGATCCCGGGCTACTTGGGCGAAGTCGAGCGCTTCGTGACGGTCGTCGTGACTGGCCAAGACCGCTACGGCAAGGACTTCCGCATGCGCGCGGATGACTGGTTCGCGCGCATCTTCCAGCACGAGATCGACCACCTCGATGGCATCCTGTACATCGACCGCACCGACAAAGTGTGGAAAGCCAAAGACGAGGAAAACGTCACCGAGGCCTGATGATCGACCTGCAAGCCTACGTCCAACAGCACTTCAATCTGACGCTGAGCGACGCCCAAGCCGCCGCCTTCGACGTGTACCTGCACGAGCTGCTCGACTGGAACACGCGCGTGAACCTGACGGCCATCACCGACCCGCAGCAGGTGATCGTCCGGCACTTTCTCGATTCGCTTTCGGTGGCCAGCGTCATCACGTTTGAGGCGGGCGATAAGCTGGTGGACGTCGGGACGGGGGCCGGCTTCCCCGGGCTGGCGCTGGCCATCGCCTTCCCGCAGATCAACGTGACGCTGCTCGAGGCGACTGCTAAAAAGCTCATCTTCTGTCAGCACATCGTCGATCTGCTCAAGCTGCGCAACGTGCGCACAGTGCACGCCCGCGCCGAAGAAGCCGGCCAGATGCCCCAGCACCGCGCCCAGTACGACGTGGTGACGGCGCGCGCGGTGGCGCGCCTGCCCATCCTGCTGGAGTACACGCTGCCGCTGGCGAAGGTGAACGGGCTGGTGGTGGCGCTCAAAGGGGCGACCGCGCAAACCGAGGTGGACGACAGCGCGGCAGCGCTGGCGGCGCTCGGCGGGCAAGTGCAGCCGATTGTGCACGTGCCGCTGCCGGGCGTAGACGACCCGCACTATCTCGTCACGACGATCAAGGTCAAGAGCACGCCGGGGCGCTACCCGCGCAGCGCGGGCAAACCGGTCAAAGAACCGATTGGCGCGCCGCCCGCCCCCCCAAAACCGAAGGCCTGAGCGCACGGGCACGGATGCTGTGCCCACGAGATGACACACCGGACAGGGCAGGCCGTGCCCCTGCGGAGGTGATCTGTAGGGACGCGGCCTGCCGCGCCCAGTGGGTGTTGAGGCTTGGCGTCCCAACCCCCAACACGCCCTACACCCACGGAAAGACGCGGCGCAGGCGGCGCAAGAACAGCAGCGTGATCTTGGTCACTGGGTCGAGCACGTTGAGGCCCGGGCGCTGCCCGCGCATCGTGTCGATCATGACTGCCTGCATTTGCGTGTATTTCAGCAGGCCTTCGGGGCCGTTGCGCCGCCCGATGCCGCTCTGCTTCATGCCGCCGCTCGGGACGTCCGGCGTGCCGATACCCATCACGAAGCGGTTCACGTTCGTCTCGCCCGCGTTCAGCCGCAGGCAGACCTCGCGCGCTTTGGCGAAGTCTTTGCTGTAGACCGTCGCGCCGAGGCCGTAGTCGGTGTCGTTGGCCAGCCGGATGGCCTCTTCGACGCTGTTCACCTTCATGATCGGCAGCATCGGGCCGAAGGTCTCTTCACGCATGATCGTCATGCTGTGGTCAACGTCCACGAGCACGGTCGGCTCGAAGAACTGCGGCCCCAAGTCCGGGCGCGGCTGGCCGCCCCACAGCACCTTTGCCCCTTTGGCGACGGCGTCTTCAAGGTGCTGCTTGCTGCGCTCCAGCTCGCGTTGGTTGATCATCGTGCCCATGTAGGCGTGCTTGCTGGCGTCGAATTTGAACTGCTTGGCGTAGTCCAGCACTTTTTGCAGGAAGGCGTCGTAGATCGGCGCTTCGACGTAGACACGCTCGATGCTCAGGCAGGCTTGGCCGGCGTTTTCCCATGCGCCGGTGATGACGCGCGACGCCGCCATGTCGAGATCAGCGTCTGCCATGACGATGGCCGGGTCTTTGCCGCCGAGTTCCAGCGTGTAGGGGATGAGCCGCCCCGCAGCCTGCACCGCGATCTTGCGACCAGTGGCCGTGCTGCCGGTGAACGCGACGTAATCGACGTGGTCAACGAGCGCCTTGCCGGTCTGCCCGTCGCCCTCCACGATCTGGAACACGTCGCGCGGGATGCCCGCCTCGTGGGCAATCGACACCGCCAGCCGCGACGTAAACGGGGTGATCTCGCTCGCTTTGAGGATGACCGCGTTCCCGGCCAGCAGCGCCGCCGTGCTGTCGATCATCGGCAGGAAGTAGGGGTAGTTCCACGCGCTGATGACCCCCACCACGCCGTAGGGTTTGTAGACCACCTCGCCGCGCATGACGAACGGGATGAGCGTTTGGCGCTTCTTCGGGCGCAGGATGCGGTGGGCGCGGCTCGTGTAGTAGGCCAGTTGATTGTCCACGCCGACGCACTCGGTGAAGGCCGCCCCGTAGGGCTTGCCTGCCTCGTTCCAGATGGTGTTGATGATCTCCTCGCGCCGCGCCCACAGCTTGTCTTGCCACGTGCGCATCAGGCGGGCACGCTCGCGCACGTCCAGCGCCCCCCACGCGACTTGTGCGACGCGGGCGCGCTCCACGGCGGCCTGCACGTCAGCTTCATCGGCGGCGGTGATTTGGCCGATAACCGCGCCGGTGATGGGGTTGTGGACGTCGATCGTGCGCTTTTGTTCGGTCTGTGGGGGCGCTGCATCTTGAATAGTCATAGGTGTTTTCCTCAGTAAGTTTTATTTGACGAGTGTATGCCTCCCCCCGTAACCTGTGGTTCTTGCCCCTCTCCCGCGGGAGAAGGGCGACTGAGCACAGCGAAGTCAGGGGGAGGCTGTTCTTACGCTTTCGGTTTCTCTTTGCTCAGGGGCAGCACGTCGCGCGGTTTGCTGCTGCCGTCTTTGGCCGGGCCGACGACGCCACGCGCCTCCATCATGTCGATCAAGCGGGCGGCGCGCGTGTAGCCGATGCGCAGGCGGCGCTGCAAGAGCGACACGCTGGCTTTCTCTAGGCGGCGGACAAGCTCCACGGCTTGCTCGTACAGGTCGTCGTCGTCGCCGCTGTCGCCGGTGAGGGCGGAAGCAGGCAGTTCCGCGCCGGCGCGCGCGGGCGCTGCCGGGGCGTCCCAGAAGCTCGGCGCGGCAGCGGGCGCAGGGGCCGAGGCCGGCGGCGGGCTGTACGTCGCCGGCGCGGTGATCGTGGCGGGGTTCATCGCGCGGATCGACTCCGGCGCGACGCTCGTGCTGAAGGGCTTCAGCTCGGGCTGGTCGATGGCCTGCATCCGCCAGAAGCGCACCAAGTTGTTGATCTCAAGGTCGCTCACGAACACGCCTTGCAGTCGCACCGGCGCGGGCGAGTCACCGCTGAGGTAGAGCATGTCGCCGCGCCCCAGCAGCTTCTCTGCGCCCGGCTGGTCGAGGATCACGCGGCTGTCAACGCCGCTGGCCACCGCAAAGGCGATGCGCGCGGGGAAGTTGGCGCGGATCAAGCCGGTTACCACGTCCACTGACGGGCGCTGCGTGGCGATCACAAGGTGGATGCCGGTGGCGCGGGCTAGCGCCGCGATGCGCGTGATCGCGCGCTCGGTCTCGTCGGGCGCTTGCATCATCAAGTCGGCCAACTCGTCGATGATCACCACGATGTAGGGCATCGGGTCGCGGTCGCCGCTCAGGTTCTTGTTGTAATCCTCGATGTTGCGCGCGGCAGCGTCGCTGAAGCGCTTGTAGCGGTCGTCCATCTCGCGTGTGACCCACTTCAACACGCCGACGATGCGTTCCAGCTCCACGACGACCGGCGCGACCAAGTGCGGGATGCCGTTATAGCCGATCAGCTCGACGCGCTTGGGGTCAACCATGATGAACTTGACCGTGTCGGGCGTGTGGCGCGCGATGATCGAGCAGATGATGGCGTTGACCATGACTGACTTACCCGAGCCGGTCGTGCCTGCGATCAGCACGTGGGGCATGCTCACCAAGTCGGCGCTGACGGGCGCGCCGGACACGCTCTGCCCCAGCGCAATCGCCAGCGGCGACTTGATCTTGTTGAAGCCGGGCGATTCCATCACGTCGCGCAGGCGCACGGTGGCCGGTTCCTTGTTCGGGACTTCAATGCCGACGTAGCCCTTGCCCGGCACGGGCGCTTCCACACGGATCGACTTAGCTCCCAACGCCAGCTGCAAGTCTTTGTCCAGCGCGGCAATCGCGCCCACTTTGACGCGCTGTTTCTTGCCGCGCGCGCTGACGTAGTCCGGCTCTACGCCGAACTGCGTGATGACTGGCCCCGTGTTGACTTCCACAACGCGGCCGGGCGCGCCAAAGCTGCTGAGCGTGTCCTCGATGATCTTGGCTTGGCGCAGCAGCAGTTCACGGTCAAACTCCTGCTCGCTGCCGCTGCTCAGCAGGGTGCGATAGTCCGGCTTGCGCCAGACAGGGCGCTGAGCGCGCGTCTGGTTGACGACGGGGCTGCTAAATGGCACGCTCAACATCGGCTGCTGCGGCCCCGGGGTAGGCTGCACAGACGGCAGCTGCGAGGGCGGCAGGCCGGTATCCGGCCCCACGCGCGGCGGCGGATTAGCCGGCGCGGCCGGCGTGGGCAGGGCGGTGTGGCCGTTGCGCAGCGCGTTGATGCGGTCGCTGCGCGCAGCTGCCTCCGAATCAAAGGGGATGCTGACAGGGGGCACGGGCGCAGCGCTGGCCGTCGGCGCGGCGGGCGGCTCAAACGGGATGTAAGCGCTTGCGGGCTGGGCAGGCGGCAAGTCGTCCGGCGGGATAGTCGCCCCCGCGTAGGCCACACTGGTGGTGAGCGGCGGCGTGTCGTCCAATGGCAGCGGCTCGATGAGCGGCGGCGGGGCCGGCTCCTGTGTAGCAGAGCGGCTGAAACGCCCCAACAAACTGCCCGAGCCGAGGCTGAAGCGGCGGCCTGTCTCCGGTGGGGCGGGCGGCGGCGGCGCGACCGCAGCCGGCGCAGCCACCACAGCCGGCGCTGGCGCAGCGCTGGGCGCGTCCGTCCCAAAGTTGATGCGAATGCTCGGCGGTTCTACGACGGCGGCAGGCGCGGCTGCCTTTTCTTGCTCGGCAGCGGCGGCGCGCGCTCTTTCCTCGGCAGCGGCGCGCTGGGCAGCGCGGCGTTCCATCTCAAGCTGACGGCGGGCGCGCTGGGCGGCAGCGCGGCGCTGGATCGCCTCGCGCGCGCTGCGCCCGATGCCGATCGCCGCGGCCAACATCTGCGAGGCGGATGAGCGTGTTGCCAGCATGATCGACAGCAGGAACATCAATCCAACGACCACCAAGCCGCCTAACTCCGTGAAGTTGCGGATGAGGAACAGGTACAGTTCTGCGCCGATGGCCCCGCCGCCCGCGCGCAGTTCCTGCCATGAATACATCAGGCGCAGCGCCAGCAGCTCCGGCGTAGTGATCGGCGGGTAGCTCAGGCTGTCGATATACTGCATTGCAACCAGAACGGCCAGTATGCCGATCACCACGCCGACCACGCGCACAGGATCGACCGAGGGGGCAGTGTCGCCAAAGTGGCGCACCACCAGCCACATGCCGATAATCGCCATCGTCAGCGGGACGATGAACGCGCCCCACCCCAGCAGTTCCCCCAAGAAGCGCAGGACGCCGCGAATGGCGGCTTGTTCCCCGCTGAGGGCGCTGAGCGTCAGCAAGCCCGCGCCGCCCAACAGCGAGACGCCGATGATGTCTAGCCAGTTGTCGAGCGTCAGGCCGCCTTCCGACTCCACGACAGGGGCGCGGCTGGTGCGTGGGCGCTGCGGCGGTCGGGGCGCATCGGCTGGCGGGCGCAAGAAATTCGAGAAACGTGTGAACACGTTGGGGCGAGCAGCTTTGGCCTCTCTAGCGGCGGCATCTGCGGTCTTTTTGTTGAACGCCCCCCTGCGGGCAACAGGCGCTTGCTCGGCGGGGGGCGCGCTGGATTCGCTCAGCAGCTCGCCCGCAGTGGTGGGCGTTTTTTTCCCGCCAAAGGGCAGTTTAATAGAGGGCAGCCGAATCCGACCGCCTTTTTGCTCTTCGTTGCCCTCGCCGGCGGGCTTCTTAGTCGGCCTCTCTTTGGGGGCTTTGGCCTCGGCAGGCTTGTCGCCGTCTTTGCCGCGTTTGAACATCCCACCCAACTTGCCCATCGTCCCGCTGAGTGGGTTTTGTTTCTCGCCGTCAGCGGCGGCGGGCTTTTTTGGAGCGGGTTGGTCGTCGCCTTTCTGACGGTTCAGAGGGTTGCTGAAGCGCCCCGTCAAACCGCTGACGCTGCCAGTCAGCCCGCTTAGGCGTTCCTTCAAGCCGCCTGATTGGGTGGTCGGTTTCTCTTGAGTGGATTCAGTCACTTTATTCTGCTTCTCCTCAAGCTGAGCAGCGCTGTCCGGCGCGGCCGGCTCACCGCTTAGGCGGCCAAACCCACCCGAGCGACCGCCCGCGCCCGCTAACGGACTAGGAGAGCGCGGCGCTGAGCTGCTGCCGCCTGCACCACCTGAGAGCGGCCCCGTCCCACCGCTGCGGGTGAAAGGGCTGCTAAACGGCGATGTGCCGCTGGGGCGGCCAAATGGGGAACTGCCACCAGACCCAAAGCGCGACGCGCCCCCTGCGCCGGGCAAGCCCGACGAGCGCGGCGCAAACCGACTCGGCCCGCTCAGCGACTCGTCGCTGTCGTCGTCATCGTTGAGCTGACGAAATTTTTCGTCTGGATCATGGCTGTCGAAGCTGTCGTCGTCACGCTCACGGCGATAGCTGCGGTCGTCGTCTTCATCATAGAAAGTCATAGGCTCTTATCCATGCCAGAAGCTGGCGTGGCAAACATTACCATAACCATAGCACAATCAAGTTTTTTTGTGAACCCTTGATAGCACAAATGATCTGATGGCATACGGATCCTTAGGTTGGCGGGGGCAGGGCGTGCAGGTCTTCAAGCAGGATCATCCCCTGACTGAGGGCGTTCAAGGCGGCTCCGCTGCGGTCGCGCGCTTGAGTTTTGGCCATGACGACGGCAATCGCTTCAATGAGAATCGTCTGAGTGAGACCAAGCGCAGCGCAGATCTGCTCATCGCTGTAGCCTTTGGCGATGTGCAGCAGGATGTTCGTCTCAACCTCGTTGAGGCGGTTCGGGTTGGTGGTGGTCATGTTGGCCACGACCTTCTCAGCGATGCCGCGCCCCATGACGATCTCGCCCTCTAGCACCTTGCGGATGCTCTCGATGAGCTTTTCTTCGTCGGTGGACTTCAGCAGGTAGCCGTGCGCGCCGCTGCGCAGCGCCCGCATGATGTACAGGTCATCTTCACGGCCAGACAGGACGAGGATTTTGGTGTTGGGGGCGTAGCGGCGCACGTCAGCGATGATGTCGAGGCCGCTTTTGCCGGGCATGTTCAGGTCGAGCAGCAACAGGTCAGGCTGCACGTTCATCGTCTGTGAGAGGGCGGTTTCGCCGTCGCCTGCCTCAGCGATCACCACAAACTCATCGCTCTGGCTGAGGTAGCTGGCCAACGTGCGGCGCAGCAGCACGTGGTCATCGGCCATGACGATGCGCGTGGTGCGCTTGCGCGGGGTGATGTCTTGCAGGCGGCCCGTCTGCGGGCGGTCTCTGAGGATGGCCTGCGCCTCGCTGGTTGCTTGGTTTTCGAGGGTGGCGTAAAGAGCGTCGGCCAGCGCCCGCGCCGTCTGGAAGCGACGTTCCGGCTTCTTCTCAAGCGTTTTGAGGATGACGCTCTCCAGCGCGCTGGGCAAGTCGGGGGCAAGGCTTCTGGGGGCGGGCGGCGCTTGCTGCACGTGTTGGAGCAGCAGCGCGGTGATGTCGTCCGCGTTGAAGGGCAGCTCGCCGGTTGCCATCTCGAACAAGACGATGCCGAGGCTGTAGATGTCGGTGCGACGGTCGAGCGGCAGGCCTTGCGCCTGTTCAGGTGAGATGTAGGCGGGCGTGCCGATGACCATGCCGGGCGCAGTGACGCGCATCGCCTCGCGTGGGAGCGCCAGCCCAAGATCCATGATCTTGATCTGGCCGTCAGGCGTCACCTTGATGTTGGCGGGCTTGATGTCGCGGTGGATGATGTCACGCTCATGGGCGTAGGCCAGCGCGTTGGCGATCTGCGCGCCGAGTCGCACGACCATCTGTGGCTCGGCGGGGATGTACTCGGTGAGCGCTTCGCCGTCCACATATTCGATCACCAAGTAGCTGCGGTCGTTATCCTCCTGCCGATCATAGATGGCCATGATGTTCGGATGGTTGAGCTGAGCAGCCGCCATCGCTTCTTGGAAGAAACGCTTGCGTGTCGTCTCGCGCACGTGTGGCAGCAGCACCTTCAACGCCACTTCGCGGTTGAGGTAGGTGTCTAGCCCTTTATAAACAATAGAGGTAGCCCCTTCGCCTAAATAGCTGCGGACTTCATAGCGGCCATTTAACTTCTGCCCGATCAAGTTCGTCATGCTGCAATGCGCCCACTGGTTGAATGCCCCATTACACAAAGAATACCGCAGTTCGACGAAATACGCTTGCATTGAATCGACACCCACGCATTATGGGAACAGTACCTGCCTTGTTCGTTTTTTCTAACTCTTGCACGCCCAATCCCTTTAGCAGACTCAGCCAACATCTTGTATCATTGGCCATAGCGAATTAAACAGGATGAGGCTCAGCGTGGCAGATAACACGCTCAACCAACAATTACAAGCTGGCATCGCTGCCGCCAAAGCAGGCAACCGTGCAGCGGCGCGTGAACTGCTGGAAGGCGTGCTGGCTCAAGACAGTCAAAATGAACTGGCGTGGGTTTGGCTGGCTGGGGTCGTCAACACCATTGCCGAGCGGCGCGTTTGTTTGGAGCGCGTGCTGGCGATCAACCCGAACAACGAGGTCGCGCGCCGCGCGCTGATTCAACTCGGCGGCACACCGCCAAGCCCCCCTGAACCGCCCCCTTCCACCCCGCCACCCGCGCGCTCGACCCCGCCCGCGCGCGCCACGCCGCCCCCGCCCCGCCCGGTCGTGCCGCCTGACGACGACCGTCGTTCCAGCGGCCCGCGCCTGCTGCTCTACGTGGTGGGGGGCGTGGTGCTGATTGCGGTGGTGGCCTCGCTCGTCTCGTCGCTGTTGGGGCCGCAGGTGGTGGTCACCTCCATCACGGATACGCCCATCCCAATTGAGGCCTTCGCGCAGATCGTCAGCCCGACGCCTTTCCCCACCCTGACGCCCAACATCGTGCTGGTGACGCGCGCCCCAGCCACGCTGCCGCCTACCTTCACCCCCACGCCCGCGCCAACCGAGGCCTTTACCAACACGCCCACCCCCACGCCCTTCCCGTTGGGGCAGTACACCATCTTCTACACCGCGCGCGAGCCGGGCAGCGCCACCGTCTCGCTGTATCGGGTGCGCGCGGACGGCACAGGCGATGAGCTGCTGCTGGAGGACGTGCGCGATGTCGCCTTTGACTTCACCGGCCAGCGGATCGCCTTCGTGCGCGATGTGCCCACCGCCACCGTGAACGAGGCAGGCGAGGCCGTGTTAGGGGATGCGCTCGTCGGGCAGGTGTTCGTCGCCGATTTGGACAACCTCTCAGGCGCGCGCCAGATCACCCGCTTAGAGCGCGCCTCGGCCTACACGCCCATCTTCCACCCGCGCAGCGATCAGATCGTCTTCGTCAGCGATTACCTCGGCAACGACGATCTGTTCTTGTTCGACCCGGCAACGGGCCTGACGACTCAGCTCACCAACCATCCCGGCATCGACCGCGACCCGACATGGTCGCCGGATGGCACAGCAATTGTGTTCGCCAGCGACCGTGAAACCCCGCTCTACACCGATCTGTACGTGTTGCAGTTCCTGCCAGATGGGGGCACGACCACCCGCCGCCTGACGCGCAACCTCGGCAGCAGCTACGCGCCCGCCTTCAGCCCCGACGGCCAACGCATCGCCTTCATCAACGATGGCAACCTGCGCGTGGTCGGAACAGATGGGCAGCGGCTGCAAACGCTCATCAGCGACGGCTCGGAGACCCGTCAACCCGTCTGGTCAGCCGACAGCCGCTTCATCGGTTTCTTGTCCAACCGCGAGGATGAGCGCTTCCAGATGTACTTTGTCGAGCCGCCCAACCGCGCGATCACTCGCGTGCTGGCGAACGAACGAGTCGTCACCAGTATGCAGTATCAACCCGCGCTGATCTTCCGCATTCCGCGCTAACCCAACGGAGAGAGACCCCATGAGTGACGACGCAAACAGCCTGCTGGCGCAAGGGCAAGCGCTGCTGCAACAAGGAAAACGCGCTGAAGCCGCCGACGTCCTAAAACGCGCCGTCGAAGCTGACACGGAGAACGTCGAAGTGTGGCTGACACTAGCGCGGGCGTTGGACAACCGCGATGAGAAGCGCATCGCCTTGACGACCGTCCTACAGCTTGACCCGGGCAATGAAGAGGCTCAACAGATGCTCGACGCGCTCGAACGCGGCGGCAAGCCCGCCAAAGCCGAAGTAGAGTGGCGTCCGGGCATCTCGCAGCGTGAGTTTCGGCTGGCAGTCATCGGGCTGGCGCTGTTCACGTTTGTGATGTTCGCCATCGCAGGGGCAATCTATGGCGCACGCGCCGGGGCGATCGACTCAGAACGCCGCGCAGCCACTGCGGTGGCGCTGGAGGCGACCGGCCTCGCCATCACCGCGACGGAACGCGCCTTCCTCGCTGAGACGCAAGCTGTTGAGGCGACAGAGACGGCGCTTGCGGTCAACACGGCCACGCCCACCGCCACCCCAACGCCGGTGCGCGTGCTGCCCACACCGATCCCTCCCACCGCCACGCCCACCCCCACCCAAGACTTATCGCAGGTGTTCCCGCCGCCGCCCTCGAACTTGGGCGGGCGGCTCATCGCTACAGGTGGCTTCATCGGTCGCGCGTCAGATTTTCTGCCCATCCAGATCTACCCTGCAGGCGGCGGCAGACCCACCGAGCTAAACCCCGACCTCGCCCAATCGCCCACTGTAGATGATGCCTTCCGCCGCATCGCCTATGCTCGCAGCGCACCCGACGGCGTGTCGATCCCGGTGGTAGACACCGCCCTGCCCGATCGGCTGCAAGGGATCGACCTGTTGAACGCCGCGCTGCGGGTTGACCCCACCGCGCGCGACCCGCGCACGCCGCGCATGTCGCGCGATGGCCGCCGCATCGTGTTCAGCGTCTTGATCCAAGAACAGCGCGCCTTGTTCCTCTTTAACTTGCCCGATGGCAGCGTCACCAACGCCCCGCTGACGCCCATCCAGCGCATCACCCCCGCCGACGGCGCGGAGTACCTCGCGGCGGACATCAGCCCTGACGGCACGCGCGTCGTCGCGGTGCGCCGCACCACTGGCACAGACCTTGTGCTCATCGACCTCGACCCTGCAACTACCTTCCGCCAGTCGATCCTGACCAACGACAGCAACTTGTTGGTGGAAAACTCGCCTGCCTTCAGCCCGGACGGCGCACAGGTGGTCTTCAGCGCCAAATCAGCTGATGCGCCGGAGGCGATCTACATCGCGGTGCTACAAAACAACGCCTTCACCAGCGTGACGCCGCTCGTGCAGTTAGAGGCCGACGCTTACGGCCCTGTGTTCAGCCCAGATGGTCAGTACGTGGCGTTCACCAGCACGATCACCGGCACCCCGAACATCTTCTTGTTCGACCTGCGCAGCCGCCAGACCTTCCAACGCACCGCAGAGAAAACCCCCGTCACGGTGAGCGATTGGGCGAATTAGCAGGGGCACGGCGCGCCGTGCCCAAGATACCAACACACCGTAGGGACAGGGCCTGCCCTGTCCGTTGGTTTCATTCCCACGCGCCCTGCTAGTTCTGCAAGGTGAACGTCACCTCATACGGCTGCTGGACAAAATCGCCGCTGGGGGTTTGCAGCGCCAGCCGCAGTTGATACTGGCCGTTGGGCAGCCCTGCGCCGAACAGCGTCTCAAGCTGGCCGTTGATGACCTGCGTCGTGCCCGGCTGGCCGAGCGCTGTCCAATCGCCGAACGGGCCGCCGCGGATGTACAAGTGGTAGTAGCCCACCACGCCCGGATCAAACTGTGCGGAGCCGAGGATCGGCACGTTGCCGCTCACGGTTTGGCCGTTGGCGGGCGAGGTGATGATGGCTACGTTGATGCTGCTGCCGCCCGAGCCACCCACCGCTACCCCCAACCCGCTGATGTCCGGCGGGCACTGGACGTTCGGCATGTAGGCGAGGTTGCGCCCTTGCGCGAAGCGCTCGGCCTCCACGTCGTCACCTTGACTGGTGATCGCCCGCTGGATGAACAACAAGTCCAGCACGCCGGGCGTCTCAGGTGGGGTGTTCTCGTCCAGCAGGCAGTAGCGCGGCGGGGGCGGCTGTTTGTCACCTGCCGCGGGGTTGATCTGGAACTGGACGCCCGCAGCCACGTGCGGCGGCAGCGGCACAACATACGCTTGGAACACGCCCGGGCTGACGAGCTGGATCGTGCGCGTGCTGGCGGGCAGCGGCGCAGGCGGGATGAACTGGAGGTTGCCCTCAGCGTCGGGGATGCCGATGCCGCCGTCAAGGAACCATTCGTTCAGGAACGCCGGGCAGGTCGGCGAAGGATCGGTCAGGCGGCGCACGTCGCAGATTTGGCGCTGGCTCATGCCGGGCGGCGGGGCGGGCTTGTCGGGCAGCAGTTGGCCGCCCACCGCCAGCGCGTTGCGCATGGCCGGGGTGTTGTAGATGCCGGTGATGACCGCGTTCCAGATGGGGGCTGCGCCCGCCAAGCCTGAGACGTTCTGCATGGGCGTGCCGTCGTTGTTGCCCGTCCACACGCCCACGGCGACGTTGCTGGTGTAGCCTACCGTCCAGTTGTCCTTGTAGTCGTTGGTCGTGCCGGTCTTGACCGCTGCGCCGATGCCGGGGGTGTTGAGGACGCTGTTCGCGCCCATCGCCGGGGTGCGCGCGGCGTTGTCGCTCAGGATGTCAGTCATCAGGTAAGCAATGCGCGGGTCAAGCGCTTGGCGGCCCAGCCCCGTGCGCTGATAGGTCTGCGCGGTGATGTTGACGGTCTGCGGGCAGCCGTTCTCGTACATGTAGATCGCGTTGTTGTTGGGGTCTACGATGCACAGGATGCTGGTCGGCTCAACATACGCGCCGAGGTTGGCGTAGGTCGCGTAGCCGGCCGTCAGCTCCACCAGCGAGATTTCACCGCCGCCCAACGTCAGCGAGAGGCCGTACACGCTTGGGTCTTGCCGTAAGCTCGTCACGCCGAGGCGGCGCAGAAATTGCAGCAGATAGTCCACGCCGGTGAGGCGCAGGGTCTGCACGGCGGGGATGTTGTAGCTGTTGGCCAGCGCCGTGCGCATGGTCATCGGCCCATGGAACTGGCCGTCGTAGTTGCGCGGGCTGTAGGTGGGCTGGCCGGGGATGCCGATGTCGGTGCGCGTGTCCCATAGGACGTCACCGGGCGTCATGCCGCGCTCCATGGCTGCGCTGTAGGTGAAGATCTTCATCGTGCTGCCCGGCTGGCGCAGCGCAGTCGTGACGTTGACGCGCCCATCGATCACCGTGCTGTCGTAGTCTACGCTGCCGACCATCGCCAAGATTTCGCCCGTGAGCGGCTTCATCACCAGCACGGCGGCGTTCGTCACGCGGTTGTTGGCGAGCTGGCGCACCTGCTGGCGCGCGGCTTGCAGCGCCAAATCGGTGATGGCGAGGTCAACCGTGGTGTAGACCGTGTAGCCGCCGCGCGCCAAGTCGGCCGGTGAGTAGCCCAACCCCTGCATGATCGCGGTGAGTTCACGCTGGGCGTAGACGGTAAAGTGCGGGGCGCGCAGGCTCGTCTGCTGCGGGTTGAAGGCCAAGCCCTGCGCCAACGCCTGATCGCGCTCCTGCGGGGTGATGAAGCCCTCATCGACCATCTCATCCAGCACTTGGCGCTGACGAGCGTAAACGCGCGCCTGCACCGCCGGGTCCGGGTTGAGCGGGTCAAGGTCAGCCGGGGCTTGGGGCAGGCCTGCCAGCAGCGCCGCTTCCCCCAACGTCAGGTCTTCGACGTTCTTGCTGAAGAACACCTGTGCGGCGGTCTGCGCGCCGTAGGCGAGGTTGCCGTAGTAGATCTCGTTCAGGTAAAGCGCGAGGATGTCCTCTTTGCTGCGGCGCTGCGTCAGCAGGATAGCGAGGATGATCTCTTCGGCTTTGCGGGTGGCGCTGCGCTCAGCGCGCTTCTGCGGGTCGAACAGCACGTTGCGCACGAGCTGTTGGGTGATCGTGCTGCCGCCCGGCGTGTTGCCGTCGCCGCCTGCGCCGACAAATTGCAGCAGCGCGACCGTCGTCGCTGGCACGTCGATGCCGATGTTCGTCCAGAAGCCACTGTCCTCGATGGCGATGGTGGCGTTGATCAAGTGCCGCGGGAAACGCTCAAACGGGACAGTCGTCCGGCGGCCTTCGTTGAACACCTCAAACAGACGCTGGCCGTTGCGGTCGTTGATGAAAGTGCTCTGGAACGCGCGGTAGTTGTCCACGCGGCTGAGTTCGCTCTCCCACTGGCTTTCCAAGTAAGGGATGAACACCGAGAACACGGCCACGCTGAGGAAGGTCAAGCCGCCGCACACGGTGAACACCAACGCGCCGAGCGCGTAGAGGCAGCCCGCGGGCAGGCCGAGGAAGCGGCGCGGCGCGGGCCGGCGGCTCGGCAGCGGCTTGCCCGCCGCGAACGCAGCGGGCGGCGGCGGCACATACGCGCCCTGCGCGGCCACATAGGGCGACGCTTGGGCGGGCGGCTGCCAGCGGGCATGCTCTTGGGTCTGCTGCGGCATCGTCGCCGCGGGCATGTTGGCCAGCGTCGGCTCGCTGGGGTAGGTCATGTCGGGGTTGGGGTCGAGGCCGCCGCTGCCGACGAGCGTCCGCCGCGGGTCGCTCTTGCCCGGCTCGCGGAAGATGGGCATCGTCGGCATCTGGTGCATCTCGTTGCGCCGGTCGATCGTGTGTTCGTCGGCGTCGGCGTGCGGCAGGTGGAAGGGCACGTCCGTATCTTGGACGCTCGCGCGCTCCGCTTCGTAGTCTTCAGCCATCTGACGGATGGTCGGGAAGGGCACGTCGTCAGTGTCCTCGCTCAGCGGCTCATCGCCCAACGGCTCAGTCATCTGAAGGGCGCTGGCGCGCGCTAGCGGGTCGGTGTCGTCATCTGCTGGGGGGGGCGCGGTGGCGGGCAAGTCATCATAGGGCAGCGGTGACGGCTCTGATGACGGGTTTGTCAGGTCGGGGTCGTCGTCCGCGTTCAGGCGTGGCAGCTCATCAGCCATAACATAAAAATCCTCAAACTACGAGTGCAGCATCAGTGTAGCACAGTTCGGCGCGCGCGGGGATGAGCGTAGGTCAGCCGCGGGGTGAGCGGGGAGAAGCGGCGGCGTGGGGGTGTTGTCGGGCCGCAGCCTGCCGCGTTGATGTGTTTGCCCTGTGACCCTTGAAAAACCCTATTGACATGCCGTGAAATCTGCGGTACGCTTTTGTACGGTATATCTTTTCTGCACCAACACTAGGAGTGCACAGGCGTGATCAAGATGAACTTCGGAGGAACTGCAACCGGTGGCGTGATGGCCGCTCGTGTGCACCCTCTCGCTGGACTCAGCGGGATGGGGTTCATCCGTGCGGGGTTCATCGGCGCTGCTGATGCGAAAGGTGCTTCAAGCATTGTCCTGTTACGCCGACTGGCGGGGGACGTGCTGGCGAATGTGGGCGAATCAAGCCTCGTCGCCTACGGGGGCAGCTTCACATCGTCGCATTCTGGGTGTTGGTCTGAGTGTGGAAAAGGGATGACTTCTTAGCGTTACCTGACCACCTGCATAACCTCTGACGATCAAAGGGGTATGAGACCAACACAAGGCTCATACCCTTTTTTGTTCGGTTTCACACCACTTCAAGCAGAGGTCTAGATGAGCAAGCAGCAGTGGCAGGTCACCCTTGAGCAGTTGAACGCCGTTCTGGACACCCTCGACGCGCTGCACGACGCCGCCGCCGACCATGAAGCTGAGACCACCACCGGCTTGAGCCGACAAGAACTGATGAGTTTCCTGCGCGATGTGCTCTACGTCACACAGGAGACGATGAAGGAAGTCCAGCGCCATCAGGCCGCCCCGCCGCTGCGGGTGCTGCCAAAGGCCGAGCGAGTCAGTTAGGTTCACAGTCGATTAGGATGCGAAAGAGAGAGCGCTGCGCTCTTTCGCGTCCACCGCAGCTCGCAGCGCCATGAAACAGAT
The DNA here is from genome assembly GCA_937944445.1 of uncultured Anaerolineae bacterium. Taxonomy (GTDB): domain Bacteria; phylum Chloroflexota; class Anaerolineae; order Aggregatilineales; family Phototrophicaceae; genus JANWYT01. The sequence continues at coordinate 16,590 of CALDYP010000001.1, forward strand.
CCGATGTGACGCAACGACACCCTTTCAAGAACACGCAGTACTGTTAGCACGGCCCGACACGAGACCCACAGAACGACGGGGTGGAACAGCCACCACAACACACGCATAACAGATCGATGTCCCGCATCTGGGGCATGCACGCCATGCCCCCATACGCCACCCCACGGACGCAGCAGGCCGCGTCCCTACGCCACCCACCGCCCACATCGTAGGGACAGGGCCTGCCCTGTCCGTTTTTTTTCATACGCCATCATCCACAGGCATATCGCGCCCTATGTGATGGTATACTGAGGTTGCACTGACCATCCGCCCACAGCGACGGCGATTCATCGACCATGACCAGCCCTGACCAACCCACCGTCCCTGCTCAAAGCGCCGCTGAGCCGCCCCAAGAGACGATGCCGATGCGCAGCGTGCCGCTGGCTGCGCCGCGCCGCGCTGCCACGCCCTACATGCCGCCTGCGCCGCCGATGCGCCCGGCTGCGCGCCCGCTGCCGCCCCGCCCCGCCCGTCTGCCGCGCCGTTGGGGGATGTGGCTGCTGGCCGCCGGCGGCGCGTTTAGTTTAATGCTGCTGATCGCGGCTGGGGTGGTGGTCGCGGCCATCAGCGCGAATGTGCTGCCCGGCGTGGTCGTGGGCGGGGTGCGCGTGGGCGGCCTCACCCTTGAGCAGGCTACGCGCCTGCTCGGTGAGCAGTCCTACCGCGTGACGCTGACCGCCGACGGCCAGACATGGCGCGTTCCCGCAGCGGAGTTGGGCTTGAAGGTGGACGTGCGCGCCAGCGCGCAGCGCGCCTTCGACGCCGGCCGCGCTGACGGCAACTTCTGGCAGGCGGTCTTGGGGCGCGTCAGGGTTCCGCTCGTCGTGGCGCTGGACGTGCCCGCTGCGGAGGCCTACCTGCTGGCCAACCAAGATCAGTTCAGCCTCGCGCCTGTTGATGCCAGCGTCGTGTTCGTCAACGGGGACGTGCAGGCGCTACCCGCGCAGGCAGGCCGCGCGCTGGATGTGCAGGGCACGCTGGCGCGGCTGGTCGCTGACCCTGCTGCCGCCCTTGAAAGCGAGCTGCCGCTGGTCATGCAGCCCACGTTCCCCCAAGTGCTGGACGTGACGCCCGCGCTGAACGCCGCGCGCGCCCTGCTCAGCAGCCCGCTGGCGCTGCGCGTCTACGACCCGGTGACAGACGCCAGCATCACGTGGAGCGCCCCGCCGCAGCAGTGGGGCCAGTGGCTGACGGCGGTCAGCGACCCCGCCAGCCCGCTTGGGCTGCGCTTCGCGTTGGCGGAGGCCCCGCTGATTGACTTCCTGACGGCACAGGCTGCCGTGTTCGACGCCAGCCGCACGATTGACGTGCCGCAGGCCGTCGCAGCGGTGCAGGCTGCGCTCGCGCAGGGCGACCCGCGCCTTGCAACGATTCAAGTGAAGCACCTGCCACGGCAGTACCGCGTCCAAGCGGGTGAGACGCTCACCGGCATCGCGTGGAACGTCGGCATCCCCTACCCCTACATCCAGCAGGCCAACGGCGGGCGCGACCAGTTCAGCGCCGGGGAGGTGATCACCCTGCCGCCCGCGGACAGCTTCCTGCTCTTTCCGCCGATCCCGCACAAGCGGATCGTGGTGAGCATCAGTCGGCAGCGGGTGTGGGTGTACGAGAACGGTCAACTGCTGCACGAGTGGGCGGCCAGCACGGGCATCGACGACAGCCCGACGTGGCCGGGCGTCTACCAAGTGATCCTGCGCGAGCGCAACGCCTACGCGGGCAACTGGGACTTGTGGATGCCCTACTTCGTCGGCGTCTATCGCCCGATCCCGGGGGCAGCCTTCACGAACGGCTTTCACGGCTTCCCCACCCGCGGCGGCGGCCAAATCCTCTGGGAGAACAGCTTGGGGCGGCGCGTGACGTATGGCTGCATCCTCATCAACAACCAGAACGCCGCGTGGCTCTTTAACTGGGCAGAAGAAGGCGTCGTCGTGGAGATTCAGCCGTGACATGGCCGCGGCGGGGATGTGTAATGGGCGCCGGCTACACGCGGCCACACGGGCACGGCAGGCCGCGTCCCTACACAATTGGGAGGTACTAATGAGCGAAACACTCGCCCGCTGCCCGTCATGCGAGGGCTTGGGCTGGTTTGAAGACGAGTTCGACGGGGGCGCGCAGGACTGCGACTGGTGCGGGGGCGTGGGCTACGTCTACCGCCGCGCCGACGGGACAGATCGGCGCATCCCACCCGCTGACTGGGGTCGGCTGGCCGACGAGCTAGAACGGCTGGAAACGGAGCGCCTGCGCGAGTTGGGCTACACGGGCAGCGCCAAAAAGCCGTGGGAGCAGGCCATCCGCGAGGGCACGCGCGGCGGCCAAAACCCCTACGAGGCCGACGCATGAAGCGCATCGTGAGCCTCATTTTGACCTTCGCCCTGATGATCGCCCTCTCGGCGGCGCTGGGGGAGGGGCTGCTGCGGCTCATCGGGCCGCGTTTGGGTGGGCCGTTGGGCGTGGCAGCGCGCTACGTCACCACCGGCCAGCCCTACGCTGAGGCGTGGACGCCCGCATGGACGACCAACCGCGACCACTACTACGCGCTGCGCCCCGGCCTCGTCGACGCGCTGCAATACGGCAGCCCGACCGTCCAGTTCCGCTTGACGACCAACGAGCTGTGGGAGGGCGGCGGGATCGGCTTCCGCACGCGCCCGATCGATTTCTTCGTCGATGCGGTCGTGGTGGGGGACAGCTTCGGGCTGTGCTTCACCGAACAAGCTGACTGCTGGGTCGATCTGCTCGGCGCGGCGCTGGGCCAGAACGTCGTCAACCTCGCGCAGCCGGTGACTGGCTCACGCAGCCACTTGAAGATCCTGCAAGATTTCGGCGCGCCGCTGCGCCCGCCGCTCGTCATCTGGCAGTTCTTCGGCAACGACTTCAACGATGACTACGGGCTGGCGCTGCTGCGCGGGGAGGTCGAGCGCGCAGCAGACGCCGAGCCAGCCGCCCCCACTTCAGACGACGACCTGCGCGGCTGGCTGCGGCGGCACAGCGTCCTCTACGCGATGATCGAGACGACCTTAGCGGGGCGCTACCTCGGCACGCCGGCGAGTGAAGCGCTGTTCGCCAAGCCGCACACGGTGCGCTTTGGGGCGCAAAACCAGCACGTGATGCAAGTCGGTGGCCTCTACGAGCGGCAAGCGCTCGACATGAGCCGCGCCGAAAATCAGCAGGGGCTGGCGATGAGCCGCGAGGCCTTCCGCGAGGCGGCGGCGCTGGTCGAAAGCTGGGGGGGGCGGCTGGTGGTCGTGCTGATCCCCACGCGCGAGGAAGTCTACCGCGAGGTCGTCGAGGCCGTCCTTGCGCCGTCTGAGATCGACCGATTGACGAGCGCGCGCCTTGCCATGCAAGAGCTGTGCGCGGAGCTAGCGCTCACCTGCTGGGACGCCTACGACGCGCTGCGCCCGCCCGCGCTGGCCGGTGAAGCGCTCTACTTCGTGGACGATATGCACCTCAACCCGAACGGCAACCGCGCGCTAGCGGCGTGGCTGGCGGGCTTGCTCGCGGAGGGTCAGTAGGGAGGCCTCATCCCCCACCCCCCTTCTCCGAGTGCTGGCCGCAGGCAGGCCAGTTCGAGAAGGAGATTTAGGGGCGAAGCCTGCTATGTGTTGCGCCTTAGCCGAATGCTTCAGCGTGCGGCACGATGTCAACTCTGATCCACCGCGCCTTCGCCGACGGGTTCATTGGTGGTGGTGATGCTCGTCCAGCTTGGGCGGTCGCCGCGCAGGTGGCCGTAGATCGGCTTCTCATAGCGCAACACGTCGATGAAGATCATCATGTCGCTCATCGGCAGGAAGATTTGGCCAGTGTTGGCGGCGAGATCGATCTGCGGCTGAGGGAAGTCGCTGTCCTCAGCAAGGAAGAAAACCTCTAGGCGATAGTCCTCGCCGGGCTTGGGATGCTGCCCCTTGCCGCTGCAGCGGATCAGCCCGCGAATCTTGGCCGTCACCCCGCCAAAGACGCGCTCTTCGTACTGGCGCAGGATGATCATGTACTCTTTGATCTCAAACACGGCAACCGGCAGGTTCGGGTTCATAGTCAGCCTCTTTTTCGGATGGTGTCGTCACTGTCTAGGATTATAGCGCGTTCTGTGGGCACGACATGCTGTGCCCCGATATTGTGGCGCGGCAAGGCCTGCCTCCCCTCGGGATAGGGCCTGCCCTGTCCGTTGTTTCATCCCTGCGAATGCGACGAGTCGCGTCCCCGCATCATCATCACGAGTTGATGAACGCCTCGGCGCGGGCGTAGTGCTCAGCGATGGCCTCGGCGCTCAGGCGGTCGAGGTGGCTGGCCATGACCGACAGGCGCGGGTTGCCGCGGAAGAACGCCTCGTGTTGGTGCACAAAGCGCCAGTAGAGGCTGTCCCACGTGTCGCACCACGCCCCGGCCTTATAGTCGCTCATCTTGCGCACGTAGTTCGAGGAACTGATGTAGGGCTTGGTGGTGATGAGGCCGCCGTCAGCATACTGCGACATGCCGTAGACGTTGGGAACCATCACCCAATCGTAGGCGTCAATGAACATCTCCATGAACCAGCGGTAGACCTCATCGGGGTGGATGTTGCACAGCGTCATCAAGTTGCCGACCAGCATCAGGCGCTCGATGTGGTGGTTGTAGGCGTAACGCAGCGCCTTGTGGATGGCGTCGTCCACCGGCGGGATGCCCAACGTGCCTGCATACCAGCGCTCATCCAGCGGGCGCGCCTGCCCCCAAAAGTTGCGCGTGCGCTGTTGGACGCCCGCTCGCACGTAGACCGCCCGCATGAACTCGCGCCAGCCGACGATCTGCCGCAGGAAGCCCTCCACGGAGGCGAGTGGCGTCTGCGGGTGCTGCTCGAAGTAGTCCACCGTCCGCGCGACGACTTGGGCGGGCGTCAGCAGCCCGATGTTGATCGACGCGCTGAGCAAGCTGTGGAAGACAAACGGTGTGCGCTGTGTGATGGCGTCTTGGTAGGGGCCGAACTGTGCCAGCTTGTGGCCAAGGAAGGCGTCGAGCAGGGCGCTGGCCTCGGCGTGATGGGTGGGGTAGATGAAGTCGTCGATCTGGCCGGGGTTGGTGGGGAAGCGCTGGCGCACGTAAGCGCGCGCCTCGTCCAAGTAGGCGTTGGCGTAGGCGGTGGGCGCTGCGGGAACGGGCACGTTGACCTTGAGCTTTTGGCGGTTCTCGGTGTCGAACGTCCAGCGCCCGCCAAGCGGCTTGCTGCCGTCCAGCAGCAGGCCGTGCTTCTTGCGCTGCCAGATGTAAAAGTCGGTTTGGTGGTAGCGGGCGCGGTCGGCGTAGAAGGCGTCCACCTCGGCGCGGGTGTTGAGGAAGGCCGGCGACGGCAGCCAGTGGATCGCCAGCCCGTGACGAGCGGCCTCGCGCGTGAGCCGCTTTTCCAGCATGAAGTCCACCGGGTCAGCAATGAACAGCTCACGGATGCCCTCGGCGGCCAGCGCCTTCAGCAGCCGCCCCGTCTCGGCCTCAGCGTAGTCCACGTAGCGCACGCGCCGCCCGCGCAGCGCCTCGGCAGCGTAGCGCTTCATGCTCGCGCGGTGCAGCACGAGCTTCATCCGATGGAAGCGCGCGGGGTAGCGCGCATCGCCGAAGAACAGCGGGTCTTCCACCAGCACGGCCTCGCGCTCAGCGCTCAGCGCGGGGTGCTCCGCGAACAGTTGATGCGGGAAGATCAGCGCGGCTTGGCTCATTGGTTAACGCCTTCAACGGGCACAGCACGCCGTGCCCCTGCCAGCGCATTTTTATCCCAAGTGAGTTGGGAAATCGCCTGCGCTGTGTGGGTAAGGTGGGATACTTTGCGATTTCCTGAGGCCATTAGGGATATTTGGGATAAAAGGCTGTGGGATTTAGTTGGCCTCACTTGATCAGCAGCTCGTTGGCGCGTTTCACGCTGTCGGCGGGGCTGATGCCGATCTGTGCGTCCTCGATGATCCCATCGGGGCCGATGATCCAGTGTGAGCGTGTGATGCCCATGTAGACCTTGCCCATGAACTTCTTCTCGCCCCAGATGCCCCACTGCGAGAGCACTTCATGGCTCTCGTCGCTCAACAGGTCATAGGGCAGGTTCTCTTTCTGCTTCCATTTGAGCTGGTCTTTGGGCTTGTCCGCGCTGATGCCGAGCACGACGATGTCTTTGCCCTCGTAGAGCGGGAACGAATCCCGAAAACCACACGCTTGGCTGGTGCAGCCCGGCGTGTTGGCTTTGGGGTAAGCGAACAAGATCACGCGCTTGCCGCGGAAGTCGCTCAGCCGCACCATCTTTCCGTCTTGGTTGGGCAGTTCAAAATCAGGGGCCATCTCGCCAACTTGGGGCATAGGACACTATTCCTTGTCTCAGGGTAAGGTATACTTGCGCCAGTGAGCATAATTTATTTTCGTAAACATGACCTTAGAGAAGCCTGAAATCCCGCCGCGGATTGTCGTTGACGCCCACCAGAAGATCGCGCTGCAAACCCTTTACAGCGGGGTGGACTACCTGCGCCACCCGCTGACGCTGCCGCCGGGGCGCTCGGGCGCGGGGCTGCCGGACGCGCTGCTAGGGCGGGTGGCGGTCGTCTTGGCCGCCATCGTCACCCTCGCGCGCCTCAAAAAGTATGAAGCGTCCCCCGCCATGCACTATGACACCCCCAAGCAGGCGCATCAGGTGGCACTGCGCCAGTGGGACGTCTATCAAGGTCTGGCCGACAAGACGGATCAGATCTGGCTGGTTCAAACAGCCGCCGATCTCAATCAGGTCTTGAGCACGTGGCAGCCAGATGTGCCGCTCAACCAGCGGCGTCAGGGCTTCGTCCTGAGCCTGAGCGGAGCCGACCCGATCTTTGAGCCGCGCCAGTTTGAGGACTGGTACGCGCGCGGCGTGCGCTGTGTGGGCTTGGCCTACACGCCCACGCGCTACAGCGGTGACTGCGACGCGCGTGGTGACGGCCTCAGCCAAGAGGGACGCGAACTGCTGGACGTGCTGGCCGACTATCGCATCATTGTTGACTTACAACGCTTGAGCGCCAAAGCCGCCTACGAGATCCTTGATCGCTATGACGGGCCGCTGCTGGTCAGCCACGCCCGCCTTGAGAACCGAGCGCAGCACAGTGACGCCATCAGCCGGCACATGATCCAACGGCTGGCGGAGCGCGACGGCGTGGCCGCGCTGCGGTTGATCCACCTGTCAGACGCGGTGTGTTCGGGCAATCGCCGCCCGCCGCTGCGCGTCATCGCGGAGATGGTGGACAGAGTGTGCCAGTGGACGGGCAGCAGCGCGCACGTCGCCATCGGCAGCGATCTGGCGTCGCCCTCATCGCTGGAGGACGCGCCGTTCGACGTGGACACGACCGGCGACCTGTGGAAACTGCACCAACTGTTGGAGGGGTACGGGTTCAGCGTTGAGGACGTGACCGCGATCATGGCGGGCAACCTGCTGCGGCTGCTGCGGCGGGCGCTGCCTTGACGCGGCAGAGAGAGCGCATGAGATGAGACGCTTCGGCCAAGTTGGCATTGCCATCAGCGCATTGGGGGTGGTGCTCGCCTTGATGGGGCTGTTCCCCCAGCTAACGGGCTTCCCGCCCACCCCGGGCATCGGCCTCGTGCAGGTGCTGATGCTGCTGGTGGGCCAATCGCTGCTTATGCAGGGGGCGATCATCTACATCAAGACGAGCTTCTACTGGGGTGTGCCGATCACCCTCGCCCAGAGCATCGGCCTGCGCCTGTGCTACACGGGCATCCTGTTCGCGTCGCTGGCGGGCCTCGCGGACATCCTCGGCTTTGGCAGCCACCCGCGCAGCCTCGTCGTTGATCTCTACTTCGGCCCGCTGCAAGCGCTGGGCTTGATCCTCAGCTTCGTGGTCTCAGCGCTCGGCGTGCTGATCTACGCCGTCGCGGGCAAGCTCGCGCCGGACGACGACACGCCCACGCTTGATGAGACGCTCGACCATATCGAGACGCCCTAGCGCTCCGGTTCGGTCAGCACCCGTTGGAAGAACGCCGGAAATTCGATCACGCGGCTGACGGGGCACTTGCTGGCCATGTCCATCAGGCGTTCGCGCTGTTCGTCGCTCAAGTCGCCGTGGAAGGTGATCTGCTCGCGGATTTCGTGGACGAACTGGGCGTCCCCTTCATACGCGGGGTAGTCCTTGCCGTTGAAGCGCTCAAAGTCGAGGCGCACCTCAACGCCTTCTAGCGGCCAGCCCTTGCGCTCGGCGTAGAGCTTGCAGGTGATGGCGATGCACGAGCCGAGCGCCCCCATGAGCATCTCCGTCGGGGTGACCATCGCGTCCGTGCCGCCGGCTTCGGTCGGCTCATCGGCGTAGTAGACGTGCGAACGCGAGCGAATCTCCGCCTTGTAGCCTTCGCGTAAAGTGACAGTTGTCTCAGCCATAGATGTATCCTTTTTCTGGAGTATAAGCGCGGCATGTTCAGCGCTCTTGTGTGACGAGAGCCTGCCTATTAGACGCGCTGAACTGGGGAAATTGAACCTAACAGGGCGCTAAATTGAGACACTCACCGCGAGGGGGGGCACGGTGAGTGTCAGGAGGGAAGGGCTATTCAAGATAGTGTTGTATCTTTTAGCCACGTTCTGTTAAACGCATCTTTAATTTAAGCGCGCCCATTTAAACTGATGTGAAACGCGCTTAAGCCTTGCGTGAGAGTTTACTCGACGGGCGCTGGGCGCGAGGCCATGTACTCGTAGAACGCGCGCTTGGCCAGCACGTCGCGCTGGGCCTGTTCGAACAGGGCAGCGGCTTCATCGGGATGGCTTTGCTCCAACATGCGGAAGCGGTTCTCCATGTGCAGGTACTCTTCGAGCGGCATCTTGGGCGGGCGCGAGTCCAGCGTGAGCGGCTGTTCAGCCTTCTCTGGATGGTAGCGGTAGAGCAGCCATTGGCCGCTGTCGACGACGGCTTTTTGATTGTGCAGCGCTTTGCCCATGTCGATGCCGTGGGCGATGCAGTGGCTGTAGGCGATGATGAGCGACGGGCCGTCGTAGGCCTGCGCCTCAAGGAAGGCGCGCAGCGTCTGTTCGTCCTTGGCGCCCATCGCCACGCGCGCCACGTAGACGTGCCCGTAGCTCATGGCGATCAAGCCGAGGTCTTTCTTGCCGAGCGGCTTGCCACCCGCGGCAAAGCGCGCCACTGCCCCGCGCGGCGTCGCTTTCGACATCTGGCCGCCGGTGTTGGAGTAGACTTCGGTGTCCATCACCAAGATGTTGACGTTGCGCCCGCTGGCCAACACGTGATCCAACCCGCCGAAGCCGATGTCATAGGCCCAACCGTCGCCGCCGACGATCCAAACGTCCTTGCGGACGAGGTAATCGGCCACGTCTAGCAGGCGGTGCAGCTCGGACGGGGTGCTGCCGTTGCGCGTAGCAGCGATGTAACGCAGGTGCTCTTTGAGGGCGGCGACGCGCTGGCGTTGGGCGTAGATGCCGGCCTCGTCGCGCTGGTCAGCGTTCAGCAGCGCCTCGACTAGCTCCGTGCCGATCTCTGGTTCAAGGCGGCGCAGCAGCTCACGGGCGTACTCGACCTGCTTATCGAGCGCGACGCGCATCCCCAAGCCGAACTCGGCGTTGTCCTCGAAGAGGCTGTTGGCCCATGCCGGGCCGCGCCCCTCGGCGTTGCACGCCCACGGCGTGGTGGGCAAGTTGCCGCCGAAGATCGACGAGCAGCCGGTGGCGTTGGCGATCATGGCGCGGTCGCCGAACAACTGCGAGATGAGCTTGAGGTAGGGCGTCTCACCGCAGCCCGCGCACGCCCCGCTGAACTCGAAGAGGGGCTGCTGCGCCTGCTGCTGGCGGATGCTGCTCACTTTGATCTGGCGGCGGTCAAGCTCTGGCAGATTGCTAAAGAACTGCCAGTTGGCGCGCTCGGCCTCGCGCAGCGGGGGCTGCGGTTCCATCATGAGTGCCTTCTGGTCGGGGTTGGTCTTGCTGCGGGCCGGGCACACGTCGAAGCAGATCGAGCAGCCGGTGCAGTCCTCAGGGGCCACTTGGATCGTGTACTTGAGGCCTTTCCACTCGGCGTCGCGCGCGTCTGTGGCTTTGAAGCCGGCCGGCGCGTCGGCCAGCAGCTCTGGCTCATAGGCTTTGATGCGGATGGCCGCGTGTGGGCAGACCAAGGCGCACTTGCCGCACTGGATGCACAGGTTGGCGTCCCACACGGGGATCTCCGCGGCGAGGTTGCGCTTCTCGTACTGCGACGTGCCGACGGGGAAGACGCCATCGACGGGCATCGCGCTCACAGGGATCTGATCGCCGCGCAGGGCCAGCATCTCGCCGAGCACACTGCGGACAAAGGGCGGCGCGTCGGCGCTGACCGGCGGCAGCAGCGCGATGGTGGAGGTCACCGCGGCGGGAATGGGCAGCTCGTAGAGATGCGCCAGCGTTTGATCGACGGCTTGCAAGTTCTGCTGGACGACCTTCTCGCCCTTCTTGCTGTAGGTCTTGACGATGGATTTCTTGATCTCGTTGATGGCTTGCTCGCGCGGCAGCACGCCCGACAGCGCGAAGAAGCACACCTGCATAACGGTGTTGATGCGCCCGCCCATGCCGGCCTCGCGCGCCACCTTGACCGCGTCGATCACGTAGACCTTGAGCTGCTTCTCAACGATGTGCTGCTGCGCGACGCGCGGCAGGCGCTCCCACACTTTGTCCAGCGCGTAGGGCGTGTTCAGCAGGAAGGTCGCCCCGCGCGCGGCGTCCTTCAGCAGGTCGTAGCGCTCGATGAAGATCGGCTGATGACAGGCGATGAAGTTCGCCTCGTGGATCAGGTAGCTGGAACGGATCGGCTGTGGGCCGAAGCGCAGGTGAGAGACAGTCATCGAGCCGGACTTCTTGGAGTCGTAGACGAAGTAGCCCTGCGCGTAGTTGGGCGTGTTCTCGCCGATGATCTTGATCGAGTTCTTGTTCGCGCCGACTGTGCCATCCGCCCCCAGCCCATAGAAGAGCGCGCGCACGACGCTTGCCGGCTCAATCGAGAAGTCGGGGTCAACGGGCAGGCTGGTGTGGGTGACGTCGTCGGTGATGCCTACAGTGAAATGGTTGAGCGGGTGCGGGGCAGCCAAGTTGTCGAACACGGCCTTGACCATCGCAGGGGTGAAGTCTTTCGACGAGAGGCCATAGCGCCCGCCGACGACGCGCGGCATTGCCCCCTGCCAGCCCTCCATGAGCGCCGTCACGACGTCGAGGTAGAGCGGCTCGCCGGCGCTGCCCGGTTCTTTGCAGCGATCCAACACAGCGATCTGGCGGACGGTCGGCGGCAGCGCGTTCAGCAGGCGATCCGCTGCGAACGGGCGATAGAGGCGCACCTTGAGCACGCCCACTCGCGCCCCCTGCGCGTTGAGCGCGTCGACGGTTTCCATCGCCACCTCAGCGGCTGACCCCATCAGGACGATCACGCGCTCCGCGTCCGGCGCGCCGTAGTACTCGTACAGCTCATAGCTGCGCCCCGTAAGCTGCGCGAAGCGATCCATCGTCTCTTGCAGGATCTGGGGCGTGGCGGCGTAGAACGGGTTGACCGTCTCGCGGCCTTGGAAGTAGACATCAGGGTTTTGCGCTGTGCCGCGGATCGTCGGGCGATCCGGGGTGAGGGCGCGCTCGCGGTGGGCCGTCACCAGCCGATCGTCGATCATCGCGCGCACCACCGACTCATCGACGACGGCGATCTTGTTGATCTCGTGCGACGTGCGGAAGCCGTCGAAGAAGTGCAGGAAGGGCACGCGCGCCGCGAGCGTGGCCGCGTGGCTGATGAGCGCCATATCCTGCGCTTCCTGCACGCTGGCGGACGCCAAGAGCGCCCACCCGGTGGAGCGGGCGGCCATCACGTCGCTGTGATCGCCGAAGATCGACAGCCCCTGCGCCGCCAGCGCCCGCGCCGCGATGTGGAAGACCGCAGGCGTCAGCTCACCGGCAATCTTGAACATGTCGGGCAGCATGAGCAGCAGCCCCTGCGACGCGGTGAAGGTCGTCGCCAGCGTGCCCGCTTGCAGCGCCCCGTGGATGGCGCCGGCGGCCCCGGCCTCGCTCTGCATCTCTACAATGTGCGGGACAGTCCCCCACAGGTTCGGTTGATGGTTCGCCGCCCACTCGTCCGCCCATTCGCCCATCGGTGAAGCCGGCGTAATCGGGTAGATGGCGATCACCTCACTGCACAGATACGCGATCCGCGCCGCAGCTTCGTTCGCGTCAAGCGTTTGATAGACGGTTTTCTTCATCGTCTCGTTCCCCCTAAAAACTTTTTCGTACACACTCTCGTTAACCTTGATCGTACAATTGAAGGATAGGATCAAAGCAGTGATGGATGTCACCGATTAGGGGTACGTTTGTCGTGAGGGGTAGGCCAGTGGTTAAGACTGCTCTTGTGCAGCGTTTATGGCCTTCTATAAGTTTGCTCATATGATTCAAAAGACAACCGCACGACGAGATGACTCAAGGAGAGAAAAACCCTGATGAAGAAACTGTTGGTAACGATTGTCGCAGTTGGGATGTTGGCGCTGGCCGGGCCGGTCGCAAGTCAAGAGTCCGTCAGCATCAGCCGCGCCGAGGCGATCATCCTCGCTGCGTTTCCAGAGGCAACCGTGGTGGCCATCCAGCGCATCGAGCAGGCGGGCGCGCTGGTGTGGGAGGCGCGGCTGGAGGACAACACGCTAATCTACATCGACTGGCGCAGCGGCGAGATCCTCGACGTGGTTGAACCGGCGGAGGCAGCCCCAGCCCAGCCGACAGCAAGCGCCCCGGAGATACGCCCCGGCTTGCTCAGCCCGGTGCCGGTGCGCGGGCTGCCGGCCATCAGCTTTGACCGCGCCCTTGAGATTGCCACGTCCCAGTTCCCCGACGCTGAGCTAGTGGCGGCAGGGCTGGAGCGCGGGGTGTGGGACATCAAGCTGAGCAACGGCATCTCGGTTTACATCAACGCGCGGACGGGCCGCATCACCGAGCTAGAGCCGTGGGACGGCGACCGCGCGCCGATTGACGTGCCGATCATCCGCTTTGAGGAGGCGTTGGGGATCGCGCAGGCCTTCTTCCCACGGCGGAACTTCGTCACGGTGGAGCTGGAACAGGCGGGCCGCCGCGAGGGCTTCGCGCTGGTGTGGAAGATCGAGTTTGGCCGCGGCCAAGAGGTCTACATCGACGCGATGACCGGCGAAGTGCTGCGGCGTTAACCGCGCGAATAGACGTGCGGGCCTCATCTCTAAGTCCCCTCTCCACGGGAGAAGGGGCTTAGGGGTGAGGCCCTACAGGAATGAAAGTCATGAAAAATGGACAGGGCAGGCCCTGTCCTTGTGGAATTGAAGTTTGCTAAAATAGCGAGTAGTGCCTCCGTAGCTCAGGGGACAGAGCGACTCCGTCCTAAGGAGTGCGTCGGCGGTTCGAATCCGTCCGGGGGCGCAGCGTTACACCGGCAGCACTGAGCGAATCCGCTTCTCGACCTCGTGGCGCACCTCGCGCAGGCCGCCGCGCGCCACCGCGTTGAGCGCCACCGGCGCAGCGAATAGCCCGATCATGTCCGGGGGAATTTGGCGCGTCAGCATCAGCCCGAACAGGCGGCTCATCCCGCCGTCCTCAGCGATCCACTGCCCCATCTTGCCCACGGCCCACTCCGGGATGGGCAGGGCGGCGCTGCTGTAGAAGCTGTTCTGCACGCGGCCTTGCAGCGTGCGATACATCGGGTAGGTGTGGGTGCGCACGACCTCTTCATAGGCCGCCAGCATCTCATCCCACGTGAGCTTGCCCTGCCACCAGCGGCGCATCGCCAGCGCCAGCGCCTTGCCCATGAACAGCGCGTCGTAGATGCCCTGCCCGTCGAGCGGGTCTTTTTGGTGGAAGGCATCGCCCACCAACGCCCATCCGGGGCCGCCCGGCTGGCGGTAGAGGTTGCCGATGTTGCGCATCCCGCGGATGCTCGTCACGCGCTCGGCCTCGGTTAAGCGGCCCCAGAGCTTGGGATTGGCTTGCAGCTTGCTGAGGTAGAACTGCTCGACGTCGCCCCCTGCGGGGTCGATCACGTCGCTGCGGCCTTCGATGCAGACCACGGTTTGGCCGTCGGCGCTGTCCATCATCAAGTAGCCGAACGTGCCGTCGGCTTCATAGGCGGCGGCGCTGGGGCCGTCTGCGTCGAGCGGGGCGACGCCGCGCCAGTAGGCGTAGTAGATGCTGGTCGGGTTCTCGTCGTGGCGGTCGGACTCTTGGGCGTGCGCCTTGCGCGCCACCAAGCTGTAACGCCCATCCGCCCCGATGACCGCCCGCGCGCGAATCGACTGCGGTTCACCGTCCTTAAGCTTGACCACCACCCCGCACACCGTATCGCCTTCCCACAGCAGGTCGGTCACGCTGGCGTTCATCACGGCGGTCACGTTCGGTTGGCGTTCCGCTGCCAGCCACACCCCATGATCGAAGCGGGCGCGGTCAATCGCGTAGGCGTAGTCCCGCCCTGCGTACATCGGGATGCGCAGCTTGCCGCTGAAGGCACGGTTAACAGTGGCCATGTGGAACAGGCGCGGGGTGTTGGCGGCGTATTCCGACTCGCGCGCGCCGATCTCATCGAGCATCTTCATGGCAGAAGCGTAGATGATGGGCGACGAGACGGCGGGCAGTGAAGGCAGCTCTGCCCGCTCCAAGAGCAGCACGCGCATCCCATCCATGCCCAACCGCGCCGCCAGATGCGCCCCCGCCACGCGCCCACCGACCACAATCACATCGTAGTTGTCCTGCATACCAGTACACCTCTTCTTTATGCGTCTCGTGAATTTTATCACACAAGGGCTAAATGCTGGATGAGACTTGTAACGCAAAAGCCCCACTTTGTCAGTGGGGCTTGTGTGCCGCAGGCGAGGATCGAACTCGCGACCCTGCGATTTTCAGTCGCATGCTCTACCAGCTGAGCTACCGCGGCGCGCGTTGAGAATACTAGCGGCAGGCGAGGGACTTGTCAAGCCTCGCGGTGTGCGTCGCCGAGCGCTGAAGCAGTGTGAAAAATTAGCACGGAACGAAACCGACACAGCGCAGCACACGCCGAGTAGGGACGCGACCTGTCGCGTCCGCAGCGGCCCCAGCCCCCCCTCTCAGTAGGGACGCGACCTGTCGTGTCCGCAGCGGCCCCATCCCCCCTCTCCGTAGGGACGCGACCTGTCGCGTCCGCAGCGG
>CALDYP010000002.1 GCA_937944445.1 uncultured Anaerolineae bacterium
CGAAAACCATCACGACACAGAGTAATCATTTCTTTGCCTCGATGTGCGCTTATATCAAATTGGAGATGCTCAAAGTTGCGACGAAAACCAATCATTTTGCACTCAAGGCTAAGCTGTACGTAAATGCCTTACGATCTGCATCTCAGGCTTTGGATTCTTTGCAGCCTATTCGACTAGCTGCGTAACGTCAGTTATTTAGTTAGATATTGCAATTGCATATCAAGCTTTCGGTTTAAAAGAGAATTTTCTGCAACCGTCGGCAAGCCTGCCGAGGAATAATCGCTTCAAAATTCAGGAAGTGGGCTAATCAGGCACGAATGAAGAGGTGTCTGATGAACAGCTATAATCCATTTTTTCCAAAATATCCGCGAGTGAAGCATGCTTCAAAGCTCAGAGATAGGCAGCCGTTCGTTGTTCCTTCCTTCTTCTATCCCCACTCTAACCAAGTTTTTACCCACTAAGCAGGTGGCCTACGCTATTATGGGTGGGCATTTAACTCGGTGATACGTGTGCTCGTGATGCGTGAAACAACCGACATTAGGTTACAGTGAGAGGCGAACACCCAGCCGCGGCCTTTTCTCAGCATCTGTCACCCCGGCGTTACTCAACTCAAGGAGGAGACGGTGACAACCCAACTAAGTACCCTCACGACCAACCGACGCCCCGTGCGCCTGTTGGCTGATACTATTTTGCGCGGGACAGCCTTTGCCTTGTTCTGGGCGGTGTTGAACCGCGGCGCCAGCGACTCGTGGCTTTTGGGCGTGCCGCTCGTGGCAGTGGCCACTGCCCTAAGCCTGCTCATCGTGCCAGCGGCGCAGCATCGCGTCGCGCCGCTGGGGGTGCTGCGCTATGTGCTCTACTTCTTTCAACAGACCTTCCTCAGCAGCATTGACGTCGCCATGCGCGTGTTCAGGCCAGCGATGCCGATCCACCCCGGAATGATCCACTACAAGACGCGCCTGCCCGCGGACAACATGCGCGTCATCATGGCCAATACGTGCAGCCTGCTGCCCGGCACGCTCAGCGTCGGCATTGAGGGCGATGTGCTCGTCATCCACGCGCTTGACACCACAATGTCCGTTATGGACGATCTGCGCACGCTGGAGCGCATCGTCGGCGGCATATACGGGCTGGACTTCTCACAGGAGGCAGCATGACCCTCGTCTACCAAATTGCAGTGATTTTCCTGCTGCTCAACATCGGCGCGGGGTTGATTCGCATCCTGCGCGGCCCCACACCCGCCGACCGCCTACTAGCCGTCCAGCTCTTCGGCACGACGGGCACAGCGATCCTCATCTTACTCTCAATGGAAGCGGACAACGACGCCTATAAAAACGTAGCGCTGGCGTTTGCCCTGCTGTCGGGCATCCTCGGGGTGGCCTTCGCGCGCTACGGCCAAGCCCCACGCCCGACGTCCACCCCCGCAAAGGAGGGCTAATGCTGCTCGATATTGCAGTGGTCATCTTGATCTTCGCGGCGAGCTTCTTCTTCCTCGCAGGGACAGTCGGGGTGCTGCGCCTGCCCGATACGTTCACGCGGCTGCACGCCCTCACCAAAGCCGACAACGCCGGCCTGCTGCTCATCGCCATCGCGGCGGCGCTTAAGGCAGATTCATGGGAGGTCATCGTGAAGCTCGTCATCATCTGGGGGTTGGTCATCATCGCCAGTTCAACCGTTGCCCACCTCATCGGGCGCGCCACCCTGCAGAATGGTCAAACCCCGTGGGAGAAACCATCATGAACCTGATCCTAACAGTGGATGTAATCCTTGTCGTCATCATGCTCGTCACGGCGTGGCTGGCGCTGACAGCGCGAGACTTGCAGCGCGCAGTGATCTTGTTCATTGCGCTCGGGCTGCTGGTGTCACTGGCGTGGGTGCGGCTGCAAGCGCCAGACGTAGCCATGGCAGAAGCCGCTGTCGGCGCGGGCTTGACAGGCGCGCTGCTCATCTCGACGCTGAACAGCATGCGCGAGCTGCAGAAGAAGAAGACTAGCGAAGTGACCCCGCCTGCGGACGCCTCGCCCACCCCACAGGAGGCCAACCATGCCTGATTTCTACGACGACGACGCCCGCCTGACTAGGCCGCGCATCGTGGCGTTGGCCTTGAGCGCGGCGCTGGTGGCGCTGCTGTCGCTGATCATCCTGACTGCCCCCGGCGACCTTGAGCGGCTCAACCTCGTCGCGCGTGAACGCCTGACGGAAAGCGGCGTCGCCAACCCCGTTACCGCTGTGCTGCTCAACTTCCGCGGCTATGACACGCTGCTCGAGGTGGCCGTGCTGCTGCTGGCGGTGATCGGCATCTGGTCGATGGCGCGCTACGCCCGCGTGTGGATCAAAGTGCCTGACACGCCCGTGCTGGCAGCTTTCGTGCGGCTGGTGCTGCCGCTGATGGTGCTCGTGTCGGGCTATTTGCTCTGGCTGGGGGCGGACGCGCCGGGCGGCGCGTTTCAAGGCGGCGCGGTGCTGGGCGGCATGGGCATCTTGTGGATCGCCGCGGCGGTGTGGCTGCCCGATTTTCAGTTCCAGCGGTTCGCGCGCGTGATGCTCGTGCTCGGTTTGATCGCGTTCGTCGGCGCGTCGACGCTGCTGCTGGCGCTAGAGGGCAGCTTCATGGAGTACCCAGCAGGCGAGGCGAAAAACTGGATCCTCGTCATCGAGAGCGCCGCGATGATCTCCATCGGCATGACGTTGATGATGCTGTTCGTAGGCGGCATCCCCCGACTGAATGAGGGAACAGTATGAACGATTCCGCAGCGCTGTACGCCGTCGCAGGGGTGATTCTGTTCGGCATGGGCATCTATGCGCTCGTCGCTTACCCGCACCTGCTGCGCAAAATTCTCGGCATGAACGTAATGGGCATTGGCGTGTTCGCGGTGTTCGTCGCGCTGGCGTATCGCGGCCCCGATCAACCACCTGACCCCGTGCCGCACGCGCTGGTCATCACCGGCATCGTCGTCGCGGTCTGCGCGACCGGCCTCGGTCTGACGCTGGCGACGCGGCTCAAAGCCCTGACCGGCGTCGCCCAACTCACCCCTGATCAGGAGGATTAGCTCATGCCCCAAGACCTCGCCTTCTGGCTGCCGGTGGTCATCGCCGTGCCGCTGATGGCTGCTGTGTTGGCGTTCTTGCTGCCGCGCGCGGCCTTCCCGATCTCGCTGGGCGCGGCGCTCATCACCAGTGGGCTAGTCTGCTGGGCCGCGCTGGCAGCAGTCAACGCCGGGCCAGCCACGCACACCGTCGGCGGGTGGAGCGCCCCGCTCGGCATCGACTTAGTGCTTGACGGCCTCTCTGGGCTGCTGCTCGTGCTGACGGCCATCATCGGGCTGGCAATCACCGTCTACGCGCACGGCTACTTTCAGCCGGGCGATGACCTTGTCAAGCAGCACCAGTACAACTTCTTCTGGCCGCTGTGGATGTTCCTCTGGGCGTCGCTCAACGCGCTCTTCCTCTCAGCCGACGTGTTCAACCTGTACGTCACGCTGGAACTGCTGGGCTTCTCAGCGGTCGCGCTGACTGCGCTAGCGGGCAAGCCCACCGTGCTGAAGGCCGCCATGCGCTATCTGATGGTCAGCTTGTCGGGGTCGCTCTTCTACTTGATGGGCGTGGTGTTCCTCTACGCGCAGTTCGGCACGCTGGACATTCGCCTGCTGAGCGCCGCCAGCGCTGAAACGCCCACCTTGCTGGCTTCAGCGGCGCTCATCACGACTGGCCTGATCATGAAGTCGGCGCTGTTCCCGCTGCACTTCTGGCTGCCGCCCGCGCACGCCAACGCCGCCGCGCCGGTCAGCGCGCTGCTCTCGGCGTTGGTCGTCAAGGGGTCGCTCTACATCGTGCTGCGGCTGTGGCTGGAGGTGTTCTACCCGCTGGCCGACACGGTCGCGCCGCAGGTGCTCTCGGTGCTGGGGGTGGGCGCGGTCTTGTGGGGATCGCTTCAGGCCATGCAGCAGCCGCGCCTCAAGCTGCTCATCGCCTACTCGACCGTGGCACAGCTTGGCTATATGTTCCTGCTGATGCCGATCCTGCTCAAAAACCGCGACGACAGCACCGCGCTAGCCGCCACGATGAGCTTCGTCTTTGCGCACGCGGTCGCCAAAGCCGCCGCCTTCTTAAGCGCTGGCAGCATCCTCCACGCGCTGAAAGATGACCGCCTGACAGCGCTCAGCGGGTTGATGAAGAAGATGCCCGTCACGACGGCGGCGTTTGCCATGGCGGGCATCAGCTTGATCGCGCTGCCGCCTAGCGCCGGCTTCCTCGCCAAGTATCAGATGCTGCAATCGGCGCTGACCAACGGCTACTGGGGGCTGGTGTTCGTCGTCATCGGGGGCGGGCTGCTGGCTGCCGTCTACATCATGCGCGTGTTGGGGCCGGCCTTCAAGAAAGTCGAACCATACGGCGCTGAGTCGACGTCTAAAGCCGTTCACGTGCCGCTCGTGATGTCGATCCCGACGCTGGCGCTGGCGCTGCTGGCGATCGTGATCAGCTTCATGGGCGTTTATCTGCTAGAGCTGCTCGCGGTGGGCACGCCGTGGGTGCTGAAAGGGGGCCTATGACTTGGGAAAACTCCCTGCCGCTGCTGATCGTGCTGACCTCGCTCGTGCCGGGCGTTGTCATCTTCTTCTTGAAGGAAAGCACGGTCGGTGTGCGGACAACCCTCAACATGTTCGGCGCGGTCGCCAAGCTCGTCCTGATCGCGGTGATGATCAACGGGCTGCTGAATGAGACGACGTATGAGACGCGGCTGCCCTTCCTGCCCGGCATCGACTTCGTGCTGCGCGCGGACACGCTCTCGATCCTGTTCTGCATCCTCTCCGCGGTGCTCTGGTTGGTGACGACGATCTACGCCATCGGCTATCTGGAACACTCGCCCAACCGCAGCCGCTTCTTCGGCTTCTTCTCGCTGTGCGTCAGCTCGACAATGGGCATCGCGCTGGCGGGCAACTTGATGACCTTCCTCATCTTCTACGAGCTGCTGACGATCTGCACGTACCCGCTGGTCGTCCACAAAGGTGATGAGAAGGCGCTCAGAGGGGGCCGCACCTACTTGATCTACACGCTGGTCGGCGGCGGCGCGCTGCTGCTGGCGGTCATCTGGATGTACGCCATCGCCGGGCCGATCGAGTTCCGCGACGGCGGCGCGATTGACGCCATCGTAGAGGGCGCGCGCGGCCCGCTCACCGTGATCTACTTCCTGTTCATCGCGGCGTTCGGCGTTAAGTCGGCAATTGTGCCGCTGCACGGGTGGCTGCCGCGCGCGATGGTCGCGCCCGCGCCGGTGAGCGCCCTGCTGCACGCGGTGGCGGTGGTCAAGGCAGGCGCGTTCGGCATCGTGCGCGTCACCTATGACCTGTTCGGGATCGACGTCGCCAACGACCTCGGCGTGCTGACCCCGCTCATGATCGCCACCTCGCTGACGATCATCGTCGGCTCGGTGCTGGCGATCTTTCAAGACGACATCAAGAAGCGCCTCGCCTACTCCACCGTCAGCCAAGTGTCGTACATCGCGCTTGGCGTAGCCCTGTTTGGGCCGTTGGGGTCAATCGGCGGGATCATGCACCTCGTCCATCAGGGGGTGATGAAGATCACGCTGTTCTTCGGCGCGGGCAGCTTCGACGAGACGCTAGGCGTGACCAAGATCAGCCAGATGGACGGCATCGGGCGGCGCATGCCGCTCACGATGGCCGCCTTCACCGTCGGCGCGTTGGGGATGATCGGCGTGCCGCCGACGGCAGGTTTCATCACCAAGTGGTTCCTCGGCACGGGGGCCATCGAGGCCAACAGCCACTGGGTGATCGGCGTGCTCATCCTCAGCAGCTTGCTCAACGCTGGTTACTTCCTGCCGATCTTGTACCGGGCGTGGTTTAAACCGCAGAAGGGCGACTGGCCATCTGAGCACGACTTTGGCGGGCGCTTCGAAACGTTCTGGATGCTCTTGCTGCCGCCAGTCGTGACGGGGGTCTTTTCCATCCTGTTGGGGCTGTTCGCAAACCTGCCAGTCGGGCTGCTGTACTGGGTTCGGTTGATCGTGCTGCGGGAGTATGAGTTATGACCGTCGAATTCACCCTGCTGACGCTGACGTGGGCGCTGCCGCTGGTGCTGGGGCTGATCCAGATCGCCTACCGCAAGCAGTTCATCCCGTTTGGGGCGCTGGGGGCTGTGCCCGGCTTGCTGGCCGCCCTGCTCGTGCCAGAGGGCAGCGCGCTTGACTACTCGTCGCTGCTGCTGGGGACGATCTTCCAATTCGACTTCACCGCGCGGATGTTCCTGCTCTTCACAGCGCTGCTCTGGCTCGTGGCGGGGCTGTTCGCGGCGGTCTACCTGCGCCAAGATGGCCGCCGTGGGCGCTTCTTCGCCTTCTTCTTGATGGCCATGGCCGGCAACTTCGGGCTGATCCTCTCTGGCGACATGGCCAGCTTCTACACCTTCTTCGCGCTGATGAGCTTCGCCTCGTATGCCCTCATCGTCCACACCGGCCAGAGCGAGGCCTTCTACGCCGGGCGAATCTACATGGTGCTGGTGATCGTCGGCGAGGTGCTGCTCTTCGGCGGGCTGGTTTTGATCGCCGCGGCCACTGGCAGCACGTCGTTTGCCGTCATCGCCACGCAGACGCTCGACCCGCTGCCGCTGCTGATGATCTTTGCCAGCTTCGGCATCAAGGCGGGCGTGGTGGCACTGCACACGTGGCTGCCGCTGGCGCACCCCGCCGCCCCGATCCCGGCGAGCGCTGTCCTGAGCGGGGCGATGATCAAGGCGGGGGTCATCGGCTGGATGCGCTTCATGGGCGACGCCGGCCCGGACTGGGGGCAGTTCATCCTCGCGCTGGGCGTGCTGACGGCCTTCTTCGGGGCGCTCATGGGCGTCTCACAGGTCAACCCGAAGACGGTGCTCGCCTACTCCAGCATCAGCCAGATGGGGTTCATTATGGTCGGCGTCGGGGCGTGGTTTACCACAGGCCGCGCCGATGACGCCGCGCTGATTGCGATCGTGCTCTACGCGCTGCACCACGCGCTCGCCAAGGGCGCGCTGTTCTTGGGCGTGGCCTTCGCGGGCAGCGGTCGCATCGTGACGGCGGCGCTGCTGCTGCCTGCGCTGGCGCTGGCGGGCCTGCCGTTCACCAGCGGGGCCGTGGCCAAAGCCGCCCTCAAATCCGTCACCGATGCGCTGCCGAACGGCCTCGGCAGCGCGCTGAGCCTGCCGCTCTCGCTGGCCGCGGTCGGCACGACGCTGCTGATGGCGCGCTACCTGTGGCTGATCTACCACAACCCCGCCGCGCAGAAGAAGCACCCACCGCTCATGTGGGGGCTGTGGGCGGCGCTGCTGGCGGCCGTCGCGCTCAGCATGTTCGTCCTGCCAGAGGCGGCCAAAGGCCTTGAGAAGTCGCTGGAGGGCGACAAGCCGTGGGCGGCCACGTGGCCGATCCTGCTGGGCGCAGGCCTTGCCGCTGTGGCCAGCCGCGTTGGGGGTCAGCTCAAGCTGCCGCTGGTCAAGCCGGGAGACATGCTCAGCGTGTACAACCTGTTCGCGCGTGCGGGCGTGGCGCTGGTGCTGGCCGTCGTGCGTGGGTTGAGCGACGCACAAAACGCAGCGCTGCGCGCCCTCAGCCATGCCGATGTCGCCCCGCTGCGCGCTGCGCTGGGCCGCGTTGAGTTCTGGGTACGCTCGGATTACGTGGTCGCGGGCAGCCTGCTGCTGGCTATCACGTTAGGGGTCTTGCTTATGACGCTGCTAACGAGGTGACGCGCAGCGCAGCTTAGGCGTCGCCCTCGCCGCTGCGATACCAATCCACGGTGCGCGCGAGGCCCGTGTCAAAGTCCACGGGCGGCGTGAAGCCCAGCAGATCGTGTGCTTTCTGCACGCCTGCGCGCGAGTGCAAGATGTCCCCCGCGCGCGGCGCGTCCAGCACTGGCGCTAAGTCTGTCCCCAGCAGCGCGTTGAGCTTCGCCACGAGTTCTAGCAAGTTCACCTTGCCGCCCGTCGCGCAGTTGATCGTCTGGCCGACCGCAGCGGGCACGTCTGCTGCCAGCAGGTTGCCATGTACTACGTTGTCGACGTAGGTAAAATCGCGCGACTGCGAGCCGTCGCCGTAGATCACGGGTCGCTCGCCGCGCAGCATGGCCGTGATGAACTTCGGGATCACCGCCGCGTACTGCGACGTGGGATCCTGCCGCGGGCCGAACACGTTGAAATAGCGCAAGCTGACCGTCTCCAGCCCATAGCTCAGCCAAAAGGCGCGCGCGTAAAACTCGCCGGCCAGCTTGGCCACGCCGTAGGGCGAGATCGGGTCTGGCAGCAGGTCTTCCGTCTTGAACTCCGCGTCTACATCGCCATAAGCCGACGAGGACGCCGCCAGCACCACCCGCCGCACACCCGCATCGCGCGCCGCCACCAACACATTGAGCGTCCCCGTCAGGGTGTGCAGGTGCGTCTCCAGCGGGTCGGCTATGCTGCGCGGCACAGACGGCAGCGCCGCCTGATGGAAGACCACCTCCGCCCCAGCAAAGATCGGCCGCAGCGCGTCTAGGTCGGTCACGCTCACGCGGCAGTCCTCTAAGTCGCCGTTGAGCGCGCGCAGATGCGCCAGATTGCGCTCATTGCCTGTGAGCAGGTTGTCCACCACGCGGACGCGATGGCCATCGCGCAGCAGGCGCGCGGCCAAGTGCGAGCCGATGAATCCGGCCCCGCCGGTGACGACAAAGGTGTTAGACATGGGCTGATCATCCTGTGTGCCTGTTCTGGTGGCATTCTAAAGGAAAGCCAGCCGCAGCGCTAGCTAGCGGCTTCAAGGGTTGGCATAACAATGGAAACCGTCGTCCCCTCGTTCGGCGCGCTCTGGACGTCAATCTGGCCGTTGTGGGCCTCCACGACGCGGCGCACAATCGACAGGCCAATGCCCAGACCGGGGGTGCTGTCCGTGGGGTTGTGCTGCCAGAAGACGTCAAAGATATACGGCTGGTGATCAGGGTGAATGCCTGAACCGGTGTCGCGTACTTGAATGCAGAGGCCTTGCTCTATGCAGTACACGTCGATGTAGATCGCCCCATCGGGCGGGGTGAAGCGATAGGCGTTGTCAAGAATTTGCACAATGGCTTCTTTCAAATAACCGGCATGTGCCATCACCAGCGGCAGCCCTTCTTCGATCGTCAGCGTCAACGGCGGTGACTCACGATGCTCCATGTTTGCAGCTTGACAGACGTCCCTCACAGTCAACGACACATTCAGCGGCGCAAGCGTTATAATCGTGCCGCTTTCGAGGCGCGCCAGCAAGAAGAGCGCATCCAAAATTTTCACTAGGCGATTAATCTGCTGCTGAATGAGCACCGCCCGCCATTCACGCGATGAGGCATCTTCTGAGCGCGCCATCAAGTAGGCGCTGGAGTTGATGATCGCCAGCGGGGTGCGGAACTCATGCGAGGCTTTCTCGATGAACTGCCTCAGCAGCCGCACACGCTCTTGCTCCAAAGCGAGGTCAAACTCGCGCTCTTGCGCCTCTTTGTTAGCCGTCACGTTGCGGACAATGGTCAGCGCTTCGCCGGGCTGCGAGGCCACCATGCGCGCCTCGTAGCTCTTCAGCGCACCACCAATTTCTAGGTCATATTCGATCACCTGCTCTTGATTGGTGAGCATCACGCGGCGCAGCGCTTCCATCACTTTCGCGCTGACATCCGCTGGCAGCAGTTGGTCAATCCGACGACCGATGATCTGGTCTCTCGGCGCGACTAAATCGCTGTCGTTGGGCGCGTGTAAGTCGAGGTAGACGCCGTCCGCGTTCAGCCGCAGCACCAGATCGGGCAAGGCGCTCAGCAGCGCACGCAGCCGCCCTTCGCTCTCGATCAAAGCCATCTCGGAGCGCTTACGCTCGATCAAGTGCCCGAACGTGCTGCCGAGGATCGAGAGCAGCTCGCTTTCATACAAGCGCGGTGGCCGCTTCGTGATGAGGTTGTCAGTCACCAAGTAGCCAATCGCGCGTGTCCCATTCCACAGCGCCGACTGAGCAGCCCAGCCTTCGCCAACGGGCAGCCTATCGTCGTAGAGCGTCACCCCTTCTAACAACCGAACATGATCGGGCATCTGAGCGATGTGCAGCGTCCAGTGGTCTTCGGTGACGCGCTCGGTGTAGTAGCGTTCATCGCGCAGCGCGCCCGTGGGGTCACATCCAAACGTGCCATACAAGGTCGTCCCGTCCTCGCTCAGCAGCATCAGCCCAACCCGCTCCAGACCCAGCCGCTGCTGCGCCTGAGACACCATCTGCTTGAGCAGTTCATCTAGGTCGCGCGATTCACTCAGCTCAAGATGCAAAAGCTGCAGCGCGCGCATGTCATCGACGAATCTTTGTTGATTTTGCTCGGCCAGCCGCGCCTCGGTAATGTCCGCAAAAGAGACGACGACGCCGGGCGTTGTCTTGAGCTTGCGCGACGAGATCGAAATCCAGCGCAGCGCCCTGTTCGGTTGATGCACCCCCATCACAACGCCAGATAGTTCCTGCCCGGTGCGCAGCGTCACCATAACAGGGTGCTCTTCAGGCGGGAAGGGGGACCCGTCCTCGTGGATCGACTGCCACTGTGGATCAAAAGAATCTTTGCCGAGCAGTTGATCCGTCGTCAGGCCGAGGATGGCCGCCGCCGCTTCGTTCGAGGCGATGATGGAGCCGTTCGGCGCGTGGACGACCACCCCTTCCGAGAGCGATGAAACCGCTGAACGATAGAGTTCCTCGCTTTGCAGCAGTTGCTGGCGATAGTGGAAATTGAGCAGCGTAGAAATAACAATCAACGACACCGTGACGCCGAAGAACACCAACAAAGCATAGACCAACGAGGCAGGAACCGAACGGGTGGTGAAGAACCATCCGATCACGCCGATAGAGAGCAGCACGACCACTATGAGCGCTCGGCGGTTGAAGAAAAAGCTGGCAAACGCCACGCCGAGGGATAGAAAGTACAGCGTCTGCATCTGGGCCACAGTGTCGCCGGGTGCGATCAAGAGGATGCCCATCACCATGAAGAAAACAGACGCAACCAACAAGGCCGCCCCAACGAGGTAGTAACGGGTGCGGCTCAGCAAGTAGACCCCAGTCAAAATGACCAACGTCCCAGCTGCGACGAAGCGAACCTCAGAGAAGGCTTGCATCAACACTACCAGCAACAAGAGCAGCACACAACTTGAGACAAGCAGCGCGCCTGCTATCGAGGCTAAAATACGCGCGCGCTGCCGCTGGTCGCTGTCCGTCAATTGATCAGATGGTTGAGTTAGCACGTCTAGCAGATTCAACAGTTTAGTCCACCACATCAACGACTGCTCCGTGCCCTTTGTCTATATTTCAATATTTAAACACATCTCTATTTTAAGCAGATCTTAATTCAAGTTCTATCACAAATTATCTAACATACTGCGCGGCGTTCACAACAAATCGGCCACCTTCGGCGCAGACAGCGACAAGGCTTGCAGAAAAGCGCGCTGAACCAAGCTGAACGGCTGCTGCTTGCTCCACAACATCAGCAGCGACCGCTCAAGGTTGACGCCCTCAAGGCGCAGGCTCAACAGTTCTTTGCGCGCCACCTCGCGCTCGATCACATAATCCGGCAAGACTGCCACCCCCATCCCATTGAGCAGCGCGAACTTGATCGCTCCCGGGCTGTCCAGCTCGGCCACGATCTTCAGGCGCGCTGCGGCCTCGCCGAGCGCCGCCTCTAACCATTTGCGCGCACGGCTGCCGGGTTGGCGCGTGATGAACGGCTCTTTGAGCAGTTCAGGCACGGTGACAGACGCGCGCCCGCGCCATGCGTGCGCTGGGTTCGCCACGACGCGGTAAGTCACCTGCTGCACAGGGTGCGCCCCCAGCAGCGGCTCGTTGAACTCGCTCGGCTCAGCTTCCACAAAGCCCAAATCGTAGCGCCCACCCAGCACATCGCGCGCGACCTCCAGCGTCAAGGCGGTTTGCAAGTTCACGTTGATCTGCGGGTGCTGCTCGCGGAACTGGTTCAGCCAGCGCGGCAGCAGGTAGACGCTCACGCCGGGCGTCGCGGCCACCGTGAGCGAACGGTCTTCCAGCGCCTGCACCTGCGCGATGCTGCGCTCGGCCTCGCTCACCAGATCGAGGATGCGCCCTGCGTACTCATACAGTTGTTCACCCGCGGCGGTGGGCTGGATGCCGCGCGGCGTGCGCTGGAACAGCTTGACGCCGAGCGCTGCCTCTAAGTCCTGCACGTGCTGGCTGACCACCGACTGCGCCAGATACAACGACTGCGCCGCACGGTTAAAGCTGCCCTGCTCATACACCGCGCGGAACAACGCCAACTTGTGAAGCGTGATCATGGCTCAAGACCTATCGCTTTTTACGATAACACTTTATCGCATTCTGGCGATCACGCCAAACCGTTCGACGTGTTTATGATAAACGCCGTTGGTGAACTGAATTGTTAATGAGGATGAAGATGACAGTTGATAAGCAGCGTTGGGATGTACTGGTCATTGGGTCAGGCGCAGCCGGCCTGCGTGCAGCAATTGCCGCACACGAGGCCGGCCAGCGCGTTTTGATCGTCGGCAAGAGCGTTAAGCGCGACGCGCACACCGTGCTAGCGGCAGGCGGCATCAACGCCGTGCTGGGCACGCGCGACCCTGAAGATAGCTGGCAGCAGCACTTTGCCGATACCTTCATTGAGAGCTACTACCTTGCCGACCCGCACACGGTCGAGTTGATGGTCAAGGATGCGCCGCGCGCCATCGAGGAACTCGTCAGCTATGGGATGGCGTTTGCCCGCACCCCTGACGGCAAGATCGACCAGCGCTACTTTGGCGCGCACAAGTACCGCCGCACCTGCTACGTAGGCGATTCCACCGGGCGCGCCGTGCTCTACGCGCTGGCTGACCAAGTCGACAGGCTCAACATCCCTGTGTTGGAGCATCAATACGTGACGCGCCTGCTGATGAACGAAGGCGCATGCGTCGGGGCGTTTGCGTTCAACGTCAAGACGGGCCAGCGCACCGCCTTCATCGCGGATGCGGTGGTGCTGGCGACAGGCGGCCACACTCGCCTGTGGCAGCGCAGCAGCTCGCGGCAGGACGAAAACACCGGCGACGGGATGTACTTGGCGCTGCTGGCTGGCGCGGAGCTGTCTGACATGGAGTTGGTGCAGTTCCACCCCACCGGCATGGTCGCGCCCGAGTCAATGCTGGGGACGCTCGTCACCGAGGCGGTGCGCGGCGAAGGCGGTCGCCTCTACAACGCGCTGGGCGAGCGCTTCATGGAGAAGTACGACCCCGAGCGCATGGAGCTTTCCACCCGTGACCGCGTG
The DNA here is from genome assembly GCA_937944445.1 of uncultured Anaerolineae bacterium. Taxonomy (GTDB): domain Bacteria; phylum Chloroflexota; class Anaerolineae; order Aggregatilineales; family Phototrophicaceae; genus JANWYT01. The sequence continues at coordinate 13,287 of CALDYP010000002.1, forward strand.
GCGCTGGCCAACTACACCGAGATCATCGAAGGGCGCGGCGGCCCCAACGGCGGCGTCTTCCTCGACATCAGCCACCGCAGCAAAGAATACATCCTCGAAAAGCTACCACGCATGTACCAGCAGTTCATGGACGCGCAAGGCCTCGACATCAGCCAAGCGCCGATGGAAGTCGCGCCGACTGCCCATTACAGCATGGGCGGCGTAGTCGTTGAGCCAGAAACGCACGCCACGCGCATCCCCGGCCTGTTCGCCGCCGGTGAGGTGACGAGCGGGCTGCACGGCGCGAATCGGCTGGGCGGCAACTCACTCGCGGAAACAGTCGTCTTTGGGCGCTATGCTGGCGAAGCAGCCGCCGCTTATGCCGACGCCCACGGCGGCCAATCGGCCACCGAAGCCACGCTGCGCGCGGCGGACGACGCGCTCAACGCCTTGATCCACGCCGGCAGCGAGGATGGCCGCGCGCTCGAACGCGACATCCGCACCCTCATGTGGGAACACTGCGGCGTCGTGCGTGATGAGCAGCGTCTGCTGGCCGGGCTGGCCAAGCTGAGCGAGCTACGCGCGCGCGTCGCTCAGATGAACGTCCGCGTTGGCGAAACGCATCATGACCTCGCGCTGGCGATGGACTTGCAAGCCGCGCTCATCACGTCAGAGGCGACGCTGCGCGGGGCGCTCGAACGGCGCGAGAGCCGCGGCGCGCACCAGCGCTATGACTATCCCAACCTCGACGAGGCGATGACCGTCAACTTCATCATCACGCTCGACGGCGATGAACAGCGCGTCACTGCGCGGCCTGTCGCCCCCGTCTCAGATGAGTTGAAGGCTTACCTCGCCCAAGAGGAGCTGTCGCTTACCGGGCGCTTGCTCGAGTAAGCATCCAGAGCTTCGCCAAAAGCCTTTACAAAACAAGAGACCCTCAACCAAGCTGAGGGTCTTTTTTGCTCACAATTCAGGAGTTTGAACGCATAAAAAATTTCCAAAGGGTTGACTTAAAGCTACCTTAACAAACCTGTACTATTATCATAACGTTGCACATCTATGGTAGTGTCGTAAGTAAAACGGATGAAAGCTGAGCATATGACGGCACAAGCCTCACCCGTTGCCTCCACTGGTAACGCGCCCTCTCAATTCCACTTAACCCCAAGGTTCAGAGATAACGTCGCAGGCTGGCTGTTCGTCTTTCCCGCCGCTCTGTTGGTGTTCGTCTTCGGGATCTTTCCGATCGGCTATGCGGCCTACATGAGCCTGTTCAACTGGCGCATTCGGCAGGGCGCGTTCTTCTGCGACACCGCCAACGAAGGCCTCATCGTCAACAGCCCGCAAAACGCCCTGTTGTGGATCGGCGGCTGTCTTGAACAGTACCGCGTGAACATCATCGGCGATTGGGGCGGGATGATCATCTTCTGCTTGGGCTTCGTGGCGCTCTTCGGGGTCTACCGCCTGTGGACGTGGCCGGGTTGGCCGCGCCAAGATGAGACGCTCTATTTCTTGATGCGGCTGGGCGTGATGCTGGCAGGGCTGGCCGTCGCCTTTACCATCATCTCGCACGGCTATGAGATGATGTCTGGCGCGCTGCGCCCGCGCGATCGCGACTTCCTTCACGGCTTGCAGATCACCTTCTACTACGCCTTCGGCAGCATCCCGCTTCAGCTGGCGTTTGGGTTGGTGCTGGCCTACGTGCTGCACGGCAAGATACGCGGCAAGCAGGTCTACCGCATGTTGTTCTTCCTGCCCTACGTGACGCCAACAGTGGCGGCGGCGGTGGTGTTCGGCTTCATCTTTAGCGGGCGTGACACCTCGCTCGCCAACCAAGCGATCACCGCGCTGGGCTTCCCGTTGCAGCGCTGGCTGTCTGAGCCGCGCCCCTTCGTAAACGTGATGTTCGGCTGGAACCTAGAAGGCTTCCTCGCAGGGCCGAGCATGGCGCTAGTGTGCGTGATCCTGCTGGGCATCTGGACGTACACCGGCTACAACGCGATCATCTTCATGGCAGGCCTCGGCAATATCCCCACCGACTTATACGAAGCGGCCAAAGTGGACGGCGCGAGCGAGTGGCACTTGTTCCGCTACATCACGCTGCCACTGCTGTCACCCGTCACGTTCTACCTGTCCGTGCTGGGCTTCATCGGCACATTTACGGCGTTTAACACCCTGTTCGTCATGCGAACGCCCGCCTCTCAGGGCACGTTAGACACGGCGGCGTTAGTCATCTTCGACACCTTCAGAGAGCAAAACCGCTGGGGGGAAGCCGCTGCCCAAGCGATTGTCCTCATGTTGATCGTCCTTGCGCTCACTCAATTCCAACGCAGTGTGTTTGAAAAGCAGGTGTTCTATGGCTGATAACGTGTTACAGCGTGCCACCCCAACCTACGCCGAAGCGGTGCACCATCCGCGCGTCCCGTGGCAGCGCTACGTGGGCCGAGCGCTGATGTACACCATCCTGACGATTGCCGCCATCGTGGCCATGTTCCCCTTCTTCTGGATGATCTCCACCTCGCTCATGACGCTGGGTGAGACCCAGATTCGAAGCTGGCTGCCCACTGTGCCGCAGTGGGGCAACTACGCCCAAGCGTGGGAACAAGCTCAGTTCAGCCGTTATTTCATGAACAGCGTCATCATCACTGCCACGACGATCGCCGGCCTGCTCTACATGTCGATCACCGCCGCCTACGCCTTCGCGCGCATCAACTTCTTCGGGAAGAACATCCTGTTCACGATGCTGCTCATCACGTTGATGATCCCTGAAGCCGTGACGCTCATTCCCAACTACCTCACCATCAGCGGCCAAATTTTCCCGCTGCCGGTTGTGACGCCCACCGGGGAGGCGTCGTTCCGCTTAGGCAACAGTTGGATCGACTCGCTGCCTGCCCTAACCGTGCCGTTCATGGGCAGCGCCTTCAGCATCTTCTTGCTGCGGCAGTTCTTCGCGCAGATCCCTAACGAGCTGTGGGAGGCCGCCCGCATCGACGGCGCAGGCCACGTGCGCTTCTTGCTGCAAATCGTCCTGCCGATCAGCACTGCGCCGATCATGACCGTCTCACTGCTGACGTTCATCGGCGCGTGGAACGCCTTCCTGTGGCCGTTGATCGTGACGAACGACGACCGCTGGCGGCCGATTACGGTCGGCTTGTACCGCTTCAGCGATGAGGCCGGCACGCAGTTCCACCTGCTAATGGCTGGGGCGCTCATCACCATCCTGCCGATTTTGATCCTGTACTTCTTCACACAGAAGACCTTCACGGCAGGCATTGCCACCACTGGGCTGAAGGGCTAACACTCAGGGGGGCATCAACACACTTGGTAGTTTCGGCGCGTGTCGCCGTGCTATGCGGGATAACCCGCGAACGATAGTTAATCTATGGAGGAAAGCATCACATGATCAAGAAGGGATTTGTAGTCTTAGCTGCTTCACTGGCAGCGCTGTCCGGCGCGGTATTCGCTCAGGATGATCCGTATGCCAACGTTGACCCGAGCGGCCAGACGGTGGTTTTCTGGCACCAGCACAGCGGTCAGCGTGAAGCGCAGCTTCAGCAGATCATTGCCAACTTCAACGAAACCAACGAATTCGGCATCACGGTCGAAGCCATCAATCAGGGCAGCTACAACGACATCTACAACCGCATGACGACCAACCTCGCCAGCGGTGAAGCTCTGCCGAGCCTCGTCGTCGCCTACGGCAACCAGTCAGCCACCTACTTCCTGCTGGACGGCGTGATCGACCTGAACTTGCTGGTGAACAGCCCGACTTGGGGCCTGAGCGCCGAAGAACAAGCCGACTTCTTCCCGGCCTTCTTCGAAGCTGACGTCTTCCCGCAGTATGAGGGTGTGCGCCTCGGCTTCCCCCCGAACCGCTCGATGGAGATGATGTACCACAACAACGACTGGCTGGCCGAGCTGCGCGCAGCAGGCGCGATTTCGTTCGACGGCCCGCCGCAGACGCCCGAGCAGTTCCGTGAGGCTGCCTGCGCCGCCACTGCCAACCCGTTCAGCGGCGCGACCAGCGACACCGCTAACATCGGCTACCAGCTCAGCACCGACGCCTCGCGCTTCGCTAGCTGGACGTTCGCCTTCGGTGGCGACATCTTCGACTACGACACCAACCAGTACACCCTGAACAGCCCCGAAGCCGTGGCCGCCGTCACCTTCCTGAAGGAACTGTTCGACGCGGGCTGCGCTGGTGAGATCTTCGAGCGCTTCGGCGATCAGACCAACTTCGCCAACGGCGTGACGCTCTTCACGGTCGGCTCCAGCTCGGGCCAGCCGTTCTACGCCAGCGCGGTGGAAGCCGGCGCCAAGTTCAACTGGGGCATTTCCGCTGTCCCGCATGTGACTGAACAGCCCGTCCAGAACATCTACGGCGCGAGCGTCAGCATTCCCGTCACCACCCGCGAGCAGGAACTGGCCGCGTGGATCTTCGTCAAGTACTACACCTCGCCGGAAGTCCAGCGCGATTGGGCTATCGCCAGCCAGTACTTCCCCGTGCGTCAAAGCGCCGTCGAGCTGATGAGCGACTTCTTGGCGCAGAACACGGTGTACGCCGCCGCCTTCGAACTGCTGGAGTTCACCAAGCCAGAGCCGAGCGTCCCGGGTTATGACCCCGTTCGTGGTGAGATCAGCCGCGTGCTGACGGCCATCGTCACCGGCGCTGACACGCGCGACATCCAGACGATCCTCGACGAGCTGAACGAGTTCGCCAACGAGGAACTGGAATCCGCTTCGAACTTCTAATTCCGTCAAATTAGGGTGAGGCGTGCCTCGCCCCAACATGAGGTTGTTTTGTGGAGGGTTGGCGTGCCAACCCTCTTGCGCGTTGTGGGCGGCTCCTCTTCAATCAAACGTCACCAATGGCTCCAGCACCTCCAGCGTGCGCGCGCCGATGCCGGGCACAGCGTCCAGCGCAGCAAGGTCGGCGAATGGGCCGTTGGCCTCGCGGTAAGCCACGATTTGAGCAGCCAGCGCCGGCCCGATCCCCGGCAGAGCCGTCAGCTCGTCCATCGTCGCGCGGTTGATCGCTATCGTCCGTGCCGAAGGCAGCGCGGTCGGCAGATTAGCGCCATCAGCTTGAGACGGCACATGTACCTGATCGCCGTCGCGCAAGATGCCCGCCAAGTTCACCCCCGTTAGCTGTGCACCGTCAATCAGGCCGCCCGCTGCGTTGACTGCATCTTGAACGCGGCTGCCGTGCGGCAGCGTCACCAATTGGTTGGGTCGGTTCACCGCGCCCGTCACATACACGGTAATCGGTTCGCGGGTCGGCGTTGGGGCGGGGGTGCTCGTAGGCTGCGGCGGTACGATGACGATCTCAACCGGCGCAGGCCGCGTCCACACTACCACAGCAGCAGCCCCACCGATCACGACGATGAGCGCGGCCGTCAGCAGCATGAATGCCCAATCTGCCCGCCGAGGCTGCTGCGTCTCGTGTGGGGCCATATTCGCTCCAGTTTGTTTTGAATCACTTACTTCTTAAGTATAGCAAGCTTTTAGCTCTCGCCATCGTCAAAACCTGAAAATTTATTTCAATTAGTAGAAATTATTTAAAAAAAGAATTTGTCAGCGTGTAATCGAATTCAGGCTATAATCAAGCGATAAGGACAGCGTAAAATGCAATAAAAAGCCGTGGATAGGTTAATTATCCTCTTCAACTTACTGATGTGTTTGACGGCCATCGTGACAGCGCTGGTCGTGGCGTTTGTTGCGTGGCCGCGTCGGCACAATCAAACCCTCGGCTGGCTGATCGCGCTGTGCTTCGCCTCGGCTCTGACCATGTTCTTCTACGGGCTTCAAAGCCTTGCGCTAGACGATCTGCCCACCCTCATCACGCTCATCAAACTGGAATACCTCGGTATAGCCACGCTGCCCTCAATCTGGTTCGGCCTCCTCTTCACCTTTACTGACCGGGCCTTTGCCTTCACACGCCGTCAGATCGGCTTGCTGCTGATCGTGCCCGCCATCACGCTGCTCTTGGTGTTCACCAACGAGTGGCACGGCCTCATCTGGAGGGAAGTATCTTTAACCACTTTCAACGACATCCCCGTGTTTACCCCGCAGTACGGCGTTGGTTTTTTGATGCTTGCCGCTTACAGCTATACCCTGATCACAATCGGGACGATTCGCTTGATTCGCAGTGTGCGCATCCGCTGGCGCTTGTATCGCAACCAAGCGGCGCTGCTGTTGATCGGCACGCTTTTGCCGTGGCTGCGCAGCGCACTGCTCATCTTCGACGACATCAACCCCTTTGCTGGCATCGCTTTTGATGCGCTGTTCGTGGCGGCTGGGCTTCTAGCAATTGGCCTCGCGGTGCTGCGCGTGGGGTTGTTCAGCTTTGCGCCCTTTGCCTATCAAACGATCTTCAGCCTGCTGCCGATCGGCGTCGTCTTGCTCGACCGCGACAACTACATCCTCGCCGTAAACCAAGAAGTAGTGGATTTCCTCGGGCAGCCCCGCGAGCAGCTTGAAGACCGCCATATCGCTGAAGTGCTCCCTGAACTGAGCGATTGGGTGCGTCAACTGCCCAGCAGTGAGGAAACCTTCGAAAACCTGCACATCCACGAGCAAACGATACAGGTCAGCGCCATCCCCATCCGCAACGACAGTGGCCACATCATCGGGACATTGGTTCAAGCGCGTGACGTCACCGGTGAGGTCAACCGCGAGGCCGAACGCCAGCGCGCCGAGCAGACAGCCCGCGTCATTCACGACATGACGCAGACGCTTGCGGGCGCGCTCAGCACCGATCAAGTGATGCAGCGCCTGCTCGCCACCCTGCCCCGTCTCATCGACCACGACGCGGCGAACATCATGCTCTATGACCCCAGCACGCGCCGCGCGCGCATCCACTACACCCGCGGCTACAGCGCTGAAGATGACGCATGGCTGCGCCAGCAGATCTTCCCGTTGAGCAACTACCCAACCCTGCAAACGGCTGAGGCCACCAAGAAGCCCGTCATCGTGCCTGAAGTGACCAACTTTGACGGTTGGGTAGAACTACAAACCACCCAGCGCATTCGCGGCTATGCCTGCGTTCCTATTCTGCTCAACGGTCAGGTGTTTGGCTTTATCAACCTCGACGTCTTCCGCACGGGCGCACTCAGCCCAGAGATTGCCAATCGACTGGAGTTGGCTGCTCAGCAAGCCAGCGCCGCTTTCCACAACGCACAGCTCCACGAGCAAGCCCAGCAGCAAGCCCAAGAGCTTCAGCGCCGAGTTCACTCGCTCGTCATTCTGCAAAAGATGGCGCGGGATATTTCTGCCGCTGTGGACTGCGACGAACTAGCGACCATCGGGCTGGACGCGATGCTGCGCGTGGCTCAGACCCGCGGGGGCTGCATCGCCCTGATGCAAAACGAGCGCCTTCAAATCAGCACCTGCTACGGCAACTACGACATGGATGCCCTAACGGCTTTCTTGAACGACCCCAACGGACTGCGCGCTCAACTTGACCAGATCGAACAAATTCACGTGGAGCAGGGCGCGTATCTCTCCAGCGCCATGCGGGACAGCCAACTGCGGATCACGCTGCCGCTGCGCCACATCGACGAACTTTCAACCCGTCTGCTGGGCGTGATCCTCATGGAGGACGACAAACCCACCTCACCCGTTCCAGATCGCCTTGAGATGCTGGTTGTGCTGGCAGATCGCTTAAGCGTGGCCATACAAAACGCCTCGCTCATCGACCAGCTCAGCGCGCGCGCCGCACAACTTGAACAGCTCAACGCTCAGCTAGAAGAGCTGGAAGAACTCAAGAGCGAGATGCTGCGCGTGGCCGCCCACGACCTCAAAACGCCGCTGAACATCATCCTCAACTACACAAACCTGCTGCCAGAGCTGATGCGCTCAGGGCAAAATCTCGACGACATTTACCGCGACCTGCGTGAGGCCGGCAAGCGCATGGATCGCATCATCCGCGACTTCCTCTCGTTGGAGCGTATCAGCCGCCTCGCCACCCAAACCACGCCTCAGGTCTTTGCCGTTCACACGCTGTTCGACAAGCTCAAAGTGGACTTCTTCATGCTGGCACACCGCCACAAGCTGACGCTTGAAACACACATCGAATCGCCCCCGCTGCACGGCGTCGGTGACCCCGTGCTGATCTATGAAGCGCTGTCGAACTTGGTCTCGAACGCCGTCAAATACACGCAGGCGGGCGGCCACATCGACGTTGCAGCCGCTGTCGTCGATGGGCGGCTGCGCTTCTCCGTAACCGACAACGGCCCCGGCATCCCCCCTGATGAGCACCCCAACTTGTTCACACCTTTCTACCGCACTCGATCCGCGCGCGAGTCTAGCGTTGAGGGAACCGGGTTGGGGCTGCATTTGACGAAGAAGATCATTGAGCGCCAGCGCGGGCGGGTGTTCTTCACCAGCGCTGTCGGGCAAGGCAGCTGCTTTGGCTTTGACCTGCCGCTGCCCGCCAGTTAGGTTAAGCCGCAGGCGCTTGCGGCTTACAGGGGGCGTCCACGGTCGAAACGATCCAACGCCGAGCGCTAACGCAGTTTGAAAGTCAACATGGAACTGAGCCGACACAGCGAGGCCAACACACGCCGCGCAGGGATGCGACCTGTCGCGTCCGTCGAGGGGGGAAACGGACAAGCAAGCCCTACGATGCCGCGTCTGCAGGGGCTTCCGCCGCGGGCGCTTCTGTTCGAGGTTAGACCCACCCAGCCGCATGCGGCGCTTGCTTTATTAGCCTGCCTTTTCCATAATAAACAAATATTAAGCGAACCAATGACGGGCAACCCATGACCCCCACGATTGATCTTGAGCAGCTTCGTTGGACTGTGCCGGTGGCGCTAGGCGTCGTGCTGCTGATCCAACTGCTCTACTTGGCGGTGCTGTCGCGCATCCCACGCCAGCGAGAGGCGGTGCAGCCGCCGCCCGTGCTGCCCTCAGTGCAGCCTTACACACCCGCCAGCGCGCCGAGCGTTCCCACCACATCCCCCCAACCGATGAGCGCGCCACCTGTGCCGTCGGCGGCCCCACCGGCCCCCGTCATGCCCAGCGCGAGCAGCTCGACCATGCCAGCGCCTGCCCCCGCTGCCCCGCTGCCCAGCGCAGCGGCTGCGCCCGCTGTGGCAGGCGGCCCGCGTGGCAAGTTCGTCGTTTTGGCAGGCATCGAGGGCGTGAGCGAGATTGCTATCCCGGCCAAAGAGTTCACCATCGGGCGCTTCTACAACCCAGAGAACGACATCTTGATCGGCTTGGATGAGCGCAGCATCTCGCGCAAGCACGCCCGGTTCATCGTCGATGAGAGCACGCGCGAGTACTACATCAAAGACACCGCCAGCTCTTTCGGGACGTTCTTGCTGATTAACGGCCAATTTGAGCAGCTTGCAGCCAACGTGCAGGAACGAGTTTACAATGAAGATGTCGTTCGCTTTGGGAACGTTGTGACAGTGCGGCTCATCCTGCCGATTGAGACCCGCGGCACTGTCACCAGCTTGTAGGGGGTAAGCATGCGGTATCAGCCGGGGACGGTGATTCGTGACACGTACACACTAGAGCGCCTGTTAGGCGTCGGCGCTTCAGGGGAGGTGTGGAAAGCCGACGACCACGGCACGCCGGTGGCGATCAAGTTCATGAACGAGAACTTGCTGCACGGTGAGAAGGCCCGCAAGCACCGCCAGCGGTTGGAGCGTGAAATCTACGCGCTTGGGCTGCTGCAACACCCCAACATCCCTCGCCTGCACGATTACGACCTCGACTTTGAACGCCCCTTCGTCGTCATGGACTACATCGACAGCCCTTCATTCGAGTATCTCATCAGCAGCGGCGAGATGCTCTATGTGCCCGTCACCGAACGGCTGCGGCTGCTGCGCGATATCGCCAGCGCGCTCACCAGCGCGCACGAGGCCGGCATCATCCACCGCGACATCAAGCCCGGCAACATCCACGGGACTGAGACGCCTTACCTGCTCGATTTCAGCGTCGCCCTCGAAGAAGAAAGCCTTGAACACACCAACTTCAACGTCGGCACGACCATCTATATGACCCCCGGCGGCGAACTGCCCGACCGCTTAGCCGATAACTACAGCTTCGCCGTCGTGGCCTATGAGGTGCTCTTCGGTGAGCATCCGATCTTCCCGAAGAACGACGAAACCCGCATGATGGGCACGTACAGCCGCATCGTAGCGTTCAATCGGCTCAAAGCGGGCGACTGGCGCAAGCCCAGCAAGCTGACGCCCGATCAACTGCCGTTTGACATGCGCGCAGCGGATTTGGCGGCGCTCGACGCGGTGTTCACGCGCGCCCTCGGCGACCCAGCGCAGCGCTATGTGCACCTCGGCGAACTCATCAACGACTTGAGCCGCGCCATCCTCAACGCTGAGACTTACGAGCTGATCCGCCAGATGCCCACTGCGCCGGCCCCACAGCCCTACTCCCCTCCAAGCGCCCCACGCGAGCTGCCAGCCGCCGAGAGCTTCACCGTGTTAGAGGTGACCGGCAGCGCCACCCAGCCTGAAACCCCGACCAACCTTGAAGCCGCTCCCCCTGCATCTGACGCAGAAGAGAAAGGCCTCCGACGCTTGATCGGGCGGTTGGGGCGCTTGATCGGGCGAGGCTGAGCCAACTGTGTTGCGCAGCGGCAATTTTGACGCCACAATGAGCAGCATCCGGTCTCATTTGAGGCTATCGCGGTTTAAAGACTGACAGCATGTACAATTTCTTGTTCACCATCCTGCGGTTCATCACCAGCCCCTTTCGGCTGATCAGCCAAGCGTTAGGCCTCAATCGGCTGACGACGCTTGGCAGTTCCACGCGCAGCCTGCTTGGGCGCTTCGGGCGGGCGTTTGGCCGCTTCGCGCCGCGCGGCACATGGCTGGCCGACATGCGCGACAGCTACCAAGCATGGCGTGAAGAACGCGCCTACGCGCGGCTCGAAAAGCAGGATGTGCCGGCCATCTACCGCCCCGAAGCCGCCGACTACTCACAGATTCACCTCATCCGTGACGATCAACGGCTCGTGCTGCACGTCGGCGCGGCAACGCGCAGCACCCAAGCCAGCTTGCTGCTGCGCGAAGGCAGTGCGAACCCGCTCACGCTCACCTTTCGCCGCGTGAACGACACCCACTACGGCGCGCCCTTCGCCTTGACGATCCGCGGTGAGTGTGAGGCAGCCGTCAACGGGCGCGCCATCCACGGCGAAACGCCCATCCCCAACAAGAGCCGCCTGAGCATCGACGACGAGGACTACCGCGTTGAGTTTCTGGCGTGGCAGGCGCTCGCGTTCGCCCCGCGTTTGGAAGTCGGTTGGTACACGCACCGCGGCCCCGTGCGCCACTTGAACGAAGACGCCATCGGGGTGGCCAAGTCGCCCTATGGGCAGTTCTTCGCGGTGGCCGACGGCGTCGGCGGCGGCGAGCGCGGCGACCTCATCAGCGAGTACGCCATCCGCTACATGCTGACCGTGTTCGAGCGCAACATCCGCTACGATTACGACTGGCTCGACTTGATGCGCCAGTCGTTCCTCAACATCAACCAAGAGGTGCGCCGCTTCGGGATGCAGTCGCAATCTCTGACGGGCACAACGCTCACCTGCGTGATCCTGCGCGGGTGGGATGCGTTCGTCGGCCACATCGGCGACTCGCGCTTGTATCTGGTGAGCGGCGGCACCGTCACCCAGATCACCCAAGATCACGTGCGCGTGGTGCGCCGCGCCCCCATCGCCGAGGGCAGCCCCCTGCCTGAGCAGCTCGAGCGCAACTTGCTCACCCGCGCCATCGGCAAAGATGACCTGATTGAGCCACAGCTTACGGCGGTGCGCCTTCAGCCCGGCGACCACCTGCTGCTGATGACCGACGGCGTCGGCTTGCGTATCCGAGAGGACGAACTCGCGGCGCTCACCGCCACCTATCGCCCAAGCACCCTGCCGGAGCATCTGGCAGTTTTGGCCAATGAGCGCTTCAACGCGGATAACCTCTCAGTGATTCACGTCAGCGTCAAGTCCACCAACCGCCGCACCTTCTGGCAGCCTGAGGCGGCTGACCGCGTGTACGTGCAGGGCAGCGCGTCGCCCACCCTACACCTCAACGCGCCGCTGGCCATGCGCACCGATTATCAGCGCCGCCGCCGCGCGCGAACGCTGCTAGCGTGGGGCATGCTGCTGGCGCTGGTGGTAATCGTCGCTGTGGTCGCGCTGCGCAGCCAGCCAACAACTGCCCTGATCGACGCCTCGCCGACGCCGCGCCCCAGCGCAACAGCCAGCTTCACCCCCAGCCCATCGCCCACACGCCGCCCGCAAACGGCCACCCCCACGCCGACCATCACGCCCACGGCGACGGTCATCCCGCCCACCAGCACCCTAGCCCCTTTGCCTACCAGCACGCTTGCACTGCCACTGCGCCCGTAATCGCCCTGAAAGGACTGTCAGCGCCATGAGAAAACTGGCTTGCCTCTTGATCCTCTTGTTAATCCACGTTTTCAGCGTGGTGGAGGCACAATCCAGCCCGGTGACCACCAGCCGACGCGAGGGCTTTGTGCTGTATCGGTGTGAGACAACCACCCAGCCGTCCATGTTGCGGCTGTCAGCGTATCTGGCGAACGCCTCGGGCGGCGCGCTGCTGCCCGCCATCGACAGCGTGACGCTGGAAGCGGTTGAGTTGGGTGAGGCGCAGCTAGAAAGCTCAGCGCGGGCGACGCGCCGCCCGGTGCGGATCGTCCTCGTGTTAGACGCGACCAGCACCATGCCGCTGCTGCCCGTGATTAACGTCGTCAGCACGCAGCTGTTCCCGCAGCTTGAGTTCAACGACGAGGTGGCGCTCATCAGCTTCAGCCAGAACGTCAGCCCCATCACCGCCTTTTTTACCGACAAGAACCGCCTCGTCAACGAACACATGCTAGGCCTGCGCGTGAGCGGCGGCACAAACCGCCTGTTTGACGCCATCCGCGACGCAGTAAACGCGCTCGTTGACCGCCCCGACCGGCGGAACATCGTGTTAGTCATCACCGATTCGAACCGGCGCGACGTGCCGCAGACCTCGGTCAACGACCTCATCGCCGCCGCCAACCCCAGCAAGGTGCAAGTCTACACCGTGGGCGTCCAAACCGAGGACACCCCCGACGAGGCCGAGCTGCGCACGCTGGCCGAGCGCACCAACGGCTTCTCGTGGTACTTCCGCGCTGCCAGCCAAGTTGACGCGCTGGAGAGCAGCCTCCAGAACATCCTCAACCAGTTTGTGAACAACCTCAACCAAGAGGTGACGTTCAACGTCAACGTGAGCGAGCTTGACCTGCAGGGCGTGAACGACATCACCTTCAAGGTTACGCTCACGACGAACACCGGGGCCGTGCTGAGCGACACGATCGTCTGCCCTGTGCCCACGGTGACACTCGTCCCGCCGCAGCCGACTGCCATCCCGAACAGCATCAGCTTTGTGCCGGTGACGATCCCGCCGGTGGTCACTGAGCCGTTCGACATCGCCGTACAGATCGAAACGGGCCTGCCGGACAGTGAACAGGTGATCGTGTTCCTGCAAAACGGCGAGGTGGCGCAGGCCAGCCGCTCGCCCATCTACACGTTGGTTGCGCCCGCGCTGCCGCCCGGCATCTACAACATCACCGCCCAGCTGCGCAACCAAGACAACGTCGTCTTTGCGACGACGCCGGGCAGCCTGACCCTCAACACCCAGCAGCGGCTCACCCTCAGCGTGGTGGAAGGCAGCCTAAGCAACCTCGACGCGCCGCTGCGCCTCACTGCGCAGACCACGTCCACGCTGCCGCTGCCAGATGTGCGCTTCACGCTCAGCCGTGCCGCGCGCCCAGAGGAGGCGCGCCCGCTCGGCGCGGGCAGCGCGCCCACCGTCAGCGGGTTGGCCAGCTTGTCGATCTCATCGCTGCGCCAAGAGATTCAGCGCCACTTCCCCGACGCGCAGGCCGATGAGACCTTCCTGATCAGCGCCAGCATCCCCGCCCCCGTTGCCGAGCAACCCGCGCTGGCCGTCGCCGAGCCGCTTACAGTCACCTTCCGTCCGCTGCCGCCGCCCCCCTTTGACACGGAACTCGCCTTGATCGTCGTCCTGTGCGTGGCGCTGTTCCTGCTGAACGTGATCGCCTTCCAACGGGTGCGCCGCGCGCGCATCCGCCGCATGATCGCCCGCGCCGACGGCTACGACCTGCCGAATCGGCTCATGGCGGTCACGGTGTACCGCGACGCGCTCAAGCACACCGTCACGCTGACGCGCAAAACGATGACCATCGGGCGCGGCAGCTCTAACGACATCAACATCGGGGATGACAACAAAGTTTCGCGCCAGCACGGGGTCATCATGTGGCGGCGCGACGACTGGTACTACACCAACCGCAAGCCAGATGTCTACGTCCGCATCGGTGGGCGGCGTGTGCGTGGCTACAAGCTGGTGCGGCTGGAACCCGTCACCGAGATTGAGATGGGCGACGCGCGGGTGTTCTTCCACACCAACTCACAGCAAGACATCTCAGAACTGACGCGCACCAACCTATGATCGAGGGATCGCCGTGCTTGCACCTCGGCGCTGCGTACACCAGCGCCAGCTCGCTCTACAGCCTGAGCCTCGACCCAGCGGCCACCTGCCAAGTGCTGGCGCGGGCTGCGGCTCGTCAAGCCGGGCTGGAGCCGCCTGCCACGCTCGAGCTGGCGCTGCCCCTGCCGCTCAGCAGCCATCTGTTAGAGAGCGCCGCCTTGACCGGCGACCGCCTGCTGATCCAGACGGCCCCAGCGCGCCCCGCCCTGTGGCAAGCCCACACCGACGGCCAGCCGAGCGTAACGGTGCAGTGCGGCCAGTTGGAGACTGCCATCAGCGGCAAGCTCAGCGTTCTCGTCGGCAAAGCAGGCGGCATGGGCGCGCCCGACGTGGATCTGAGCCTGCCCGCAGCGCAGGCCCCCAGCGACTTCATCGCCGAACAGTGCCTTGAGCTGCGCTATCAGTCGGATGAACGCTGCTGGTACGCGCTGCGCCTCGGCCAGACGCGCGTCCGCCTCGATGAGTTTGAGCTGTCGCCGCGTGTGCCGCTGCGTTTGGGCGCGTCCACTCAGCTTCAACTCTACCCGCCGACGGGCGGCCTGCTGCCCCCTGAGCGCCGCCTCGCCACGTTGACGATTCACGCGCAGCCGCATCACACCCTGCCCGCTGATGATCACCTAAAGGCCGGACCGCTCAGCACGCGGCTGCTAGTCGGCACAGAGCACTCGCTGGGCATCTTGGCGGTTCAAGGCGCTTTACCCGTGGAAACCCTCGCGCGGCGTGTGCTGGCGCACCACGACCACCCGGTTCCGCCGCGGCTGCGCTGCTATCTGCTGCGCCTGCTCCCGCCCGATCAGCCCGTGAGCGCCGCGCTGGCCACCTCAGAGGCCGTTTTTTACCTCGCCCGTGACCTTGAGACCATCCGCAGCGTCCTCTACCTGCGCTCAGTCGATCACAGCAGCGTCTACACCCTCTACGGCAGCGCTAGCAGCGCGGGCTTTCAACTCGGTGTGCGCTTGCAGCAGCACACCCCTGATCCGGCGCTGGACGTCGATCTGTACGACCTGCTGCCACAGCCCATACCGCCAGCGGCGCTGCCCCACCTCGGCTATGCGTGGGTGCAGTTCCATTACGAGCCAGAGGTCAACACGTGGTGGATCAGCCGCACGGCGCACCCCATGCCTGTCTTTTTGGATGGACGACGCTTGAGCAGCACGCCCGTCCGCATCACCGATCAGCGCGTCTTGAGCATCGGCATCGAGGGCACAGCGCTCATCCTGCGCTTTGTGTTGGAGTTGAGCGCGCGCTAACCCCCGATGAGGACGTTGACCGCGCACGGCGGCAGGATGCGCCCGAGCGGGGCCGGCCCCGTGTCTTGGCAGGTGTTGCAGGGGTCGCCCATGCGCGCGGCCGGCTTGCCGTTGATCAGCACCGTGGCCGACCCCATGATGACCTCGCCGATGCCCGTCGGCGGCACTTGGAACGGCCCACCCTGCGGCACGTGCACCATCATCGCTTGGCTGGTGACCGTCGCCGCGGGCATGCCGCCAATGGTCACATTCGTGGAGCAGTTGAGGGTAATCGCCGCAAGGAACGGATGCGGCAGCGGGGTCGGGACTGGCCCACCCGGGCTGGGGATCAGCACGGTATGGATGTCAATCGCTTGAATCATGTCGCCGAGGCGCGCAGCAGGGGGCATAAGTCGTGCATCTCCGTTATGTTTTATAACCGATCACAATGATGTAACACAGTTGGACATTGCAAGAGTATAAAAACTTGTAAAAAATCGGTTTTTCTTTATACATCGTAATCCAAATTAGCGTAAACTGAAAACGTATTAAAGGTCAAGTATTTTGATGAATTATCAGCGCCTTGAGCAGCTTGCGACTGGGCTGCAATACATGGATCGAATTATTTTCAGTGCAGTCTCGCGCGCGCAAGAAGCCGGGTTTGACCCTGCTAACACCCTGCATGGGTTAGTCATCACCGACGAGGACGCGCAGTTCTTGGCCGCCAAAGAGCCGCTGGCCGCGATCTGGGGGCAGGACGGCGCAGTGCCGAGCTTCCCCGCTGCCCTGCGCGTTGAGGCTTCTCCATTAGCGGAGATGGGCTGCATCTTCGGCCTGAGCGACCTTGACCTTGCGATCGTTCTGGTGTGCCTTGCCGTTGAGATCGACCAGCGCTACGAGCGCCTGTACGCCTACTTGCAGGATGACGTCACCCAGCGCCGCCCCACCGTCAACCTCATTATGAACCTGCTGGGCGGCACGGTGCGCGAGCGCTTCCAAGTGTGGGAACGGCTCAGCCCAGAGATGCCGCTGCGCCAGTTCAAGCTCTTGGACTGCGTGCCCGATCCGACCCGACCACACAGCACCTTCATCACGCACCAAGTCAAGCTCGACCGGCGCACCGTCAACTTTTTGTTGGGCAGTGACGAGATCGACGAGCGCATCCAGCACGCGGCGCGCCTGCTCACGCCGCCGAGCGCCCCGCAGCAGTTATCGGCCATCGCCGACGCGCTCGCCCCGCATCAAGACAGCAGCCTTCCCCCTCTTCTGCTGCTATATGGCGAGGACGACGCCGCCAAAGCCGCTGACGTGAGCGCCTTCTGCGCCAGCTTGAGCCTGCCCGTCCTCTGTGTTGATCTGCACAAGCTGGCTGATTCTGATCTGCCGTACGAAACCGCGTGGGGGATCACGCTGCGCGAGGCGCTCTTCCACGGCGCGGCGCTGCTGTTAGAGCGTTGGAGCGCCGTCCTCGACGAGCGTTCCCGCCCCAACGAGCGCATCTGGCGCGACGTCGTCGGGCTGAACGGGTTGGTGTTCCTCAGCGCGGCGCAGCCGTGGGAGCCGCTCGACGAGCTGCGCCAGCGGCGGCTGCTGCGCCTGTCCTACAGCCTGCCGTCCTACAGCGAGCGCATCCACCTGTGGCAGCAGCACCTTGAAGCGCTCGACATCTACTTGCCAGCAGACGACATCGTCGCTGTCTCGAACAAGTTCCGTCTGACCACTGACCAGATCGCGCGCGCCGTCCAAGCGGCGGCGGATTGGGCCGCCACCAAAGGCCGCCCGCTGCAAGCCGACGACCTCGTACAGGGCGCACAAGCCCACGCCAGCCTGCGGCTCGATCAGCTCGCCCAACACATCCAGCCGCGCTACACATGGGCAGACCTCATCCTGCCGCCTGAGCAAACCACCCAAATCCGCGAGCTGATCGACCGTGTGAGCTACGCCGCCACGGTGCACACGGATTGGGGCTTCGGCGCGAAGGGCGCGCCCATCCGCCGGGTGAGCGCCCTCTTCGCCGGTGAGAGCGGCACAGGCAAGACGCTCGCTGCTGAGGTCATCGCCCATGAGCTGGGACTCGTCATGTACAAGATTGACCTCTCGTCCGTCGTCAGCAAGTACATCGGCGAGACCGAGAAGAACCTCAAGACGATCTTCGACGAGGCGCGCGCAGGCAATGCCATCCTATTCTTCGACGAGGCTGATGCCCTCTTCGGCAAGCGCTCCGAGGTCAAAGACGCTCACGACCGCTACGCCAACATCGAGGTGGCCTATCTGCTCCAGCAGATCGAGAACTACGACGGCGTCGCCATCATGGCCACCAACCTACGCCAGAACCTCGACGACGCCTTCACCCGCCGCCTAGACTTTGTGATCGACTTCCCCTTCCCTGACCCTGAGTACCGCCAGCAGATCTGGAAGATTCACTTCCCCAGCCGTGCGCCCATCGCCCCCGACGTGGACATGGCCGAGATTGCTGAACGCTACCGACTGGCGGGCGGCAACATACGCAACGCGGCGCTGGCCGCAGCCTTCCTCGCCGCCAGTGAGAACAGCAGCATCACCATGCAGCACATCAAACGGGCCGTTCGGCGCGAACATCAGAAGATGGGCCGCCTGCTAGACACGGTAAGGGACTAGGGGATGATCAACGACCTCGACACCACACTTGAGCGCCTCATCTACAACGTCGGCAACATCCCGCGCACCGAGGTTGACATCTCGTTCGAGCAGCCCAACCGCGACTGGTCAACCCGGTTGAGCCGCCCAACCCTCAACCTGTGGGCGTTCGACATCCGCGAGAACCTGAAGCTGCGCCCCAACCCGCTGCAAGTGCAGCCCAAAGACGCGCGCACGGCCACCGTCTACAACCCGCCGCTGCGCATCGACATCAGCTACTGGGTGAGCGCGTGGGCGCGCCGCGTCGAGGATGAGCACAGCCTGCTGTGGCGCGGGCTGGCCGCGCTCAAGAAAACGCCCAGCGTCAAGCCCACTGACGCCCACGGCGAGCTGCGCTACGCTAACTTAGACATCCCCTTGAAAGTCGCCTTGCCAAGCGAAGGCGCAATCAACATTTCAGACCTCTGGGGTGTGCTGGATAACAGCATGAAGCTCGGCTTCTTGGTCGTCGCCACGGTCGAGATGGACATGGACATGGCCGTGGACACCCCGCTTGTGTTGGAACAGACGCTGCGCGTGGGGCAGAAGGCCAGCCGCACCGAGCAGCGTCTTGCCACGATTGACGTTGAATTCACCAAGAAAGGAGACCCCACCGCGCAGCCAGACAGCACCGAAGAGTAGTTTAATTTTCGTTTAGCAATCAATCAGGAGAAAGACAACATGCCTAACTATCTATCGCCCGGCGTCTACATGGAAGAGGTCGACCGTGGCACAAAGCCGATCGAAGCCGTTGGCACGGCTGTTGCTGCGTTTGTGGGCTACACGGAAAAAGCCGAGGACGTCAAGAACGGCAAGACGGTTTCCCTCGTGGGCAAAGCAACGCTCGTCACCAACTGGTCACAGTACGTTCAGAAGTTTGGCGGCCTCATCCCCGGCGCTTACACGCCGGATGCGGTCTATGGCTACTTCGCCAACGGTGGCTCGATCTGCTACATCGTCAGCGTCAAGACGCTTGGGGCCAGCGCAGGCGATGCCACCGTCAAGCCCGCGGTGGCCGCCGTCCCCAGCCTTGCCGACAAGCGCCGTAACCTGCTGGAGTTCAAGGCCAAAGAGGGCGGCGTCGCTGGCAACAAGCTCGAAGTCGAGGTGAAAGTGCCCCACACTGAGGGCGACGACAAGACCCCACCGACCAACTTCACGCTCAACGTCAAGCTCGATGGCGTCGTGGCCGAGACCTTCCCCGATGTCACGCTCAACAAAGGCGAGAACAACGTCCAGTCAGTGGTCGCGGCCAAGTCGAAGCTCATCACCGTCGAGGTGGTCAGCACGGCCAAAGGCGACATCCTGCCAGTGGATGGAACCTATCCGCTCTCTGGTGGCAAAGTGGAGACGAAGGCCATCACCCTCGACGACTATCAGGGTAACGCGGCCGAGCGCCGCGGCATCGCTGGCCTTGAGGCGCTCGACGATGTGACGATGATCTGCGTCCCTGACTTGATGATGAGCTACCAGAACGGCGAGATCGACATGAAGGGCGTGCAGTCGGTGCAGCAGTCGGTCATCGACTACTGCGAGCTGGTGCGCTACTGCTTCGCCATCCTAGACGCGCCGCCCGGCTTGATGCCGCAAGAGATCAAAGAGTGGCGCATGCAGGTCAACTACGACACCACCCGCGCGGCGCTCTACTACCCGTGGATCGAAGTGCCGAACATGACGGGCGAGGGCGGCACGACCCGCTTGATCCCGCCCAGCGGCCACATGGCCGGCATCTACGCCCGCACCGACAGCACGCGCGGCGTCCACAAAGCGCCGGCTAACGAGATCGTGCGCAACTGCGTCGGCCTTGAAGTGACCGTCACCAAAGGCGAGCACGACCTGCTCAACCCGATCAGCGTGAACGTCATCCGCAGCTTCCCCGGGCGCGGCATCCGCGTGTGGGGCGCGCGCACCCTCTCCAGCGATGCGTCGTGGCGCTACATCCCCGTGCGCCGTCTGTTCAACATGATCGAAGAGAGCATCGAGCGCGGCACGCAGTGGGTCGTGTTTGAGCCAAACGATCAATTCCTGTGGAGCCGCGTCCGCCGCGACGTGTCGGCTTTCTTGAAGATGGTGCACCGCACCGGCGCGCTCTTTGGGGCCTCGCCCGAGGAAGCCTTCTACGTCAAATGCGACGCCGAGACGAACCCGCCCGAGGCGCGCGACCTCGGCCAGTTGGTGGTTGAAATCGGCATTGCGCCCGTCAAGCCCGCCGAGTTTGTCATCTTCCGCGTCAGCCAATGGTCGGCTAACTCGTAAATTCCATCTCTCGTAAGGCACAGATCATTTAAAGGAGTTCAACAATGGCAACAACCAAAGACGCACTGACCGGTGATCCGCTCGTCGGCGCACATTTCAAGGTCGATGTTTCAGGCAAAGCGAGCGGCTTCTTCACCGAGGTGAGCGGCATCGGCTCTGAGACGCAAGTGATCGAGCACAAGATCACGCTTGAGACTCAGGGGACGGGCTTGATCCGCAAGGTTCCGGGCCTGCTGAAGTGGAACGACATCACCCTCAAGCGCGGCATCACCGCCAACATGGACTTCTACGACTGGCGAAAGCTGGTCGAACAGGGCAAGATAGATGACGCGCGCGTCTCGGTGACGATCACGATGCTGTCTCAAGACTACCAGCCCATCGCCGAGTGGACGTTGGATGCGGCATGGCCGAGCAAGATCACCGGCCCGTCGATCAAAGCCGACGCCAACGAGATCGGCATTGAAGAGCTGACAATTGTCCATGAGGGCATCACGCGCACGATGTAAGACAGGCTAGCCCATGCAGACGGAATTCCCGTTCGAACTGCCACGGGGCTTCATCGACGCGAACGGCCAAGTGCATCGTGAAGGCACGATGCGCTTGGCCACCGCTCGCGATGAGCTGGCTCCACTACGCGACCCGCGCGTGCGCAACAACGAGGCCTATCTTGTGATCCTGCTGCTGTCGCAGGTCATCACGCGCTTAGGGACGCTGACGCGCGTCACGCCCGAGATGCTGGAAAACTTCTTCGCCGCGGACATCGCCTACTTGCAAGACATGTACCGCCGCATCAACGACGTCGAGATCCCAACCGTGCGCTGCATCTGCCCGAACTGCGCCTACGAGTTCGACGTAGAGATCCCCATCCCGGGGGAATTTTGAGCTACCCCCTTGATCGTCTCCACGAGGAGGTAGCTTTCATCGCCAAGACGCTCTCATGGGGACACGACGAACTCATCAACATGACGCACTCAGAGCGGCGGCGTTGGGTGCAGCAGATTCAAGCCATTCAGCAGCGCGCCCGTCAGCGCCCATCCACGGAGGGATAGACCGCCACCATGTCAAACCCATCTAGCAAGAACCCACGCCGTGTTGAGCCAACCGATGCGCTGGCCGAGAAAGTGGCCAAGCGCGTGCTAGAACTGCTGAAGGAAACCGCCCGCCGCGACACTGAGCGCCGTGGTCAAACAACTCGGAGGAACCCATGAACCCGATCAACCAAGCGTTGGGGATGATGCTGCCGCAGGAGTGGTTTCAGTCGTTTCTGTTCGTGGTCGCTGTGGACAACGTCAAGTACGGCGCGTTCAGCGAGTGCGTGCTGCCGAACCTGACTGTCAAGACGGAAGACGTGCGCGAGGGTGGCCAGAACACCTTTGTTCACAAACTGCCCGTCAACGTCGACGTGGGCACGTTCACGCTCAAGCGCGGCATCACGCGCGATTTGTACTTTCTGCGCTGGTATTTGCAGGTGATGAACGGCGAAATCGCGCAGGCCATGCGCACCGTGACCGTGCTCACCTACGATTCGCTCAACGTGCCGCTGGCCACTTACACCTTTGCCCAAGCTTACCCCACCAAGTGGAAGGGGCCATCTCTCAAGGCTGGCGAGTCCGCCATTGCGGTTGAGGAGATCGAATTTGTGCATCATGGCTTTGAGGTGATGTGATCTGTCTGGTTGAGATTGAGGAGCTAAGCTCATGGCACGCCTTCCGCGTCTGACGATTGGCGCACGCATGTTACAGTTCGCCCAGCGCAAGCTCAGCACTTACGCCAGCAGCGGGGTGACGCCCATTCCGCCGCGTGTGCGCCAGCGCGGCGTGCGCTCCGGTGAGTTTGACGAGGCCCCTGACTTCACTGAGGCCGCGCCCCCCTCACAGATGTCAGCCGTTGTGCCGACGCACCCCGTGCAGCGCACGCCGCGGCCGGCGGCCCCAGCAGCGCTACCCCCGCCCCAGCCGCGCGCCAACGTGCCCATCATCCACCCGGAAGCCACTGAGTACGCGGCTGACGATCCCGACTTCCAGCGGCTGCAAGCGATCATGCGCAAACACGAAGAGATTCGGCAAGAGCAGCTCCGCCGCCAAGCCGAGAAGCAGGCCGAACACCCCGATCTCGTGCCCAAACCGGCTAGCAATCGCGGCATCCGCCGCCGCGCGGCTTTCGACTATGTGAACACCGAGGCGATCCGCGACGAGAGCGCGCCCGCGTCCCCTCCACCCGCGCCGCAGCAGACCGCCGCGCCACAGAACACAGAAACATCTGACAGCGACGACGACAGCCATTCTGCCCCTTTGTTGGCCAATCCCCCGCCAATGACAGCGCCCAGCGAGTCACCGCAGGCCATTCAGCGCGTCGAAGTGCTGCCGGCAGCAAGCGACCCCGTCCAGCCCATTCAGCGCGTGGATGCGCCGCCCAAGCGCGAATCCCAAGCAGCGGAAAACGTTCCAGTTGGGCTTGAGGGCCTGAGCGAGGTCAGCATGCTTCAAGCGTTCACCGAGGTACAGCGATCCCCGCTGCCGCCGCGTCCAAAGCCATACCTGCCGCCTCTGCCACCAACCCCAGATCAGATTGTCGATGCGGCGGCTGACGCGGAACAGCCAACGCCGCCTGTGGACACGGCACGCCATACCCCTACACCCACCCCCCTGCCCGTGGACACAGCACGCCGTGATCCGACACCGACGCCGCCCGCAGCAAGCGACCCCAGCCAGCCGTTAGATTTAGAAGACGCGCTGCTGCGCGCGTTCGCGCCGCCCAGCCCGCCCCAGATGGGGCCGCGGCATAAGCCCTACCTCATCCCCAGCAGCGAGGAGGCCGAATCACCCGCCAGCCCACCGCAAGCCCAGCGCCAAGCGACCAGCGCGCCGATTCAGCCCATCCAGCGCGCGCCCGCCGCCGACGCGCCGCAAGCGCCCCGCCAACGCCCAACGAGTGAGCAAGCGCGGCTGCTGAACGCGCTCGATCTGCCCACGGACACCCACATCGAGGGCAGTTGGAGCGCGCCCGCGCCGGTGACGAT
This sequence comes from uncultured Anaerolineae bacterium, assembly GCA_937944445.1. GTDB lineage: Bacteria > Chloroflexota > Anaerolineae > Aggregatilineales > Phototrophicaceae > JANWYT01. Next base: position 36,941 of record CALDYP010000002.1, read on the forward strand.
TCAGCGCGCCATCGACGCGCCGTCAACCTCTGACCCCGCGCCTGAACCAGAAACAGCCTCTGACCAAGAGGTAGACCCGGCAGTGGTCGAACAGCTTGCGCAGAAGGTCTTCCGCATCCTGCGCAGTCGCCTGCGCACGGATCGTGAACGTCGTGATCTATAAGAGAAAGTGAGCCAAGATGAGCACGTTAACACGCGGTGGCCTCGTCCCCGCTAAGTTGATCAACCTCGCCACGCAGGAAGAAATCCTGTGCATGTTCAACCCGGCAGATTACTCAATCTCCAAGCAGAACACCTATGAGAAGCGCAACATCATCGGCAAAGACGTGCCGGAGATGACCTTCCAGCAGGGCGGGTCGGTCTCGCTCACCTTGAAGCTGCACTTTGACACCGCCGATACCGCCTCGGATGTGCGCTCGGTGACGAACAAACTGCTCAAGCTCATGATGATCGACCCCAGCACCCAGAACGCAGCCACCGGCAAGAGCAGCCCGCCCGCGGTGGCCTTCAGTTGGGGGCGCGTGTACTTCCGCGCGGTGGTCACCAGCATGACCCAGCGTTTCACCCTGTTCAAAGAGGATGGTACGCCGCTGCGCTGCGTCGTAGACATCACGATGGAGCAGCAAGACGAAGACCCCGCCTTGACGACGCAGGTGCAGGGCACGACCAGCAGCGGCACGCAGCGCGCCCCAAGCAGCGGCGGCGGCAACACCGAACAGACCACACAGGGCGACCGCATCGACCACGTCTCACAGCGCGGAACCGGCAGCAGCAACAACTATCGCTCCGTTGCCGAGAACAACAACATCGACAACCCGCTGCGGCTTCAAAACGGGCAAACTTTAAAAGTCAAGTAATGTGAGAGGCCGCGATGAGTCCAGTAACTGCACAGATCGCCCAAATTCAGATCCTCATCGAAGGCGCTGAGCTGACCAAGCCCATCTACGACCAGTTGATCTCTTGTCACGTCGAGACGGCGCTTGGGATGCCCGACATGGCCGTGATCGTGTTCAGCGATGACCCGCTGGATCCCACGCTCATCACCGACACACAGCGGTTCACGTTGGGCAAAACGATCGAGATCAAACTGCCAGCCCAAACACCCAGCGACCTGCAAACCGTCATGAAAGGTGAGATCGTCGCCGTCGAGCCAGAGTTCACCAGCAACATGACGGTCAACCTGCGCATCGTCGCCTACGACAAAGCGCATCGCATGGGGCGTGAGCGCAAGATACGCTCGTTCGTCAACGTCACCCATTCCGACATCGTCAGCCAGATCGTCGGCGCATATGGGCTGCAAGCGCAGGTGACCGCCACGACGAGCGTTGTGCCCTACTACCTGCAAGGCAGCGTGACCGACCTCGAACTGCTGCACGAGCTGGCGCTGTTGAACGAGCGCGTGCTGTACTTCCGCAGCGGCACGGTGTACTTTCAACAATTCAGCGACATGGCCACCAGCCCAGTCATGACGCTGACGTGGGGCGAGAACCTGCTGGAGCTGATGCCGCGCATCGGCGGCGCGCGCCAAGTCAACGAGGTAGAAGTGCGCGGCTGGAACTGGGACACCAAAGAAGCCATCATCGGCACAGCCACCAGCCCTACCGCACAGCCCAACCAAATCGGCGACACGACCACCGCCCAGACCGCGTTCGGCGCGGCCAAGCACATCGCCGTGACGTACACCGTCCACTCGCAAAACGAAGCTGAGACCGTGGCCAAGCGCCTGCTTAACCAATATCGGGGGAACTTCATCACGGCCAGCGGCCACGCCATGGGCAATGCGCGCCTGCTGGCGGGCAAAAAAGTCACCATTGAGAACGTCACCCCGCGCTTCAACGGCACATACACCATCTCGGCCGTTACCCACAGCTATTCCGCCGATGGCTACGTGATGGACTTCACCGCCAGCGGAACCTTTGAGCCGATCCTCGCTGACCTGATCGAGCGCACCCTCCACCGCGAGGCGCAGATCTGGCCCGGCGTCTACCCCGCCATCGTGACGAACAACAACGACACCGAGAAGAACATCGGGCGCGTCAAGATCAAGATGCCGTGGCTGCACGCGGAGTTGGAGAGCGATTGGGTGCGGGTGGCCACCCCCAACGGCGGCAGCGGGCGCGGGTTCTTGTTCGTCCCGGAGGTCAACGATGAGGTGCTCATCGCGTTTGAAAACGGCGACATCAAACGGCCCTACGTGATCGGCACGCTGCACAACGGCCAAGACGCCGCGCCGCTCGGAGCCAGCGACTACCACGCCAACGGCGCGACCAAGAAGCGCATCTTGCGCTCACGCACAGGTCACATGCTCGAATTTGACGACACCGAGAACGCCGAAAAGCTCACCCTCAAATCGAAGTCCGGCCACATCCTAGAGATGGACGACGGCAGCGAGCCGAAGATCACGCTGAAGGACAAGAGCGGCAACCTCCACCTCACGATGGACACTCAAGGCAACAAGATCGTGATCAACGCCGACGCCACCGGCGGGATGGACTTGCTCTCGCAGGGCAAGATCACGATCAAGTCGTCCTCCAACGACGTACAAATTGAAGGCATGAACGTCAACACCAAAGCCACCACCGAGGCTAAAATTGAGTGCGCCACCCTCACCGCTGCGGCGCAGGGCACTGGCTCCATCAAAGCCAACGGCTCTATGACAGTGGAAGGCTCTGGCAGCCTTGAGGTCAAATCGACGGGTGTGACGTCCGTCAGCGGCAGCTTGGTCAAGATTAACTAACCAGCAGGAGATTGCTATGAGCGTTGACAACGTCGGCCGCGGGTTGGCCTTCCCCCTCCATCTGACCGATCAAAGCCGCCTCGCGATGGTCTCCGGCGATGCCAACATCCAGCGTTCCATCCGCATGATCTTGTTCACCGTCCCCGGCGAGCGCGTCATGCGGCCTGACTTCGGCTGTGAGATCCACTCGCTCATCTTCCACCCTTGCAACGATCAAACCGCCGCCCTCGCCGAGCGCTACGTGCGCGACGCCCTGTTCCAATGGGAGCCGCGCATTGACGTGATCGGGGTCAACGTCTCGTTTGGCAACGCCGAAATCGGTGAGATGCTCATCAACATCGAGTACCTCATCAAAGATCGCCCAGACCCGCGCAGCATGGTTCTGCCTTTTTATTTACTCCCTTAAGATGAGAGCATGAAGGTTCTTTATGGAATTTGAAACTCCACGGCTGGACGACCGCAGCTTTCAAGATCTCGTGGCCGAGGCGCGCCAGCGGATCGCCCTTTACACGCCCGAATGGACAGACCACAACCCCAGCGACCCGGGCATGGCGCTGGTGGAGCTGTTCGCGTTCATGACGGATGTCGCGCTGTATCGCATGAACCGCGTTCCTGAAAAGACGTACATCAAGCTGATGCAGCTGCTTGGGATGCAGCTTCGTGAGGCCGAGCCGGCCCGCGTCCCTGTGACGTTCTGGCTCTCCAGCCCGCAGCCCATCACCATGACCATCCCCGTCGGCACGCAGGTCGCCACCACGCGCACCGAGACCGAAAAGGCCATCATCTTCAGCACGGACGCCACCGCTGAAATTCTCGTCCCGAAGATCGAATACGTGCTGGCCAGCAGCGGCAGCACAGGCGAGGGGCGCGCCTTTAGCGCCTACAGCGTGGCCGACGTGCTCAACGGGCGCGTGCGCATGCCCGCCTTCCCGTCTACGCCGCCGGTCACAGGGGATGCGTTCTACATCGGCTTTGAAGAAGACCTCAGCCATCACATCATCAGCTTGCAGTTGGACGTGTCGGTGGCGGAAGGCTCGGGCATCGACCCAACGCGCCCTCCGTATGTGTTTGAAGTGCTGAGCATGGACGCAAGCCAGAGTTGGGTTGAAGTGGAGGTCGAAAAGGATGAGACCCAAGCCCTGAACGTGAGCGGCGTCGTGCGGATGTATCTGCCGCGCATGCGACGCGCCCCCCGCAGCGACAAGATGTCCTACTGGCTGCGCTGCCGCCTTGACCAGAGCCGCGTCGTCGAGCAGTACCAACGCTCCCCCACGATCACCCGCATCCAAGCGCAAAGTTGGGGCATCACCATCCCCGCCACCCACGTGACGCGCGTCAACAACGAGATCCTAGGCCGCTCAGATGGCTCCCCCGGGCAGACCTTCCTGCTTCAGAACGTGCCGCTGGTCGCCCGCACGATCAACGAATACATCGTCGTCAAGCTCGACAACGGCACAGAAGAGCGCTGGTACGAGGTGGCCGATTTTGCGTCCGCCACGCCCGACGACAAGGTCTACACCATCAACAGCCAGACGGGCGAAGTGCGCTTCGGCCCGGCGCTGCCCCAGCGCGACGGAACCATCCGACGCTTTGGCGCAATCCCGCCACAAGGGTCGTTGATTGCCATGCGCCAGTACCGCTACGGCGGCGGGGTCGTGGGCAACGTCGCGCCGCTGGCGATCAACGTGCTCAAGTCCTCCATTCCATACATCGCGCGCGTCGTCAACCGCCAGAGCGCAGTGGGCGGCATGGACGCGGAGAACGTCCCACTTGCCAAAGAGCGCGTGCCGCACTATCTGCGCACGCTCAACCGCGCTGTCACCGCCGCGGACTTCGAATACCTCGCCCATGAGGCCTCGCCCGGGCAGATCGGGCGCGTGTTCTGCTTGCAGCCCCCGCTCACCAGCCGCGGCGAGGTGAACTTGCTCATCATCCCCTCCGTGGCGCGCCTGCAAGGTTTCATCTCGCCTGAAAGCCTTTACCTCTCGCCCGATTTGCGCGACCGCGTACAGCAGTACCTTGATGAACGCCGCTTGCTGTCCACCCGCCTACAGGTGATGTCCCCGTCGTATCAATGGGTGGAAACAGAAGTCCGCGTCAAAGCAGCGCGCCATCAAGACATGGAGCGCGTGCGACAGGTCGTCGAACAGCGCCTGTTCGAGTTCCTCAACCCGCTCATCGGCGGCGCAGACGGCAAAGGGTGGCCGTTCGGGCGCGATCTGTACGTGTCGGACATTATCGCCGTGCTCTTGGCCGTCCCAGAGGTAGACCTCATCCGCCACATCCGCCTCTACCCGGTGACCTACCGCGAAGGGGACTTCATCCGCGAGCCAGAGCTGACAGAGCTGCCCGTCGCCTCTCACGGGGTGATTATCTCCTACCGCCACACAGTACAAGTGGAGGGGTGATGAGCGAATCCGAGATCAAACTGCTGCTGCGCGTCAGCGGCCCAGACATGGACGAGACGCAGATCCTCGTCGGGCGGCAGGGCTTGCGCGTCGGGCGCACGCGCGACAACCAGCTCGCGCTCGAAAACCGCGAGATCAGCCGCCAGCACATGCGCATCGTCTGGCGCGAGGACAAGTACTTCGTCGAAGACCTCAACAGCAGCAACGGTACATGGCTGAACGACAGCCGCCTGACCCCGCGCGATCTCTACGAGCTGCGCCCCGATGACACAGTGCGCGTCGGCCCGTATCTGATCCGCGTCGTGCGCTTCGAGATCGTCAGCGCGGCGGCTGTCGTGCCCGCTGCGCCCGAGCCGGTCACCACCACGCTTGAGATGGAGCCGGTGCGCCGCGCCGTGCGTGCCGCCGAGCAGACCATCCTCGCCCGCCGCAGCACGTGGCTCAACTACCTGCCCGCCATCTTCAGCGACGACAGCTTCACCGAACGCTACCTGCTCGTGTTTGAGTCGATCTTCAGCCCCATCATGTGGGTGCTCGACAACTACGACTACTACCTTGATCCCGACACAGCCCCCGCCGAGTGGCTGCAGTGGATCAGCAGTTGGTTCGACATCATGATCCTGCCGGAGCTGCCCCTTGAGCGGCAGCAGGCCATCGCGCGGCAGCTCGGTTGGCTGTTCTCACGCCGTGGGACGCGCGTCGGCCTCCAGCGCCTGCTAGAACTCTACTTCGACTTCACCCCTGAAATCATCGAACCAGAAGACGAACCGTGCCATTTTGTAGTAAAATTGCGTATCAGTCAGTCGCCTCTCTCCAACGCGCGCGAAGTGGCCGAACGGCTGATCCAATCACAAAAGCCGGCGTTTGCATCCTATTCCGTTATTTTTGAGTAGCAGAGGAGGCCCTTGCCATGTCAGAGCGAGACTTACAACTTCAACGCGAGAACGCCAAGCGCATTCAGCGCGACGCCGAGCAGGAATCAACCCTGAGCCAAGCGCCGCTTGAGAGCACCCTCGGCAACCAAGCCATGCAGTCTCTCGTCACCGGCCAAGCGCCGCGTGGCGGCCTCGGCAGCTTCATCCAAGCCAAGATGAGCGTCAACGCGCCTAACGACGTTTACGAACAAGAGGCGGACGAAGTCGCAGAAAGCGTCGTCAGCCGCATGCGCGCGCCAGCGGTGCAGCGCGCGGGCGAAGAAGAAGAATTGCAGGCCATGCCCATCCAGCGCGAGGGCGAAGAAGAAGAATTGCAGATGATGCCTATCCAGCGCAAGGACAGCGACGGCGGCTTTGAAGTGGACGGCGAGATCGAACAGCAGATCAACGAGACGCGCGGCCACGGCAGCAAGCTCGACGAGGGCACGCGCAGCAGCTTTGAGGGCGCGATGGGCTATGACCTGAGCGGCGTCACCATCCACACCAGCGACCACGCCAGCCAGCTCAGCCGCAGCGTCGAAGCCAAAGCCTTCACCACCGGCAGCGACATCTACTTTGGCGAGGGCCAATACAACCCGAGCACCAGCGATGGGCAGCAGCTTCTCGCGCATGAACTCACGCACGTCGTGCAGCAAGGGCACTCACAACCGATCCAGCAACAAGAAGAATAGCTAACGGATGACCGATCGCAGACTAGGCACGTTGATCGGGCAGTATCGGGTAGAAGCGCTGCTCGGTCAAGGCGGCATGGCGGCGGTCTACCAAGCAGAGGATGCCCGCTCAGGCCGCCGCGTTGCCATCAAACTGATTCACAGCCATCTGGCCTCTCAGAAGTCGATTCAAGAGGCCTTTATGCAAGAAGCGGCGCACATCGCGCGCTTGACGCACCCGAACGTCGTGCGCGTCATCAGCTTTGAGCGCGTCGATGATGAGCTACTGCTCGTGATGGAGCTGGCCACCGGCGGCAACCTGCGCCAGTACATCAAGCGCATGGCCGAATCTGCTGAGCCGATTCCCCTGCTGCACGCGGTTGATGTGATCGTGCAGCTCGCCAACGCCATCCAATACGCACACCAACAGGGCATGTCGCACCGCGACCTGAAGCCTGAGAACGTCGTGCTGCACCCGTTCACCAGCGCGCCCGGCCTGTTCCCCTTTCGCCCGCTCATCACAGATTTTGGCCTCGCCCAGCTCAACGCCGCTGACGAGAACGCCATCACCGACCAGCCGATGGGCACATACGCCTACATGTCCCCAGAACAGACGCTGGCCGAGAAGATCGACACCCGCACGGACATCTACTCGCTCGGCATCATGCTCTACGAGCTGACGGTGGGCCAACTGCCGTTTAAGCCCCAAACCATCGCCGAGGCGGCGCGCTTCCACGGGCGCGAGCCAGTGCCCGCGCCCTCGCGCCTCCTGCCCGATTTTCCGCCGCGCCTTGAGCAGATCATCCTCAAAGCCCTTGAGAAAGACCCTGACCAGCGCTACCAAACGGCCGGCGAGTTCGCCAAAGCGCTGCTGAGCCTGCGCGGGAGCCTGATCAAGGCCAGCCCGCTAGATCGCACGAACGTCATCGACGCCAGCACCGAGATGCGCCTTGTGGTCAGCTCTGGCGCTGCGCCTGTGGCAGATGACGACCATGCCACGCCCCCCCCTGAGGCCGAAGCGACGCCCCCTGAGGAACCCATCGCCGAGCCGCCCACGTCTGAACTGCCTGCCGCCCCAGCGCTGACAGCCCCACCCGACGAGCCGCCGGCCAATCCGCCGCCAGTCGCTCGCCCAGACACATCGACCGCGCCGCGCCGCCGTGCAGCTGGCCTGTTCGACGCCAAGACGGATTCCTTCCGAGCCAGCGAGCTGCGCCGCGCTATCGCCAGCGCTCAAGGCAGCCGCCCGCTGCTGGGGGAAGACGATGCGCTGTCGCGCACGACCCAGCGCCCGCCGCTCACAGCGCCCAGCGTGCCTAGCGATGCGCTGTCCGTCGAGGACAAAACGCCGCTGCCAGCCCCGCCCCTGTCCATCGAGGACAAAACGCCACCGCCAGCTCCGCCTCTGTCCGTCGAGGATAAGACGCCGCCGCCCAACACCGACCTTGCAGATTTGCCGCTCCCCACCGAGTGGCAGGAACCCGCCCCGCAAGCCGCCGCCCCATCCGGCACGCCGGTTGTGATCAAGCCCCAGCTTGAAGGCCTCATCACCGAGCGGCAGCGCCAGCCGCTGCCCCCACAGCCGCCGCGCATGTTGAAGATCAGCAAGAACGCGCCCCCCGCCGCCAGCGGAGACTACCTCATCGCCATGAACGTGCTGCGCCACACTTTCGCCTTCCCGCTCGACGGCGACACGTTCAGCGTCGGCACAGCCGAAGGGCAGACGATCCAGCTTGAGGCGCAGCAGCTCTCGCGTCAGCACGCCCTCATCCAGCGCATCGATGATGGCTTCATCGTGGTTGACCTCGAATCGACCAACGGCACGTGGGTCAACGATCAGAAGCTCACCCCCCAGCAGCCGACGCGCTGGAGCTACGGCGAAGTCTTCCGCATGGGCGATTATTGGATGACCATCCTAAAGGGCGAGGCCGCGCCAGATAAGCCGCAGTTTGCGCCCGCTGAGCCGCGCTCCCGCCCGCCGATCACGGTCACGGTCAGCAAACAGTCCAGCGGCGCAGCCCCCGTGCCGGTGAACGCCCCACGCCAACCCACAGTTAGCGGCACGTCCAGCGCCAACGCGGGGGCGGTCGCAGTGACGCCACCGCCTGCGCCGGCGTCGCCGCCCCCCGCTGCGCCACGTTCATCTACCGCCCAACCCGCCGCCCGCAGCGATACCCCTGTGCGCGGCACGCCCGCCCCCAAAGGCTTTGACGCCGCCCTTGATCGCACGATCATCAGCATGGAGGAAGCCCAGTCCACCCTGCTAGACGAACCCAGCGGGTTAGTCGCCATCACCGACAAAGGCCTTGAGGGCAAGGTCATCCACAACTACCGCCTTGACAAATTCCTCGGTCAGGGGGGGATCGCCTCAGTCTACGCCGCAACGGATCTGCGCCTCAATCGTCCCGTCGCGCTCAAGATCCTGCACGAGTCGCTCGCCGCGCAAGAGCCGTTCCGCAAGGCGTTCATCGAGCAGGCGCGCATCGCCACCACGCTCGAACATCCCAACGTCGTGCGCGTGCTGGCCTACGATCAAAACGAAGACTACGTCTACATGGTGATGGAGCTGATCACCGGCGGCAGCCTGCGCCAGTACCTGCGCAAGCTGCGCCGTGAGGATCGCGTCCTGCCCTACACGCAGATCGTCGAGATGGGGCGGCAGCTAGCCGAAGGCCTGCACTACGCCCATCAGCAGGGGCTGCTGCACCGCGACATCAAGCCCGATAACATCGTGCTGCGCGATCAAATGGCGGCGACCCTGCAACCCGTGCTGACCGACTTCGGCCTTGCGCAGGTCTCAGCCGGCGCCGTTGGCGAGACGTTCATCACCGATCAGCCGACCGTCACCTTTCCGTACATGTCGCCAGAAGCCGTGGTCGGCGCGCGCCAAGACACCCGCAGCGACGTTTACGAGATCGGCGTCATCCTCTATGAACTGACCGTCGGGCAGGTTCCGTTCCAACCCCGCTCGATCGGCGAGGCGATCCGCATGCACACGCGCGAGCCAGTCGTGCGCCCGTCCGAGCTGCGCGCTGACGTGCCGCGCGACCTCGAACGGGTCATCATGCGCTGCCTCGAGAAAGACCCCAACAGCCGCTATCAGACGGCCATCGAGCTGGCGCGCACGCTGGAGGCGATCAGCAAATCCGCTGAGCAGAAAGATCAGTCGTTCTTCCAGCCGGTCATCGAAGACCCCAACAAGACGCAGATCATGAACGCGCCCATCGACGCGCAGATGCCCTACTTCACGCCCCAGCCCGTCACCGACGACCAGATCGGCTACGATCGCCTGCTGCTCTACAGCGAAAAATACCCGACCCGCGCCCTCCGCATTGATCGGGACATCGTCACATTGGGGCGCGACGCCAACAACACGATCGTGCTGGAGTGCCCCACGGCCTCGCGGCGGCACGCCCGCATCGAGCGCTTCTCAGGCGGCTTCCGCTTGATCGACCTCGGCAGCCGCAACGGGACGTACATCGCCTTGAATCGGCTGCTGCCCAACGTGGCTGAGGTGTGGGAACCCTCGCGCACCGTGCGCATCGGGGACTACTGGCTGCGCCTCGAGACGAACGTGCAGCCGCCGCGCGTTGTCTCTCACCAGCAGTTGATGCTGACCGACCTCGACGGCGACGCGCCCCCCACCAACGGCAGCTACAGCCAGCCCGCGGCCGCCCCTGCGATGGCCCCTCTGCCGCCGCCCCTCCACGACCGCATCGGCCTGAGCGTTACCACCCCCGTGGTGACTGTCCAGCCCGGCCAGACTGTCAGCCTGTCGATGCAGATCCACAACCTGAGCAACCTCGTCGATCACTTCGTCATCAGCCTGCACGGGCTGCCGTCAAGCTGGTATACGATCCACGCCGAGCCGATCTACCTGCTGCCGAACAACCGCGAGACGGCTTCGATCACGCTGCACCCGCCGCTGGCCAGCACGAGCAGCGCCGGCGCGCACGCCTTCGAGATCAGCGTGACCGCCCGCGCGCAGGGGATCAAATCAGTCGCGCAGCAGTGCGCCTTGAACATCCTGCCGTTCTACACCTTCAAGATCGCCCTCCAGCCGCAGCGCGTGCGCTCAGGTGGCCGCGCTGAACTAGAGATCACCAACACGGGCAACACCTACGACACCTACACCGTTCAAGCGCGCGACCGCGAGATGGCCATCCGCTTCCAAGCCGACGGGCGACAGTTCTCGATCCCCCCGGGCCAGACTGACTACGTGGCCATTCGCATGGCGGCCCGTTCGCGCCCGCTCATCGGCGTGCAGAACGTCCTGCCGTTTGAGGTCATCGCCCACAGCCTCCAGCCCACCGTTCCCCCCCAGACGATCACCGGTGAAGTCACCGTGAAGCCCTACTTCCCAGCGTGGATCATCAGCTTCTTGATGATCGGGCTGGTGTTCTGCGGCTTCTTGTTCTTCCTGCTCTACAACGCTTACACCAACACCCTCTCCATCAACAACACGGCGACCGCCGCCGCCATCGCGTTGACGCTGTCGATCACGCCAACCCCCACGCCCACCCTCACGCCGACTTTCACGCCGACGCCCACCCCCACGCCGACCCTGACGCTGACCCCCTTCCCGACGATCTTCGGCAGCATGGGCGACATCTGCCCGGGGTCGCCGCCAACGCGGCTGCGCGTGGGCATCGTGGGCAAGGTGGAAGAGGGCGGCGTCAACAACCGCCTGCGCGACGCGCCTAGCACCCAAGACGGCGCGATCATCGGCCTGCTGCCGCCCGGCTCCACCTTCCAGATCATCGGCGGCCCTACCTGCGACACGACCGAGTTCCTGCGCTGGTGGCAGGTCATCGCGGGCGGCCAAACCGGCTGGACAGCCGAAGGCAAAGGCGAGGAATACTACCTCGTGCCGGCGGATGGGCCGCCCGGCGCGTTCGCAGGCGCTGCCGCGGTGGCGGGCGGCACAGCCTCGCCACGCGTCAAAGGGGCCACTGACGCCGTGCTAGCCAGCCTGCCCCCTGCCGACGCGGGCGCGCTCGACCGGCAGCGCGTCGGCTTTCAACTGGCAGAGGCTACCAACGGCGCGCGCTGGCCAACCGCGCTCACCCTCGTCAACGCTACCGGCGCACGCTGGGTCAAAGTGCAAGTGAACTGGGCCGAGCTTCAGCCCAACGGGCCGAACGACACAGGGCCAGCCTTCCAAAGCTTGATCGCCAACTTGCAGGCCGCCCGTCAAAGCGGCCTGCGCGTCTTGGTTTCTATCGCCAAAGCCCCACAGTGGGCGCGTGCCGAGCGCTACCCCCGCAGCGGCCCGCCCGACGACCCGGCCGCCTTTGGCCGCTTCGTGACGCTGCTGCTCCAGCAGGCTGGCGGCAGTATCAACGCCGTCGAAATCTGGAACGAGCCGAACCTCGCCTATGAGTGGACGGGGGCGCTGCCACGCACGGGCGCGGCCTACATGCGCCTGTTCGACGCGGGCTATCGCGCCGTGCGGGCGGTCTCGTCCGATATAGTCGTCGTCACCGCCGGCCTCGCGCCCACGATTGACGGCGACCTCTCAACCGATGATCGACGCTTCTTGCGGCAGATGATCGCCGCCGGCCTCGCCAACTACCGTGACATCGTCATCGGCGTGCACCCCTACGGCTGGGCCAACCCGCCCGACGTGCGCTGCTGCGTCGTGGTCGGCGAGCGCGGCTGGAACGACAGCCCCTACTTCTACTTCCTCGACAACCTCGAAATCACGCGCAGCATCCTCGCCGCGGGCGGCGTCACGCGCCCGCTGTGGATCACCGAGTTCGGCTACCCCACGTGGGACGATTTGCCCGGCCAGCCGCCTGAGGAGTGGTACGCCTACCTCTCAAGCGAGGAGCAGGCCAGCTTCTTAATGCGAGCCGTGCAAGTGGCGCACAACCTCGGCTACGTAGACAACGTGTTCCTGTGGAACCTCAACTTCGCCAGCGACGCCGAGCTAGCGCGCCGCAGCCCCTTCAGCGCTTTCAGCCTCGTGCTGCGCGACAGCGACCGCCGCCCCGCCTTCCAGCGCTTATTGGGGTCGTAGCCTACGCTTTCGTTTGCCACGGGAAGTAAACGTAGCTGATATGGGCTTGTGTCTCGCTCGTCAGACTACTGAGCAGCACCGGCTCTGGATGCTGGTTGTCCGTCACCCACACGCCGCGCGCGTCCACCCGTTCGACGTACATCACGTGGCCGTAGACGCTGTGGGCGTAGGGGTGGTCGCGCTCCATCACCAGCACTGAGCCTTCGAGCGGCACATCCCCCACTTGCAAGCCGTACTGCGCCAAGCGGGCGACGTTGTCGTTCCACAGGTGGGCGTTGGTGGCCATACCGGGCGGGATGGCCATGCGCGACGCGACGTAGTGCACACAGTCCTGCGTGTTGTCGAGGACGGCCTGCGCCGTTTGGCCGTGTTCCATGCGGGCGATGAGCGGCACGTCCGCCGCTGCGCCGGGCATCACCCGCTGGAAGCGCTCGTGCAGCGCGTTGAACTCGGCTTCGGTGGCGGTGATCTGGGCGTTGAGGTGGTCGATCTGAGCGTCAAGGTCAGCGATGCGCCCTTGCAGCTCGGCCACCTGCGGGATCGCCTCCAGCCGCGCCTGCGGGTCAGCCGCTAGGATGCGGTTTGAGAGCGCGTTCAGCTCGGTTTGCTGCTGATCGCGCTCGCTCAGCAGGGCGTCGCGCAGGCTGTGGCTCGTTTGCAGCTTGTGGCGAGCGGCGTTCCAGTCCTCGTGCAGCGTGCGGTTGACCGCCGCCACGAACGGCACGCTGACCGCCCACGCGATCCCCGTCGGCGCAGCCATCTCCGGAGCGGGCGCGGTGGGCGCGGCGGCCAACATCCGCGCGAGGCGCTGCGCCCGACGTGACGGCGGCAGGATGTGGCTGCGCGTCGTGGTGATCGCAGCTGGCAGCGCGCCGCCCACCACCGCCACCGCGTCAACGTGTCCATCGCCCACTGCTGCGGCGATCTCGTCGTGGGCAGTTTGCAGCGCCTCGCCCATCTGGCGCAGCCCCGCCCCCAACCCGCTGACTGCCGCGCGCCGCCGCGTCAGCTCGTCCAGCAGCAGATAGACCGTTGGGCTTTCATAGCCGGTCAGCAGCAGGCTGTCGATCTCGCGCAGCGCCGCCTGCACCGACAGATCGACGCGCTCGGCGCTCCGTCGAAGCTGTTCCGCCCCGTTCTGAAGGCTCGTCAGCCGCGCCTCAAGCTCGCTCATCCGGCCCCTCGCAGGTTCAGCGCTAGCGGGCGCTCCGCTTCGTTGAGCGGCGTCACCAGCAGCCGCGCGGGCACGCTCACGATGGGCGCTTCAAACACTAGCAGCCCCTCGCTGACGATGCCGAGCGCCACCGGCGGGAACGCGGGGTCGCCCACCGCGGCCACGTCCGCGCGCGGATCCAGCGTGAAGCCGTCGCTCAACACCAATTGGACGGTCGCCTGCGGTGGACGCTCACAGATGGGCGTGCGACACTCAAAGCCCAAGCGCACCACGTAGAACTGCGCCCCGCTGATCGGGCGGGCAAGCTGCCCCGTGCTGCGGCTGACCACGGCGCGCGCTCCGTCCTCGATCGTCAGCACGCGCAGCACCCCCGCGCCATACGTCACCGGCGCGAGGTCAACCGGCTGCGGCTGCGACGGCGGCAGCGTGGCGGTCGCGGTCGGCTCGATGACGACCATCAGCGCGGTCGCCGTCGGCGTCGGGTCGGCCACCGCCGCGGGCGTAAAAAGGTTGAAGCCGCCCCATATGACCGCGACGAGCGCCAGCGCCGCCATGCCGACCGCGCCCACCGTCAGCCGACGGCGCGGCGCTTTGGGCGGGGCGTAGCGCTCTTCGATGGCCAGCGTCTCGCGCGCCAGCCGCACATAGCGATCATCGGGCGGATGCGTGCGGACTAAGCGCCGCAGCGCGGCCAGCCGCTGCTCGCGGTCGCTGAGGGTTTGCGCGCGCAGCCACGCCATCGCAGCCGTATCTGCGTCGGCGGGGTGCGCTTGTGCGTGCGCGTCCAACCACTGGGCGGCCTCGGCGCGTTCCCCCTGCGCCAGCAGCGCCGCCGCCCGCATCCACTCCGGCGAGGTCATGGCTGCGTCCCCCGCAGGTCGTTCAGCAGGTCGTCGATCAAGCCCGCGGTGTCGATGTCCAGCGCGTCCGTCGCGGGCGTGGGCGCAGCGTTGGGTTCTGAGCAGGTGGGCGCGGGCGCGGCCCCCCACGTAGCGGACTCTTCGTGCGCCCAACGGTCGTCGTTGAGCCGCGCCACGTGCGCCGCCACATCCTGCACGAGCGCCAACTGTACGATGTCCACACCGCCCACGCGCGGCACGAACGCCCGCCCGGGCGGCATCGCCTCTGCCGGCAGGTGCGCCGTGCGCAGGTTGAGCCGCTGAAGCGCGTCGCGGTGCATCAACCCGAAGCCGCTGCGCCGCAGCAAGAGCTGCTTGATGAACCCATCCGACGCGCGATCCAAGCTGCCCGCCGCCCACACGTGGAACGGCACATCACCGTAGTAGCGCACCAAGTGCCGCAGGCGGTTTGCAAGGTCAAGGTCGACCAGCAGCGCATCCGCCAGCAGGTCGTAATCGTCGATCAGCACCGCCGTCGCCGGGGCGGCTTCGCCCTGCTGCTGGGCTGCGGCCAGCGCCCCACTCAGTTGATCGGCCAGCGAGCGCAGTTCGCCCACGTCAGTGATGCGCGCAAGCGTGTGCTTGAGCGGCTCCAACGCGCGCAGGCTGCGCTGGTTGAGGTCGATCAAGATCAGCCGCAAGCGCGACGGCGGCAGCAGCTCCGCCGCCCGCAGCGCCGCCAAGTGCAGCAGGTTCGTCTTGCCGCTGGCGGGCGCGCCCACCACGACGAAATGCGTGCCGTCGTCGCGCCAGTCCAGCGCATACGGGCTGAGCGTGTCATCGTCTGTCAGGCCAAGCGTCGTCACCAAGCGATCTGTGCGATCCGTCGGCAGCGCGGCGAGGCTCAAGCGCTGCGGCAGCTCGCTCAACGGCAGGGGCGCTTGCTGACGCACCCCGCCGCGCAGGAAGGGCGCGCCCAGCGCCGCCACCGACTCGGCTAGCGCGTCGTTGATGGCTGGCTCGGTCAGGCTGACCGTGGGGTTCAAGACGGGCAGATAAACTTGCGCCAACAGCGGCTGCTGCCCGCTGACATATACCCGTCCGGGCGGCAGCAGCCGCGCGTCCTCGGCCTGCAAGCGCCCCACAATCAGCGCGTAGTCGCCGCTGTTGGCCTGTTGAAACGCGACCCGCTGCTGCATCATCGCCCGCAGACGATCCGGCAGCGCGTGGATCGTCGAGGCGCTCAACACCACGTAGACGTTGACCGCGCGCCCCTCGTTGATGAGGCGCTCCAACTCTGCGCCGTGCTGGTCGCGGTATAGATCGCGGAACTGCTCGTACTGGTCGATGAACAGCACGAGGTGCGGCTGGCCGTGCGCGCCCTGCGCGAGGCGTGCGTCCAGCGCCGCGACGAACCGCCCGAACAAGCGCCGCACACGCTCGGCTTGTGTGCCGATGACCACTTGCTCCGCGTGGGGCAGATGGCCGAGGGCGTTCAAGCCGCTGCCGGTGAAGCTCAGGAAGTACAGGTGCAGCGCGGACGGGGGGTGTAGCGCCGCCAAGCTCAGCGCGAGGGTGCGCATGAGAGTTGTCTTGCCGGTGGCCGGCGCGCCGACAATCAACAGATGCCCGTCGTTGTGCACCCCACCCTGCTGGTTGAGGTGCACCCACAGGGGGCGCTGCGTTCGCCCTGTGAGGTCATCCACCAAGCCCACCGGCGCGCTGCCGAGCGCCACCGGCTGCCCCGCCTCATCGCGCACTGGCAGCCAGCGGTAGCCGTCAAAGCCGCCGCGCAGCCGCGCGTGCAGCTCCGTTAGCCGCGCCTTGAGCGGCAGCGTCGGTAGCAGCAGCGGGCGCACCGACGGCTGCTGCCGCTGGCGATACACCTGCGCGACGCACTCCACAACCGCCTGCGCGACGCTGTGAAGGTCGGGCGCGTCGTCCGCCTCAGCGCTGAGCAGGTGCGCCACCCCGCCTCCGGGCTGGATGAGCCGCAGCATCGGCGCGTCCTTCAGCGCGCCCGCGCGGTACGGCCCACCGCTGTAGGCCGCTTGAAACTGGCGATACAGCCCGCGCTCCCCCACTTGCAGGTAAGCGCGCCCGGGCTGGCCAACCGGCAGATAGGCCGCGTCGGGGCGGCGCAGCATGGCGCGGCTGGCGTCGGCGCTCTGCACGCGCAGGCAGATCCGAAACTGCAAGTTGGCGTTCATCTCATCGGTGATGACGTCCATCGGGCTTTGCGTGCCGAGGATGAGGTGCAGCCCCAAGCTGCGCCCGATCTGCGCCGTTTTGACCAACTCGCTCAAGAACTCGGGCATCTCGCGCGCCAACTGCGCGAACTCGTCCACGACGATCACTAGATGCGGCAGCGCCCGCGCCGGGTCGCTGGCGTGGTGGCGATAGTACTGCTGGATGTCGCGCAAGCCCTGCCCTTTGAGGAACTGCTGGCGCTGTTCAACCTCGCTGCGCAGCGCCTCCAGCATGCGGCGGACTTCGCTCGGCTCTAAGTTGGTGACCAGCCCGACGGTGTGCGGCAGCGCCGCGAACACGTTGAACGTGCTGCCGCCTTTAAAGTCGATCAGCAGCAGCGTCAGGTCGCGCGGGTCGTGCTCCACCGCCAGCGCGCACACCAGCGATTGCAGCAGTTCGCTCTTGCCTGCCCCAGTCGTCCCCGCCAGCATCCCGTGCGGGCCGTGCGCGTCCTCGCTCAGCATCAAGAAAGTCTCGCTGAGCAGGCTCTCGCGCCCGATGGGCACAGGCCGCGGCAGCGTGCCGCCCACGCGATCCCAGCGGGTCGCGATCTGCCGCGCCAACTCGCCCACGTTTTCCGTGCCATACAAGCTCAAGAAGTCCACTCGCGGCGGAATCTGCGTCATCTGGCGCGTGTCTGCCAGCGTGATCGGCGCGAGCGCCCGCGCCAACAACGCCACATCGCGGCGGCTGATCACGTCGGCGGCCTGCCCCTGCTGTTCCTGCGCACCCACCCGATAGCGAAAGCTGCCATCCGCGGCGATGAGCATCTGCGCAGTGCAGTCGCTAGGCACTTGGTCATAGCGGCTGGCCACGCACAGCACGCTCACCCCCACCTGCGCCCCCAGCCGCAGCAGGTCAACGAACGCGGCGTCCGTGTCGAGCGTCTGTGGCTCATCGACCACGAGCAGTAGGTGCGGCTGCTGGCGGTTCTGCTCGCGGCGCGCGTCCAGCCACTGGCCGAGGTAGCCCATCACGCGGCGGGTCGTCTCCGCGTTGAAGGCCAGCGGCAGGTGGTCATCTTGGCGCGCATGCGGCAGCCAATACACCCACTCCCAGTCGCTAGCGGCGTCGGGCGGCGCGATCACCGCGATGTGCAGCTCTTGTGGGGCATGCGCGAGCGCGGCCTGCGCGACGACCGCATAGGCCGCCCCCAGCGCCTGCCGCCGCCGCCCAACCAGCGCCAGCGACCCGACCTCTGACAGCGCCACTGTGATCGGTGCATCCGCCAGCAACCGATACTGCTCCACCAGCGACCTCAACGCCGGGTCGCGCTCGAACTCATCCGACGAGGCACGCCACTGCACCGGCAGATAGGCCGCCCCTACCCCCACGCGCACCTGCATGAAGTCAAAATCCGACGGGCGGCGCTCCCACAGCGCCGCGTCGGGCTGCAAGCCGCGGCGTAGAAGCTGCTCGGGCGGCGGGTAGAGGTGCGCGTAATAGGCGAGCGTCGCCATGCGCAGCGCCTCCAGCCGCGCGCGGCGCGCGTCCACCGCCCGTTCATAGTCGCGCCGCCGCGCAGCAAAGGCCTGTTTCCAGCCCGCGCTGCGCCAGCGCTGAAGCGTGATCGTGGTAAAAATGCTCACAACCGCCAGCAGCCCCAACGGCAGCACCGTCACCGGCGACGTCACGCCGCCGCGCGCGACGTAAAACAACGCCATCGCAAAGAAGCCCAACAGGGGGGCCAACACCAGCACCCAGTGCATATCAGCCTGTGTTGGCGGCTCGGGGATGGTCGGCGCGTCAATTGTGACAGTCTCAACGATGGGTAGGTGTTGGCGCGGCGGGCGATGGAACGGTTGGGCGCGGTCAATCATGGCGGCTGTTTCAGAACCCCTCATCCGCGGCCTGCATCCGCCGCGCCTGCACCTCAAGGCTCATCGCCAGATTCTCCAGCAGCAGGATCCAATTCTCCATCTCCGGGCGGGCCTGTTCCCACGCGGTGAAAAAGCGCTCCGCCCGCTTGCCCATCCACTGGATGCTGTCAATCGCTTGGCGTAGCGCTTGCAGCTCGGCGCGCGTCGCCTCGGCCTCTTGGCGGATGGCCGCCGCGCGCGCCAGCAGCTCGGTATATGGAACTTTGACCAAATCAGCCATGATAACCACTCACTTATTCAATCGGGCGGGCGGCCGCTTCAATTTCATCCGCAGACAGCGCAAGCTTCTCTTGAAACGTCAGTAGCTTTTGATGGGCATCGCGCAGCACGGGCGTCAGACGCAGGTACTCCGCGCGGAACTGATCGGCGGCTGAGCCAGCGAATCGCTCCGCGTCCAGCGCCTGCACCTGAAGCTCCACGCGCATCATGATCTCGTCAATGCGCCCAGCAGACGTGCGGATCAACTGCGCGGCGTCGCGCATCTGCTGCAACCGTGCCAGCAGTTCCCCTTCCATGCTCATCACTCCAGCACCATAACGCTTTGTTAAAGTATAACATGCTTCTGCTGAAGCGTGATCGACCAACAAAAAAACCCCCTGCCGCTGGCAGGGGGTCGTTTAAATCGTCGTAAAGTTTACTCAGTCGGCGGGACGAGCACCGCGTCGATGACGTGGATCACACCGTTCACCGCGTCCAGATCGGTCATCACGATGCGCACCGTGTCGTTGATGAGGATGCCGCGCTCCATGTCGAGCGTCACGGTGAAGCTCGCGCCCATAGCCGTGGTCACCTCGATCGAGCCGCCGTTCTCCACAAGCAGGTTGCCCAGCGCCGTCGAGGTCACACGCCCTTCAACCACGTGGTAGCCTAGAATGGCCGTCAGCTGCGCAGGATCAGAGACGATCGCGTTCAGGGTCTCCTCGCCCAGCGCTTCTGTCAGGGCGGCGAAAGCCTCATCAGTCGGGGCGAAGAGCGTCACCTCAGCCTCAGGGTTAGCCGCCAGCTCAGCCACCACAGGGGCAGCCATGCCGATCAGCGAGACCAGCGTGCCGAACCCAGCGCCGCCCGCGTCAGCCGCCGCGCCGGCCAGCTCAGCCAGCGTGCGCGTCTCAGGCAGGATCACCGCGTCGATGACGTGGATCACGCCGTTAGCGGCTTCGATGTCCACCATCTCAAGCACGAGGTTCGCGCCGTCGATGCTGATGCCATCCTCGGTGTAGGCGATGTCGATGCTCTGGCCGAGCAGCGTCTCAATCGAGACCGTCGCGCTCATCAAACCCCACGCTTCCTGAAGCTCAGCCGCCGTGTCGAGCGCAGCCACCACATCACTGCTCATCAACACTTCACCCACCACATGGTAGAGCAGGATCGCGGTCAAGAATTCCTGATCGGCCAGCACTTCGTTGAAGGCTTCCTCGCCCAGCGCTTCGGCCAGCGCAGCGAAGGCGGCATCAGTCGGGGCGAACACGGTCAGTTCTGCGTCAGGGTTGGAAAGAGCCTCCAACACCGCCGGATCAGCCAACTGCACCGCGGCCAACAGCGTGCTGAACTCAGGGCTGTCGCCCGTGGCGCTGGCAACGACGATGTCAGCAATCGTGGCGGTCTCCACCATTTCCTGTGCCATCACTGGGGCTACCAGCAAGCTGGCTACTGCACCAAATACTCCAATAACTGCTTTGCGCATTACTCTACTCTCCATCTCTTTGTGCGGTTAAAAGTGTGACCTACAGTCACGCTTCACAGCATATAGGCGCTTTCTGAGTGATAAGTCAACATTAACTGAGAGAGGGTTTAGTGATTAACCAACTTCGTAATCCTTTGGTAAGGATTGACCTCAGACGCTCATTAACTGTTCACAACCATCGCATACGTCAGAGGATATGCTACTTCTTCAAGCTGCACCCAGCCGGCAGCTTCGCGCAGCACGATCTGACCCAGCACCTCAACAAAATCGTCGTTGTCGTTCAAGCAGGCCGCCAGCGTGTAGTGCTCGCCGTGGCCGCCGCCCGCCTCAAACGACTCGCGCCCTTCGTTGCCCAACTCATCGAGCGTTTCAAGGCAGTCCGTCACAAAGCCGGGCGAGAAGACGAGGGGTCGCTGCACGCCGCGCTGCGGCAGGTGTTCGATGGTCTCATCTGTGTACGGCTCCAGCCACTTCTCCGGCCCAAAGCGCGACTGAAAGCAGACCGTCCAATCCTCATCGCGCCAGCCCATCGCCTGCGCGAGCAGCTCCGCCGTGCGTTCACACTGGGCGCGGTAGGGGTCACCTGTCTTTATGTAGCGGTTCGGAATGCCGTGGAAGGTAATCACGTAGTGATCTGGTTCGTGCGGCATCGCATCCACAACGCGCGTCAAGTGTGCACGCATCGCCTCGATGTACCCGTCATGGTCATAGAACGGCGGCACAAACCGCAGCGTCGGGATGAACCGCTTGCGCTCGTGGAACAGCGGGCAGCGCCGCCCCGCCGCCGCGCGATACACCGCATCGTAGACGCTGGCCGTAGTTGTGGACGAAAACTGTGGGAACATCGGCAGCACGACGATCCGATCTACCCCCTCAGCTTCCAGCGTCTGGATCGCGCTTTGGATGCTGGGGCTGCCGTAGGTCATGCCGATCACCACGCGGAACGCATCGCCCAGCAGCGCTTGCAGCTTCTCCGCTTGGCGCTGGGTGTAAACCAGCAGCGGCGAGCCTTCCTCCAACCAGATGCGCCGATACAAACGCGCACTGCGGCGCGGCCGAACGTTCAACAGCAGCCCGCGCAGCAGCGGCTGCCAGATGAACGGGCTGTAGTCGATCACGCGCATGTCTGACAAGAACTGCGCCAGATATGGCCGCAGCGCTTTAGCCGTCGGCGCGTCAGGCGTCCCAAGCTGCGCCACCAACACCCCAATCCGCTGATTTAACATTTATGAAATACCTTTTACCGTGTGGTTAAAAACAATGTGATTTTAATCACAAACGATCAAAAAATCTACATAAAACTACGTAATTCTATATAAAGTCTAAGGCGTGCCAGTTTTTCTTAGGCGCATACGCCGCGCATTGGCTATAATCAGCGCTTGATAGAATTAGAATAACTTCACATGAGGATTAGCCATGCGCTTAGTTTGTTATTACGACAGCGACGGGGTTCGTTTAGGGGTCGTCTTAGATGATTTAGTTATCCCGACGCCGCTGTCACCTGATGAATTCTTCAAAGGAGGCCTACAAGCGTTACACGAGCTGCGCCAGAGCATGACCGGCTTTGAGAGCACCACCCGCTTTGCCGACAATTTGAGCTACGCGCCAGTCGTCCCTAACCCGGGGAAAGTTTTGTGCATCGGCCTGAACTACCGCCGCCACGCCGCCGAGACCGGCGCGCAGGAACCACCCGCCCCGCTGCTCTTCAGCAAGTTCAACAACGCCCTTGCCGCCCATGAGCAGGACATCCCCATCAGCCCCAAGTGGGAAAAAGTGGACTACGAAGCCGAGCTGTGTGTGGTCATCGGCAAGCGGGCGCGCTATGTCAGCGAGGCTGACGCGCTTGATCACGTGCTGGGCTACTGCAACGCCAACGACCTGAGCGAGCGCGCGCTGCAATTCGCCTCCAGCCAGTGGCTGCTCGGCAAGACGCTGGACAAGTTCCTGCCGATCGGCCCGTACCTCGTGACCGCGGATGAGGTCAATGACCCGCAGAGCCTGCCCGTGCGCGGCTGGCTGAACGGCGAGCTGCGCCAGAACAGCCACACCTCAGACATGATCTTCAGCGTGGCGCAGTGCATCAGCTACGCCAGCCAGTTCTTCACGCTCGAGCCGGGCGACATCATCAGCACCGGCACGCCTGAGGGCGTCATCCTCGGCATGAAAGAGAAAGTTTGGATGAAGCCCGGCGACGTCTACGAAGTCGAGATCGGGCCGCTAGGGCGTTTGCGCAATCAGCTGGTTGAGGAATGAACGAAACGTTCCTCACATCAGCGCTTCACCGGGGAAGGCTCTCTCGATCGAGATGGCCAGTTCGATCCGAAAGTCCATCGGACGATGGCTGCACTTGAAGGCACGCTCCATTTCAATCGTCTGCTTAAAGAGGTCAAACGCTTCTGACCTCAACCACCTGAGCAGCTTGGGGATGGAATGCGCCTCCGCGCGAATGACCTCAGGCGGGAAGGATTTGAGCCAGTAAACGGGGGCAAACTCCAATTTTTGATGGAGTTCGTTTAGCTTGAGGATGATCTGCTGATAAGGCACCGACCCCTCACCCAATTTTCGGTATCGAAAACTTCCGAGATCAAAAATACCGCCTGAAAGGCTGAACATCTCGCTCACGACCTGATGCAGCACGTGGTAATCGTTTGCATCACCCAGCAAGACCCCCATATCGTCCAACAGCTTGATCCAATCGTCCAGCAGCTCGGGGTTTGCAGGCCGCAGCAGGGTCAGCGCGTACCACAAGCGTTTGACCCGCTTGCGCCACTCGTGCAGCTCAAGCGAGAACGACTCAAAAATTCGGTACGTTTTGCGCGCGCGACGCCGCGCCCGAGACGTCTCTTTCATTTGCTTCACAACTGTTAAGTACATCTCGTCGATGAATGGGCTGGGTATGGGGCCATCATCGAATAGATCGAACCAGCGGTGAGTTTCTGTCGTGTCGACCGTCTCTTTGGCTTTCTTCAAGGCTTCAATGATGGGTTGATAGACTTCTGCCTGCAAGAACGTCTGTTTTTTGTCTTCATATTCTTGTTGGAAGTGGGCGCGCAGCAGCGCAACAATGGGCAGGTAACGCACGTCCTCAGGTAGTTTGTCGAGCACTTCAATCCGCACCCACGCATCGCGCAGGTCGCTCAGGCTGCGCCCAATGTCGCGGTAGTTGGCATTGACCGTGCGAAAGTCAGATTCATACATCATGCCACGATAGAGGTGCACCAACCCGCGCAGCCGCTTCATGCACTTGCGCGCCGAATAAACGCCTTTTTCGACGTTTTTTTTCGCACTCAGGCTGTCAATCGCAAGGTCAATTTGCGCGTGCGAGATCGCGCGGTAGTTTTCTGGCAGCGGTAGGCCCGGCCGCAATTTGTACAGTGTCATATTGTAATTCTCATTCTACATCGTCTGATGTCTAGATCATCACATACACTTTTCATTATACTATGTTATACAATAAAATTACCTCGATTTGTCGTAGTACCCCCATTATTAGGGGGCGCGCCCATCCCGCTGACGCGCAGTGTCCAACTCGTCCAATATTTCCATGTATTTCTATGCCAATGTGCTAAACTTTAAATAGGCATTTAAAGTTGAGACTGTTGACAGATCATCCGACAAACGCAACCCTAACATAAGCAATGACGGATGTCTAATCGGGAGATAAGCCTATGGCAATGTTAGTCACCGGGGCGGCAGGCTGCATTGGCGCGTGGGTGCTGCATCACCTTGTTAAGCGTGGCGAGCCAGTCATCGCCTTTGACATCGTGCGTGCAGGCCATCGCATCGAGCAACTGTTGACGATAAAAGAACAGCAGCTTGTCACCTTTGTGCAAGGTGACGTCTCGGACTTCATCACGGTGAAAGGCTTGTTCGAACAGCACCCCATCACGCATGTGATTCACCTTGCCGCGCTTCCCGTGCCCTTCTGCCGCGCTGACCCGGTGCGCGGGGCACAGGTCAACGTCATTGGGACGGTCAACGTGTTTGAGGCCGCCCGCCGCAGAGACATTAAACACATCGCCTACGCGAGCAGCGTTGCCGTGTTTGGCGCGCCTGAGGACTACAAAGAAACTGCCCTAAGCGACCACGCAGCCGCACGGCCGCGCACGATGTACGGCGCGTACAAGCAAGCCAACGAAGCCACCGCCCGCGTCTATTTCTATGACCACAAAATGACTAGCATCGGCCTGCGGCCTCACACGGCCTACGGCGTGGGGCAAGATCAAGGTCTGCCGAGCGACCTCACCAAAGCGATGATGCACGCCGTGGCCAGCAAGCCGTATCACATCAACTTCAACGGGCGCTTGCAGCTTCAACTCGCCAGCGATGTGGCCTTGCAGTTCATCGAAGCCGCCACCCACCCCCTCGATCAGGCCTACGTCTTCAACATGGGCGGGCCAGTCGTCAGCGTTGACGAGGTCATCACGCTCATCCAGCGCAACCGCCCCCAAGCCAAGATCACCCACGGCGAGACGGTGCGCCCCTACGTGGAGCAGCTTGACGACAGCGGCTTACGCCAGCACCTGAAAGCGTATGAAACCCCGCTCGAAGTTGGCGTCCAGCAAACGATGAGCCTATACGCGGACTTGATGCAGCGCGGCCAGATCGTCGTTTGAACTCACGCAGATCGGGAGTGTCTAAATTCGCACAGAGGACTCATCTAGCCCCTTCAGGGGGCGCGCCCTAGCCGAGTGCTTGAGCGCTCGGCGCGACGGTGAAGGCCGATGACTGTCTGTTTATCTTTAAGACACTCCCCGCAGATCGAACTTATTGCGAAACACGAGAGTGAAGGTACAATTGAAAGAAGGCGATTGTTTTCGAAAGCAATCGCACCTTTAGGCTGTCTGCTATAGTTTCTGTCCAAATATTTACGCTGCGAGGTTACTTATGCAACATCGTTTCTTCAGGTTCTTCGTTTTTGTTAGTATGATGCTGTCCTTCGCCATGACGGCCAGCGCTCAGCAGCCCGAGGGCAGCATCGCCGTGCTGCTGCCAGATAGCGCGTCATCCGCGCGCTGGGAGGCTGACGACCGCCGCTTCCTCTCCGCTGCCTTCGACGCTGCCGGGGTGGAGTACACCATCGTCAACGCCGAGGGCGACGCCACCACCCAGATCACCCAAGCCGAGCAGGCCATCACC
>CALDYP010000003.1 GCA_937944445.1 uncultured Anaerolineae bacterium
AAACGATTCGGAAACGATTCGGAAATGAGATTGCCTCGCTCTAGCTGTATTCATATGATGTTAATGAATGCAGTCTGATTCTCAGGGCAGTAGCCAATCAAGTTTGAGACTCGTAGCATTCCAATTTTAAATGTGTAGTACTTAACAAACCCTAAATCGAGGAGAAAAACCAATGAAAGCCATTCCGAAGTTTATTGCTCTAGTCGTCACTCTGCTTCTAGCAACCGTTTCGTTTGCTCAAAGTTCGGCTTCTGCAGACATATTGGTTCGCACCAACTTCAACTCCCGTCTGCGTGAAGCGCCTGTTGCGACGTCTCGCATTCTGGACACAATCCCGCGGGGCACTACACTGGTGGCCGAAGCCCTTACTGTCGATAAGGGGTGGATTCAAGTGACTTTCAGAGGGCAAACGGGTTGGGTTGCCGCGCGTCTAGTTCAATTTGTGGCTCCTCGCGCTTCTCGCGCTGCTAATCCTGGCCCTCTGGTCCGCGATGGCAACTGGACGCTGACACTGGATGGCGCATTTTCTTGCTTGAGTTTCAACGAAGCGATTAATGTGCCCAATTTTGTTGAGACTGTTTCATTGACGGCACTCAATCGTTTCACTGCGCTTGAAATCAACGGAAGACGCTTCACTCAAGGGCGCACAGTGACGATGGATATTTCTGGCACTACGCCCCCAGTCTACGTTGGCACCTTCACCTCTGTTCTCGGTGGTAGTGCTAACTCCGCTGTAGAAGTCACGCTGGTCTTCGAGTTTGAAGTCATAAACAACCGTCGGTTGGAAGGTTCTTTGATCAACGTCACAGTCAAGCGTGGTGGCGCTTCTTTCGAGTGCGTCAACGGTGACTACAGGGCCTTGTTAGTGAGAAACTAGCATAAATAGCGGTTTCACAAGCAAGACTTGTTAGGAGGAGTTATATCAAAGGTAACTCCTCCTTTTTTGTGCAATCGATCTTTGTCTAGCGCACCAACTCCACCGGCGAGCTTTCGAGGAAGCCCCCGGTGATGCGTGCTAACCCTTGATCGGGGAACACAGAGCCGGGCGGGGTGGCCCCAGCCGTCAAGATGCGATAGTACATCGAGACGCTGGTCTGCTGGGTGTAGACGATGGGGTCGATGCTGGCGGCGGGGATGGTGACGCGATGGACGCAGCGCTGCCGCGGCCCCAGCAGGCGCACGAACGACTCTTGGATGTTGTTGCCCTGCGTCTGGCGGACGCCGATCGTGCGCATCCCGTTGGCAGGGCGGAAGATCAAGCCGAAGCCGCTGCTGTTGGGGTCATCGCCGATGATGATCTGCCGTTCGTCGAACACGATCGGCACGGTTCCGATAGTAGTGTTCTCGATCACCATGCGGATGAGCAGTGCCCCCTCACCCGGTGGGGGCAGGGGGCTTGGGATCACGCGCAGGGCAAGCGGGTTCGTGGAGCTGCGCCCGATGTAGCTTTGATGCCGGCCCCGGTTGTCGGCCAAGCGTAAGCGCGTGCAGGGCACACCCTCATCTGCAAATGGCAAGGTGCGCGCCAGCAGGGTAGGCAGGATCGTCGGCCCAGAGAACACGAGCAGCATCACGAGCAGGATGATGCCGACGACGTTGTTGGTGTTTTCCTCGCCACGCCGAAAAAACTGCGTCATGATCTACTCCGAAAGCCATTTCTGAACCACGTCGATAATGGTTTGATTGGTTGTTACGTCCATATTATGCCACAGGATGCCATAATCGTGCCCGCGGAACCACACTTCCTGCCGGCGGATGAAGTCGTGGGTGTTGAATTGAATGCGCGCGATGGCCTCCTCAAGCGTCATTTGGCCGTCGAGGTGGGCGATGATTTCCTGATAGCCGATGCTGCTCAGCGCGGGCAGCGACGGCGCATAGCCGCGCGCGAGCAGGCCTTTGACTTCATCCACTAGCCCGCCCTCGATCATCTGGAGCACGCGCTGATCGGCGCGGGCGTAAAGCTGGTCGCGGGGGAGCGTCAGCCCCAGCCGTAAGATGCGATATGGGACAGGCCGCTGCTGCTGGAGAACGGTCATCGTGCTGCCCGTCGTCAGGCAGACCTCCAACGCGCGCACCACACGGCGCACATTGTTCGGGTGGGTGCGGGCAGCGTAGTCAGGATCGAGTTGGGCAAGCCGCTGATGCAAGGCCTGAGCGCCCTCGTCGCGGGCGAAGGCCTCAAGCTCAGCGCGGAGTGCGTCGTTGGGCGGCACTTCAGGGACGCTCCAGCCAGCTTCGACCGCAGTGATGTACTGGCCTGTGCCGCCCACGAGCAGCGCCACACGACCCGCCTCATGCTGCTGCTGGATGGCCGCGCGCGCCGCCCGCAGGTACTGCGCCAGAGACAGCGTGTCGTCGGGATCGACGAGGTCGATCAATTGATGGGGGACGGCTGCTTGCTGCTCGGGGGTGGGTTTGGCCGTGCCGATGTCCATGTAGCGGTAGATCTGGCGGCTGTCGGCGCTGAGGATGTCGGTCTGAAGGTGTTGAGCGAGTTCAATTGCGGTAGCCGTCTTGCCGACGGCGGTTGGCCCAACGACGATGATGAGAGGGCTACCAGTCAAGGCAGTTCTCCGCGTGTTCGATTGAGGCGTTGACTCCATTCATCGCAATGGCGACATAGTCCAGCCGCCAGCCGTCCGGTGGAAGCTGATGCGCGTCGAGGTAGTGGTAGATGGCCGTGGTGAGGCGGCGCAGTTTGGCAGCCGTCAGCGCAGGGCTGGCGGTGTCGAGATGGGGGCCGCGCCGCGTTTTGACTTCAACGAACACGAGTTGATCGCCCTGCTGCATGATGAGGTCAAGCTCACCGTATTGGCAGCGCCAATTGCGCCCCCGCAGCGTGTACCCCTGCTGCAAGAGGTAAGACAGCGCGGCTTGTTCGCCAATTTGGCCGAGTGTCGTCAACGTTCGCCCTTCCAACATCCTCATTACACAAGATAATAGCACAGCAGTTTTTCATCCCGCACAAATAAAGTCGTTTTACACTTGCTGGCATGATAGAAAACGACCTGCAACATCTCTTTGACTTATCCATCGACATGCTGGCCATCGTTGATTTCGAGGGGCGCATGCTGCGGTTGAACCCTGCTTGGGAGCGGGTGCTGGGGTATCCGTTGGAAGAGATGTTGAATCGTCCTTTTATGGACTTTGTGATCGAGGCTGACCGCGCGCGAACGATTGAGGCCGGCAAACGGCTTCAATCAGGCGAGTCGGTGGTGCGGTTCGAGAATCGCTATCGGCATCGTGACGGTTCTGTGCGCTGGCTGTCGTGGAACGCCATAGCGAACTTTGAAAAACGGCGCGTTTTCTGTGTAGCGCGCGACGAGACGTTCACCAAGCTGACGCAGACGCAGCTTTTGCTGCGCAACAAGGCGATTGAAGCCAGCCCCATCGGGGTTTCAATCGCGGATATGCAGCTTCCAGATCAGCCCTTGATCTACGTCAACCCGGCGTTTGAGCGCATCACAGGCTATTCCGTGGTGGAGGCGATCGGCCGCAACTGCCGTTTCTTGCAGGGGGATGAGCGCGATCAACCCGGCGTGCAAGCCATTCGGCAGGCGCTGCGCGATCAGCAGCCGGTGACGGTTGTGCTGCGCAACTTTCGGCGTGATGGCCAGATGTTCTACAACGAATTGAGCCTTGCGCCGATCCACGACGAGAACGGAGTGCTGACGCACTACGTGGGCATCAGCAACGACGTCACGAAGCGCGTGCTGACAGACGAACGGCTCAGCGCCCAAAACGAAGAACTCATCATCGCCAACTACAACTTGGCGCTGGCGCGCAAGGAAGCGGAGGACGCCACACGTCTGAAGAGTGAGTTTTTGGCGACGATGTCGCACGAGCTGCGCACGCCGCTGAACGCGATCATCGGCTACACGGAGATTCAACTGGCGGGCATGACAGGCGAATTGACCGCCGAGCAGCGCGACTATCAAACGCGCGTGCTGGCCAACGCAGAGCATCTACTAGGGTTGATCAACGACGTGCTGGACATCTCGAAGATCGAAGCGGGGCGGTTAGAGCTGGTGCGCAAGCCCTTCCACGTCAAGAAGTGGATGAATGAAATTGTGGCGCAGACCCAAGCGCTTGCCCTTGAGAAAAATGTGGCCTATGAGGCAGACCTTGACACACGGCTGCCTGAAATGATTGTAGGTGATGCTGCGCGTATCAAGCAGGTGGTGCTCAATTTGATCTCCAATGCTTTCAAGTTTACCGACACAGGCCACGTACACTTCAGCGTGCGCTGGCATGGGCCGGACGCTTGGCAGATCATCGTAGAGGATACTGGCATCGGAATCGCGCCACACATGCTGGAGACGATTTTCGAAGAGTTTCGGCAAGTGGACAGCAGCTCCGCACGGCGGCAGGGCGGCACGGGGCTTGGTCTGGCGATTGTGCGCAAGCTGTGTTTAATGATGGGAGGGAATGTGCGCGTCAAAAGCACATTAGGCAAAGGGTCAACCTTCATTGTGACCTTGCCACTGCGCGAGTCCCTAGCAACGTCACTCAGTAGAACGGGGGAAGCACATGCCAATCAGTAAAGATCCGAAGGACTGGACGGCTCTGATTGTCGATGATGAGCCGGACAACGTGGGGGTGGCGCGCAAAGTGCTCAACTACGGCGGCGCAAAGGTCTATGTGGCGCGGAACGGGTTAGAGGGCTTGGCGCTGTTGGAGGACGTGCGCCCGACGTTTGTGCTGTTGGATTTGTCGATGCCAGAGATGGACGGGTGGGAGATGTTCCGCCTGATGAAGGCCGATGATTCGCTCGCCTCGATTCCGGTGATTGCGTTGACGGCGCACGCGATGGCCGGCGACAAAGAGAAGGTAATTGAAACTGGCTTCAACGGCTACATCGCTAAGCCGTTTCGGATCAGTTCCTTCATGGATGAGATACAAAAATGTCTAGACGAGTACGAGGCGTAGCGAATGATGCCAAAAGACTGGCACATTTTAGTCGTTGAAGATGAGTACGACAGCATTCAAATGGTGTCGAAAATCTTGCAGCACAGCGGTATCGCGGTTGAAATTGCCCACAATGGCCTAGAATGTTTGGAGGCGCTGAAACGCGGCTTGCCAACCCTCATCATCATGGACTTGGCGCTGCCGCTGATGGACGGCTGGGAGACGCTGCACCACATCCGCAGCAACCCCGACACACGTCACCTTCCAGTAGTGGCTATCACCGCGTATCATTCGGTCAACCTTGAAGAGGACGCTTACCGCGCAGGCTTCAACGCTTATATGCCGAAGCCGCTCGAGACGCAGGCGCTCGTCAAGCACCTTGAACGAATTATTCATCATTCCTAAGCCGCTCAGGGAATGGCCGCACGCAGGGGGGACTATATGCCAATTGCTCCAGATGGGCGTTTGATCGGCTTATATTTCGAGGAATTTGTTGAAGGCCAGAAGATGGTCACTCGTGGGCGCACTGTGACCGACAGTGACCTTGTGCAGTTCGCTGGCCTAACAGGCGATTTCAACCCGATGCACACCGACGCCGAGTACATGAAAACGAGCATGTTCGGGCAGCGCATCGCGCATGGGTTGTTGAGCCTAAGCTACGCGATGGGGCAAGCCTACCAGTTGGGCATCTTGGAGCGCACCGTGCTGGCTTTCCGCGAGCTAGACGTGAAGTTCAGCGCGCCGGTGTTCATCGGCGACACGATCCACGCCGAGCTGACCGTGGCTGAGAAGACTGAGGCGAGGCGCTTGGGGGGCGGCCTCGTCAAGTTTGAGCTGCGCATCGTCAACCAAGAGGGGAAGGTCGTGCAGCGTGGGACGCTCAGCCTGCTGATGGCCTCTAAGCCAGCGGGTGACGATCAGGCGTAGATGCTCTGCCAGCGCAGGGACATCTCAGCGGCGGCGCGGAGCGTCTGGGCGTGGATGTCCACGATGTCATCAACGTTGGCCGCGTAGCCCCCGCCCATCGCCACAGCAGCCGGAATGCGCCGCTCCAGCAGGGCGTTGAACACCATCTCATCGCGGCGACGCAGCCCATCCTTGCTGAGGTTCAGCTTGCCGAGCTTGTCGCCCTCGAAGGGGTCGGCCCCGCTGACATAGACGGCAAAATCGGCTTGAGCGAGGAAGAGCGCGCGCTCCAGCGCGTAGGCCAGCGTGTCGAGGTATTCCTCATCGCCCGTGCCGTCAGGCAGGCCGATGTCCATGTCACCGGCGACCTTGCGAAACGGGAAGTTGCGCTCGCCGTGGATGGAGAGGGTGAAGATCGTCGGGTCATCGCGGCAGATGTCAGCCGTCCCGTTGCCTTGATGCACGTCGCAGTCGATAACGATGGCGCGGCGGATCAACCCTTCCGCTTGCAGGGCGCGAATGGCAATGGGCGCGTCGTTGAACACGCAGTAGCCTTCACCGTGGTCGCGCCCGGCGTGGTGCGTGCCGCCGGCGAGGTTGGCCGCGCAGCCCTCGCTCAGCGCGATGCGCGCCGCGGCAATCGTCGCGCCGCTGCTGCGGCGTGAGCGCTCGACCATCTGCGGCGACCACGGGAAGCCGATCCGCAGCATCTCACGGTGTGTCATCTGGCCGGCCTTCACGCGCTCGACGTAGTCCAGATCGTGGCAGCGCAGCAGTTCTTCATCGGTGGCGGCGGGCGGGACGAGCAGATCGTGCGGGGCGATGATGCCGCATTCGACGACGCGCTGACGCAGCCGCGCATACTTGGCCATCGGGAAGCGGTGGCCGTCTGGCAGCGGCAGCACGAAATGATCGGCGTAGAAAGCTTTCACCGTTGATCCTCGACGATGCAATCTGCGGCGACTTTGCCCGACAAGGTGACCATCGGCACGCCGCCGCCCGGGTGAGTCGTCCCGCCGACGAAGTAGAGGCCTTTGACGGCGCGGCTGCGGTTGCGGGGGCGTAGGAAGGCGGTGAAGCGGCTGTTGGCGCTGGGGCCGTAGAGCGCGCCGCGCCACGCCCCAGAGTTGGCCTCGAGGTCGGCGGGCGTCCAGATGGTCTCATGGGCGAGGTAGGGTCGCAGGTCGAAGCCGCGCTCCGCCAGCAGAGCGAGCACGTGGTCAGCGTAGGGTCGGGCTTGAGCGCTCCAGTCGACGTGCGGGGCGCGCGCGGGCGCGTTGACCAGCACAAACCAATTCTCGCTGTCAGGCGGGGCGTGGTTGGGGTCTGTCTTGGCGGTGATGCTCACATAGACGCTGGGGCGCGCGGCGGGCACGAGGTCATCGAAGATGGCGCGAAACTCCGCGGGATAGTCCTCTGAGAAGAACAGGTTGTGATGCGCCAACTGAGGAAAAGCGCGCTTGACCCCCAGCATCAAGATGAAGCCGGAACACGACGGCGCATAGTTGACGAGGCGCTGCCGCTGACGATGGGGGACGGCCTGCGACGGCAGCAGGCGCTCAACGGTGGTGGTGACGTCAAGGTTGCTGACGATCACATCAGCGCGGCAGCGGTCACCGGCGGCAGTCACAACGCCCGCAGCGCGCCCGTTCTCAACGATGATCTGCTGGATGGGGGTGTTCGTCTGAATCGTCACGCCCAACTCGCGCGCGAGGCGAGCGAAAGCCGCGGCGATCTGGTAGATGCCCCCCTGTGGATACCAGACGCCGCCCATCAGCTCCACGTGGGCGATGACGTTGAGCGTGGCCGGGGCGGCAAACGGGCTGCCGCCGACGTAAGTCGCAAAGCGCCCCAGCAGTTGACGCAGGTAGGGCGAGCGCACATGGTGGTTGATGGCCTGCTGCATCGTGCGGAAAGGGTCGGCCGCCAGCCACTCGGTGACGGGCACGCGGGCGAAGCTGGCGGGCGTCGGCGGCTTGTCGTAGATAAACACTGGGCCGGTGACGCGGTGAATCCGCGCGGCGTAGGCGAGGAAAGCGAAGTAGCCTTCTACGTCGCGTTCGTCCAGCGCGGCAATGTTGGCGGCCATCTGCGAGGTGGACGGGCTGGCGTCAAATATCGTCCCATCAGGGTAGAAGTAGCGCGTGAGTGGGTCAAGCGGCAGCAGCGTGAGGTAATCCTCCATGCGGCGGCCAGCGTCGCGGAAGACCGCTTCGAACACGTGGCGCATGGTGACGACGCTCGGGCCGGTGT
The DNA here is from genome assembly GCA_937944445.1 of uncultured Anaerolineae bacterium. Lineage (GTDB taxonomy): Bacteria > Chloroflexota > Anaerolineae > Aggregatilineales > Phototrophicaceae > JANWYT01. Next base: position 8,068 of record CALDYP010000003.1, read on the forward strand.
CCCAGCGGAAGCCATCAGCTTCATGGACGTACATCTTGCCGCCCACGCGGTCATTTTTCTCTAACACCAGCACGTCGTAGCCGTGCAGCCGCAGTCGAATCGCGCAGGCTAATCCCCCGACGCCTGCGCCGATGATGATGGCGCTTCTTGCCCCCATGATGACGGTTCCTTTGTGTGGTTGAAGGTGCGGCCTTTCCAGCGCGGGCCGCCGGTGAAGTGCCAGTAGAGGGCGTGCAGCGCGATGCGCTGCATCAACAAAACAGAAATCGGCAGCAGCAGCGCATCGCGCACGCGCTGGCGGCTGTAAGCAGCGCTGAGCGCCCGCGCGCCGATGCCCAGCGCGATCATCGCCGCGCCCCATGCCCGCCACTCGTCGAGCAGCAGCAGCCCCCACGGCAGCAAGTAGAGCCAAAAATGCAGCGCCGCCCCCAACAGCAGCAGCACGACGCTGTTGCCGTAGCCCGCGAGGATGTTCTTGGCGAAGCCGTCGCGCACGGCTCGCCAACTGTCGTACATGCGGCAGGCGATGAGGCCATTGCCGTCTGCCATGCGCAGGCGCAGCCCGTGCCGTTTGACCGCGCGCGCGAGGTTGACATCATCTAGCACGCTGGGGGCAACGGCGCGATGCCCCCCCACGCGCTGGTAAGCTGCCCGCCGCCAGAGCATGCATTGGCCGTTGGCCGCGCCAAAGATCGCAAATGGGCCGTAGTGCGTCATCACGATGGGCAGATAGCCCATGATGACGAAGCTCATCAGCGGCACGATGAGCCGCTCTGCCCATGTGTGGGTGATCTGCGTCGGCCACACGGTGAGCAGGTCAGCGTTGGTGGCCTGCTGATGCGCTAGCAGCGCCGCCAGCGCGTCCGGCTGCCAGCGCGTGTCAGCGTCGGTGAACAGCAGCAGGTCGCCGCGCGCTTCTTGAGCGAGCTGCCAGCAGGCCCAGTTCTTGCCCCCCCAACCGACAGGCAGCGGACGCCCCGTGAGGAGGCGCGTCCGTTCGTCGCCAGCTGCGCGGGCGATTTCGGCTGTGCCGTCGGTGGATTGGTCGTCGAGGATGAGCAGTTCAAAGTGAGGGTAGGTTTGCTGTGTCAAGGCGGCAACGGTCTGGCCGATGACAGCGGCCTCGTTGCGCGCGGGGATGAGGATCGAGACGAAGGGGCGCGCGGTCGGCTGTTGGGCGCGCAGACGGCGCAGCAGCCAGCGGTTGACCACGGTCAGCAGCGCGAAGGTGATCAAGATGATGGTGGCGGAGACGATCAGGTAGGTAATCATGCAGCCCCGCGGAAAGTGGGCAGGCGTTTGAGGCCGTGCCGATGTTTGAACAACAGGATGGCGAAGTTCCCCGCCCAGATGAGCAGGAAGACGGGCAGCTGCTGATAGGCGACGAGCAGATAGAGCAGCACGCCCGCCATCATGAACATGACCACCCAATCATCGGATTTTTCTAACAGGCGATACCACAAGAGCAAGTTCACGCCGATGACGATGGGCACTTGCCACAGCGTAAGCGCGGCCCACGTCCCGCCTGTGATGGCGACGGCCTTGCCTCCTTTGAAGTTGAGGAAGGGCGAGAACGCATGCCCGGCAATCGCCAGCACGGCCACCAGCGCCAGCCGCTCATCGCGCCAGCTCAGCCCCCAATAGGCGATGCCAACCGGGATCGACCCCTTGAGCGCGTCTGCCATGACCGCCACGATGTACCAGAAGCGGCTGCCGGTTGCGCGGTAGACGTTCGTTGCGCCCGGGTTGCCGTCCCCGTGTTGGCGGATGTCCACGTTGAACACGACGCGGCCAATCACCACTGAGAACGGCACACTTGAAAGCAGGAAGGCCGCGGCGGCCAGCAGCAAAACATCCATGAGTTAGGCTGCTCTCCACCTCGCATACGCCCACAGCATCAGCGCGCCCATCGCAATGGATCCGACGACGGCTGGCCCGGGCATGCCCCAGAACACAGCCAGCCCGACGCTTTGCAGGAACCAAACACAGGCGTAAACGGCGATGAGCGGCAGCTTGGGCAAGGCCGGCGGGCAGAGCACGAAGCTCACGATGAACGAGACGATCAGCCAGCCCGCGTAGTTCGACCACGGGATGCCAAAGTAGCCCTCTGGGTTGGCCCACTGCCAGAAATTCCAGCCGACCATTTGCGGGTCGAGGAACAAGTCCCACGTGGTGAGGGCCAGCGCCGACACCCCCGCGAACGTCAAACGGTAGCGCAGGCTAGGGCGAGCCGATGGATCGCCGAGGATGACCTGCGCCAGCGCCCATGCCGGCGGCAGCATCATGAACCACGCGAACGGGATCAAGACGGGCACGCCGCCGATCTGCGGCTGGAGCACGTCAGTGTAGACGTACTCGCCGAAGGGCAGGCCGGTGCGGTGGCCGACGAACTCCGCGAGCCACGTCATGACGGCGACACTGCCCAAGTAGTAGAGCGTGCGCCAGCCGAACCGCGCCGACATCGCCACGTATACCGCAGCGGCCTGCGCAACGGCGGCGATGGTGATGCACACGGGGATCACCTCTGGGCCGATCGTCCAATAGGCGATAGGGAAGGCGATCATCGTCGCCAGCCAAATGCCGATGGCGATGAACTCACGAGGGTAGGTCACAATGGCGCTGCGCGCGCTCGTCAGGGCGGCGGTCATATGAGCAGTCTCTCCACTTCTCCAACGACTTCTAGGCCAGCGTTGCGGCCAGTGTCTTCTACGATAAGTGTGCGGCGGAAACCGTCCAGAGCGCTGAGACGCAGGTGAATGCTTGCTTGGAGTGTTTCGTCTACGCGCATGTGCATCGCTTGTTTTTCGGGGCCTTTGAGGGGCGCGCCTTCCGCGCGCTGGGCTGTGATGACCAACTCATACTCGCGGTTGAACAAGACCCACTCTACGGTTTGTTCATCAATGCGCAGCTTGTCCACTTTGGAGCGGTTGTAGGTCGCGAAGCGGTAAATCTGGCCGTTGTAAAGCAGCGCGACGATGAAGCCGTTGAATGTGCGCCCCAAGTTGGGGATGGTGGCGATGGACGCGCTCAGCGACATGTTGGGGGTGTTGAAGTGGTTGGTTTGCATCCACACGTAGGCGGACGGGAAGTTCGTCCCCCAATCTTTTTCGATGTAGCCGCGGCCACCGGTGAAGTCGACCGTTTCGCCGTAGAGCGTCAAGCTGCCGCGGATCGTGTGATCCATGCTGACGATGCCATGATTGCACTCCATGAACGGGATCCAGCCGTACCAGCCCATGATGCCCGGCGAGGTAAGCGTGACGGGGAAGGGCGTCAAGTCGTGGAAGTGGAGTTCCCCGCTGAGCGCGCCGTGCTCGTCCTCGTGATCCAGCAGCAGGCAATCGCGCGTGAAGCGGCTTCGGCCTACAGTCACGTCGAAGGTTTTGTCTGCTGCGGCGAAGCTCCCGATGCGATGGTAACGGGCTTGGCCGTTCGTGCCGTCCAGCACTTGGATGAAGGCGTGGGTTTCTTTGGTGCTGGCGGCGACGAACACCCCCGGAATGATGGCGAAGGCGCGCTGCTCGTCGCGCGTCACGAGCTTGTAGTACCACCCTTCAAAAAACGGGGCGCGCTTGCCTTTGCCATGATACCAATCGGGGTTGAGGCGCGTCTGGACGAAATTAAGCATGCGATTGCTCCAAAGACTTTTCTGCAATGAAGTGTTGAATTTCTTGCAGGATGGCCGGCCAGCCGGGCAAAGTCACATCGGTGAGGGTGTGCGGGCCGGGCAGCTCAACGTACTGCGGGGCGCTGCGAAACAGGTTCAGGTAGGCGCGGGTGACGTGGGGGCGCACTAGCTCATCGTCTTGACCTTGAATGATGAGCGTGGAACATGTGACCTGCGGCGCAGCCTCAGCGCCCATCAAGCCGGCGCGGCGAATTTGATCGAACAGGCGCACGGGCACGCTGAAGTTCAAGATCGCCTCGCGCGTGGCGGCGTCTTGCAAATCCGCCCCCGGCATGAAGTTGTTGACGCTCTCGCGGAATTTAGGGTCGTTCCAGTCGGGCTTGAACAAGCGAAATGGTTTGAACTGTGGGACGACATGGCGCAAGACGGGCAGCGCGCGCCACAGGACATGTTCAAGCTGCCAGAAGGGGGCCAGCAAGATCAGCATCTGGGGGCGAACCTCAGCGGCCAGCTTGACCGACAGCGCCCCGCCCATCGACAACCCGATGAGACCAACTTGGCTGTGAGCTGCTTGAAGCGCAGTGAAGGCCTCACGCGCGGCGCTCAACCAGTCCTCAACGGTGTAATCGTTGATACGGTCGATCTCTGGGCCGAAGCCGGGCAGCAGCAGGCAGTCTACTGAGTCGCCCTGTGTGGTGAGCGCGTCGGCGATGGGGCGCATCTCAGCCGGCGTCCCCGGGAAGCCGTGGATCAACAGCCATGCGCGGCCTGTCGTGCCAGTGGCTTGATACCGTCTGAATTGCTCTGCTTCAAAAGCGCGGCCAAAGGAAATTGTCTGCATTGTTCACCTCTTTGCCACAGTTTAACAGCCCTAGATTAGCCATCCTATAACGTTTAGCACTGCTAATTGGTTTCTAAATTAGACTTTAGACCGAGTTCAGTCTGAGACGGTATGTTTAAGTTTAATGTTGCGATTCAGATGGCTGGCACTTGGGATTTACACGTTTCATTTCAAATCAAAGGTGAATTTGGATGGGAAGTGCACTGATTTGGGGCGCATCGGGTGGCATCGGAGCGGCTTTGGTGGCGCATCTTGGCTCAATGGGTTGGCAAGTATACGGGGCCGCGCGCAACACAGCGCGCATTCCACGCTCGGCGCAGCTCGCGCTCGATTTCGACGCAGACTATGAGCACAGCTTTGAGGCAGTGGCGATGCGCGTGGCCCAAGAGACAACCGAGCTTGACTTGATGGTGTATGCTGTGGGAGATGTTGCCTACGCCAAGCTCAACGAGATGGGTTTGAAAGGGTGGCACGCCACGCTGCAATCTAACCTCACAGGCGCTTATCTGGCCGCGCTTTACGGCCTTGACTTGCTCAAAGAGGGGGGGCACTTGGTGTACATCGGGGCGTATCTCGATCACATCCGCTTGCCGAAGATGGGGGCGTATGTGGCGGCGAAGGCTGGCCTCGCGGAGTTGGTCACGGTGCTTCAAAAAGAACACCGCAAGCATCGCTTCACGGTGGTGCGACCCGGAGCGACAGCTACCGGCTTCTGGGACAAAGTGACGCTGAAGTTACCGCCAGATGCCAAGCAGCCCAACCAAGTGGCTGCGGCCATTGTGCAGCATCACATCAACGGAGGCAGCGGTGATTTAGACCTGTAACAACGCGCTAACGTTCATCAGAAACTCACTATGAGTTCATCTGCGACTAGGTAGCAAGCGTCATAACCACACTAAGCAATGACTGGAGGGCAGTCAAACATGGGGAAAATCATTGTTATCGGCAGCGGCTTCGGGGGATTGGGCGCAGCCATTCGGTTGGCAGCAGCCGGCCATGAGGTAGAGATCCTCGAAAAACGCGACAAGCCCGGCGGGCGGGCCTATGTTTACGAGATCAACGGGTTCAAGTTCGACGGCGGCCCAACTGTCATCACCGCGCCGTTCATGTTCGATGATCTGTGGGCGGCGGCTGGGAAGAAGCGCGAAGATTACGTGCAGTTCGTCCCATGTGACCCCTTCTATCGCATCTTCGATTGGAACGGGCGCGCCTTCGACTACAACGGCGACGAGCAGTTCATCCTCAGCCAGATCGAAAAGTGGAACCCTGAGGATCGTCTGGGCTATCAGCAGTTCATGGCAACGACTAAGGCGATCTTCCAGAAGGGGTTCGTTGAACTAGCAGACAAGCCGTTCTTGCAGTTCACGGATATGCTCAAGGTTGCGCCGGATCTCATCAAGATGCAGTCGTATTTGAGCGTCTACAACTACGCTTCGCAGTTCATCAAAGACGACTTCTTGCGGCGCTGCTTCTCATTCCACCCGCTCTTGATCGGGGGTAACCCGTTCGATGCGCCGTCGATTTACGCTATGATCCACTACTTGGAGCGTGAATGGGGCATCCACTACGCCATCGGCGGGACGGGCGCGATCGTCAACGCGATGGTGCGCCTGTTTGAGGAACTCGGCGGGAAGCTGCGCCTGTCAACGGAAGTGGCCGAAATTCTGACGAGTGGGCGGCGTGTGACAGGCGTTCGGCTGGCCGATGGCACGATCGAGCGCGCTGATCACGTTGTGGCCAACGCGGATGTGGGCTTTGTTTACGAGCGCATGATTAAGAAGTCCAGCCAGAGCCTCTACATGAAGGCCAAGATGGGGCTGATGAAGTACAGCATGTCGCTGTTCGTGATCTACTTCGGAACGAAGCGGCTGTACCGTGAGCATGGGCTGGCGCACCATAACATCATCCTCGGCGAACGCTACCGCGGCCTACTCAACAACATCTTCAACGACTACGAGCTTGCGGATGACTTCTCGCTGTATCTGCACATGCCGACGCTGACTGACCCGAGCATCGCTCCGGAAGGCCATGAGAACTTCTACGTGCTGTCCCCTGTGCCGCACCTCGGCAGCGGCGTTGACTGGAAGAAGATGGCCAAGCCCTACCGCAACGCTGTGATGAACTTCTTGGAGGAAAACTACCTGCCGGACTTGCAGGCGAACATCGTGGCAGAGCACACGATTGATCCGCTGCACTTCCGCCATGAGCTGAACAGCCGAATGGGCGCAGCCTTCAGCGTGCAGCCGATCCTCGCGCAGTCGGCGTGGTTCCGCCCGCACAACCGCGCTGAAGACTTCGACAACTTGTACTTCGTAGGCGCGGGCACGCATCCGGGCGCTGGTCTGCCGGGGGTGCTGTCGTCGTCGATCATCGTGCAGAACTTGATTGGCCCCGCAGAGTCTCGTGTGGCCTATGCGACCAACCCGACCACGCTGGAAGCGATATCATGAGCCTGATCCGAACGCCTCCGTGGGAAGTCCGATTGTTGAGTGTGGCGCATGAAGCCTTCAACAGCCCGCCGGCGTGTCATATGCAGTGTGACGCGGGCGCGCTGGAAAGTGCGTATGATCTGTGTGAGCAGATCACGCTCCAACACAGTAAGACCTTTTATGTTGCGTCGTCGCTGCTGCCGCCCGCCAAGCGTCGTGCCGTGCGGGCGCTGTACGCCTTCTGTCGCGTGACGGATGACATCGTCGATCAAGCGCCAGACGGGACAAGTCGGGATGCGGCCCTGCGCGCATGGCAGGAAACTGTGTTTGCTGATCACCCTGACCACGATGAGCCGGTGGCGCTGGCATGGGCAGACACGCGCGCGCGCTTCCACATCCCGCGCGGCTATGCCCTGCAGCTGATCGAGGGCTGCGCGCGCGACATCCGTCAAACGCGCTATGAGACGTTTGATGAACTGGCTGAGTACTCTTATGGGGTGGCGTCGACTGTCGGGTTGATGGCGATGCACATCGTGGGGTTCGCTGGGGCAGAGGCTATCCCGTATGCAGTGCGCTTGGGCATTGCGCTCCAGATCACGAATATCCTGCGCGACGTGGGCGAGGACTGGCGTAATGGACGGCTCTACCTGCCGCTAGAGGAGATGCGCGAGTTCAACCTGAGCGAAGCTGATGTGGCGCGCGGCGTCGTAACGCCAGCGTGGCGCGAGTTCATGCGCTTTCAGATCGCGCGCAATCGGCGGCTGTATGCGGAGTCGATTGCAGGGGTGGCCCTGTTGAATACCAACGGACGGTTTGCGATCACTGCGGCAGCACGTCTGTACGAGGCGATTTTGAAAGACATCGAAGCGCACGATTACGACGTGTTCAGCCGTCGGGCGCGAATTAGCACGCTGGGCAAGCTGCGCCGCCTGCCCGGCATTTGGTGGTTCAGCGCACGAGCTAAGGTTCACACAGGCCGAGGGGGGGCTGGATGAAAGTCGGTATTGTTGGCACTGGGATGGTCGGCGCGACGGCAGCGTATGCGCTCATCATGCAAGGGGTTGGTCGTGAGATCGTGCTCGTCGATCTGAACGAGTCGCGCGTCAAAGCGGAAGCTGATGACCTGTACCACGCTGTGCCCTTTGCGCATGCGTTGGACGTTCGCGCGGGCAGTTATTCCGACTTGGCCGGCTGTCGTGTGGTGATTGTGGCGGCGGGCGTCGGCCAGAAACCGGGCGAAACGCGCTTAGAACTGCTCGGGCGCAACGCAGCAGTGTTCAAGCAGGTGATCCCGAACATCTTGCATTACGCTCCGAACACGGTGTTGGTGGTTGCGACAAACCCGGTTGACGTGATGACGCACATCGCCGCGAAAGCTGCGGTGAAGTTTGGCGTGCCGCGCTCGCGCGTGTTCGGCAGCGGCACAACGCTCGACACGGCACGGTTCCGCGCGCTGGTCGGGCGGCAGGTGGGCGTTGACCCCAAGCACGTTCACGCTTACGTGATCGGTGAGCATGGGGACAGCGAGGTGCTCGCTTGGTCGACGGCGTCGGTGGGCGGCGTCCCGCTTGCGGAGTGGTGCCGCTATCACAACATCCCGCTGGACGACGAGATCAAGCAGCGCATCGATTACAACGTGCGCAACGCGGCCTACACCATCATCAACGGGAAAGGGGCCACCTACTACGGCATCGGCAGCGCGCTGGCGCGCATCACAGACATTATCCTGCGCGATGAGCGTGCCATCTTGACGATTTGCGCGCCGCAGGTGGAAATTGCTGGCGTGAAGAACGTGACAGTGGCTATGCCCTTCCTGCTGGGCGGGAACGGCGTGATCGGCGGGCATCATCCAATGGTGCTGGCCAGCGATGAGCAGGAAAAGCTGCACCACAGCGCATCAATTATTCGTGAGTTGATCACTCAGCTCGAAGCACAGGACGACGAGTTATGACCTATTTTGCTTTTCTGGCGTTGTTCTTGGGCATTCCGATGCTGCTCTTGAGCGCGATCACGATTTATGACTATCGACGTGGCCGCTGGATGCCTGCACCGCTGCGCACATGGACGCCGTGGAAGGTGATCCTCGGGCTGTGTGTGTTGGCGTTCATCTACACAACGCCGTGGGATAACTACCTCGTGGCAACTGGCGTCTGGTTCTATGATCCTGATCTGGTGACGGGCATCGTCATCGGCTGGGTTCCGATTGAGGAATACACGTTCTTCATTCTGCTGCCGATCTTCACCAGCTTGTGGACGCTGCTGCTGATGCGTTACATGCGGCTGAACCCGCAGCGAGCAGAGTGGGCGAACAGCCACCGCGCGCGCTATGGCTGGACGGCGGCGATCTTCGTGCTGTGGGTGGTCAGCGTGGCCGTGTTGGTGCTGACGTTCGTTGACCCGGCATGGAAGCCGTTTACCTACATGTCGCTGATCTTGGCGTGGGCGCTGATCCCGATCATGGTGCAAACGTTCTTCGGCGCGGACATCCTGCTGCGGCATTGGCGGGTGGTGCTGCTGTCGATCGTGACGAGCACGATCTACTTGAGCGCGACGGATGCGATCGCCATCTTAGAAGGGACGTGGACGATTGAGCCGACGCAGTCGCTGCCGATCCTCATCGGCGGGGTGCTGCCTATTGAGGAGTTTACTTTCTTCTTGATCGTCAACATCTTGGTGGTGTTGGGGTTAACGCTGGTGCTGTCTGAAGAGAGCTATCAGCGGCTGCACGATTTAGAATCGGCGCGCGGTTTTTCGCTGGTGGCGCGCGGCCTGCGCGCGCTTGTGCCGCCGCCTTCACACACACAAGGAGCGTTGGAACGATGAACATCTGGCAGTTTCAGAACCGTTTGTCGAGGCGTCTGCTGGCGTGGGGCGTTGGCAGCACGCTGTGCGGGGTGTTCCTGCTGCGCGGCGGCGCGTTTTGGCGCGGGGTCGGGTGGCAGTTCATCGGCTGGGGCGTCATCGACGCGCTGATTGCGCTGTTCGGGCGCAACGCCGCCGAAAGCCGCATCGACTCATTGGAGAACCCGGGCCTTGAATCCGTTCAAGCGGAGGAGACGGAGAAGCTCACGCGGCTGCTGTGGATCAACGCAGGGCTGGACGTGCTGTACATGCTAGGCGGCAAACAGTGGGCCGACGGCGACAAAGGCGACGGCAGCCGCGCGGGGCACGGCCTCGGCATCGTGCTGCAAGCTGCCTTTCTGCTCTTCTTTGACCTCTACCACGCGCTGACCGCGCCTAAAAGCAAGTAAAGACGCTTGTACATTCGCGGGGCAAGGCACACCTTGCCCCTGTCAATCCGCTACGATAACAGGAACGCAATCAGCGCTGCGTTGAACGGCTCAACGGTCTCTTCCATCGGCAGGTGGCCGACGCCGGCAAAATCGGCGCGCTGGACGTTGGCGAGAGCGCCCTCCATCGCGTCAGCGAGGCGGGGCGACACCCACGTATCTTGATCCCCCCACATGAGCAGCACCTCCACGTCTTGGGTGGCCGCGGCGAGGTCGTCGAGCGTGATGGGCGATGTTTCCTGCGCCTGCACGTAGGCGAGGAAGCCGACAGGCGCATCTTGAATCTTGAGGATGCGCGCGTAGCCCGCGGCCACCTCTGGCGTGACCATGTTCGGGTCAGCGTAGGCCGTGCGGATGGTGTTGACGAAGAACTGCTCCGTGACGAGCACGCGCAGCAAGCTCGGCGCGAGCGGTGAGCGTGGATCGATGCTGTTCAAGAGCGACAGCGCGCCCGACGCGCCGCTGGTGGCCTGCTCGTCGCCGTCGGCGGGGCGCATCGCCTCGAACACGCCGCCCGCGACGAACACCAGCCGATTGACCTTGTCGGGGTGGCGAACGGCAAATTGAGCGGTCACTGCGCCGCCCATGCTGTGGCCGACGATGTCCGCGCGCGGGATGCCTACGACGTCCATGAAGCCCGCTACGATGTCCGCCATGCCAGAGCGCGAGTAGTCGATGTCGGGGTTTTTGTCGGACAGGCCGAACGGCGGCAGGTCGAGCGCGACCGCGTAAAAGCCGGCCTCGGCCAGCGCGGGCAGCGTGTCGCGCCATGTGAAAGTGGAGCCGCCGAAGCCGTGGATGAGGATCACGGGCGGGTTGGCGGGGTCGCCTTGAGCGCGGTAGTAGACGCTGATCCCGTTCACATCAGCGAATTGGCCGTCAGGGTCGGCCAGCTCTTGGGGGGTCTGGAACTCTTGGGCGTTGGCGGCGATCACCAAGCCAACAAAGCCGACCACCAAAATCAGGGGGATTGACAAGATGACGAGGGCAATTTTGCGTTTCATGGGTTAGGAATCTACTTTCTCTCCGCGAGCTTGTTTGAACGCGCGCAAGGTGCGTTCGCGCGCTGCCCCATGATCGACAATTGGCGGCGGATAGTCAACAGGCGGCTGTGGGGCTTCCCACGGCTTATGGATGAACTTGTCGGGCACGCTGGCCAGCTCAGGGATCCAATGGCGCAGGTAGGCGGGAGTGGCGAACTTCTCGGATTGGTTGATCGGGTTGAAGATGCGGAAGTAGGGCTGCGCGTCTGTGCCTGTGCCAGCTGACCACTGCCAGCCGCCGTTGTTGCTGGCGGGGTCGCCGTCGATCAAGTGGCGCATGAAGTGGCGGTCGCCCTCCAGCCAGTGGATGAGCAGGTGCTTGGTCAAGAAGCTGGCGACGATCATCCGCGCGCGGTTGGGCATCCAGCCGATGGCTTTGAGCTGGCGCATGGGCGCGTCCACGATGGGGTAGCCGGTCAGTCCGTCTTGCCACGCTTGCAGCTCGTCGGGCGCGTGCCGCCAGTCGAGGCTGAGATAGGTGTCGGCAAAGTCGCGCGTCAGCACGTGGGGGAAGGCGACGAGGATATGCGCGTAGAAGTCGCGCCAGATCAGTTCGCTCACCCACGTGCGGATCGAATCGCGGTAGGCGGCGCTGGGGGTACTGCTCCATGCGTCACGGGCGGCTTCGTAGCACACGCGGGGCGAGATCAGCCCGAAGCGCAGATAGGGCGACAGGTAAGACGTGCTGCGCGGCGCGCCTTGAGCGTAGGGGTTGATCGGTAGGTCGTTGCGCGTCTCGCTGTACTGCTTGACGCCCTGCGCCATGAACGCCTCCAAGAGCGCCCGCGCGGCCTGCTCAGATGCCTCTGGCACGTCAATCGTCGGGCTGAAGCCGAGGTCTGACAAGGTGGGCAGCCCTTGAGAGGCGAGGCCTTCCCCGCTGTGGAAGGTCTGATGGGTGAAGGTTGTGTGCTGGCTGGCGGGTTTGGTCTGTTTTTCCCAGTTGTTCTTGAACGGGGTGTAGACCGTGTACGGCCTGCCGTCGCCGGTGCGGACGCTGCCCGGCGGCATCAGCAGCGCGTCCTCGTAGGCGTGGACGGGGATCGGCAGCGCTTGTTGAGCTTGCGCGTCGCGCTCGCGGGCGTAGGGCGTGTAATCGACGTTGAAGTAAAGCGCGGCGGCGTTGGTCTCGGTGATGACCGCTTGCAGCACCTCCAGCGGCCTGCCCATGCGGACGATGAGGCGGCTGCCGTGCTGGCGCAAGTTGGCATCCAACGCGGCCAGCGCCTTGAGCATGAAGGCCATGCGCGGCGCACCGGCGCGCTGGCTTTTGTAGACGCGCTCATCGAAGATGAACAGCGGGATAACTGGCTGGCCGCTCTGGGCAGCGTGGTGCAGGGCAGTGTTGTCCGTCAGGCGCAGGTCGCGGCGGAACCAGTGGATGACGGGGTGCATCAGCGAGACGCTCCTTGCGCTGGAATTGAATAAGTGCGCGGCGCGGTCAGCGGCAGGTGGCGTTGAACGTCCGCTGCCACGCGCAGCGCGCCGAGTGAGACGCCCGCTGTCGATTGGCCGGGGAAGATGCTGTCGCCGACCAGCCGCAAGTTGGGGATGCCAGTGCGCGGCCCGCGCGCCGTGAAGAGCGACCGCTGCGGGAAGCCGCCGACCATCCCCTGTGGCCGCAGCGTGTAGAACTCATAGGTGAGCGGGCTGCCGGGCAAGGTGAGCGCGACGCTGCGTTTGAAGCCCGCAATGTGCCGATCTACAAGGTCGATCATGCGCTCCGCATAGGCCTCTTTGCGCTCGTAGTAGGCCGTTTTGTCGCGTTGGAAGGCGTCCCACCAGTCTTGAACGCGCGTGTGGGTGCTGATGGTCACAGCTCGGTGGCCTTGTGGGGCGCGGGTGGTGTCCCATGTGGGCGACATCGAGACGAACACGGTGCGCCCCTCGCCCATCGGCCCGTCGACGCTTTCGATCATCTGATGGTGGTCGGGCAGGCCGGCGGGCAGATCGTCCGCGCGCAGGCCGAGGTGGAGGACGAACGCGCCCTGTGTGGCGTCGCGGCGCTGCACCTCGCGCTTGAGGTCGTTCGGTGCGGCCTCGCCCAGAAGCTGCTCCAGCGCCCACGGGGTGTTGTTCAGCACGACGAAATCGGCGGGCAGGAACGTCTCAGTTGGGACGCGGCGGCTGGTCTTGTAGTAAACGCCTGTGGCGCGCCCCCCTTCAACGGCGATGCGCGTCACGAAGCGGCGGTAGTGCACCTGCCCGCCGAGCACGGTCAGCGTCTTGACGAGCGTCTCAGCGATGCCGCCGATGCCGCCTTCCACGTGGTAAACGCCCTGCCGACTCAGGTCGAGCGCGGTAGCGCCATAGAGGGCGTAGACGTGGTCGGTGGTGGTCTGCGCGCTGATGAGCAGTGAGGCGTCTAAGAAGCGTTTGAACGCCGCATCGCCCGCTAGCTTGTGCAAGCTCAGCCACTGGCGCACGCTCATGAACGCGAATGGCGCTAGCAGCAGATCGCGCGGGAAGTTCATTAGGCCGACCTTTGCTAGCTGCATCAGCTCAGCAAGGTCACGCGGCGGCCACGGCAGCCCCTGCGCCGACATGCGCCACGCGATGGCGGCCACCGCCGACTGCTGCCGCCAAAAGCGCTCAGACTGAGGGAAAGCCGTCAGCACGTCGTGATGGTCTAGGGTGAGGCCGACGCTGCGATCAGGCAAGTGGACGACCCACGCGGGGTCATGCAGCTTGACCGGCCAATGAATGCCCAAACGCTCACCGACGACGGCATGCGGCCCGTTCTCTTGAAAGCCACCGGCGACCGTTGCGCCTGATTCGAAGCGGTAGCCCTTGTGGGTGAAGGTGCTGGCGCTGCCGCCGGGGTAGGTCTGCGCTTCCAGCACGTCGACGGTGTAACCGGCCTGCGCGAGCAGCGCGGCCAGCGTCAGGCCGCCGACGCCTGCGCCGATGACGACGACTCGCTGGCTCATGCGGCCTCCTTCTTCATGCGGTTGAGCATCCAGCGCGTTTTGAGGTGGCGATAGAAGAACAGCAGGCGCAGCGGCAGGCCGTCGAACATCAACCACGTGAGCCACCCTTTGGGGCCGGGCGGATGCGCCAGCGTCACGCGGTCGGTCAGGCGCACGCCGTTCGCTTCTTGGGTGAAGAGGTGTTCGTGCCGCCAGTAGGCCAGCGGCCCGCGCACCATCACATCGGCGAAGCTGGTCGCGGTCGGGCCGGGTTCGTGGCGCGCCAGCCAGCGGAACGGGATCGGCCCAAACCAGAGGGTGAACTCTAGCTCGCCGTCGCTCAGTGAGGTGCGCGTGTCGCGGTGGGTTTGCACGAAAATCGGCGGGGGGGTGAGCGCCGCGGGGCCGCCCTCTTGATGCAGACGGATCATATGCTCCATCGTGGTAGCGAAAACGCTGCTCTTCTCGAATACGCGAGTGGCCGCGTGAGTGGTTGAGGTCATTCGTCAGTCCTTGTCAATCCAACATCTTTTATTATGTTCAAAAACGACTAAAACCCGATAATGCAACTCTAAGCGCTTGGTGAGTGTGCTATACTGGCGAGCCGATATTGGCTTGCAGCGTTAACGAGGTGAGGATGTCCGACGGCTTCAATCACGAGGTGTTTTTAAGCCCGTTCACGTGGCGCTATGGCAGTGATGAGATGCGGCGGCTGTGGTCGCTGGCGCACACGCGGCGGCTGTGGCGGCGGATTTGGGTGGCGCTGGCACGGGTGCAGAGGCAAGCGGGACTCGTGACGGCGGAGCAGGTAGCCGATCTGGAGGCGCACCAAGATCAGATCGACATCGAGCGGGCGCTGACGCTGGAGGAAGACCTCAAGCACGACTTGATGGCCGAGGTGCACACCTATGCCGAACAGGCCAAGATCGGCGGGGCGATCATCCACTTGGGCGCAACGAGCATGGACGTCGAGGACAACGCGGACGCGCTGCGGCTGCGCGAGTGTTTGACGCTGACGGCGCAGCGCGTGGCCGATGTGCTGCTGGCGCTGGCCGAGCGCATCGAGCAGGAGGCGGGCACGGTCTGCATGGCCTTCACCCACTTGCAACCCGCCGAGCCGACCACGATCGGCTATCGCTTGGCGTTCACCGCGCAGGACTTTCTCGCGGATTATGAGCGATTGCGCCAGTTGGCGGCGTCCGTCAAGGGCAAGGGGTTCAAAGGGGCAGTGGGCACGTCGGCTTCCTATCATGAACTGCTGCGCGGCACGAACCTCTCTACGCGCGAGTTTGAGGCGGCGCTGATGGGCGCGCTGGGACTGGAGGCGTTTGAGGTCACCCATCAGACGTACCCGCGCCGCCAAGATTGGGACATCCTCAACGCGCTGGCGGGCGTGGCGATGACGGCCTACAAGTTCGCGTTCGACCTGCGCCTGCTGCAATCGCCGCCGATTGGCGAGTGGCGCGAGCCGTTCGGCAGCCGTCAGATCGGCTCCTCGGCGATGCCCTTCAAGCGCAACCCGATCCACGCGGAGAACGTCGACAGCCTCGCGCGCTACGTGGCCGCGCTGCCGCAGATCGCGTGGGAGAACGCTGCCCATCACCTGCTGGAGCGCACGTTGGACGACAGCGGCAACCGCCGCGTCATCCTGCCGGAGGCGTTCCTCGCAGTGGACGAGATCCTGCTGCGGACGCTGCGGCTGGTGCGCGGGCTTCAGATCGAACGCGCCGCCGTGGAAAGGAACCTGCGGCAATACGGTGTGTTCGCGGCGACGGAGCGTGTGCTGATGGAGGCGGCGCGGCGCGGTGGCAACCGTCAGGCCCTGCACGAGATCATCCGCCAGCACAGCTTGACTGCGTGGGCCGCCGTGCAGTCTGACCAGCCCAACCCGCTAGCTGATTTGATCGCACAGGATGAGCACATCCGCGCCTACTTGAGCGCGGAAGAGGCGCAGGCTCTGTTGGATGCGTCGGCGCACGTCGGGGATGCGCCAGCGCGCGCCCGTGCGCTGGCGGAGCGCATCCGCGCGGCTATTGCCCTCGCGCCTCGTTGATGGCCATCTGGTAGCGCAGCGCGGCAGCGGCGGGCGCGCTGTGTTCGAGGATGCCGCGCCCGACGTTGAGCAGCAGGCCGCGCCTATCTGGCATGAGGGCGGCCTTGACGCTGGCGGCAAGGTCGCCACCTTGCGCCCCGACGCCCGGGATCAGGAAGGGGATGTCAGGCGCGAGCACGCGCGCGGTGGCGATGTGCTGCGGCTCAGTTGCGCCCATCACCAGCATGCAGTTGTTGTGTCGGTTCCACGCTTGGGCGGCTTTGTGGGCGATGTGCTGCCAGAGGGGCGTGCTGTCCACCATCTGATCGAAGAAGTCCGCCGCGCCCGCGTTGGACGTGCGGCACAGCAGGATGCTCACCTTGTCGGCGCGCTCCAAAAACGGGGCGAGCGCGTCGTAGCCCATCAGCGGGTTGAGCGTCACTGCGTCCACGTTCAGACGGTCGAAGAAGGCGCGGGCGTACTGCTCGCTCGTGTGGCCGATGTCACCGCGCTTGGCGTCCGCGATGATGAAGACGTCGGGGTACGCTTTGTGTAGATAGGCGATGGTCAGTTCCAGCGCATCCCAGCCCACAGCGCCCGCCGACTCATAAAAAGCCGTGTTGAGCTTATAGGCGGCAGCGTAAGGGTGAGTGCTGTCGATGATGCGGCGGTTGAACGCGAACGTATCGCCGGCGCTCGTGGTTTCAGCCGGGTCAAGGCCGACGCACAGCAGCGAATCGACGGCGTCGATCCGTTTGTTCAGCTTCGCTAGGCTCATGATGTCAAGCCTTGTCGGGCTGCCCAGCCGTGAGGGTCGCGGAACCAGTCGCGCACTGCGGCGGCTTGTGACGCGCTGAGCGTTCCACGCGCGGCTGCTGCGTCCAAGATAGCGCTGAAGTGGGTCAGCGTGTGGAGCGTGACCCCGGCGGCAGCGAAGTCGTGAGCCGCCTCCTTGAAGCCATACTGCACAATCGCTAGCACGCCGATCACCTCAGCGCCAGCAGCGCGCAGCGCGTCCACAGCGGCGAGGCTGCTGCCGCCCGTCGTCACCAAATCCTCAATGAGCAGTACTCGTCGTCCCATGACCTCACCTCCTTCGATCAACTGTTGTTTGCCGTGGCCTTTGGCCTCTTTGCGCACGAACACCGAGGGCATGCGCAGCGCGTAACTCAACGCGGCGCTGTGCGGCACGCCGCCGACGGCCACGCCCGCGATCACCTCACAAGTTGGGAAACTAGCGCGCACGGCGTCGGCGAAGGCTTCGATCACGATGTGCCATGCCTCAGGGTAGAAGGGTAAGCGTCGGTTGTCGACGTAGACAGGCGACACAATCCCTGATTTGAAGGTGATGGGCTGCTCAGGTTGAAAGCCGACTGCGTCCACGCTCAGCAGGGCAGCGGCCACACGATCTTCAGGCATAAGTCTCGCTTTCGATAGTTTGCAGCGCCAGCGGGCCGCGGTAGATCAACGCTGACCACACCTGAGCAGCGTAGATGCCCAACGCGCGGTAGGCTGCCCACTGTGCGCCGTCGAGGATGCCGCCGCAGGCGACCACGTCAACAGGGGCGTTCATCTCGTAGCGCAGCCGTTGCAGCGCAGCAGCGGCTCGCAGGCTGTGTTGGAACAGCCGTTCCCCGCTGACGCCGGCGGTGGTGGAGCCGTCAGGGGTGGGCCTGCTGAGGGTGTTCGTGGCGACGATGGCTCGCGCGCCTGCCTCTGAAGCGGCGGCGATCAGCGCGCGGTACTGCGCACTGCTTAAATCTGGGCTGACCTTGACCCACAACGGAATCGGCTGGCGGTGCTGCTGGATGAGCGCAATGAGCGACTGGCACAGGGTGCGCGTGAGCGCTTCCGTCTGATGGCCGATGGGGTCATCTTCGGTGTTGGGGCAGCTCAGGTTGAGCGTCAGCCATGCGGGGCGCAAGTGCGCGTCGAGGAACAAATCAGCCGCTTCGGTCAGCTCAGCCGCCTGCTGCTTGGGGTCGCTGACGTTCGGGGACACGGCGAGGTTGATTCCAAACACGGGCGGCAGATGTTCACGGCGCGCGCGCAGGAAGTAGGCCGCGGCGCGCGCCCCCGGGTTGCGCAGCCCGACACGATTTTGCAGCGAACGGTTGGGCACGTCGCGCCAGAGCACGGTTCCGCTGTTGCCCAGCCGCGGGTAGCGCGTGAACGAGCCGAACTCCACTTGGCCGACGAGCGTTGGCACGGCGCGCCAACCGGGGATGAGGTTGTGCCCGTGCTCCAGCGCGTGGAGCGCCTGCGCCTCCGACGCGAAGCCTTCCCCTTTGACGAAGCCCGCCGCAAGCATGAGCGGGAAGTTCAACGTTGTGCCGCCGATGGGCAGCGGGGCGTGCTGCGTGCTGAGCGCGTGCAGGCGTCGCAGCGCGGCGAGTATGCGCGGGTCATCGTCCCACATGGCGAGGCGGCGCAGCAGCGCCTGATGGGCAGCTTGGGGCGGCTGCCGAAACAGCAGCGGGCGCGCCAAGCTGTAACCGTTGGTGACCAGCCGTGCAATCGGGTTCATGCGACCGCCTTGAACAAGTTCTGAGGTTGTGCAAGGGGGGTGACTGCCTCACCGTCGTAGACGCGCTGGCCGCGAATCCACGTGGCGACGACGCGCCCACGCACGCGCATCCCATCGAACGGCGACCAGCCGCAGGCGCTGTGCAGGCGGCGGCTGTCGAGGGTGTAGGCCGCGTCGAGGTCAACTAGTGTGTACGTGTCGGGTGGGCAGGCGACGCCCCAAATGCGCCGGACGTTGGCGCTGAGCATGGCCGCGGCCCGCTCTAACGGGATCGCCCGCTCGTGGACGGCAGTCAGCATCAGCGGCAGGTTCGTCTCAAGGCCGGGGACGCCGTAGGGGGGACGGTCGCTCTCTTTTTCGGCGCGGGTGTGCGGAGCGTGGTCGCTCTCGATGACGTCTACTACACCGTCAGTGATGGCCTGCCACAGCGCGTCACGGTCAGCGGGCGTCTTGAGCGTGGGCTTCATCAGGCCAAAGCCCTTCAACGCGGCTTCGTCGTGCTGCGTCAGATAAAGGTGATGCGGGCAGACCCCCAGCGTGACGGGCAGCCCTTCCTCTTTGGCGGCGCGCAGGTGCGCCACTTCGCGCGCGGTGCTGATGTGCAGGAAGTGGGTGGGCTTGCGCGTCTCGCGCACGAGGGTGAGCAGATCAAGAATGGTGTCCTCTTCAGCGTGGACGGCAATCGGGCGATGCGCAGGCCAGCGTTGGTAGAAGCGGCGGCGCAGGTCTTGATCTTCGATGAGCAGGTTGCCAGTCGTGGCGTTGTTGAAGATCTTCAGCCCGCAGGCGTCATCGGCGAGCTGTGCGACGGCCGCGGAGTTGTCGACTTGTGATGCGCCGAGGTAGACGCCGTAATCGCAGGCGGCGGTGGCGGCGAGGCGCTCTAGTTTGAGTGCAAGGCTGGCCGCGTCCACGGTGTTGGGGGGGGTGTTGGGCATGTCGAACACCGCCCAGTAGCCGCCCGCGACGGCGGCGCGTGTCTCGCTGGCAAAGGTCGCTTTGTGCGCCCAGTCCAGATCGCGCAGGTGGGTGTGCGGGTCGATCATGCCGTCGATGCGCACTAGCTCAGACATACGCACCCCGCAGCACTTTAGCCAACAAGGCCATGCGAATGAACATGCCGTTTTCCATCTGCTCGAAGTAGATGGCGCGCGGGTCGGCGTCCAGCAGGTCGTGATCTTCCGGTGTGCCCATCTCGTGTTTGCGCGGCAGCGGGTGCATCACGATCATGTTCTTGGGGGCTTCGGCCAGCGTCTGCGGCAGCAGGATGAAGCGGTCTTTGATGGTGTCGTACTCTTCTGGTGTAAAGCGCTCTTCTTGGACGCGCGTCCAGTAGAGCACGTCGCTCTCGCCCAGCACGTCGGCGAGGGTGTCCGTCTCAGTGACGGTGATCTTGAGGTCGCGCAGCATGGCGACAATCGCGGGCGGCATGCGCAGCGCGTCGGGCGCGACGAAGTTCAGGCGCACGCCGCGCGGGGTGTAGTAGGCGATCAATTTGCTGAGCGAGTGCACCGTGCGCCCGTTGAGCAAGTCGCCGACGAGGGTGATGCTCAGATGGTCGAGCGTGCCTTTTTGGTCGAAGATGGTGAAGAGGTCGAGCAGGGCTTGGGTGGGGTGTTCGCCGACGCCGTCGCCGCCACTGATGATGACCGTGCGGTTGCGGATGCGCTGGTTGAGCTTGTCGAGGTAGTAGGCGGCCTCATAGCTGGAGCCAACTTGCGGGTGGCGCAGCACGATCACATCGGCATAGCAGCCCGCCGCGCGGACAGTGTCGGCGAGGTTTTCGCCCTTGTACATACTGGAGAATTGAATGCCGTTGCTCACGCTGATGACGTCGCCGCCTAGCCGCCGCATCGACGCTTGGAAGGACATGTCGGTGCGGGTGCTGGCCTCAAAAAACAAGGACGCCATCACAAAACCGGCGCAGATTTCCGTCAGACCGCGGTCATGTTGGCGCATGCGGCGGCGAATCGAGCGCGCCGCGTCGAAGAGTTCCTCTAGGTCAGGCCGTGTGAATTGATCGACTGAGATGATGTGCTTGCCCATGAACTGCCCTGCAATGCGAGGCGGTGCGTAGGTGTGGCGAAACGGGCTGGCATCAAGGGGAGTGGTCATTGCTTAGCTTTCTAAGAGTGCTCTAAAACTTTCAGCTTCATTATAACGGCACAGCCTGCGGCTCGTTAGAGAGATTTACACGGGGTGAGCATTTGCTTTGAAATGCACAAGATGCGTTGACGCGCTGACCGATTACCCGCACACTAGTCAACGGGATGTGAGTGGGTTGTGACTGGGGAGGAACAATCACTTGGCACATTGGCATGATTACAAACATGGTCGGCAGCATTCGGTGGTGGGCAATCTGCTCATTCGGCGCGATGTCCACAGCCCAGAGCTGAACAACGCGCGCGATATTCTCGTCTGGCTGCCGTATTCGTATGATGGCGAGCGGCGCTATCCTGTGCTGTACATGCACGACGGTTATAACTTGTTCGACGCTTTTACCAGCTTTTCTGGTGAGTGGGGCGTGGACGAGACGATGACAGCGCTCGCTGAAGAAGGCCTTGAAGCCATCGTCGTGGGCATCCCGAACAACGAGCATCGGCTGCAAGAGTACAGCCCGTTTCCTGATCCGCGCTTCAAGATGAAGTCATCAGCAGGCGAGGCCTACTTGCGCTTCATCACGGAGACACTCAAGCCGATGATCGACAGCGATTTCAAAACGCAGCCTGAACCGTGGGCGACAGGCATTGCCGGGTCGTCGATGGGCGGGCTGATCAGCCTCTACGGGCTGCTGACGGCCCCGCATGTGTTCGGCTACTGCGCGGCGTTCAGCCCCAGCTTCTGGTTTGGGCAAGGGGCGTTGTATGAGACGCTAAGCCATCTGACGAGGCCGACAGGGCGACTATACCTTGACGTCGGCGCGCGCGAAGGGCGGCATGGCCGTAATTACATGAAGGGCGTGCGGCGCATCGCTGAGATGCTGCGCGAGCGCGGCTACAACGACGCCAACTTCCGCTATGTTGAAGATGAACAGGGCGAACACAACGAAGCGAGCTGGGCGCGCCGCCTGCCTGCGGCGCTGCGCTTCATCCTGCCGCGCGTGCCGCAGCAGGCTTAACGCGGCAGCGGCAGGCTGTTGATGAAGTCGGTGGAGTCCACCCACTGGCCGTTGACCAGCATTTCAAAGTGGGCGTGGGCGCTGCTGCTGCGCCCCGTTGACCCCACCAGCCCGACGATCTGGCCGCGGTCTACCAGCTGGCCTTGTGTGACGTAGACTACGCTCATGTGGGCATAGCCGCTGAAGACGCCGTAGCCGTGGTCGATCAAGACGTAGTTGCCGCGGATGGCCTCGTGCCCAGCGAAGGCCACGCGGCCGGGCGCGCTGGCCACCAGCGGGCGACCGATCGGCGCGTTGTAGTCCCAGCCGGTGTGGATCGTCTCGTAGAGGCCGTTGAAAGTGCGCAGCGCGCCGAACGGCGAGGTGAGCGTGGTTTCAATCGGGTGTCCAAAGCCGCGCCCCAGCCAGTAGACAGTGGGCGTGATGGTGCGCGCGGTCGTTGTGATGCGCGCTAACTCGGCGTCCTCTACGTCGCGGTCGAACAGGCCGCCCATGTCGCTGACGATGATCACGTTTTGCTGGATGAAACCGCCGCTTGTGATCTGAACGGGAACGCTGAGCGTTTGCGCGTCGGCTTCTACAAGCAGGGGATAAGCGCGCGGTGACTGGTTCAGGGGCGCGACGATGAGCGCATACCACGTTGGATCGCCCTGCAGTTGGAAGAACGTCAGCGTTTCGTCCAAGAACACTGCGCGAGGCTCAGCCGCTGCCGAGACGCTGAGCAAGCCCGCCCGTCCCTGCCGCAGCGTCTCGCTGAACAGGCGCACGGTGACGCCCGCTTGTGTCACCTCAACAGCTGGCGTGGGCGGGGAGTGTTGGCTGTAGCTGATGGTAAGCGGCAAGACCAGCAGCAGGCTGGTCAGCCCCCACATGAGCAGGCGTCTCATCCGCTCACCATCAAGCGGCGGCGTTTGTCCTCGCGCATCCTGATCTCAGTGTCGAGGATGCGCTTGCGCAGGCGCAGGCTCTGCGGCGTCACTTCTAACAGCTCGTCGTCGCCCATGAACTCGATCATGTCGTCAAGGCTCATCTGGCGCGGCGGGATGAGGCCGGCGACAACTTCAGTTGGCTTCTCGCGGAAATTGGTCAGGTGCTTGGCTTTGACGACGTTCATCGGCATGTCCTCTGGCCGGATGTGCTCACCGACGACCATGCCCATGTAGACCTCTGTGCCGGGCGTGATGAAGAACGTGCCGCGCTGCTGGAGGTTGACTAGCGCGTAGGCCGTGGCTGTGCCCGGCTCCATCGCTACGAGGCTGCCGAAGCGCCGACCGGGCACTTCCCCGCTGATGGGCTGATATGAGTGGAAGATGCTGTGAAGCTGGCCCATGCCGCTGGTGGCGCGCATCAAGTGGGCGCGGAAGCCCAGCAGGCCGCGCGTCGGCACGAGGTACTCGATGTAGGTCGTGCCGTTTTCGGTGCGCATGTCTTGCATTTGGCCGCGGCGTTCACCGAGCAGTTCAACAATCGTGCCGACCTTTTCATCAGCGACCTCAACGTACACGTGCTCGACTGGCTCGAGCAGGTCGCCATCTTCGCCGCGGATGAAGATCACCTCTGGCTTGCTGACCTCGAATTCGTAGCCTTCGCGCCGCATCGTCTCGATGAGGATGCCGAGGTGCAGCTCCCCACGCCCGCTGACGACGAACTTGTCAGGGGTTTCGCCGTCGGCCACGCGCAGGGCGACGTTGCTGCGCGTCTCGTCGTAGAGGCGCTGGCGCAGCCGCCGCGACGTGCCGAGGCCGGTCTTGCCTTCGCGGCCTGCAAACGGCGAGGTGTTCACCCCGAACGTCATGCGGACGGTGGGTTCCTCTACCATGATGGCGGGCAACGGCTCGGTCACGTCGGGGTGGGCGATGGTGTCGCTGATCTCCAACGGTTCGAAGCCGCCGACGGCGATGATGTCGCCCGCGCTGGCCGATTCGATCTCCACTTTTTGTAGGTTGTGGAAGCCGAACAGGTACTCAATTCGTCCGGCGATGCGCTCACCGCGTGGGGTGAGGCGGACGACGCTGCTGCCACGGCTGAGCGTGCCCGCGACGAGCCGCCCGATGCCGATCTGCCCTTTGTAGTTGTCGTATTCCAGCGTGGTAACGAGCATCATGGCGGGCGCGTCCTCGTCGACGCGGGGGGCGGGGACTTCCTTCAGGATCGTCTCGAACAGCGGGGTGAGGTCGTGGCTCAGCTCGGTGTGGCTGTAGCCCGCGCGGCCTTGCAGCCCGATGGCGTAGATCACGGGGAAATCGGCTTGTTCGTCGGATGCGCCAAGTTCAACGAAGAGGTCAAACGTCTCGTTCAGCACCTCGTCCACGCGGGCGTTGGCGCGATCCACTTTGTTGATGACGACGATGATCTTGAGGCCGAGCGCGAGCGCCTTACGCAGGACGAAGCGCGTCTGTGGCATGGGGCCTTCAACGGCGTCGACCAGCAGCAGAGCCGCGTCCACCATGTTCAAGACGCGCTCGACCTCGCCGCCGAAGTCGGCGTGCCCGGGGGTGTCGACGATGTTGATCTTGACGTTGTTGTACGTCACAGCGGTGTTCTTGGCGAGAATGGTGATGCCGCGTTCGCGTTCTAGCGCGTTAGAGTCCATCACGCGCTCTTCGATTTGGCTGCCCTCGCGGAACACTTTGGCTTGGCGCAGCATGCCGTCCACCAGCGTTGTTTTGCCGTGGTCAACGTGCGCGATGATAGCGATGTTGCGAATGTCTTTCCTGATGTTCACGTATGATCCTGTTAGCTCTATGCGGAATGTCGTGCATTATAGCGGACAACGCGCTCAGATCGTATCACAGGATTGGTGAAGGTTTGTTGAGGCTTCAGTTAAACGAGAAAGGGCCTTGCTGTTCGTTGGTTTCGGCGGAAGATGTGAGCAGCACGTCGAGCATGGCCACTTCGCGCCGATACTCGGTCAGCAAGCGTTGAAGGAACTGAGTTGTGTTGACGGCTTCGAGCATCTGCTGTTTGCTGGCGTTGTCAGTTTGCAGCACGACCGCCGCTAAGTAAGCTAGCGCGAGCGTGTCCTCGGGCAGGTCACTTTCTTGGAGCTGCAACCCTGCTTCGCTCAAGGCGGCCAAGTAGCGGTTGAACAAGGGGCGCAGCATCCGTTCATTGCGTTTGAGTGTGGCTACATCGTCCATGATGAGCGGGATGAAGTCAACTTCACCGGTCAGGAATGAGCGCTCATCGCTCAGGCTGTTGATGCGAAAGCGATCTTTGCCGACGGCGAGGATGTTCATGCGACCGAAGGGCAGCCGCTGCACTTGAGTGATGTGGGCTGTCGTGCCGATGATGTGGGGATGAGCCAGCGCGCCGAGCGCCTCATCACCCGTTTCGATCAGCACGACGCCGAAGGGCTTCTGCTGGTCGATGCATTCGTTGATCATCAGTTTGTAACGCTCTTCAAAAATGTGGAGCTTGAGCGGCATTCCCGGAAAGAGAACCGTATTGAGTGGGAAAAGTGGCAAAGTCGTCATAGCAGTTATCCGATGTTTCTTCCTATTACGATAACATAATTCGCAAAACTGCGACAACGCTTCTCACGACCTGTTTATGAAGAGTTCGGGCTTTTCTTCACGCAAGGGAGTAAAACGAGAAAAACGATGAGAAGATTCTGATCTATGGTGACGCTGCGGATTGTGACAGATGAAGGGGAAGTGGTGCTCTCGGTTCAGAAGGGAGCAAATTTGCGCGCGGTGTTGTTGGAGCATGGGTTCAGCCCATACACACGCTTCACGCGGCGTCTAAACTGTGGTGGGCGCGGCATCTGCGCCACCTGTGGGGTGTGGATCGAAGAGGCCGCCCCTGCGCCGCAGCATTGGCACGACAAGCTCGCGGATGGGTTTGGGTATCCGCGCTTGTCCTGCCAGATCACCTTACACGAAGACATGACCATCCGGCTGGTGGCGGATAAGTGGATTTGGGGCGGGCGCGATGCTGAACGGGCGGCGTGGTTTCGGCGGCCCTAGCCGCAGCCATCTAGTCTGTGCAGGATTACTCGCATTGGGCGAGATGACAAAAAGGAGGGGAGATGGCACGGGATTTGGTGAGCACAGACTGGCTGGCTGAGCGTTTAGGCGAGCCGACGATCCGCGTGATCGACGTGCGGGGGCACGTGCTGCCGGCGAGCGCGCCACCGCCGCATTACTACGCACACCGCGCCGAGTATGAGCAATCGCATATTCCGGGGGCTGTCTTTGTAGATTGGACGACGGACATCGTCCAGCCGGGGTCGATCTCGCAGGACATCGCCGACCCTGCGCTGTTCGCTGAAGTCATGGGGCGTTTGGGCGTGGGGGCAGAGACGCACGTGATCGCCTATGACGACGCGGACAGCATGTTCGCTGCGCGGGTGTGGTGGGCGCTGCGCTACTATGGCCATGAGCGCGTCTCGGTGTTGGATGGTGGGTGGAAAAAGTGGACAGCCGAGGGGCGGCCTGTGTCGTCGGAGTCGGTGACGGTGGAACGGGCGCAGTTTGTCCCGCGCGTGCAGGAAGAGCTGCGCGTCACGGCGCGTCAGATCATGGAACGCGATGCAACCACATTGTTGATTGACGTGCGGACGCCGGATGAGTTTTTGGGTCGGTCGTCGCGCGCGAAGCGCGCGGGTCACATCCCGGGCGCGGTGAACGTGCCCCGCGGCGCGCTGGTTAGACCAGATGGGACGATGCCCGCGCCGGAAGCGCTGCGCGCGACACTGGCCGCGGCTGGCGTTCACCTTGACGGCGTGCACGCCATCACGTACTGCAATGCCGGCGTCTCAGCAAGTTATGGGATGTTGGCGCTGGCGCAGCTCGGTGTTCCGGCGGCTGTTTATGACGGCTCGTGGAAAGATTGGGGCAACAACGACGCGCTGCCCATCATCGCACACGAGAGCTGAGGCCGACTCATGCGGCGTTTAGCTCGCACCCTTATAGTCAGGTAGAGGAACACGGAACAGGACACGGCAGTATGCAAGTTGAAGCACACTCGGATGTTGCTTGTTTTGAGGCGTTGAAAGAGCCATGGCAGCGGCTTGTCCCGCTGAGCCAAGCCAACTTCATCTTCAGCACGTGGGAGTGGCATACCCACTGGTGGCGCGCCTATCACCCGGGCAAGTTGTGGTTGCTGCTCGTTCGCTCAGCGGATGGCGACCTGTGCGGGGTGATGCCGATGTTCGTGGAGCAGCAGCCAGATCGTGGGCGCGTCGCTCGCATCACCGGCAGCGAGGATGTCACCGACTATTTGGACGTCATTGCGCGGCGGGATTGTGTGGAGGAAGTGTACGATGCGCTGGTGGCGTTCCTCTTGCAGAGTGACGCCTTCGACGTGCTCGACTTGGCGAACGTGCACGAGGATTCCCCGACGCGGACGGCGTTTGCGGAGCGGCTGCGGCAGGCAGGGTTCGAGGTGAGCGTGATGCAGCAGGAGGTGTGCCCGCTGTTCGACGTTCCGGCGACGTTTGAGGGCTACTTGGAAATGTTGGACAGCAAGCAGCGTTCCGAGCTGCGCCGCAAGCTGCGCCGCGCTGAAGCCGCTGATGGGCTGGGCTGGTACATCGTGGACGACCAGCGCAACCTCTCAGAGGAGATTGACAAATTTCTCGCGCTGATGGCCGCCAGCCATCCCGAAAAGGCCGCCTTCTTGCAGAGCGAGCAGCACGTGATGTTTTTCCAGTCTTTCATGCCGGTGGCGATGGAACGCGGGTGGCTTCAGCTTGCGTTTCAAACTTACGACGATGAACCGATCGCGGCGTACCTGAACTTCGACTACGACGACCATATTTTGGTCTACAACTCTGGTCTGAAGCCGGATCGATATGGGGCGCTTAGCCCGGGGATTGTGCTGCTGGCGCACCTGATTCAATGGGCGATTGAGCATCGTAAGCGCACGTTTAACTTTCTGCGCGGCAATGAGACGTACAAGTACCAGATGGGAGGCCGTGACACGGCAGTGTATCGCATTGAGGCGGCTCGTCGCTGAACAGAGGAGGGAGCATGCGTTTGCAACGTATCGCCATGATTTGTGTGCACACCAGCCCGCTGGCCCCAATGGGCGGCAAGAAGACGGGCGGCATGAACGTCTACATTCGTGAGCTGGCCGCTGAGCTGGGTCGGCGAGGCTATGAGGTGGACATCTTTACGCGGCGCAGCAGCAGCGACGAACCGGAGGTGGATCTGCGCGTTGGGCCGCGCGTGCGCGTGGTGTATTTGACTGCGGGGCCAGTGGAAGCTCTGCCGCCGGATGACCTTGTGCCGTATCTGTCAGAGTTTGCCGCGCGCCTGATCGCGTTCAGCACTGTGCAGAACGCGCCCTATGACTTGATTTACAGCCATTACTGGCTGAGCGGGCTGGTGGCGATCAAGCTGCGCGAGGCGTGGGGCATCCCGTTTGTGCAGATGTTCCACACGTTGGGGCAGATGAAAGCGCGCACGAGCACCCTGCAAACGGCAGCGCGGGACAACCAGCGCATCCAGTCTGAGATGGTGATCGTCGAAAAAGCGGATCGTATCGTCGCGGCCACGCCGGCGGAGAAGAGTCAACTGCTTTGGCTGTATCGCGCGCGCCCTAAGCGCATCGTTGTCATCCCACCCGGGGTGGATGTGGCGCGCTTTCAACCGACGAACGGAGAAGATCTGCGGCGCTGCCTCGGCTTTGAGCGCTGTCATCTGCTGTTGTTCGTTGGGCGGATTGAGCCGCTCAAAGCAGTGGACAGCGTGCTTCAGGCGCTGGCTATCCTTAAGCGAGACGAGCCGAAACTGTATGCTAACTTGTGTTTTGCAATTGTGGGCGGCAACCCCAAAGCCAAAGATCCTGACGTGGAGGAGTTGAAAACGCTGGCGCACACGCTGGGGTTGGACGACGCGGTGCGCTTTGTCGGCGCGAAAGATCGGGAAGAGCTGCCGCTGTACTACGCGGCAGCGTCAGCCGTGTTGATGCCCTCGGAGTATGAATCGTTTGGGATGGTGGCGTTGGAGGCGATGGCATGTGGAACGCCGGTGATTGCGTCCAATGTGGGCGGCCTGTCGCACGTGGTGCGCGATGGTGAAACGGGCTTTCATGTGCCGGTGCGCGATGCGGCTGCCATTGCCGACCGCATCCGCGCGCTGCTGACGGACGCCCCAACGCGCGAGCGCCTCGCTCAAAACGCTGCGATCACTGCGCAGTCTTACGCGTGGGCGCGCATCGCTGACCAACTAGTCACCGTGTTCAACGAACTGCTGCGCGGTCGTAGCTAGCCACCGTAAGCGTTTGGCAGGTCAGCTGCTGCCTCGGGGCGGATGTACGGCTCTTTGAGCGACAGCTCGAGCGCTTCTTCCTCATCGAGTGCAGTTTGCCCCTTGTGATAGAGGATGTTGCTGAAGCCGTCGTAGCGGTAGCGCCGACTGACCCACCCATGCACTGGATGGAAGAACATCACGTTGAACTGGACGGCATCCTCTTCAAGGAAGATCTTCTCGTCAATAATCCACACGGGCGCATACTGCTGAAGGTGGGGGATAGCTTTTTCATCGCGCTTGGCGAGCAACCCGCTGGTAGTGATGTATGAGTCGTTCATCGTGTAGACTGTACCTCTGTGTGGTGTGATTTCTATCCAAATATTTAAGGGATTGTAACGAACGTGTCCTAAACGAATCAACTGTAATCAGTATAATGGAAATGCATGAGGAAAGGCAAAGGTATGTTGCGATGGAGCTTCCTGCTCCTGACTGTGATCCTTTGGACAGGGCAACTGGCGGCGCAGGATACAGTCAGCAACGAGGTGTTAAGACTCATCAACGCGGCACGAAACGCTGCGGGCGTTCCACCGCTCTTCTGGAATGAACAGCTCGCCGCAGCGGCGCAAGATCACAGCCGCGACATGGCGCAGCAAGGCGCGCTTTCACACGTAGGCAGCGACGGCTCGCAGTTTTGGGAACGAGCTGCACGAGCAGGCTACGTGATGGTAACCGGCGCTCAGAACGTCCTCGCGCGGGTTGACCTGTCTGCACAGAACACGGTTAGCCAGTGGCAGCAGAACGAAGCGAACAACGCCAACCTGCTGAACCCAGACTATCAAGAAGTGGGCTTCGCGTTCGCGCGCGGCAGCGATGGCACAGTGTACTACACGCTGCTGCTG
This sequence comes from uncultured Anaerolineae bacterium, assembly GCA_937944445.1. Classification (GTDB taxonomy): domain Bacteria; phylum Chloroflexota; class Anaerolineae; order Aggregatilineales; family Phototrophicaceae; genus JANWYT01. The sequence goes on from CALDYP010000003.1 coordinate 37,983, forward strand.
GGGCAGCGGGTCGGTTTTAGCACACCGACGCCAACTGAAATGGTTGACCTCAGTGCCACCCACACCCCCATTGAGAGACCGCCTTCGGCCACGGCAGCGCCGACCACTGCCCAGATTATTCCACCGATCATTCCAACGGACACGGCGGCCCCCCTGTCAACGCGCGACCCGCTGGTTTTGACACTGGCCGCCCCGCTCCCGATGGCTACGCTGGATCCCCGCCTGTCGGTGATGCCCCCACCGCGCCCGACTCTGGCCTTTACGCCCACGGAAGCAGCGCCACAAGCAGGGCTTCGTCTGTTTATCTCACGGGAAACGGTGACGATTCAAGCGACTGGCGTCGATGAGATTGATCTGAGCGATGTAGTGTTGGTCTCTGAGCGTGGTCAACTGCCGCTGACGCGCTTCGACAACGGTTTTTTGACAGCGCCGCTGGCTACGTTCCCTGCTTTGGACTGTTTGCAGGTGTGGATTGCAGCGGTGAATCAGGTGCTGCCGCGTCCGGCGCAGTGCGGGGTGCGGCACAGCTGGCTCGTGGTGACGGAGCCAGCGGCCTTCTGGGTAGACGTTGACACGTTTAGGGTAGAACGCAACGGGGCCGTCATCGGCCGGTGCAGCGTGAATCCGGACTCGCCTACGGTGTGTGATGTGGCGCTGAACACGACAGGCGTCATGCTGCCCACGGCAACGGCTGCTCAGCCGTCAAGCGCGGTGGTGAACGCCGGTGTGGTGCGCCTGCTCATCAGCGAGGATGGCGTCACGCTGCAAAACCTGACTGGCAACTCGCTGGACGTGAGCGCCTATGTGTTCGTCGGGGGAAGTGGGCGCTTTGTGGCCAGCGCGTGGCGCACGCCGGAGCTGTCGCGCCCGTTGGAGGCCATCCCGGGCGGGGACTGCTTGCAAGTGTGGGCGGTGGGCGTGACGAACCTGCCCAAGCCGGAGACGTGCCGCTTCCGTCATGGGTGGGTGGTTGTGCCGTCGTCGCGGCAGTTTTGGGGGGATGGCAGCTTTCAAGTGTTCGATGGTGACCGCCTGCTTGGGCAGTGCGCGGCTGGGCAAGCGATCTGCGACTTGCGCCCGTAAACGGCAATTGTGCACAATCTAATTAGACAGATTTAACAACTGTTTAACTGGCAGGGTGTGCGCTACACTCGTGCTGCTCGACTCAATTGCCTCAGGAGATATTTGCATGTCTAAGCGTGCAAACGTGAAGAAGGTCGTGCTGGCCTACAGCGGCGGCCTTGACACATCGGTTATTGTCCCGTGGTTGCGCAATAACTATCAATGTGAAGTGATCTGTTTTACCGCCGACATCGGCCAAGAAGAAGAATTAGACGGCCTAGAGGAAAAAGCGCTCAAGTCTGGGGCCAGCAAGCTCTACATCCGTGACCTGCGCGAGGAATTCCTGCGCGATTTTGTGTTCCCGACGATGCAGGCAGGCGCAGTCTACGAGCGGGAGTACCTGCTAGGGACGTCGTTTGCGCGCCCGCTGATCGCTAAGCATCTCGTGCAAATTGCCGAGCAGGAAGGCGCAGACGCCATCGCCCACGGCTGCACGGGCAAGGGCAACGACCAAGTGCGCTTTGAACTAACGGCTATGGCGCTCAACCCGAAACTAGCGGTGATTGCCCCGTGGCGTGAGTGGAACATCCGCAGTCGGCAAGACGCGCTGGCGTATGCCGCTGAGTTCAACGTGCCGGTGACGAACACTGAAAAAGACATCTACAGCCGTGACCGTAATCTGTTTCACCTATCGCATGAAGGCGGGCTGCTAGAAGATCCGTGGAACGAACCAGAGCCGCGGATGTTCAAGCTGACGCGCAACCCAGAGGATGCGCCAGATACACCGGTGTATGTTGAGTTGGAATTTGAGCAAGGCGTGCCCGTCGCGTTGGACGGCGAGCGCCTGTCGCCAGTGGACATCTTCATCAAGCTCAACAAGATCGGTGGCGAACACGCCATCGGGCGCATCGACATTGTGGAGAATCGCTTGGTCGGGATGAAGAGCCGCGGCGTGTATGAAACCCCTGCGGGCACGATCATTCGGCGGGCGCACCAACTGTTAGAGAGCATCTGCCTTGACAAGTACACGATGGGCTACAAGGATCAACTGGCCGTCAAGTATGCCGAGTTGGTCTACAATGGGCAGTGGTATACCCGCCTGCGCGAGGCGCTGGATGCGTTCGTCCGCGTGACGCAGGAAAACGTGACGGGCACGGTGCGGCTGAAGCTCTACAAGGGGAACGTCATCGTGGCTGGGCGCAAAAGCCCGTACAGCCTCTACCGTGAGGATTACGCCTCGTTTGGCGAGGAAGACGTCTACAACCAAAAAGACGCCGAGGGCTTCATTCAGTTGTTTGGCCTGCCGATGAAGGTCGAGGCCTTGCTGCAAATCGACGGCAGCGGGGCAAGCCGTTACAAGACGCGCGATTACAGCCAATTCAAGCGCGACTAGCACCCGCGTCTGCTTTAAACGGAAAGGAAATGAGCGGCATGAGCTTGTGGGGAGGCGTGTTTCTGGAGCCGACGGACGACGATCTGCGCCGTCTCAACGACAGCTTGCCGTTTGATCGGCGCTTGGCGCATGAGGATGTGATGGCGAGCATCGCTTACGCGCGCGCGATTGGCATGGCCGGTGTGCTCAGCGAGGAAGAGACAGCGCTGATCGTGGATGGGCTGCAAACCATCCAAAACGAGCTGACAGACGGCGCGTTCAGCTTTCAAGCAGGCGATGAGGACATCCACTCGGCGGTAGAGCGGCGCTTGATCGAACTGGTGGGCGATGTGGGCGGCAAGCTGCACACCGGGCGCAGCCGCAACGACCAAGTAGCGACGGACTTCCGCCTGTGGGGGATGCAGGCCATCGACACGCTGACAGCACAGGTGAAAGACGTGCAGCGCGCCCTAGTGCAGCGCGCGTCTACGCTGATCTACGCGCTGATGCCCGGCTACACGCACTTGCAGCCGGCTCAGCCGATCAGCGCGGCGCATTGGCTCATGAGCTACTTTTGGATGCTGGCGCGCGACGTTGAACGGTTGCAGCAGGCGCGCAATCGGACGGCGGTCTGCCCGTTGGGCGCGGGGGCGCTGGCGGGCACGCCGCTCTCGATTGATCGTGAGGATTTGGCGTGGTCGTTGGGGTTTCGCAGCATCACCGAGAACAGCCTCGACGCAGTAAGCGACCGCGATTTTGTGCTAGAGGCGTTGTTCATCATGGCGACAATCGGCTTGCACTTGTCGCGCCTTGCCGAGGACATCATCTTGTTCAGCAATCCGACGTTCGGCTATGTGCGGCTGCACGATCGCTACAGCACCGGCAGCAGCTTGATGCCGCAAAAGCGCAACGCCGACCCGATGGAACTCACCCGCGGCAAAGCGGGGCGACTCATCGGCAATCTGACCGGCCTGATGACGGTTTTGAAAGGTCTGCCGACCGGCTACAACAAGGACATGCAAGAGGACAAGGAAGCGCTGTTCGACTCCTATGACACATTAAGCCTGCTGCTGCCGGTGGTGAGCGGCGTGCTGCTGACGCTGACGTTTGATGAAGAGGCGATGCGCCGCGGGCTGAGCGAGGAAATGCTGGCAACCGAGATGGCTGATTACTTGGTGGCGAAGGGGCTGCCGTTCCGCCAAGCGCATCACATCGTTGGGCGAATTGTGCGCGTGGCACTCGATGAGGGCGTCTCGCTGTCAAAGCTGCCGCTCGATCTGCTTCAATCGCACAGTGAGCTGTTCGAGGAAGATGTGGCACAGGTGTTCGACTTTGAGCGCAGCGTGGCGCGGCGGCGTGCGCGCGGCGGAACCGCGCCAGACGCCATCATGGAGCAGATCACGCTCGCGCGGACGATGCTTGGGATGTGACTTGTGCAACTTGACCATAAAAATTTGTCATCTTTTATGAAGTTCAGCAAGTGTGGGGAAACTTGTTGACAGGTTTCGTAAGTTTGGCTACTCTTTGAGCAATGTTTCAAATTGTTGGAAAAAGTGCGTGATGAGCGCTGGGATGTCTGCTGCCTCGCTGATTATTAGCCTTGAGATCGTAGTCGTCGTACTCCTTACGAACGACTCACATGGGCTTGGGTAGGCGCAGAACACGCGTGGCAATTTGAAGGAGCCTCCCAAGCACGGGAGGCTCTTTTTGATTCAAGCGGTAAGCTAGGGAAACGACGCATCATGAAGCAGCAAGCGGCACACACAACGATGAGGATGTTAAGCGCACGTCGTGGGGCGTATCTGAGTGATAGTCAGATGGCCACGATGGCGGCATGTTTTGCCATGATGGGCCGCAGTGGGTTCTACGACGCGCCTGTGTCGGTCGCTCCTAAGGATGGGGGCACGGTCACAGGCGCGTTTTTTTTCATGTCAACGTTGAGAGGATGTTAAGGGATGCCGGCAGAGTGGATTTGGCGAAATGGTGAATTTGTGAAGTGGGAAGACGCCACGGTACACGTGAGCGCGCACGCGCTGCACTACGGGTCGAGCGTGTTTGAAGGGATACGCGCCTATGCGACGCCAGACGGGCCGGCAGTCTTTCGGCTTCAGCCGCACACGCGGCGGCTGATCAACGGGGCGCGCATCATGCGCATTGACCACCCCTACACTGAGGATCAGATCAACGATGCGATTGTTGAGACCATCGCGCGCAACGGCCATGAATCGTGTTACATTCGCCCGATTCTTTTCCGTGGCGAGGGCGCGCTGGGGCTGGAGGGGCGCAACCGCACCAAAAGCGAATTGGTGATCTTCACGATGGAATGGGGCCGTTACCTCGGCGAGGAGGCGATTGAGCAGGGGGTGGATGTGCAGGTCAGCTCGTGGAACCGCATGGCCCCCAACACGCACGCAGCGGGGGTCAAAGCGGGCGGCAATTACGTCAACAGTCAATTCATCAGCATGGAGGCGCACGACAACGGCTTCAGCGAGGGGATCGCGCTGGACGTCAACGGCTATGTGAGCGAGGGGGCGGGCGAGAACATCTTTGTGATCTTGGATGGGATCGTCTACACGCCCGGCGCGTGGTCGTCAATCTTGCTCGGCGTGACGCGCGACAGCGTCCTGCGCATCATCGCCGATCTGGGCTACGAGGTGCGCTACCAGCCCATCCCGCGCGAGATGCTCTACATGGCGGACGAGGTGTTCTTCACGGGGACGGCGGCAGAAGTGTCGCCGGTGCGCTCGATTGATCGCATTCAGATCGGCGCGGGCAAGCGCGGGCCGATCACTAAGCAGATTCAAGATGAGTTCTTCGCGCTGACCAGCGGGCAAAAGCCGGATCGCTACGGTTGGCTCACCCATGTTCACAAGAAAGTTGACACCAAAGCATAGGGAGGCATGACAATGAAGCTCACAGGTGCAGAAATCATCATGGAGTGTTTGCTGCGAGAGGGCGTTCGGGTGGTGTTTGGTTACCCGGGCGGGGCGATCCTGCCGACCTATGACGCTTTCTACCAATACCGCGACCGCATTCATCACGTGTTGGTGCGCCATGAGCAGGGCGCGTCGCACATGGCGGATGGCTTTGCGCGGGCGACCGGTCAGGTCGGCGTGTGCATCGCCACCAGTGGGCCGGGCGCGACGAACCTCGTCACAGGGCTGGCCACGGCGATGATGGACAGCGTGCCCGTCGTGGCGATCACGGGGCAAGTGCCGCGCGCAGCCATCGGCACGGATGCATTTCAAGAGACGGACGTCACCGGCGTGACAATCCCCGTCACCAAGCACAACTACTTAGTGGGATCGATTGAGGAACTGGCCTATACGATCCGTGAGGCGTTCCACATCGCGCGCTCTGGCCGCCCCGGACCGGTGTTGATCGACATCCCGAAGGACATTCAAACAGCCTCGACGGAGTTCGTATACCCAGAGGGGGAAATTCGTCTGCCCGGCTACGTCCTGCCCAAGCAAGCCTCCGACGTGGACATCAAGGCGGCGCTCAAGCTCATCGCTGAAGCGAAGCGCCCGGTGATCCTCGCAGGGCATGGCCTCATCATGAGCGGCGCAGTGAATGAGGTGCGCGAGTTGGCCGAGCGCGCCAACATCCCCGTGGCGCTGACGCTGCTCGGCAAGGGCGCAATGCCAGAGAATCACCCGCTGACCATCGGCATGATGGGGATGCACGGGGCAGCCGCTACTAACTACGCGATCCAAGAGAGCGACTTGCTGATTGCGTTGGGGATGCGCTTCGACGATCGCGTGACGGGCAACCTCAAGACGTATGCGCCGCACGCCAAAAAGATCCATGTGGACATCGACCCCAGCGAGATCAACAAGAACGTCAAGGTGGACGTGGGCATCCACGGGGATTTAAAAACCGTGCTGCGCCAGATGCTGCCGCTGCTCGAGAGCAAGTCTCACCCCGAATGGATGGCGCGCATCCGCGATTGGCAGGAAGACGGCAGCGAGCGCGACATCCTGAACTACGACACAGGCGATAAGCTGCTGGGGGCGCAGGTGATCAACGACTTATGGAAGTACACCGGCGGCGAGGCGATCACGGTCACGGATGTGGGCCAGCATCAGATGCTGGAGGCGCAGTACTACCCGCATCAGCGCCCGGCGACGATGCTCACCAGCGGCGGCTTGGGGACGATGGGCTTTGGCTTCCCGGCGGCAATTGGGGCCAAGTTTGGCAAACCTGAGGAAGAGGTGTGGGCGATTGTGGGCGATGGCGGCTTCCAGATGACGCTGTGCGAGCTGGCCACGGCTCGGCAGGAAAACGTGAAGGTCAACATCGCCATTTTGAACAATTCTTACTTGGGCATGGTGCGCCAGTGGCAGGAGTTCTTCTACGACGAGCGCTATCAGAGCACGCCGATGTTCAACCCTGATTTCTGCAAGCTGGCTGAGGCATACGACATCCCGGCTATGCGCGTGACGCGGCGCGATCAGATCGCCGAGAGCGTCGAGTTTGCGCGTCGGCACGATGGCCCAGTGCTGATCGAGTACGTGATCGAGAAAGAAGAAATCGTGTATCCGATGGTTCCGGCGGGCGCTGACCTAGACAAGATGATCCGCCGGCCCAAACCGAACGAGGTGAAACATGGCTGACAATGGAACGTCCAAGAACACGCTGGTGGCGCTGGTGGAGAACAAGCCGGGCGTGCTCAACCGGGTGGCCAGCTTGTTCCGTCGGCGCAACTTCAACGTGGACAGCTTGACGGTGGGGCGCACGCACAAAGACCACGTGTCGCGCATGACGATTGTCGTGGACGTGAAGCGCGCCGACGCGCGTATCATCGCCGCCAATTTGAAGAAGCTGATCAACGTGATCGACGTGCAGAACATGTCTGAGCAGCCGCACATCAGCCGCGATCTGGCGCTGATCAAAGTGCGCACCGACGACGTGGAGAGCCGTAACGGCGTGACGTTGATCTGTGAGCGCTATCCGGCGCGCATTGTGGATATTGGCACAAAAGTCGCTATTATTGAGATCACCGCGCAAGAGGACATCGTGGAGGCGTTGATCAACGAGCTGCGCCCGATTGGCATCGTCGAGCTGGTGCGGACGGGTGTAGTGGCGATGGGGCGTGGTATCCGCATCTTGGATACCGACTATGAGCCGCTGCGCTTTGGCGAGGCAGCCAACAACGGCCTTGAGCGCTACGGCGTCTAAGTGTGAGGGCAGGCCGCCGTGTGGCGGCCTGAAGCGAACGTTTATCCGAATTTCATCGAAGGAAAAACTCCAATGGCAAAGCTCTACTATGACAAAGACGCTGACCTCAGCCTGCTGCAAGATAAGACCATCGCCGTGATCGGCTATGGCAGCCAAGGCCACGCGCACGCGCTCAACGCCAGAGACAGCGGCCTGAACGTGATCGTTGGCCTTTATGAGGGCAGCAAGAGCAAAGCGAAGGCTGAAGCAGACGGCTTGCGCGTGTTCACGGTGGCCGAGGCTACCAAACAAGCCGACGTCGTCATGATGGCCATTCATGACACGATTCAGGCCGACGTCTACGCGCAAGAGGTGGGGCCAAACCTCAAGCCGGGCGCGATGCTGATGTTCGCGCATGGCTTCAACATCCACTTCAAACAGATCGTGCCAGCGGACAACGTAGACGTGACGATGGTCGCGCCCAAAGCGCCCGGGCATCGCGTGCGCGAGGTGTACGTGGAGGGCGCGGGTGTGCCCGGCTTGGTGGCGGTGGCGCAAGATGCGACAGGGCAGGCGAAGGCGCGGGCGCTGGCCTATGCGCGCGCGATTGGCTGCACGCGCGCCGGCGTGATCGAGACAACCTTCAAAGAAGAGACCGAAACCGACCTGTTCGGCGAGCAGGTGGTGCTGTGCGGCGGCGTGACGGCGCTCATCCGCAGCAGCTTTGAGACGCTCGTCAAGGCGGGCTATCAGCCGGAGATCGCCTATTTTGAGTGCTTGCACGAGCTGAAGCTCATCGTGGATCTGATCTACGAAGGCGGCCTGAGCTACATGTGGTACAGCGTGAGCGACACGGCTGAGCACGGCGGCTACGTCGTTGGCGATCGGTTTGAAGAACTGGTCAAGGAGGAGATGGCTGGGGTGCTTCAGCGCATCCAAAGCGGGGAGTTCGCTCAGAAGTGGATCGAAGAGAACAAGGCGGGCAAACCGAATTTCTTGGCGCGTCGTCGGCGTGAGCATGACCTGCTGATCGAGAAGGTCGGCGGTGAGCTGCGCGGGATGATGCCATTCTTGAAAGCGAAGAACATCAAACAGGAGAGCTAGTGCGATGGCCGAGGGGGAAAGTGGCGTAGTACGCACTTACGACGAGAACACGGTAGTCATTTTTGACACGACGCTGCGCGACGGAGAGCAAAGCCCGGGCGCGACGCTTTCCAGCGCGGAGAAGCTGGAGATTGCGCGGCAGTTGGCGCGGTTGGGGGTTGATGTGATCGAGGCGGGGTTCCCGGCGGCGTCGCCGGATGACCTGCGCGCGGTGCAGCGCATCGCCCGCGAGGTGGGCACGCCCGACGGCCCCCGCATCTGCGGGCTGGCGCGAGCGGTAGAGGGCGACATCCGCACCTGTTGGGAGGGGGTGCGCGAGGCAGCCAAGCCGCGCATTCACACCTTCCTCGGCACGTCCCCGATGCACTTGGCGATGCTCAACATCACGCAAGAAGAGGGGCTGGAGCGCATTCGGCGCGCGGTGACGCTGGCGCGCAGCCTATGCGAGGACGTCGAGTTCAGCCCGATGGACGCGGGCCGTACCGATATGGACTATCTCATCAAGGCGTGCGCGGTGGCGGTGGAGTGTGGCGCGCGCACCTTGAACATCCCCGACACGGTCGGCTATGTCACGCCGGCTGAGTGGGAAGAGAAGATCGCCACGCTCATCGCAGAGACGCCGGGCGCAGGCAAGGGCAGCGGCGTCATCTGGTCGGTGCACTGCCACAACGACCTCGGCATGGCGACCGCCAACACACTGGCGGGCATTCGCGCGGGCGCGCGGCAGGTGGAGGTGACGATCAACGGGATTGGCGAACGCGCGGGCAACACCAGCCTTGAAGAGGTGGTGATGGCCATCCACACGCGCCAATCGGTCTTCAACGTGCGCACCAACATCGACACGACGCAGATCATCAAGACCAGCCGCATGGTCAGCAACTACATGGGGATGCCCGTGCAGCCCAACAAGGCGATTGTGGGGGCGAATGCGTTTGCCCATGAGAGCGGCATCCATCAAGATGGGGTGCTGAAGAACGCTGAAACGTTCGAGATCATGACGCCGGAGAGCGTCGGCTTGAACCAAAGCCGCTTGACGCTTGGCAAGCTCAGTGGGCGGCACGCGCTCAAGGTGCGCTTGAAAGAGCTAGGATACGACGTTGACGGCGAACAACTCCAAAAAGTGTTCGTGCGCTTCAAAGCGCTGGCCGACTCTAAAAAGGTGGTGACGGACGCTGATTTAGAGGCGCTGGTGGCGGATGAAGTGGTAGAGGTGAAAGAGTTCTTCCGTTTGGGGGATGTGCAGGTGACGTGTGGCACGATGGGCATGCCCACGGCGACGATCAAGCTGGTGGACGGCGAGGGGCATGCCCATATTCACGCAGCCGTGGGCGTGGGGCCGGTGGACGCGGCTTATCGTGCGATTGACGCCATCGTACACGCGCCGAACACGCTAGTTGAGTACAGTGTGCACAGCGTGACGGAAGGGATCGACGCGCTGGGGGAAGTGACGGTGCGCATCACGCCGCCAGACAGCCCGCGTACGTTTGGCGGCTATGGGGCGCATTCAGATGTGATCGTCGCCAGCGTCAAGGCGTATCTCGCCGCGCTCAACCGCATGATCGCCGCGCTAGGCCACGGCAGCGTTGTGCCGGAGGGGGATGCTGCCACTGTTGGCGTTAAGTCTAAATCACAGTCGTCATTGTAAGTGTAATAAAGGAAAACGAACACATGGCAGCACACGCAAAGACCTTGTTTGAAAAGGTGTGGGATCGGCATATCGTCCGCCCGCAGACGCCGGATACTCCGGCGGTGCTCTACATTGACCTGCACCTCGTGCACGAGGTGACTTCCCCGCAGGCGTTCGCGCTGCTGCGAGAGCGCGGCCTGAAGGTGCGCCGCCCGGATCGCACGTTGGGGACGATGGATCACAGCACGCCGACCACCCCGCGCAACGAGTTGGGAATCATCCCAGTGGTGGACGCACAGGCGCAGAAGCAGCTTGAGCAGTTCACCAAGAACTGTCAGGATTTTGGCATCCCGCTCTACGCGCTGGGGACGGCGAAGCAGGGCATCGTCCACGTGATCGGGCCGGAGCAGGGTTTGACGCAGCCGGGCATGACGATCGTCTGCGGCGACAGCCACACGAGCACCCACGGCGCGTTCGGGGCGCTGGCGTTCGGCATCGGCACGAGCGAGGTCGGCCATGTGCTGGCAACGCAGACGCTGCTCCAGTACAAGCCCAAGACGATGGCGGTGCGCGTGGATGGGCGGCTGATGCCCGGCGTGACGGCCAAAGACATCATCTTGGGGATCATCGCCAAGATCGGCGTGGGCGGCGGCACGGGCTACGTGTTGGAGTACATGGGCGAGGCGATCCGCGCGTTGAGCATGGAAGGCCGCATGACGATCTGCAACATGAGCATCGAGGGTGGCGCGCGCGCGGGCATGGTTGCGCCGGATGACACCACGTTTGAGTACATTGCGGGTCGCCCGGCAGCGCCGCAGGGGGCCGACTTCGACCGCGCGGTAGCCGATTGGCGCACCCTGCCCACCGACGAGGGCGCAGCCTTCGACGCGGAGGTGACCCTCAACGCGGATGAGCTGATCCCGATGATTACGTATGGGACGAACCCCGGCATGGGCATGCCGATCAACGGCTTTGTGCCCGACCCTGACAAACAGCCGACCGTCGATGAGCGGGTGGCGCTCGACAAGGCGCTGACCTACATGGGGCTGCGCCCGAATGAGCCACTGCTGGGCAAGAAGATCGACGTCGTGTTTGTAGGAAGCTGCACCAACAGCCGCATCAGCGACCTGCGCGAGGCGGCCCGCATGATCGAAGGGCGCAAGGTGGCCGAGGGCGTGCGGATGCTGGTTGTGCCCGGCTCGCAGCAGGTGAAGGCGCAGGCCGAGCGCGAAGGGCTGCACGAGATCTTCAAGGCGGCAGGCGCAGAGTGGCGCGAAGCGGGCTGCTCGATGTGCATCGCCATGAACGGCGACCAACTCGCGCCCGGTCAGTACGCTGTCAGCACGAGCAACCGCAACTTTGAGGGGCGGCAGGGCAAGGGCGGTCGCACCTTCCTCGCCAGCCCGCTGACAGCGGTTGCCGCCGCGGTGACGGGCGTCATCACCGACCCGCGCGAATTGTATGAGCCGGCGCTGGCCTAGATCAGAAGGGACGACAGACGATGGAACCCATTCGTAAGTTTACTGGGCGGTTAGCGCCGCTGCCGATCAACGACATCGACACCGACCAGATCATCCCCGCTCGCTACCTCAAGACGACCGACAAACTGGGGTTGGGGCAGGCGTGCTTCAACGATTGGCGCTGGAACGAGGACGGCACGCCCAAAGCAGACTTCATCCTCAACCAGCCGCAGTATCAGGGCGCGGAAGTCTTGGTGGCGGGCAACAACTTCGGCTGTGGCAGCTCGCGCGAGCATGCGCCGTGGGCGCTGCTGGGGATGGGCTTCCGCGCGGTGGTCAGCACCTACTTCGCGGACATCTTCCGCGGGAACGCCCTCAAGAACGGCCTGCTGCCGATTGTCGTCGATGAGGAGACCAAGCAGCAGCTCATCAGCCTTGCGCAGGAAGCGCCTGAATCAACGGTAACGGTTGACCTCGAAGCGCAGACGCTGACCCTGCCAGATGGGCGCTCGGTCACGTTCCCGATCGACCCATTCAGCCGCTACTGCCTGCTGAACGGGGTGGATCAACTTGGTTTCTTGCTGGGGTTGGATGCGGACGTCTCGGCTTACGAGGCGGCCAACCCTCAGCGCGTCAACACTCACATCGTAGCTTAAGGAGCTGGTATGTCCCACACAGTCGCCATTTACGACACAACCCTACGCGATGGCACACAGCGTGAGGGGATCTCCCTGTCAGTGGCGGACAAGCTGCGAATTACGCGCCTGTTGGACGATCTGGGTGTGGCATACATTGAAGGAGGCTGGCCGGGCAGCAACCCCAAAGACGCCGCTTACTTCGAACAGGTGCAGCGGCTGGAGTTGAAGAACGCCAAGATCGCGGCATTTGGCTCCACTTGTCGCAAGGACAGCGACCCACAAGATGACCCGAACATTCAGGCGCTGGTAGACGCGCAAACGCCCGTGGTGACGGTGGTCGGCAAGACGTCGATGCTGCACGTGACCGATGTCTTGCAGACGACCCCGCGCGAGAACCTACGCATGATCCGCGAGAGCGTGGCCTACTTGAAGGCGCTCGGCAAGGAGGTCATCTACGACGCTGAGCACTTCTTCGACGGCTGCAAGCTCGACATGGAATACGGCTTCGACACCTTGCAAGCGGCCATCGACGGGGGGGCGAGCACGGTCGTGCTGTGCGACACGAACGGCGGCACGCTGCCGTGGGAAGTCGAGGCGCTGGTGCGGCGGGCGCGCGAGGCCTTCCCGCACGTGCAGCTCGGCATCCACACGCACAACGACGGCGAGCTAGCGGTGGCCAACACGCTGGCCGCCGTGCGCGAGGGCGTGCGCCACGTGCAGGGCACGATCAACGGCTATGGTGAGCGCTGTGGCAACGCCAACTTGTGCAGCATCATCCCCGATTTGCAGCTCAAGATGGGGGTGCAGTGCTTGCCAGAGGGTGGGGCGCTGCGCAGCTTGACGCGCGTCGCGCGCACCGTCGCGGAGATTGCCAACCTCGCGCCGGACAACCACCTTGCGTATGTCGGCAAGAGCGCGTTTGCGCACAAAGGCGGGATCCACGTGGCGGCCATTCGGCGCAACGTGGACAGCTACCAGCATATCGACCCCGCGTTAGTAGGGAACGAGATGCGCGTGCTCGTCTCGGATTTGTCGGGGCGGGGCAACGTCTTGAGCAAGGCCGAAGAGATGGGCGTCAACGTCTCGAACGACCAAGCGGCGCAGGTGCTCGACGAGATCAAGCGGCTGGAGAACGAGGGCTACGTGTTTGAAGGGGCAGAGGCGTCGGTGGCGGTGCGGCTGTACCGTGCGAAGCCGGACTATGCGCCGCTGTTCAACTTGATCGACTTCACGGTGATCGTCGAAGAGCGGATGGGGCGGGGCCACACCAGCGAGGCGATGGTCAAGCTAGAGATCAACGGCGACGTCATCCACACCGCCGCGGAGGGCAACGGGCCGGTGAACGCGCTCGACTTGGCGCTGCGCAAAGCCATGATCCACACCTATCCGCAGATCGCAGACTTTCAACTGGTCGATTACAAGGTGCGCATCCTCGACAGCGAGAACGCTACCGCCGCAACGACGCGCGTGCTGATCGACACGCAGTGCAACGGCTACCGCTGGAGCACGGTTGGCGCAGGGACGGACATCATCCGCGCGTCGTGGTTGGCGCTGGTGGACGGGCTGGAGTACGGCGTGCGGCTGCTGCACACCGCGCAGGCGCACACGTCGATGGACTGAAGTGGCTCACAGCGCTCAGTCTGAGGTGGATTGTTTATCGGGAGTGTCTAAAGTCAAACAGAGGACTCCCTGTTTATCGTAGGGCGGCCAGTTGGTCGCCCGTTTGCTGAACTGACGTAGGGAGCATAAACCATGAAAGCAACAATTTTGACGCTGCCGGGGGATGGTATCGGCCCGGAGGTGATGGCGCAAGCGCAAGCTGTGTTGGAGAAGATTGCCAGCCGCTATGGGCACGAGTTTGTGCTGCACGAGGGGCTGATCGGCGGCATTGCGATTGACACCGCGGGCGATTCGTTCCCAGAGGAGACGCGCAAACTCGGCGAGCAAGCCGATGCCATCCTGCTGGCAGCGGTGGGCGGCTACAAGTGGGATAACCCGCAGGCGAAAGATCGCCCGGAGCGCGGGCTGCTGGCGATGCGCAAGCACTTCGGCCTATTTGCCAACCTGCGCCCAGTGAAGACCTATCCGTCGCTGGCGCAGCACGTGCCGCTGCGGCCAGAGCTGCTGCAAGGGGTGGACATCCTGTTCGTGCGCGAGCTGACCGGTGGGCTGTACTTTGGGCCGCGCCAAGAGATGGGCGAGGGCGATGAAGCCTATGACACGATGCTTTACACCCGCGGCGAGGTGGAGCGGGTGGCGCACGTGGCGTTCCGCGCGGCGCAGGGGCGGCGCAAGAAGGTTTCATCCGTGGACAAGGCGAACGTGCTTGCCTCGATGCGTTTGTGGCGCAGCACCGTCGTCAAAGTCGCGGAGGATTACCCCGACGTGGCGCTAGATCATGTGCTGGTGGACGCCTGCGCAATGCACTTGCTCACTCGTCCGGCGTCGTTTGACGTCATCCTCGCTGAGAACATGTTCGGGGACATCCTGAGCGACGAGGCGAGCGTGTTCGCGGGGTCGTTGGGGATGCTGCCGTCGGCCTCGTTGGGGGCGGGGCGCTTTGGGTTGTATGAGCCGGTGCACGGCAGCGCGCCCGACATCGCCGGGCAGGGCAAAGCAAACCCCGTTGGGATGCTGCTGAGCGTGGCGATGATGCTGCGCTACAGCCTTGAGCTAGAGGCGGAGGCCGTAGCGTTGGAGGCAGCGGTGGATGCTGCGCTGGCGGCCGGCGCGCGGACGGGCGACATCGCGCGCGCGGGCGAGGCAGTGATCAGCACGGCGGAGTTTGCTCAAGCGGTGCTGGCGAACTTGTAACCGTGCGGGGCGTTCACCCTGTGAGGCCGCTAAACTCAGTGGCGTCAGGCGCTGCGCCGTGGTCGATCAACTCGCCGATGGCAACGCCTGCCACGTAAACCATCAGGCGGCGTTGAGGCACGCTCATCGTCGTCCAAAGGCTAGCGCGCAGCGCGACCACTGCCAGCGCGACCCAATATTCATCGCGGCGCTTAGGGTTCGCCAGCAGCTCGGCGACGATGTGGCGCACTTCGACGAGCAGTTCTAGTCGAATCGGGTCAACTATGATGGGGGGTGTCAGCTCTAGCAGTTCGGCCGCGGCGCGGCGCGCGCTGTCCCATGTGTTGTCGAGGTAGGGCAGGCTGAGTTCTGCGAGCAGGCTCATCTCCAGCACAGCCCAATCGAACAGGGTGTGCCCCTCGCGCGATTGCCCAAAGTCGATGAGCATGGCGGTGTTGTTCACCCCCAGCATGATGTTGCCGAGGTGCAGATCGCCGTGGACGACGCTGATGCTGCCGGTGACGGTGTGATCTAGAACCGGTTGGTACTGCGTGAACGGGTTCGGGATGCGCTTCTGGTCGAGGATCAGCCGTGCGTCGCGTGGATCGAAATCGGGCGTCAGCTCGGCGAGGCCTGCCATGAGGCTGTCATGGCGCGTTCGGACGACACGGCCTGCAATGCTCTCGACCAGCTCTCCGCGGAAGTAGGCCTCGCTTTCAAGGTCGAGGTCGCGCACTGTGATCTGCAAAGCGCGCGTGCTGCCGTGCCCGAGCGAGAGCGTGATGCTGTGGGCGGCGCGGTCAATGCGGTGTACGATGAAGTTTTCGATCTGAACCGTTTGGCCGTAGTGAATTTGGGTCAAGCGTTGACGCCGTATGGGATAGCGGATGTGGATGGCATCGGCTGGGGGGTGCGGCAGATAGTCGATCTCGAGCACGGGCGGCAAGAGCGCGTCGTATTCCTGCCATGCCTCGAAGCGAAAAGGGCGGCGCTGTGCCCACCAACGCGGTGCGTAGGTATGATAGAGCGCGCTGCGCAGCCATTGAGCAAACCCATCGAGCGGTTCAGATTGTACGATGGTGCGCAGGCTGCGCGGCGCACTCTGCCCATCAGAGGCCAGCGTGTACTTGATGCCGACTAACTCAGTGAGCGGGGGTGAGACGGGTCGCTCTTCGATGCGCGCGGTCATAGGCGGCAGGGTCGTTTTGATGTAGCGTTCGAAGCGCTGCGCCTCGTCAAGGATCAGATCGGCTGGCCCGATCTTCACCACGAGCGAGGCGTGTTCACTGCCGTCGCGGATGGGCGTCACCAGCAGCAGCAGCGCGCCGCTGTGGCCACCCGCAAGGCGATCCTCTACCCGCACGCGATCGTAGTCGCTGAACATCTGCCGCAGCAGGAAGAGCACCTCGGGGCTGAGGGTGACATCAAGCGTCGGCAGGAGTTCGATGTGGACATAAGCGGCCTGCACCGCTGGCAGCGCATCGGCGTTGAGGATGTCGCGGCGCAGTTCTTCCAAGTCTATGTTGAGCGTGGTCAGGACGCGCAGCGCGAGGCTGTCGCCCTCGTCGAGGATGGCGATGAGCAGATCGTGTTCTGTGATGTTTTGACGCCCAGCTTCAGCGGCGAGTTCTTGCGCTATCGTGAGCACGACGTTGACGCGCGGTGTGTTGGGCACGCCAGCCCACAGGCGATGCCGCCCGCCTTTGCCCACGCGGCGGCGCAGCGCCTCAATGACATACGGGACACTCAGGCCGCGCTCTGACAGGGTGCGGGCGAGGATGCTGTCACGCGCGCGCAGCATCGCAATGCACAGGTGTTCAACCCCGATGAAGTGGTGGCGCATCTGCTGTGACTCTTGTCGGGCGATGATCATGATGTCGCGCAGCTCAACCACGTCGTTCACTCCAGAGGCTGCAAGCGCAGCCATGTTCGGCCAATGCGGAACAACTGCCCGGCACAGAGCGGCACAGTTCCGCTGACGCGCTCATCTGCGAACAAGTCATTGTGATTTTCGATGAACGTGCCGTTGGTGCTGTGGATGTCCTGTAAGTACCACTGCGCGCCGCGCCAGATGAGGTTGGCGTGCTGGCGTGATACGAACACATCACCACGCAGGCACAGGTCGTTGTCATCGCGCCGCCCGATGGTCAGCGTCCAACTGTCGTTGAGCGGTTGACCATCGTAACGCGCATCAAAGGTGTGGAGTGTGCCGTCATCTACCCCGCTCATCACCATGATTTGCACTTGCAGCGGCTCGGTCATGCTTGCCCTCGCGGTAGATGTTTCTGATGTTAGATCGTCGCGGGGTTGAGCGTTTCTAACTCGATGCGTTCGATCTTGGCCCCCAGTGCCGCCAGATAGGTTTCGATGCGTTCGTGGCCACGGTCAATTTGATAGGCGTTGGTGATGATCGTTTCGCCCTGCGCGCCCAGCGCTGCGATGAGCAGGGCTGCGCCGGCGCGGATGCTGGCCGCGCGCACCTGAGCGCCGCGCAGCGCTTTCACGCCGTCGACAATCAAGACGTCGTTTTGGCTGATGAGCACATCCGCGCCCATTGCGATCAGCGCCTCAGTAAAATCGTAGCGATTTTCAAAAATGCGCTCGCGGATGTAGCTCTTGCCCTCGGCCACCGTGGACAGCGCAGAGATACACGGCTGCAAGTCAGTTGGGAAGCCGGGGTAGGGGTGGGTCGTGATGTTGATGGGGGAAAGGCGGCGGTTGACATGGCGACGGATGTGCAGGGAATTGCCCGTTGCGATGGACTGGACGCCCATCTGCTCTAGTTTAGCGGTGACGAGGCGCAGGTGCGTTGGCTCTACGCCGCGGATAAGAGCGTCCCCCCCAGCGATGCCAACGCTCATCGCCAGCAGGCCGACGACAAGGCGATCAGGGATGGGGGTGTACTCGATCGCGTTGAGTTCCTCCACGCCTTGAATGATGAGCGTTGGCGTGCCGAGGCCGCGAATGCGCGCGCCCATCTCGATCAAGAAGTGGCCGAAATCGATCACCTCTGGTTCAACCGAGGCGTTTTCGATGATCGTCTCTCCCTCTGAGAGGGCTGCCCCCATCATGAGGTTTTCCGTGCCGGTGTGGCTAGGGATGTCGAGGTAGATGAAGCTGCCCTTCATACGTGGTTGGTTCAAGCGGATGAGGGTTGTGCCGTCCTCAAGGTAGTCGACATCTGCGCCGAGGCGGGCAAACCCCCGGTGATGAAAGTCGATCTTGCGTTCACCGATGTTGCAGCCGCCGCTGCCGGGCAGCTCAACGAAGCCCAAGCGCGCGATGAGCGGGGCCAAGAACAGCACTGAGCCGCGCATCTTTTGACTGTACTCGGCAGGCAGCACCCCGTTGTGAAGGTTCGAAGCGTCGATGGTCACCGTATGAGCGTCGAGGTCATGATCAACTTTTGCCCCGACGAGCCGTGCAAGGTCGAGCGCAATCAGCACGTCGGCGATGGTCGGGACGCCGCGCAGCACTGTTTGGCCGCGCTTGGGCAGCAGCGCCGCTGCGATCATGGGCAGGACAGCGTTTTTAGAACGCTGCACGGTTACTTCCCCTTCAAGGGGTGCGCCGCCGATGATTTTGAAAGCCGTGTCGGTTGTCATCCGTAAAAATCTCCATAATCGTGGAAGTGTCTAAGGCTGAACGGGTCATGTGAATTTCTATCCCCGAAAACGGGCACAGCGGGCTGTGCCCTTACACGCACAGAGAGTGTCCAAGATCGAACAGGTCAAGTGCTGCGACGCGATGGGAGTGTCTGAAGATAAACAGACAGTCATCGGCCTTCACCGTCGCGCCGAGCGCTGAAGCACTCGGCTAGGGCACGCCCCCTGAAGGGGGCTGGATGAGGCCTCTGTTCGAATTTAGACACTCCCCGACGCGATGAATGACTTGCGCCTTATCGTGAACCATGATATAGTCTTTGCATCAAGTTAACAACACAATAGTTGTTATCACTCATCCAGAGCAGTCGAGGGATCGGCCCTATGACGCTGCGGCAACCCCCATCAAGGCAATGGGAAGGTGCCAAGTCCGACAGAAGCAGTCTGGTAGATGAGGGAATGCGGCCTTGTGCCGTGCAAAGCACGCCACGCTTTGCGCTCAATCATCGTTATGATGATTTGCCCACGTCTGCCACAAGTAACGTGGTTTTTTTATTTGTGGAGACAGGATCAACATGAGCAGTACACAAGAGAACATCGAGCAGGCCATCCAGCGGGCGACTCGCCCCACCCCTCAAGGCCCCAGCACGCGCGCCGTTCATGCGGGTGTGGAACGCCGCAAAGCCTACAGCGCGCTGAACACGCCTATCGTGCAGTCGGCTACGTTCACGTTTAAGGACACGGCTGATCTGTGCGACTTCATGGATGCCAAGCTCTACGGTGGGCATACCGACCGCGAGGAGTACGGGCGTTACGGTAACCCGTCGGTATGGGCGGTGGAGGAGCGGCTGGCAGCGCTCGATGGGGCAGAGGATGCCGCGCTTTACTCGTCGGGGATGGGGGCGGTGACATCGCTGCTGCTGACCGTGCTCAAGGCAGGCCAGCACATCGTGATGACCGACGACTGCTACCGGCGCACGCGCCAGTTCTGCCGTGTGTTCCTCGCTAAGTTTGACATTGAAACGAGCGTTGTGCCGATGGGCGACTACGAGGCGATGGAGGCCGCGATCATCCCAGAGCGCACGCGCTTCATCATCAGCGAGACGCCCACCAACCCCTACCTGCGCGTGGCCGACTTGCAGAAGATCGTGGACATCGCCAAGCGCCACCGCGTGCTGACGTTGATCGACAGCACCTTTGCTTCACCGATCAACCTGCGCCCGTATGAGTGGGGGATTGACTTTGTGCTGCACAGCGCGACGAAGTACCTCGGCGGCCACAACGACGTGCTGGCGGGTGTGATCTGCGGGGAAGCGGGGCGCATCAAGGCGCTGAAGGACAGCCGCGGGATGCTGGGCGGGGTGGTCGATCCGCAGGCGGCGTTCTTGATCGAACGTGGCATCAAGACGCTTGGGATCCGCGTGCAGCAGCAGAACGCGACGGCCCTTAAGGTGGCGCGCTTCTTAGAGTCGCATCCCAAGATCGACCGCGTGTACTACCCGGGGCTGCCCTCACACCCTGACCACGAGATTGCCGTGCGGCAGATGAGCGGGTTCGGCGGCGTGGTGAGCTTTGAGGTGGCAGGCGACCTTCAGACGACGAGCGAGTTTATCGACCGCTGCCGCATCCCGTATATCGCCCCCAGCTTGGGCGGCGTGGAGAGCTTAATCGAGCAGCCGGCGCTGGTGAGCTTCTATGAGCTGTCTACAGCGGAACGGATGGCGGTGGGCATTCGTGATAACTTGGTGCGGTTCGCTGTAGGCATCGAGGACGCCGACGACATCATCCGCGATCTTGACAGCGCGCTGGCGGGCATCCCTGATCGCAAGCTTGAGCGCGAGTGGGAACATCGCTTCCGCGATTAGGCGAGGCCTCATCCCCTAACCCCCTTCTCCCAACGGAGAAGGGGGATTCAGTCTTAAGCGGTTGGCGTGTTCGTTTCCGCTCACGGGGTGGGAACGGATTCGCCTAGCAGGATGCTCTTGATCTGCTCGACGCTGTCGCCTGCTTGGCGCATGCGGTTCTGGTAGGTGGGGGTGATGTCCTCAAGCTGGTTGCTGTGATAAGCGATGATCGCGTCAGGGTCTTTCATCACGCTGCCTGTTAGGACGCCGACGACGCTTTCACCGCGTTGAATGACCCCGTGCTCCACGAGTTTGCGTGTTCCAGCGAGTGAGCAGGCTGAGGCTGGTTCACAGCCGATGCCCGCGGCGTCGATCAAGGCTTTGGCGTCCATGATCTCTTGATCGGTGACCATCTCCACGACGCCGTTTGTCCACGTCAAGGCGCGCACTGCTTTGGGGTAGTTGACGGGGTTGCCGATCTTGATGGCGGTGGCGATCGTTTCGGCTTTCATCGGTTCAAGGTGGTCAAAGCCGCGCTGCGCCGCGCGATAGAGCGGGCTAGCCCCCTCGGCTTGGACGATAGCGATTCGCGGCAGCCGATCGATCAGGCCGAGCTGGCGCATCTCGTAGAGCGCTTTGCCGAAAGCCGAGCTGTTGCCCAAGTTGCCGCCGGGCACGACGATCCAATCGGGCACGTGCCATTTGAGCTGCTGGATCGTCTCGATCATGATCGTCTTTTGCCCCTCCAAACGGAAGGGGTTGACCGAGTTGAGAACGTAGATGCCGAGTTCGTCGCTGATCTGACGGACAAGCGCGAGGTTGCGGTCAAAGTCGGCGTTGATCTGGATGCAGGTTGCGCCATAGGCAAGGCCTTGCGCGAGCTTGCCCACGGCGATCTGACGGTTCTGCATGAAGATGATGCCTTCCAAGCCCGCAAACGCGGCATACGAGGCGAGCGCCGCGGAGGTGTTGCCCGTCGAAGCACAGGCGACGCGCGTCATCCCCAACACGCGGGCTTGGGTGACGCCGCCGGTCATGCCACGATCTTTGAAGGAACCGGTTGGGTTTTCGCCTTCGTGCTTCAGGTAGAGGGTGTCCACGCCGGCCCATGCGGCCAGCTTGGGGACGTGGTACAGGTTCGTGTTGCCCTCTGGGCGGCTCACGATGAGATCATCTGGCACGTCAGGGTAGACCAGTTCTTTATAGCGCCACACGCCGCTGCGGTAGGGCGCGTCGAGCGTGCCGAGGCGCTGATCGAACAGCTCGCGAGTGATGGTAAGCTCGCTCCAGTCGTGTTTGACGTCCAGTAAGCCACCGCAGGCAGTGCAGGCGTAGATCACCTGATTCATGGGGTAGGTGGCTCCACAATCCATGCATTGCAGTTGGCTCGGCATTGGTGTTATCCTCATTGGGCGATGACTGACCTATTAAGTAAGGATAACGAGTCTGTATGTTAAATTCCAGAGCAGAGGCCTTTGCGCCTGCCACGGTGGCGAACCTCGGGGTTGGGTTCGACATTTTAGGCCTTGCGATTGCTGGCTCTGGCGACACGATCATCGCGGAATGGGCAGATGAGCCGGGGGTGCACATCGCCGGCATTGAGGGGGACGGCGGCAAGCTGCCGCTTGACCCCAAGCGCAACGTCGCCTCGATTGCGGCGGCGGCGCTGCTGAAGCAGCTTGAGGTCGCGCAGGGGGTGAAGCTCTACTTGAAAAAAGGGCTGCCGCTCTCCAGCGGGTTGGGGAGCAGCGCCGCCAGCGCGGTAGCGGCTGTGGTGGCGGTTAACGCGCTGCTGGGTGAGCCGCTCACGCGCCCTGAGCTGCTGCCCGCCTGTTTGGAGGGAGAGGCCGCCGTCAGCGGCTATCACGCGGACAATGTCGCCCCGTGTTTGTTCGGGGGCATTACGCTGACGAACGGCATCACGGCGGATCGCATCCGCAGCTTGCCCGTGCCGCGTGGCCTCTACTTGGCGTTTATCACGCCGCACATCGAAGTGCCAACCTCTACAGCGCGTGCGGTGCTGCCGGTGCATGTGCCGCTCAAGGCGATGGTGCAGCAGACGGGCGCGGTGGCCGAGTTGATCGACGCGCTCTACCGCGGTGACATCCCGACGATGGCGCGGGCGATGGAAAGCGACAACGTGATCGAGCCAGCGCGTCAGCACTTGATGCCCTATATGGCCGACATGCGCGCCATCGCTAAGCAGCAGGGGGCGTATGGGTTGGTGATCAGCGGGGCAGGGCCGACGCTGTGCGCGGTGTGTGATGATGAGGCGGTGGCGCGACGGGTGGCGCAAGCCCTGCGCGAGGGCTATGCCGCGCGCGGCATGGGTAGCTACAGCCGCTACGGGGGTGTGCTGGCCGAGGGGTCGCGCGCGGTCGTGTTCAGTTGACAAACGTTTTTTTACGGATGTTAAATTCGGAGTTCGCGCCATTTGTGAAAATCTTGACAAACGATTAAACGCAACCCTATACTTGAACTATCTCGATTATCACCTAAAGAGTTTTTCATGAGCCAATTGATCAAAAATTACATTCATGGGGCGTGGGTTGAGGCGCACAGCGGGGCGGTTTTCGACACGATCAACCCTGCGAATGAGACGGTTTTAGCGCACGTTGTCCGGTCGGATGCGTCGGATGTGGCGGATGCTGTGGCGGCGGCCAAGTCGGCTTATGCGAAGTGGCGGCTGATGCCCGCGCCGCGCCGCGGTGAGATATTGTTCCGCGTGGCGGAGATTTTAACCGCGCGCAAGGAAGAGATCGCGCGCTTGGCGACCCAAGAGATGGGCAAGATCCTTGACGAGACGCGCGGCGACGTGCAAGAGGCCATCGACATGGCCTACTACATGGGCGGCGAGGGTCGGCGGCTGCTGGGGTATACGGCGCCGGTCGAGATGCCCAACAAGTTCGGCATGGCCATTCGCGACAGCGTGGGCGTGGTAGGCGTCATCACGCCGTGGAACTTTCCGGTGGCGGTTCCGAGCTGGAAGATTTTGCCCGCGTTGATCGCCGGCAACACAATCGTCTGGAAGCCCGCTGAGGACACGCCCGCGACAGCGGCGGCGTTCGTGCAGGTGTTCCACGACGCGGGGCTGCCCGCAGGCGTTCTGAACTTGGTGTGCGGGTATGGCGACGCAGGGGCGGCGCTGGTCGAGCACCCGGACGTGCGCATTGTGACCTTCACTGGCTCCACGCAGACGGGCATCGGCGTTTACGCGAAGGCCGCGCAACTCGGCAAGAAGGTCACGCTGGAGATGGGCGGCAAGAACGCGATCATCGTGATGGACGACGCCAATTTTGACCTTGCGGTGCAAGCGATCACGTGGAGCGCCTACGGCACGACGGGCCAGCGCTGCACGGCGACGAGCCGCTTGATCGTGCAGCGCGGCATCAAGCCGCGGCTAGTCGAAGCGCTAGCTGAGAAGGCGAAAGCGATCAAGCTGGGCGATGGCCTTGACCCTGAAACGACGATGGGGCCGCTGGTGAACGCCAAAGCGCTGGCGAAGGTGAGCGGCTACATGGACGTGGCCAAAGCCGACGGGGCGCGGCTGGTGGTTGGGGGGAAGAAGGCCAACTTTGACAAGGGCTTCTTCTTTGAGCCGACGCTGTTTGACGACGTCAAACACGGGATGCGCATTGAGCAGGAAGAGATTTTTGGCCCGGTGCTGAGCGTGATTGAAGTGGCTGACCTCGACGAGGCGATTGCCGTGAACAACGACACGCCTTACGGCCTGTCGAGCAGCCTCTTCACCGAGAACGTCAACGCAGCGTTCCGCGCGATTCGAGACATCACGACGGGCATCGTCTACATCAACCACGGCACAACCGGCGCGGAGATTCAGTTCCCGTTCGGCGGGACGCGCGGCACAGGGAACGGGATGCGCGAGGCGGGGCAGGCTGGGTTGAACTCGTTCACGGAGTGGAAGTCGGTGTATATCGACTTCAGCGGTCGGCTTCAGCGCGCGCAGATCGACACGGACAGCGTATTAAAAGAGCAGGAATAAAGTTCATGAGCGCTGTATCAATGATTTGGTACTCGCGCTCGAAATTCGGTATCCTAAAAGTATGAACGAACTGCACTGGGACAGCACCTATGAGATCGTCAAAGCGCTGGAGGCTGCGCACCCAGAGGCAGATTTAGAGTCGTTGAGTCTGGGTGAGTTGTGTCGTTTAGTGGTCGAACTGCCGACGTTTGTGGATGACCCAGCGCTTGCCAACGACGGCATTTTGAAAGACCTGTTGCGGGAGTGGTACGAGGAAAGGTTGATCTGATGGAATTAAATCTGGCAGAGCTGAACAGGACGCAGTATCCGATTCCGGCGGAGCTGCAAAACAACGTCGCCATTACCAGCCTGAGCAAGATCTACAACTGGGGGCGGCGCAACTCGATGTGGCCGATGTTGTTCGGGCTGGCATGCTGCGCGATTGAGATGATCGCTACGGCGTCGTCGCGGTTCGACTTCAGCCGGTTTGGGATGGAAGTAATGCGGGCGACGCCGCGCCAATCCGATTTGATGATCGTGAGCGGCACAGTGACCAAGAAGATGGTCGTGCCGATCGTGCGCTTGTACAACCAAATGCCAGAGCCGAAGTACGTGCTGGCGATGGGCGCGTGCGCCAGCGGCGGCGGCCCCTTCAAAGAGGGGTACAACGTCGTCTCTGGAATTGACAAGTATCTGCCGGTCGATGTATATGTGCCCGGCTGTCCGCCCACACCGCAGGCGCTTCTGTACGGCTTGATTGCGCTTCAGAAGAAGATCGACGGGCAGAGCATCATCACCAGCGATGATGTGCCGTGGTACGGCGTTGGCCCGTCTGACCCGACGCCGATCCCGATCCTCGGGCCAGACATCATCGACCCGCGCCAGATGGACATGATCCGTCGACAGGCAGAGCAGGCGGCGCGCGGTGGCACGTTCGCCGTGCGTGAGCTGCCCGCGGTAGCCAAGACGGCGGCTGCGCTGCCTGCGCAGAAGGCAGCACCTGCGGCGGCTGCGGCGGCCCCGGCTGCGGGCACGATGACCCCTGAAGAAGAGCGGCGTGCGGCGGCGCTGGCTCGTAAGGCGGCGCGCGCGGCGAAGTCTGCGGGTGAGGCTGCGCCGGCTGCCGCGCCAACCGCTGCTGCGCCGCTGCCGGGCGGCAGCAAGCCGTGGGAAGAATCGCATGACATCCGTGAACAGCGCAAGGCGGCAGCGCTTGCTCGCAAGGCCGCGCGCGCATCGAAGAGTGAGGGGTAACGAGCATGGTTTTGACAGCACCAGACCCCAACAAGGTGGGGACGATTGAAGACGCCATCGCGGATTTGAAGGCGGCCTTCCCGAACGACGTGTCTGATGACAAGCGCGAAGGCTATGGCGGCGTGATCGTCAGCGCGGACAAGCTGCTGGAGGTTGCCAGCTACATCCGCGACACGCTGAAGTTTGACTACCTCTCCAGCGCAACGGCGGTGGACTACCTCGGCGAGGGCCACCATAGTAACGACCACATGGAGATGGTCTACCACGCCTATCGGACGACGGGCGGCAGCGCGCTGGTGTTCAAAGCGCAGACCGACCGCGAAAAAGCTGAGCTGCCTTCACTGGTCTCAGTGTGGCGCGGCGCAGACTTCCAAGAGCGCGAAGCGTGGGACTTGTTCGGCATTCGCTTCAAGGGTCATCCCAACCTCAAGCGCATCTTGATGTGGGAAGGTTTCTACGGCCACCCGATGCGCAAGGACTGGAAGGAAGCGTTCTACGAGAGCGAGCACAAGCCGTTCGACAGCCGCTGGCCAGAAGGCCACGTCTACCGCGCTGAAGAGCTGAACGTCTTCGGCTCGAACGTCAAGTATCCGTCGGACATCGACCTCAGCCGCTTGACGGACAAGAGCGAGAGCGACCTGTATACTGGCTTCGGCCTCGGCGTTGACATGACGCATATGACGGACGAGAACGGCATCCAGACGGATGAACTGGTGGTCAACATGGGGCCGCACCACCCCAGCACGCACGGCGTGTTCCGCATGGTGATGCGCCTCGACGGTGAGACGATTACCCACCTTGAGCCGGTCATGGGCTATCTGCACCGCAACCACGAGAAGATCGGCGAGCGTAACACCTACCTGCACAACATCCCGTTTACGGATCGGCTGGACTACATCAGCAGCATGGGCAACAACCACGGCTATGTGCTGGCGGTAGAGCAGCTTTTGGCCAAAGGCGCGAAGTACACCCCGCCCACCTATCGGACGGAGGTGCTGCGTGTGCTGATGGTGGAGCTGTCGCGCATCGTCAACCATTTGTGGGCGATTGGCTTCTGGCTGAACGACTTGGGCGCGTTCTTCACGCCGGTGTTGTACTTCGTGCAAGAGCGCGAGCGCATCCTCGACTTCTTCGAGGCAGTGGCGGGCAGCCGCATGATGTGCAACTACATGCGCTTCGGCGGCGTCTTTGCGGATTTGCCAGAGCGCATCAAGAGCACGATGAACCTGATGAACGACCGCGTGCGCGACTTTGACACGATGCAGTTCTTGCAAGAGATGATCAACGAGCGCATCCCACGCACGATTGA
This sequence comes from uncultured Anaerolineae bacterium, assembly GCA_937944445.1. Lineage (GTDB taxonomy): Bacteria > Chloroflexota > Anaerolineae > Aggregatilineales > Phototrophicaceae > JANWYT01. The sequence goes on from CALDYP010000003.1 coordinate 65,190, forward strand.
TGAGCTGGACGAGTACCTGACCAACAGCGACATCGTGCAGAGCCGCTCGAAGGGCGTCGGCTACCTAAGCGCAGAGGACGCGATCAACTTCAGCGCGGCGGGGCCGCTGCTGCGTGGGAGCGGCGTGGCGTATGACATTCGCCGCGCTGACCCCTACAGCATCTACCCAGAGCTGGACTTTGACGTGGCGGTGCAGCATGAAGGCGACATGTACGCGCGTTACATGGTGCGCTTGATCGAAATGCGCGAGAGCGTGCGCATCTTGAAGCAAATTCTGCCGCGCCTTGAGTACACGAAGGGCGAAAGTGTGACGAGCAGCTTTGCCTACAGCGGCAAGATCCCGCTGGGTGAAGCGTATGGGCGCGTGGAGAATGGCAAGGGCGAGTTGGGCTACTATGTGGTGAGCGCAGGCGACAAGAAGAACACGGCCAACCCGTGGCGCTATCACGTGCGCGCGCCTAGCTTCATCAACCTGACGCCGCTCGGACACATGTGCCGTGGAACGAAAGTGGCCGATGTCGTCGCCATCTTAGGCAGCATTGACATCGTGCTGGGTGAGACAGATCGTTAAACGCCACGAGAGGGACACTGGATGAATGGCATTGGTTTTGTCAAAGGCATGCTGGTGACGCTGCGTCACTTCGTGAACACCTACGTAGACGATCTGCGTTACGGCTTCAGGAAGTATTCGCCGGACGTGGACAACTTTGAAACGCGGCAGGGCACGAAGGCTGAGGGCGCGTTCACCGTGCAGTACCCCGAAGAGAAGCTGGCCATGCCGGAGCGCTTCCGGTTTGTGCCTTTCTTGGTGGTGAACGACTACGACCATCCCGAGGCGCCGGGCAAGGACTGGTGCACGAGCTGCGGCATCTGCGCGAAGGTGTGCCCGCCGCAGTGCATCTGGATCGTGCGCAGCAACGACCCCGTGACAGGCCGGCCTGTGCCGGAGCCGGAAGCTTTCTTCATCGACATCGACATCTGCATGAACTGCGGCTTCTGCGCGGAGTTCTGCCCGTTCGACGCGATTAAGATGGATCACGACTACGAGCTGTCGAGCTACGACCGCACGACGAACCACGTGTTCGACAAGCAGAAGCTCAGCAAAGAGTTCAAGTACTGGAAGACGATCGCCCCCACCCGCGCCGTTGAAGAGATGCAGGCGCGCGGCGGTTGGGAGCACAAAGACGCGCAGAAGGCGGCGCGTCGTGGTGGCGCGGACGCAGGCAAGGACGCGAAGCGCGAGGAAGTGCGCGCGCGCAAAGCCGAAGCCGCTGCGCCGACTGCTGCCCCGGCGGCAGAAGCGGTCGCTGAAGCGCCGAAGCCAGCTGCTGAGGTCAAGGCTGAGCCGGCGGCTGCCCCGGCAGCGGAGGGCGCGCGCCCGTGGGAAGAGAGCCACGATCAGCGTGAGGCCCGCAAGCAGGCGGCGCTGGCGCGCAAGGCCGCGCGTGCTGCCAAGAAAGACGGATAGCGCGCTCAATCAAGCTGTGATTGCCCGTTAGAATGCGTTCTAACGGGTTTTTTATTTGCTCGCGGTGGATTACTCAGGCCGTGCGTTTATGCTTCTACGCAAGTGGAACGAGGCAAGCGTTTAATGCGTGGTGTGAAAAAGCAGCATCTGCCGCAGAAGGTGTGCCCGGTGTGCAAACGGCCTTTTGCGTGGCGCAAGAAGTGGGAAAAAGACTGGGAGCATGTGATCTATTGCAGCGATGCGTGTCGCAAAGCTGGCAAGCGCGCGCGAGGTGAACATGGCTGAGATGCGGCGTGACTTTGCTAACCGTGAGGAGTTGATTGCTTATCTGCGCGAGCAGTTCCCGCGGGCGGCGGCGGTTTGTGATGACGTGCCAGCCGAACCGCTCGGCGGGCGGAGAGCAGCGGAAGAACGGCTGCGGGCGGCGCGGCTGCGCGATTACGCGGCGACGCGCAACTTTCTTGATGGCGCTGTGACGCGGCTGTCCCCGTACATTCGCTACGGCGTGCTGAGCCTTGCTGAGGTCAAAGAGTACGCGCTGGCCAACACGCGCACCCGCGACGAAGTGGAGAAATTCATCAACGAGTTGGGTTGGCGCGACTACTTCCAGCGGGTGTACGTCGAAATCGGCGACGATATTTGGGAAGATCAAGAAGAGTACAAAACGGGCTTTGGGGCGCACGAATACGCTGAAGCGCTGCCGGACGACATCCGCGCGGGGCAGACCGGCGTCGCATTCATCGACGACCAGATCAAGGCGCTCTACCAGACGGGCTATCTGCACAACCACGCGCGGATGTGGCTGGCGGCGTATGTCGTCCACTGGCGGCGGGTGCGCTGGCAGGCTGGGGCGGCGTGGTTCTTGGAGCACCTGCTCGACGGCGACCCCGCCAGCAACAATCTGTCTTGGCAGTGGGTGGCCAGCACGTTCAGCACTAAGCCCTACTACTATAACCTTGAGAACGTGCTCAAATACACGGGCGATCGCTATCAGGGCGATCCAGCGGCGTTTGGCCATCAAGCGTTCGTGGGCAGCTATGAGACCATCGCGCGGCGCTTGTTCCCACGGATCGATCTCTCATTTGACGCTGAGCCGCGTGGAAAGAGGCGCTGATGATGACTGGTACAGTGATTTGGCTGCACGCGGACAACCTTAATCCACACTGCGCAGCGTTGCAGGCAGCCCCGGGTGCGCCTGCTGTGTTCGTGTGGGATGAGGAACTGCTGGACGAATGGAAGATTTCGCTGAAACGTATCGTCTTTATTTATGAGTGTCTGCTAGAATTGCCAGTGAGCATTCGGCGGGGCGACGTGGCGGCTGAAGTGGCAGCGTTCGCTCAGGCGCATAGCGCGCAGCGCATCCTCACGATGGCCAGCCCAAGCCCGCGCCATCGGCTGATCTGCCAGCGCATCATGCAGCAGATGCCCAAAGGCAGCCGACTGGAGGTGCTGCGTGATCCGCCTTTTGTTGAGACGAACGCGCGACTCGACCTAAAGCGCTTTTCGCGTTATTGGAGCGCAGTCAAGTATGATGCGCTGCGTGGCAAAAAATGAAAATCGTTTGATTTGAGGGAGAAAGCATGAGCACACAAGACCTTGTTATGAAGGCGCTCTCGACGGTGATTGAGCCAGAGCTGCACCGCGACATCGTATCGCTCAACATGGTGCGGGATTTGACAGTTGAGGATGGCGTGGCACGGTTCACGATCGTGCTGACGACGCCCGCCTGCCCGTTGAAGGAGGTGTTTCTGGAGCGCTGCAACGCGGCGGTGCTGGGGCATGTGCCCGGGGTGGAGCGGCTTGACATCCGTTGGGATGCCCAAGTGCCGACGGATCGGCGCATTCAAGGCATGTTGAACGCGCCCATGAAGAGCATCATCGCCATCAGCAGCGGCAAGGGCGGCGTGGGCAAGAGCACGGTAGCGACGAACCTCGCGGTGGCGCTGGTGGAACTGGGGGCGAAGGTCGGCTTGATCGACGCGGACATCTTGAACCCGAACATCCCGCAGATGATGGGGCTGGGAGCTGGCCGCCCGAAGGTCGTCAACGACAAGATGCAGCCGATTGTAGCGCACGGCGTCGAAGTGATGAGCACGGGGTTTCTCATCTCGCCAGACAAGCCGATGATCATGCGCGGGCCGATGCTGCACAGCGCGATTCGGCAGTTTTTCTCAGATGTGGCGTGGAGCAAGCTGGACTATATGATCGTCGATCTGCCGCCGGGGACAGGCGATGCGCCGCTCTCGCTGGCGCAGTCGTTCCCGCTGGCTGGGGCCATCATTGTGACGCAGCCGCAGTCTGTGGCGGTGTCGGATGCGCTGCGCGCGGCGGCGATGTTCGACGAGTTGAAAGTGCCTGTTTTGGGCGTGGTGGAGAACATGGCAGGCGATTTCTTCGGCACGGGCGGGGGAGAGGAACTGGCGAAGCAGCGCGGCGTGCCCTTCCTCGGGCGTGTGCCGCTGGCGGCCAACGTGCGCGAAGGCGGCGACTATGGGCGGCCTGTCGTCGTGTTTGAAGCCGACACGCCCGCAGGCGCGGCGTTTGCCGAGCTGGCCAAGCAGGTGGCTGCCCGTGTGAGCGTGGTGATGTTGCAAAAGTCTGACGTCATCCCGATCAACATCATCGGCTGATGCTGCGCTAGTCGTTGAGGCCGTAGACTTTGATCTCGTCTTTGTCGTTGACCGGGTTATAGCGCCCGATGAACAGCCAAAACAGGAAGCTCAGAAAGATGGCAAAGACGTAGCCGAGAAGCGTCTCAAGCTGATACTCGTAGCGGATCATCAAGAAAACAGCCATTGTGAACAAGAAGCCGCGGAACATGCGCTTGTGCCGCGGCACAATGCGTTGTGACAGGATCAACAGCAGGCCGAACGCAATGCCCACAACAAGCAGGTACCCTCCGTTCATTGATGTTTCCTATCCTTACTCCATCATGTATACTTCTAGTCTAGCAAAGCCATATTGGGCTGTCGTTAATGAAATCTCAATCTGCCGTGATGACTCGGGAGTGAATGCATCGATGATGGCAATTAATGTGACCGCACACCAGCAAGTGACCGTGGTTGAGGTCAGTGGCCGCGTGGATGGCATGAACGCAGGCGAGCTGGGCGGCGCGATTGGCAGCGCAATCGACAACGGTGGCATCTACCTTGTTCTAGACTTAAGCCAAGTCGACTACATGAGCAGCGCAGGCCTGCGCGAGCTGGTTAACTCTTTCAAGAAAGCCAAGCGAGCGGCAGGCGATATTCGTCTGGCGCAGCCCTCAGAGCGTGTGCGCGAGGTGCTTGAGATGTCTGGGTTAGATACGGTCTTCCGCATCTTCAACACGCAGGCTGAGGCGGTTGCTAGCTACTAGGCTTCAGGGAAGCTCATGCACAAACTGCGTGTTCCGGGGGTGATTGATCAAGTGCGGGTGGCGTGTGATTTTGTCAAAAACTTGGCACACCAAGCCGGCATGGATGACCGCTTCATGTTCGAATGTGAGCTGTCGATTGACGAAATTTGTACTAATATCATTGAGCACGGGTATCAACACAATGGCGCTGACAAGTCTATTGAAATTCGCGTAGAGATGCTGCCGCAGGTGTGGCGTTTCACGATCTTAGACGAAGCGCCGCGTTTCAACCCCCTCATCACTGATGACCCTGACCCGTCTCAACCGTTGGACGAACGCGAGCAGGGCGGTTGGGGGATCTACTTTGTGAAGCAGTATATGCAGCGCATTGCCTACCGCTACGAGAACGGGCGGAACTGCCTCGTGTTAGAAAAAGCGCTACCCACCTGAGCGCTGCCAGCTGTCGATGTCATCAAGGTTGACCTGCCCGTAAGGCGGCAGATAGACTGGGACGCGGTTGCCTGCGGCGTCCATGCGGAAGCACTCTTGCGCAGTGGGGGGCAGGTCGCTTCGGGGTTGGAGCAGCGCTTGCTCTGGAACAAAGTAGTTCCACGCCGCGCGCGAAATGTCTTCGATGATGGGCCACAAGCGGATGTAGTCCTGAAAGCCGGTGGCCCCGGTGTCCTCCCAGATGAAGATGGAGATGATGTAGTGGCGACCATTGGGCGGGAACACGATCCCGGAAACCCCGGTGACTTCACCTACCCAGCCGTTTTTGTATGAGATGCGCGTCCCGGGTGGGACGCCCCCCTCAAGCAAGCGCTGAAGCCGCAGGCCGCTCATCAGTTCCAGCATTTGCGAGCATTCGCGGCGGGTGAACTGCCCTTCAGGGTAAGCGGTGATGAGGCCAGAGCCGCGATAGGCACAGTCATAGATCATCTGGAAGATCGTTCCCATGTCCTCTGCGGTGGTCTGGTTGAACGGGTCAGGGGAAGTGTTGTGGTCACGGTTGGGGTTGGTGGCGGGGGGTTGAATTGAGCCAAACTGCTGATTGGGCGAGCCGTCGATGAAGGGGGCGGTGAGGTAGGTGTTGCGCGCGCCGATGTAGTTGGCAGTTTGGGTGACGCTGGCAATGCCGCGGAAGATGTTTCCACCGCCAATGATATCGCTCATGATGAGGTTAGAGGTCGAGTTGGCGCTGCACAGCAGCGAGTTGGCCATCAACCATGCGTTGTCTTGGCTGACCTCACCATCCAGCACGCGGAAGTAGTCGATCAAGATCGGCACTTTGATCGTGCTGGCAGCGGTGAACGCGACATCCCCCAGCAGGCTCATCTCTTCGCCGGTGGCCAAGTCTTGGATGTAGACGGAGGCAACGCTCGTCTGGCCGTCGTAGATGAACCCGCGCGAGTCAAGATAAGCGATGATCAACTGGCGGAGCGTTTCAAGCGTGGGCTGAGCGAACGTGCCGCCCGAGACAGGCAGATCGACCCAGCGGGTGCTCGCGCTGCGCAGGGCTGCGTCAACCATGCGCACGGCGGTTTCGACGTCCATTTCAACGCCCATTTCGCCTGAGAAAACAGTGAGGGTGTTGACGTCGTAATTGGCGCGGGCGGCGGGACGGTCGTAAATGGCGGCGATTTCCTCCAACTGGTCACGCAGGACGTTTTGTTGATAGTCGGCGATAAGGGTGATGTTACGGGCTTCGGTGTCGGTGCGGCCCAGCATGTAGTTGAAGAAACGCTGCCAGAAGCCGCCGTCCGCTTCACCGCTAGAGACTGCGCTGGCGATCATCGCGGGCATGCTGAGGCGGAAGCCGAGGGAAGCCGGCAGGATGTTGATCGGGCTGTCTTGGTAGTAGACCGTGACGGGGCTGGAAAACACATTTTCGACACGGGCGGCGGCCTGCTGCTGAGTGAGGTTGCCCACGGCCACCCCGCCGATGGTTGTGCCCGCGGGCAGCCGATTCTCAAACTGGGTGAAGGTGACTAGCTCATACACGAACAGGACAACCGCCAACACGACACAGGCGACCGAGAACAAAAGCAGAAACGGGAAGCCCCGACGCAGGGGCTGGCGCGCATATCGGCTCATGGGGCGCGTACTCCTTCGCTGGCACGCATGATGGCGCGGTAATGAAAGCCATTCAGCCGTGGAAGTTGATCCAATGGCCAGTAGCGATAGCTCAGCAGCTCATGGCTTAAGGTGTTGACATCGTTGTTGACGCGGCAGGTGTAGGCCACGTCGAGATGATGGAACTGGGTCTTTTCAGCGTGGACGATCTGCTTGTCACAGACCGCCAGCCCAAGCTCTTCGCGCAGTTCGCGGACGACAGCGTTTGAAGGATCTTCGTTAAAGTCCACCCATCCGCCGGGCAGGCCCCACGGCAGGCGTGGGTGAAATACGTGTTCTACAAGCAGCACGTGATGGGCCTCATTGAAAACGATGCCAACTACCCCCACCGTGTACTTGGGTTGGAAAAAGCGGTAGACGTAGTAAGCAGCCTGTAACAGGCGAGGAACACGCCGCAACACGGCAGCAAGGCGATGACTGGCGACGGACATTTATGATTCCATCAGGCTAAAACTGCGTTGTCAGTCTAGCCACTTGAGCGGGGCGCGTCAATGTTCTTTCACGGGCGACGGCAGAACGTTGGACAAATCACCGGTGAATTGAGGCGGATATGTTATAATTTCGCTACGTCGTCATCATAATCGATTGGGTGTTTTGTGTCTCCGTCATCATTTGATCTGCTGAATCTATTTGTGAGATCACCCGGAGATTTTTTGTATTTCTTGCTGATGGTTGTGATCTCACTGGTGGGGTTGGCGCTAGCACAGCAGACACTCGCACTGCCGCAGTTGCAAGCGCTTGGTCTGCGCTATCGCAACGCCTACGTTGGCGTGGCTGGCGCGTGGGTGGGCTTCTTCGTGGTGGCGCTGGCGGTGCTGCTGACGGGGCAACAGCCGCTGCTGGTGCTGCCCCCGTTGGAGCGGCTTATCACGCTGCTGGTTGTTGTGCTGCTGGCGTGGGCGCTGGTGAGCGCCGACGTGCCGCGTCTGGGGCGCGCGTCTTTGTTAGTTCTAGGCGGGGTGAGCGCGCTGGGCTTTGCGGCTTATCTGCTGACGATGAACGACTGGGCGGCGGTCTATCAGTCTGGGGTGAGCGACTTTAACTTGCGTTTCGACAGCGGTTGGTCGCTGGGTGTGGGGCTGGTGTGTTTGGGCGGGGTGGGGCTGGTTGTGCTGCTATACCGCGATGTCGTCGATGCGCCGCTCAAGATCGTGTTCTTCACCATCATCTTGCTAGGCGCTTTGTATCAAGCAGCGGCGGGGCCATCCATCGGGAGTTACCCGGGCGCAGTGCGCTTGTCGTTTGTGCTGGCGATGGGCTTGCCGTTGGTTGTGATCTATCGCATTCAGAGCGCTCATGTGGCGACTCTGAGGGAGCGCGTGCGCGAGCTGCAAACGCGGGTAGATTTGCCGCCCGTGCGGCCTGCTGTGCGGCCTACCGCAGTGGAAAGTCAATCGGCGGTGTTGATCCGCACGTTGGGGCGCATTCTGGAGGGCGCGACCGCGAGCAACATGCCAGAGCGGATTGTGAAGGCCTCTGCTGAGACGCTCGACGTGGACGAGGCGTTCCTGTTGCGGATTCAAGACGCGAACTATGCTGACGTCGTGTATGTCTACGATCGTGTGTTGGATCGCACGACGAGCGGCTTGTCTCTCAACCTCAACCATCAGCCGACGCTGGCAAACGTGATTGAAAACCATGTGCCGCGCGTGCTGGTGATTGATCGTAATCGGGATGAGTTAGATGATTTGTTCACGCGGCTCGACATTGACCGCATGGGGACAGTCTACTTGTACCCACTGCTGCGCGACCGTGAGTTGAAGGGGATTTTGGGCGTCGGGCTGCCGTTCACCCAACGCGAGCTTGACAGCCAGTATGAGGAACTGCTCAAGAGCATCAGCATCTTGGCGGCCAGCCTGTTGGCGCTGGCAGATGAGGCCATCGAGACGCGCTATCTAGCGGAGGATCGAGCGATCCAAGCGATGGTTGAGGGCTTGATGCTGGCGGAGGTGGACGACGATGCTGCTGTGGCCGCCCGCCAAGAGATGCAGAACGCGCTCAAGCTCGCGCGCGAGCAGATCAGCGAGCTGTCGAAACAGGTGATGACGCTCACCTTGCAGTTGGGCCAAGAGCGGGCGCGTTTGGCTGATCTGCTGGCGAATGATGAGGAAATGCTCTCAGTGTCGCAGGCGCTTAGGGCCATCTCTGAGGAACAACAGCGCCTGCGTGAAGAGCGCGATGCGCTGGCCTCTCGCGTTCAAGAGGCTGAAACTGCCCTCACTGGCGCAACGGCCACGAACGATCAGACTGTCATTAATCAGCTTGTGGCGACGTTGGAACGCGAAAAAGAGAAGCTGACACGAGAACGAGACCGCCTACAAGCGCAGCTCAACGAGGTGCAGGTGCAGGGGAACTTGATGCTGCCGGAGTATATGCAGCAGATTGTCGCGCGCATGCAAGACGAACAGATGCGGCTAGAGCAGGAGAAGAGCCAGCTAGCCGACCAACTCGCAGTCATGCAGAGCCAGTTGGAGGCGATGGGGGTTGAGATCGACCGTGAGAGCATGGCCCCGCTGCTGGCGAGGCTCTATGAAGAGCGGAACGCGCTCAATCAGCGGGTAGAAAGCCTCCAGCGCGATAAGGAACTGCTGCTAGCAGAGCGCGCCCGCTACAGCGAAACGATCAACCGCACGCGCGAGAGCGAAACACGGACGACGCAGCTTGAAGGCGATCTCGAACACGTCGCGCAGGATCGTGAGGCGGCCATTCGCCAGCGTGAGCGCTTGAAAGCCGAATTTGATGAGCTTCAGCGCAAGCTCGACGCGGTCAAGGAACATCGGGCGCGGCTGCTGGCGCAGGTCAGCGCGTATGAGATGGAGCTGAACGAGGCGCGCGAAGAACAGGCGCGGCTGCGGGCGCAAATTCAAGAGCTGTCAGATGCGCGCAGCGATCTAATGTACCTGCGCGACAAGCTGCTGGCCGAGCGCCAGACACTGGAAGCGGCTCAGAATCAGCAGGCAGCGCTGGCGTCGGGCGATACGGCGCGCGTGCAGGCGATCATCGCGGAGAGCACCGCGCAGCTTCAAGCGATGGTGGACGATCTGGCGCAGGCCAAAAAATCGCTGGAGCGTGAAGTGCGCGAGTCAAAGCTGAAGCTTGAAGAGGTGACGCAGGAGCGTGACCGCTTGTCGATCACCTTGAACGCGGTCAAGGCGGCGGCTGGCTCATATGATACTAAAAACCCCGATCTGTTCGTTGGGTTGGTTCAGGAGCTGCGCACCCCGCTCACGAGCCTCATCGGCTATGTGGATCTGCTCTTGAACGAATCGGCTGGCATTTTAGGCGAGATGCAGCGTAAGTTCTTGCAGCGTGTGTCGGCCAATGTGCTGCGCTTGCAGACGATGATCGATGAACTGGTGCAGATCGCCAACCTTGACCGCGGCAACCACACGCTGCGCCCGATGCCGATTAACATAGTCACGTTGATTGAGGACGCCATCACCAACGCCTCGATGCAGTTCCGTGAGAAGGGGCTGCGCGTGCGACTTGACCTAGACGACGACATCCCGCTGCTCAGCGCGGACAAAGACGCTCTGACGCAGGTCATCAATGAGCTGCTGACCAACGCTTACTTGGTTACGCCGCCCAGCTCGGAAGTGCGAGTTACTGCCCGTGTGCAGCCCTTCGCGCTGCGTGAGGACGGGCAGCAGGAGCCGTGTGTGTTGGTCTCAGTGGAGGATCGTGGGGGGGGCATTCAGCCAGAAGACACGGCGCGGGTGTTCGTTCGCAAGTATCGTGTGGAGCATCCGCTGATTCAGGGGTTGGGAGATACAGGGGTCGGGATGTCGGTTGCGCGCACGCTGGTTGAAGCGCACGGCGGGCGTCTGTGGCTGGAGTCAAAGCCAAATGTGGGCACGATCTTCAGCTTTGTGTTACCCTTGAAAGGTGAGGTAGAGACGAGCGAGTAGGGGTATGCGTCGGAACCTTCGAGGTGAAATCACAACAGCGGCGGTGGTGATCGTGGTGTTGATCGGCGCGGTGGTGATCGCAGCGCTGCTCTCAACAACGGCGACGGAGCCAACCCCAACGGGCACAGCCGTTGCAAACATCACCGTTGTTGCGGACGGCCAAGCGACTGTGACGCCCTCGCAAGCGCCATCCCCAACCTTTACGCTCATTGTGATTCAGATACCCACAGCGACCCCGACCATTCCCACGCCTACGCCGCTGCCGCCCACAGCCACGTTTACCCCTTCTGTGACGGCTACTGCTACGTTTACCCCGTCCGCTACGTTCACGGATACGACTGGCAGCCTGCCGCCTACGGTGATGGTTCCAACGGCGACTTTGACTGCCACGTTCACGCCTCAACCAACCGCTACATTGACTAGCACAGCGACGCCGACGCCGACGGACACGCCCACGCTCACGCCGACGGCGACAGACACGCCCACGCTGACGCCGACGCCGACGGATACGCCCACGTTCACACCAGAGCCGACGGACACAGCGACGCTGACGCCGACCGCGACCGACACGGCCACGCTCACGCCGACAGCGACCGACACGCCCACGCTGACGCCGACCGCGACCGACACGGCCACGCTCACGCCGACAGCGACCGACACGCCCACGCCCACGCCGACGGCGACGGACACAGCGACGCTCACGCCGACCGCGACCG
>CALDYP010000004.1 GCA_937944445.1 uncultured Anaerolineae bacterium
GACGCGACAGGTCGCGTCCCTACAATGCCACCTGTGTAGGGACAGGGCCTGCCCTGTCCGTCGGTTTCAACCACTCGACGGACTTCACAACTTCTCATGTGAAAATCGCAAGCGTTAGGCGTTGTTTGTTATAATTCAAATCGAAACGGCGCAATAATGCGTTTTTAAACATTTTTTGAAAGGACACACTCATGAAAAAGTGGTTCATTGGCCTGAGCGTTGGCCTCATGGCGCTGCCTGTGTTAGCTCAGGACATGCCCACATTAGGCGATCTGCCCGTGGGCGAGTGGACGCAGATCCCCGTGGAGGGGGCGCGCTGCCTTTACGACACGGAATACAGCTTTTTGGTGCGCCCTGCGAGCGAGCCGACCGACAACCTGATGATCTATTTTGAGGGCGGCGGGGCCTGTTGGGACGGCTTCACGTGTGGCGCACGCGGGCAGTTCGCCTCACAGTACTTTGTAGACGAGACCGAGCCGAACAACCTGCGCGCTGGCTTCTTCGACTTTGAGAACGAAGAAAACCCCGTTCGCGACTATAACACGGTCTTCATCCCGTATTGCAGCGGCGACGTCCACAGCGGCGCGACGCCTGCCGTCACGCTGCCCGTGCCGCCAGAAACCGGCCTGCCAATCGAAGAGGTGACGGTCAACTTCACCGGTTTTGAAAACGCCTCCGCCGCGCTCGAATGGGTCTACGCCAACTACACCGAGCCATCTCAAGTGTTCGTGACGGGGTGCAGCGCGGGCGGCTATGGGGCGCTGTTCCACGCGGGGAACATCATGCGCAACTACGCCGATCAACGGGTGGTGCTGCTGAGCGACGCCGCGACCGGCGTCACCCCGCGCGCGTGGGAAGGCCTCGCCCTGTGGAACACCTACTCGGTGCTGCCGGATTTCATCCCGGCGTTTGAGAACATCACCCCAGAGCGCTACAGCACCACCTTCCACATGCGCGAGCTGGCCCGCGCCTTCCCAGACAACACCTTCGCCCAGTACAACACCTTCCTCGACCAAGTTCAGGTGGGCTTCTATGGGCTGCAAACCGGGCGCGTAGTGGACGCGACCAACTTCGCCCAGATCGCGCCAGAATGGGCGCGTCAGCTCCTCTCCAACATCTACAGCCTTGAGGCCACCGCCCCCAACTTCTACAACTTCATGCCGGGCGGAACGGTGCACTGCATCACGCCGCTCGACATCACCTACACCTATGAAGTGCAGGGCGTGCGCTTCGTGGATTGGGTGCGCAGCTTGCTCGATGGGACGGCCAACGTCAGCCCGATGTGCGACGTCGGCACGGGTGAGTGCCTCACCTCGCCGCGGTAGAGACAAGGTCTGCCCTGCCCGTTTTTCATTTCTGTGGGCACGGTAAACTCGGCCTTACCCCTAAAGCCCCTCTCGAAGTGACCTGCCTTGCGGTCACCTAGAGAGGGAACCGAGAGGCCACCGCGGAAGCGGCAGGCCGCGCCCCTACTTGCGCAGGATGTTGATCTGGTTTACGCCTAGCGCGAGGGGCATGAACGTCGTTTGCGTCAGAACTTGGGCGAGGGCGGGCAGGCCGAACGTGGCAAATTGCAGCGGTTTCGGGATCAGCGGCAGGTAGGGCACATCCCACAGGCCATCGCCGAACTGCTTAACGACTTGAAAGCCGGCGGCCTCGCTCCACTGCCGCCATGTGGCAGGCACGTGGCAGTTGATGTGCGTCTTGTCTTTGCCGATGGCGTCTGTCTCGCGGTCTTTGAAGCGGCGCAGGCTGTATTCAGGGTGTGGAGTGGCGAACAAGAACAGCCCGCCCGGCTGCAACGCGCGGAAGGCGTCTTGCAGCGTCTGCTGTGGGTTGGGCAGGTGCTCCATCAGGTGCAGCGCCACGATCACGCTCAGCTCTTGCGGCTCAAACTCGCTGAAGTCGGTGGCGTCGCCCATCCACGCGATGGCGCGCGGGGCAGCGCGGCGCGTGGATTCTACGCTGTAGGGGATGAGGTCAACTCCGTAGCAGGTGAACTCATCTTGCAGCAAACCGAGCAGATCGCCCAGCCCACAGCCCATCTCGTAGAGCTTGCGCTCGGGGCCGCCTGCTGGAGCATAGCGCCGCACCAGCGCCGCGTAGTAGCGCCGCGCAAACCAGTACATGCTGAAACGCCCCAGCGGACGATCTGCGTAGTTCCACTTGCGGAAGTAGTCAGCTGTGTAGTGCTGGCGGGGGACTTCAGGGGGCGTCATGAGACCTTCCACGAGAGCGGCGTCACGGCCTCGCCCACGCGCGAATCGAACACGTCGAACGATAAATCCGTCAGATCCAGCACGCCGTAGGTGTGAGACGTAGCCCGCGTGCTGTCAAACGCATACAGCGACCCGGGGTTCAGCACACAACCGGCTTGCACGCGCACGTAGAGCGGCACGTGCGTGTGGCCCGTGATGAGCACGTCCGCTTGCAGCGACTTCAACACCATGTTGAGATAGGTATCGCTCAGATGGTCACGATACATCCCCCACATGTTGTTGCCGGGCTTGCCATGACACATGAAGAGGCGGCGTCCGCCTAGTTCGCCGCGCCAATCGACCGGCAGGCTCTTCAAGAAGGCCGCGTTCTCTTTGGTGATGCCGTTGAAAAACTCATCGTGGTTGCCGCGCACGGTGATGAACCCGTGCTGGCGGTGCACTTCTACCACGCGGTTCTGCTCTGGGCCGCGCCCGACGAGGTCCCCCGCGCTCAGAATGGCGCTCACTTGGTGCTCGTTGTACAACTTGTTGAGGGTGTTCTCTAGTGTTTCGATGTCTCCATGGGTATCTGAAATAATCCCTATCCGCATACCTCTACAACCTTCAGCCGGTTAACATGTGTTTAATTATATCGACGAAAAGGGCGTTTTTGTATGCGGAATGTAGGAGCGATACAGCCTTCAGAGGGCGTACAGTGCCTCATCATCACCCACAGTTGGAGTCACAAACAAGCGCATATTGCGATAACTCACTAAAGGTTTAACTTCCTCAAACGATTGCTGTCGGAAAGATGCTATGATGATAATGAGAGTAATAGGATGGATTCGTCAACTACAGACCTCACTAGGGGCACGCGCCATGACGACACTGCTGCTGATCCGACATGCGACCAACGACTACGTCAAGACTGGCCGCCTCGCCGGGTGGACGCCCGAAGTCCACTTGAACGAGGAAGGCCAGCAGCAGGCGCGCGCGCTGGGAGAACGCCTGAAGAGCGCCCCGCTCAACGCCCTGTATGCCAGCCCGCTGGAGCGCACGATGGAGACGGCGCAGGCCATCCAGCAGCACCACCCGCACCTGACCATCCGCGCCCATGAGGGCATCGGCGAGGTGCGCTATGGCGACTGGGAAGGCATGAAGATCAGCACGCTGGCGCGCCGCAAGATGTGGCAGGTCGTCCAAGAGTACCCCTCGCGGGCTTATTTCCCAAATGGTGAGACCATGCGCGGCGTGCAGCATCGCATCGTCAACGCGCTGGAGGAACTGGTGGCCGAGCACCCCAACGAGATGGTCGCTGTGGTGTTCCACGCCGACCTGATCAAGATGGCCGTCGCGCACTATCTAGGGGTGCACTTGGACAACTTTCAGCGCATCGTCATCTCGCCCGCGTCGATCACCACGCTGCAGCTCGGGCACAGCCGCCCGTACATCCTCAGCGTGAACGACGTGGCGCACTTGATCGAACTCGAACGTCAGCCAACACAAGCAAAGCAGGAACAGAAGGCATGAGCCGCACAGAGATTGAACTGCGAGAACTGGATTTCGTCACGATTGGAACCATCGGCCCGAAGGGGCAGCGCGTGTTCCACCTTCAAGCTGGCTATGGATCACAGCTTCTCACGTTTATCATCGAAAAAGAACAGGCATGGGCGCTGGCCGAGGCCATCCGTCAAGTGATTGACGACTACGACGAGCGCCACAACACCACTACTGAGGTGGAGATGGCCGCGCTGGACATGGAACTGCGCGAGCCGATCCAGCCGCTGTTCCGCGTGGCACAGATGGGGCTGGCGCTGGACGAAGAATCCCAGATGATCATCCTCATCGCGCAGGAGATGGTGCTCGCCTCTGACGGGGAAAGCGAAGACGAGGCAAAAGAACCCGCGGTCGCGCGCATGTGGGCTACCCTGTCGCAGATGCGCGCGCTGAGCCTGCACGCGATGGACACGGTGGAACAAGGCCGCCCCAACCCCCGCCAGAACGGACGTATCACTTATTATTGGATGTAGCCCCATGCGCCCGACGCTCTACACGGCCCGCCAGCTGGAAGAACCGCTCACGCTCGCGTTTGAGGAAGGCCTGCGCCTGCTGCAGCTTGGCTCTATCGACGCTGAACACGGCATCATGCGCTTTGGCAGCAACTACACCTTCCTCGTCACCGTGCGGCTGGAGGCGTTGGAGGCGCTGGCGATCTACAAGCCGCGCGTCGGCGAAGCCCCGCTGTGGGACTTCCCCAGCGGCACGCTTTGTCAGCGCGAGCTGGCCGCCTTCTGCCTGTCGGAAGCGCTGGGGTGGAACCTCGTCCCGCCCACCGTGCTGCGCGAGGACGCCCCGCGCGGAATCGGCTCGCTTCAGTTGTTTATCCACCACGACCCACGCTGCCACTACTTCCACTTTGAGCCGCGCCACCTGCCGCAGATCAAGCGCTTTCTCGCGTTTGACGTGGTGGCCAACAACGCTGATCGCAAAGGCGGGCACGTGCTGCTCGACGAAGCCGACCACATCTGGGGCATCGACCACGGCCTATGCTTCAACCACGTGCCCAAGCTGCGCACTGTCATGTGGGAGTTCGGGCCAGAGGAAACCCCGCTGGCGGGCACGCCCATCCCTGAGGACATCATGGCGGATTTGCGCTGTCTGCTGGCCAAGCTCAACCAACCCGATGAGCTGATCGAGCAGTTGATCAGCCTGCTGGCTGATGACGAAGTGGCCGCGCTGCGCCGCCGCTTGACGACCCTCGTCAACAACGGAACCTACCCCCTGCCGCGGCCGGGCGGCAGCCGCCCGTGGCCTGCCGTGTAGTGGCATTTCCTCGCAGCTTTGCTAGAATATGAGCTAAGCACAAACAGGGGGAAACCATGAGAAGAGGGACTCTATTAGGTGTGACAGCAGCCGTCATGGTTATTGGCCTGATGGCAATCAGCAGCGCCGCACAAGCCCCGTGCAGCAGCACGGACACCGTCCGCGTGAGCACTAACGCCGACTGCAACACAGACACCGGCATCGGGGTGGGCCTATCGCGCAACTTGGAAAGCCGCATCATCCGCGCGGTGAACCTGTTCGGTAACCGCTTCAACGCTGAAAACCCAGCAGGCGTGTGCTTGAAGGGCACGGGCGCGCTGTACCTGAGCCGCGCCTCGCTCAACCCGCGCGCCGCTTTCTTCGCGTGGTACTACGTGACCGACGACGGCTACACCTGCACCAACGTCGATTCACCCGCGACGGTGATCCTCGTAGAAGGAACCTCGCCCATCGCCCCGGGCCAAGCGCCAGATGTTCCGCTCGCAGTTGAGGGCACAAGCAGCGACGCGCCCACTGCCACCCGCACCCCATCCGCGCCCAGCGCTAGCCAAGCGGTCGGCGGCCAGATCGTGCTCACCAACTGCCAAGTGGTGACGCGCGCCATCCTCAACTTCCGCGACGCGCCCAGCCTCAACAGCAACGTGATCGAGCTGATCCCGTATCGCACCATTCTGCGCGCCATCAACCGCAGCGGCGATTGGTTCAACGTGATCTACGGCAGCAACAACGGTTGGGTGGCGGCCTCATTGGTGAACACCCGCGGGCGCTGCGAGTAGCGGCGTTGCGTATTACGGACGCGGCGACCCGCGTCTCTACACCACACGTCACTCGACACGCGGACGCGGCAGGCCGCGTCCCTACAATGCCACCTGCGTAGGGACAGGGCCTGCCCTGTCCGTTTTTCATTTCTGTGGGCACGATACCCCCGCCTCACCCCTGAATCACCTTCTCGAACTGGCCTGCCTTGCGGTCACCCGTGAGCGAAGGGGGGGATGAGACATTTTCAGACACATCCCGGGAGTGTCCAAAGATAAACAGACAGTCATCGGCCTTCACCGTCGCGCTAAGCGCTCCAGCGCTCGGCTAGGGCGCGCCCCCTGAAGAGGGCTGGATGAGGCCTCTGTTCGAATTTAGACACTCCCCACATCTCAAATGTGTAGCCCACGGCGCGCAACGTGTGCTACAATGCGTATGTGTATCTGCCAATGTAGCTAGGGTGATTATCCCCAGCCGTGCCTGATCCAGTTCGATACCCTAACTCCATATCCAACTGGTTACCGCCAGTCGAGCGACTGCGCGGCGCTTTTGTGTTCGCCATGATCGAAAGGCTGACTGTTTGAACGAGCTGACCTTCGCCATCGTCGCTGGCCTCGTCGTCTTTAGCGCGGTGCTCACGCTGGCGTATGCTGCGCTCAACAACACTCGCCCCGGGTATTTAAAAGAACAAAGCGAAAGCGGC
Source organism: uncultured Anaerolineae bacterium (assembly GCA_937944445.1). Taxonomy (GTDB): domain Bacteria; phylum Chloroflexota; class Anaerolineae; order Aggregatilineales; family Phototrophicaceae; genus JANWYT01. The sequence continues at coordinate 6,481 of CALDYP010000004.1, forward strand.
AGCGCCACAGCGCGGCGCGCACTTGCTCTGATCGAGGTCAAAGGGCGCTTGCAGATCACCTATCAACTGTGCTTGACGCTGGCGTACACCCTCATCACCGCGGTGCTGGTGGTGTATCTCTATGAGCCGATGGTTGAATCCAGCGGCTTAGAAGCCGCGCTGATCGTGGCGGTGTTGGTGGCGGTCACCGTGCTGATTATCACCCAGATCGCGCCGGAAGGCATCGGCAGCGCCCACGCGCCGCGCCTCTACCCGCTGCTGACGCCCTTCTTGACCGTCGTCGTGTGGCTGCTGACGCCCATCACGGCAGGCCTCATCTTGATCTCGCGTGGGCTGGCGGGGCTGTTCGGCGGCAGCCAGCTCGTCAACACGGTAACGGAAGAGGAAGTCCTCACGCTGGTGCAGAGCGGCGACTTCGAAGAGGACGAGAAGGACATGATCTACAGCGTCCTTCAGCTTGACCAGCGCGACGCCCGCCAGTTGATGGTTCCACGCATGGACATTGTGGCCGTCAGCATCGACGACTCGCTAGAGCAAGCCGCCGAGGTGTTCACCAACAGCGGGTTCAGCCGCCTGCCCGTGTATGAGGGGACGATCGACAACATTCAAGGCATCCTTTACGCGAAGGATTTGCTGCCGCTGTGGCGGCGCGGCAACTTTCAGACCGCGCGCATCCAAGATTTGATGCGCACCGCTAATTTCGTCCCAGAGACGCTGCGCGCGGATGACCTGCTCCAGCTCATGCAGAAGCGCAACTTCCACATGGCGATTGTCGTGGATGAGTACGGCGGCACGAGCGGCTTGATCACAATTGAGAACCTGATTGAAGAGATCGTCGGCGACATTCGCGACGAATACGACCAGAACGAAGAGATCGAACACACTCAGATCAGCGAGACGGAACACATCGTCGCTGGCTCGATGAACATCTCAGACATCAACGAACTGTTGGAATTGAACATCGAAGAGGACGCCAACTACGACACCATCGGCGGCTTGATCTACGCCACGCTGGGGCGCGTCCCCCATCTAGGCGACCGCATCACCCGCGACACCTTTGAACTCGAAGTCAGCGCGGTAGAAGGGCGGCGCATCCGCAAGGTGAAGATCCACCTGCTGCGCCCTGCCGACACATCAGAGCCGCTTGAGCGCACCCCCGAACCAGCCGAAAACGACACAGACCCCGAGGCGGCATCGTAGACCCTGTCTGTAGACTTCCGTACCCCGACGGAGGGAGTGTCTAAAGATAAACAAACAGTCGCGCCAAGCGCTCAAGCGCTCGGCTAGGGCGCGCCCCCTGAAGGGGGCTGGATGAGTCCTCTGTTCGAATTTAGACACTCCCCCGACAGACGCCACCTTGCCGCTGCTGCCAAGCCAGCGTACAATTCACAACAATCAACCGTCCAGCACACGCCTTTTGTGTGCTTTTTTGTCCTCAACCACGGAAGATTGCATGCAGCCACTCGATGATGGACAGCAGCGCGCGGTTCAAGCGGCCATTCAAGCCGCGCAGCAGGCTTATGCCCCCTACTCACAGTACCACGTGGGGGCGGCGCTGTTGGCGGCGGACGGGCGCATCTTCACTGGCTGCAACGTTGAAAACGCCTCTTACCCAGCCGGCATCTGTGCCGAGCGCGGCGCGTTGGCTAAAGCCGTCAGCGAGGGCGCACGAGACTTCTCACTGGTGGTGGTGGCCACACAAAATGGCGGCTCGCCATGCGGCATTTGCCGTCAGTCATTACTCGAATTTTCGCCAGCGGCCCGCGTGCTGTGTGTAACGTTTGAGGGCCTCGTGCACGTTGATTCCACCGTGGCTGAGTTATTGCCGTTCGGGTTTTCCCCCCGCAGCTTGATCTAAATCGCCTCGCTTCAACTGCTCTTAACGTGCGGCCAGTGGCCTCAACGCGCCTATCTCGCGGCATTTTTTCCCAAGCCGACGCCGTCATTTTTGGGACATATATCCCCATGTTACAACCATGTAACAAATCTGATCCGTTTTTGTCAGAAAATATCGCAAGATGCAGGCCGATAGGGGAGGGGATTTCGCAAATATCAATCAATAAGTGAACAAGTGTTCCGAACATATCGCAAGTAATTTTACCCAAGTGATATGTTTTATCACAACCGAACACTTGATCTGTTCATAACTCTGTTGATAACCTGTTGATAACCTGTTCATAACTGGCACTTGCCTGTTGATAACTTATCGCAGATTTTATAATCGGTGTAATCCTTGCGAAACGCTGGGGATATATCAGAGCACCCCTGTTGAAACTGTTGATAACCTGTTCATAACTTTGGCGCGCCTGTTGATAACTCATCGCGCCAAGTATCACACATTGACCCACAAACTGGGGAAATGTGCGCGCTTTCTGGGATAGGCTTGGGACAAATAACCCACATGACGGCTTTCGTTTCAAAGTTATCAACAGTTTGAACAGCCCTACTACTAGCACTACCCTACATACATAAGAAATGATCCTATCAAGCCATTGCACACGTTCCTCTAGAACAAACCCCATGTTCTACGTAGAACATGCTACAATGAGGATGCTGTATGAGTTGCATTTAATCAAATTGGATGAACACTTATGAACGACCTTATGGAAAAGGTTCGTCAGTTAGAGCGTAAAAACGCAATCCTCGTCAAACTGGCCGAGATCAGCGCATCGCTGAACTCGCAGTATGACCTGCAGCCCTTGTTACAGTACATCATGCAGGTAGCGGTTGAAATTACGGATTGTGAGGCAGCATCCGTTCTGTTGTGGGACAGCCAGCGCCAAGAGCTGTTCTTTGCGGCGTCTACGACGGTGGACAACAACAACGAGCTGGTTGGCAGGGCTGTCCCGATGGAGAGCATCGCGGGGACGATCCTGCGCCAAAATGAAATCGTCATCGTCAACGACACAAGGCGCGATCAACGTCACTACGACCAAGTGGACAAAGAAATTGCTTTCCAGACGCGCTCGCTGTTGGGCGTGCCGATGCGTTATAAAGACCGCGTCATCGGCGTGCTGGAGGCGCTTAACAAGCGCACGCTCCCGTGGACGAAAGACGACAGCGATTACCTGATGACGTTAGCTGCGCAGGCTGCCGTGGCCATTCAAGGCGCGCAGCTCGTGATGGAGCTAAAACGCGCCAATGATGAGCTGAGCGAGGTAGATAAGCTCAAGAACGATTTCATCGCCATCGCCTCACACGAGCTGCGAACGCCGCTGGGCGTCATCATGGGCTATGCCAGCTTCTTGCAAGACAGCGACAGCCCCGACACGCAAGAACATGCCACCAAAGTGCTGGAGAGCGCCCTGCGGCTGCGCAAGATCATCGAGGACATGGTGAACCTGCGCTACCTCAAACAAAAGCAGAGCGACTTGCACCGAGAAGAGACCGACGTCCGCACGATCCTAGACTTGGTGCGCATCGAGATCGACGCTGTGTTTGACGTGAGCCATCACGATTTTCAGATTAAATACCCGGCTGAGGGGCTGCGCGTCTACGTCGACCAAACGCGCTTGTCGATGGCGTTGATGAGCTATGTGCACAACGCCTTCACCTTTACCCCTCAAGGCGGCAAGATCACGATTGACGTGCAAGCGACCCCCTCAGAGGTGCGTTTCCGTGTTGCTGATACCGGGATCGGCATCGAGAGCGACAAGCTAGAGCGCATCTTTGAAGAGTTCTACCAAGTTGAAGATCACATGATCCGCCACCATGGGGGGCTTGGCATTGGGCTGAGCATCGCCCGCGCGATTGCCACCGCCCACCGTGGCCGTGCATGGGCTGAAAGCGCTGGCCTCGGCAAAGGGGCGACGTTCTATCTCTCGCTGCCGCGGCTAACTTAGGGTGTCGATGTCGATAAAGTAGATGCGTATGCGCAGCGTCCCTAGCGCGATGATGTCCTCAGACCGCAGCCTGTGCAGCGTGTTCGGTGGGATGCGGTGTTCGTTGATCATTGTCCCGTTGCGGCTGTTCAAATCCGCGATGTAGATCTCGTTGGTGATGCGGCGCAGCACCGCGTGGCGGCGGCTGACGCCCATCCGATGCCCACCGTATGGGTCAACGTCAATATCTGGTTGGCTGCCGCTGACGTTGTCGATGCGGCCAAGGATGAGGTCACGATCCACTGGGATGATCAACCGCGGGAAGTTGACAACCTCCAACGCCAAGCGGTGCTGATCGGTGAAGCGCGCGTTCGCCAGCGGCTGGGTGGCCTCGCGCTCACGGTGGTACGCATCGCGCGCGAGCTTGAGGTCGTCGATGCTGATCTGCATCGTGGAGCCTTCGGCGGGTTTCGACACCTCGTCTGAGGACATGTCCGTCAAACCTTACAAATTTTACAACTTTTTATATTTTAGCATTTTTTTGAGCGAGTGGCGAATGAAATTGGTCTGATAAGATAAGCGGACAGGGCAGGCCCTGTCCCTACGCAGGTGGCATTGTAGGGAGGCGGCAGGGTGCGCCGTGCCCGGGGCGGACTTAATTCAGCACCCAGCTATCAGTTGCCTCGTCGTGGCTCCAGCGCATCGGCGTAGGCGGGCGACACGTGGTGTCCACGCGCGTTTGAGCGGGCGTTTCTAAAAACTCGAATTCTACTGTGATGTTCGGGTCAATGCCGTTGACGATGCGGCGGATGATCTCGCGGGCGTTGTTGCGCGCCAAGGTGAAGTTGTCCTCATGACTGATGCCTTGCACAACTGCTTTGTTCATCAGCATGTACTCGCCCAGCTCGCGCGTGGCAGCCCAATCCGGGAACATGGCCGTAGAACGGTCTTTTTCCTCAACAGGCGTCATGCTGCACGAGAGCAGTTCCACTTTAGGCAGGGTGATACGGGCAGTTCTAGGCCCGGTCAACTCGACTTTGAACTCATCGCGCAGCAGGTTGTAGCCGTAGCGCACCACGATATCCGCTTCATAGGTGGCCCCGTAGCCCCCCATGTTGAAGGGGCCGCGCGACACGTTGACGCGCGCGCGCACTTTGCGCATCACCTCCTCGCCCGTCACGAGCTCGGCGTTGGCTGTCAGCGTAGAGGTGATTGTGTTCGTCAGGTTGACGGTGGCCCGGGCAGGCTGGGCACTAAAAATGCGGTCGATGGCGTCACGACCGATGGCGGCTACCAACCAGAAGCCGCCCACGATGAGCAGCACGGTGATGATCAACGGGGCGACGGCTTTAGGCAGATGGAACATTTCGATTGGGCTTCTCTTCCCTTTTGACATGGTGACGATTCATCCTTAGCTATGACGTTACCTGATGAGATGCGATTGCCCAGCTCTTATGACACGAGATCTGACCAAAGGCAATTAAACTTTTACACTATTTATATCACTCATGTCATTCTGGAATTTTAAATGAGCATGAGAAGCGCTCAAACAAAAAGCCCCACCATACAGCGGGGCTTCTGTGTGCGTCGGGTTGCTCTATGAGCGGATCACGTCAGGGTTGCAGACGTTGTTCACGCTGCCTTTGAGGAAGAAATCGCGGATCAGCTCGGCAGCTTCGATGGCGACGGTGATTTGCGCGTCGACGGTGCTCGCGCCGAGGTGGGGCGTGTCGATCACGTTGGGGGCGTTCAGCAGCGGGTGATCGGGCGGCGGCGGCTCCACGTCGTAAACGTCCACGGCGGCCCCGGCCACCTTGCCGATCTTGAGCGCCTCAGCCAAGTCCTGATCGTTGATGAGCGCGCCGCGCGCCGCGTTGACGATGCGCACGCCGTCCTTCATCTTGGCGATGTTGGCGCGGTTGATGAGGTGCTTCGTCTCAGGGGTGATGACGCTGTGGAGCGTGATGAAGTCGCTCTGAGCGAACAGCTCGTCCAGCGTGACCATCGTCGCCAAGTCGCCGCCGTCTTCGACGAACGGATCATGGGCGATCACCTTCATCTCAAACGCCTTCGCGCGGGCGGCCACCGCCTTGCCGATGCGCCCAAAGCCCACGATGCCCAACGTCTTGCCGCGCAGCTCCACGCCGACCATGTTCTTGCGCTCCCACTTGCCCGCCTTGAGGGTGGCATCGCCCTGTGGAATGAAGCGCGCCAGCGCCAGCATCAGGCCGAGCGTCAGTTCGGCGGTGGCGATGGTGTTGCCGCCGGGCGTGTTCATCACGACGACGCCGTGACGGGTGGCCGCCTCGAGGTCGACGTTGTCCACGCCGACGCCGGCGCGGGCGATTGCCTTCAAGTTAGGGGCCGCTTCGAACACATCCGCGGTGATCTTCACGCCGCTGCGAATCATGAGCGCCTCCGCGTCAGGGATCAGCTCTTTGAGCTTCTCTTGCGAGATTTTGCCGGTGTAGGTGACTTTCAACCCTTCCGCCGCGTTGAGGATGTCCAGCGCGGCGGCGTCCACGTCGTCAGGCACTAGTACATGAAAGGTCATGGTCAGCCTCCGTTATTTCGCGCCGATGAACTCGTCCAAGCCGGCCAACACCTCTTCGAGGATGTCGGTAGTCATGTCGCCCATGTGGGCGATGCGGAAGGTCGTGCCCTTGATCTGGCCGTAGCCTTTGTCCATCGAGAAGCCCTTGCCGCCCATGAACTTGGCCATGTCGTCCACGTTGATCTGGCGGGTGCGGTTGTCGACGGCGGTCACAGTGGGCGAGCGGTAGCCTGCCTGCGCGAAGAGGCCAAAGCCGCGCTCGTTGGCCCATGTGTGGGTCATCTCGCGCATCGTCAGGTGGCGCTGCCAGCGGTTTTCGAGGCCTTCGGCAAGGATGTCGTCTAACTGGCGGTCAGCGGCGAACATCAGGCTGATGGGCGGGGTGCTGGGGGTGTTGTTCTTCTGGGCGCTCTTCTCGATCTCGATGAAGTCGAAGTAGTAGCCGCGGTTCTTGACCTGCTTGGCGCGCTCAAGGCAGCGGTCGTTGAGGGTGGCGAAGGCGATGCCGGGCGGCAGCGCGAAGGCCTTCTGGCTGCTGGTGAGCGCCATGTCGATGCCCCATTCATCTGTGCGCAGCTCCGCGCCGAGGAAGCCGCTCACCGTGTCGATCACGAACAGCGTGTCGTCGTATTGGCGCACGACCTCGCCGATCTCTTTCACAGGGTTGAGGACGCCGGTGCTGGTCTCGTTGTGGACGACGAACACTGCGTCGTAGTGCTGCGTCTTGAGCGCGTCGGCCACCATCTCCGGGGTGTGGGCCGCGCCCCACGGCACTTCAATCACGTCAACCTCTTTGCCGTTCTCTTGGCTGATCTTGGCCCAACGGTCGCTGAACGCACCGCCGACGAGGTGGAGCGCCTTCTTGCCGTCGCGGATGAAGTTGCGTGATGCGCCTTCCCATAAGCCCGTGCCGCTGGAGCCGTGCACGACCACGCGATATTGCGTCAGAAAGACTTGCTGAAGCTTAGGCTGAAGCCGCGCGAACAGATCGGCGAACGCCGTGGAGCGGTGGCCGATCATCCACTGGGTTTGCGCCTCAAGGATCTCCTTGCGCACTTCGACTGGGCCGGGGATGACGAGATACTTATGATCGCGGTTGCTCATCTTGAACGAGACTCCTGCCTCATCGGGCCTATTTGTGAGAAACGTCACATGGGACGAGCGGTAGTATAACGCAGACTGGGCGTTGTGGTAAGCGCTAACCTTTGGATGAGGCCGTCGGGCTGTGCGCGTGGCCTGCTTCTAGTGAACGGTTTAGTTTCATGCTATAGTAAAGTCGTCGTTGAAATTCAATGCCTCAGCCAAAGCAAGTTAAGGGTCGCCCATGCCTCCGGTCGAATTTCGTGAGCAGAAGCTGATTGCAGAGTTGAAAAAGCTCTACCACATAGTAGAGGGTGTGAAGGCTGTTGTGATCGTCAACATCGATGGGCTGCTGGTCAGCAGTTATCCAGTCGATGACGAAGAGAACCCCCACGAGACGCCTACTTCTAGCCCGCAGGTGGCGGCCATGTCGGCGACGCTGGTCGGCCTTGCGGAAAAAACGTTGGTGCGTTTGGCGCAGGGCAAGCTCGAACGGCTGCTGATGGAAGCGGAAGAAGGCACGATGGTGGTCTACCCGGCTGGGCGCACTGCGGTGGCCGTGCTCGTTGACAAAAACGCCAACATGGCCCACGTCCTCTTTGCGACCAAACAAGCCGCAGCCGAAATTGCTGCTATCTTGGCCGGCTAGAGGGCTGGCCAGCCGCACGCGGTGACCTTCTCATTTGCCCCCGCGTTGGCGCTGCTGTTGGCGCTGCCGATTCTGTGGTGGATCGGGTGGCCGCGCGTGGCGCACCGCCGCCTGCGCGATCGTGCTAGCCTCATTCTGCGCACATTCATCGCCCTATGTTTGATCGCCGCTGTGGCAGGCCTCACGTGGCCGCAGCCCTCACAAGCGTTGGCGGTGCTCTTCCTTGTGGACGTGTCGGACAGCGTGGGGGCCGGCGCGCGCGCCCAACAACTGCAAGTGATCGAGCGCGCCCTAGCCGAAAAACGCCCCGACGACCGTTGGGGCGTGCTCATCTTTGGGGCAGAAGCAGCCGTTGACCAAGCCCTGACGACCCGTGACAGCGTGCAGCCCCTCCGCGCGCGCGTCAACAGCGGCGAGACGAACATCGCCGCTGCCCTCACCAGCGCCTTGAGCGTCTTCCCGTCCGACGCCACGCCGCGGATCGTCATCCTAAGCGACGGCCTTGAGACGATCGGCAGCGCCCTGCCGGTGGCACAGCGTGCCGCGGCGGTCGGCGTTGAGCTGCACTACGTGCTCTTCCCACCCAGCGATGAGCCTGATGCCCGCGTGAGCGAGGTGAGCGCACCGGCCCGCTTGAGCGAAGGCCAGCCCTTTGACGTTGTCGTAACCGTCGAATCTGACCATGAGGCCAGCGCGCTGCTGCTGCTCTATCGCAATAACCAGCTCATCAGCGAGAACGCGGTGCGGCTGCGCGCCGGGACGACCCGCTACACCTTTGCCCAGCAGGCGGCGGGCAGCGGCCTGCTGACCTACACCGCGCAGATCGTCCTTGAAGACGACGCCTTCAGCCAGAACAACCGCCTGACGACTTTCGCGCAGGTGGCGGGGCAGCCGCGCGTTTTGCTGGTCAGCGCGCCCGATGCGCCGCTCAGCGCGCTGACGCAGGCGCTGCGCTCGGCTGGCTTCGACGTCGATCAGCGCCCGCCCGCGGCGCTGCCCGCGGACGCGGCGGGTCTGGCTGCTTACCGCGCTGTGGTGATCGTCAACGTGCCCGCCGAGCAATTCAGCACGCGCCAGATGGAGCGGCTGCAAACCTACGTGCGCGATTTGGGCGGGGGCTTGGTGGTCGTCGGCGGGGATCGCAGCTTCGGGGTGGGCGGCTACAGCGGCACGCCCATCGAGGCGGCGCTGCCCGTGGAGATGACCCTGCGCGACGAGGAACGCCTGCCGCGCTTGACCGTGGCCTATCTGATCGACACGTCGGGCAGCATGGCCGCCAGCGACGATGGCATCGTCACCTATCTTGAACTGGCGCAGCAGGCGATCATCCTGTCCCTATCGCTGCTGCAACCCGATGACCGTGTGGCGATCAGCTCCTTTGCCAGCGCGGGGCAGTGGCTGGCGCGCTTCCAGAACGTCGAGAACCGCGTGCTGCTTCAGCAGGTGGTGGCCGGGCTGCGCCCCGGCGGCGGGACGGATATCCTCGCCGGGCTGCGGCTGGTGGAGCGCGACATCATCCTTGAGCCGACGCCGCTGAAGCACGTGATCCTGTTGACGGACGGCGGCGCAAACAGCGCCGGGTTGGTCGCCACGGCGGCGCGCCTCTACCGCGATCACGGCGTGACGATGACGACCATCGGCATCGGGGGGCAGATCCCACCGTTCTTGGAGCAGATGGCGCGCGCCTCGGATGGGCGCTTCCACGCGGTGACCGACGTGAGTCAGATCCCGACGATCTTCGCGCAAGATACGCTGCTGGCGACGCGCTCTTACTTGATCGAAGAGGCCGTGCAGCCGCAGTACGCCGCGCTCAGCCCGATCATGAGCGGCATCAGCCAGCCGCCAACGCTGCGCGGCTACATTGCCACAACGTTGAAGGACACCGCGCAGCTCGTCTTGAGCGCGGGCGACCCCTACCGTGATCCGCTGCTGGCCAAATGGCAGCACGGCTTGGGGCGCAGCGTGGCTTTCACCTCGGACGCGGTGGATCGGTGGGCGAGCGAGTGGCTGACGTGGGAGGACTTCGCGCGCTTTTGGGGGCAGGTCGTCGCGTGGACGATCACCCGCAGCGACGACGACGCGCTGCGCGTGCAGATCAGCGCGGAGGGCGGGCTGGCGCGCGTGACGCTCGACGCGCGCGACGGCGCAGGCGACTTCCTCAACGGGGCTGAGTTCATCGGCACTGTCCTTACGCCTGAGGGCGACGCGCTGCCGCTGACCTTCCGCCAGACGAACGCGGGCGTTTACAGCGCGTCGTTCGTCCCTAGCGGCGAAGGGGCTTACTTTGTCTCAGTGGTGGGCACGGCCCCAGACGGCAGCGCCCTCAGCGCGCGGGAAGGATGGGTGCGCAGCTACAGCCGCGAGTACGCCGCGCCATCGATTGAGACGACGCTGCTAGCGGACATGGCAGCGCTGACCGGCGGGCGTGACCTGCGCAGCGAGCCAAGCGCGGCCTTCACCCCACCGCGCGAGCCGCGCACCACGCAGCAGCCGCTCGCGCCGTGGCTGCTGTTGATCGCGGCGCTGCTGCTGCCGTTGGATGTGGCGGTGCGCCGCCTGCTGGTCACGCGCGCAGACGTGGAGCGGCTGCGGGCGCGCTGGCGACCGGCTGCGGCGGTTCCATCTGATGAACGCATCCAAGCGCTGCGCCAAGCCCGCGCGCGCGTCCGCATCGAGCCGATCAACGCGCCGCCTACTGTGAGCGCCCCCAGCGATGCCCCATCAACCCCTGCTGCACCGCCTGCCCCCAGCGCCCCCACCGACACCGTCGGCGCGCTGCTCAAGCGGCGGCGCAGCCGTGACGCTCAAAGCTAGCCGACCGGCTGTTCTTGGATGAACGACTCCGGGGGCTTGACGGTGAACATGTAGCCGATGCCGCGCTCGGTGCGGATGTAGTGCGGGTGGTGGCTGTCGGCTTCCAGTTTGCGGCGCAGGCGGTGCATGTGCACGCGCAGCGTGTCCTCATAGACGTCCTGCCCGGGCCAGACGCGCGCAATCAGCATGCGATTTTCCACCACGCGCCCGCTGTTGCGCAGCAGCACATGCAGCAGGATCGATTCGGTTGGCGTGAGCGAGATCGGCTTGCCGTCCAGCAGGATGCGGTTGTGGGCGAAGTCGATCTTCAAGTGGGCGTCGATGTGGATGATCGGCTCGTTGGCGTAATCTAGCGAGGGCATGCGCGACAAGACGACCTGCACGCGCGCCTCGAGTTCGCGCAGTTGGAAGGGCTTCACCACGAAGTCCTCGGCATATTTCTTCAAACCTTGCACGATGGTGTCTGTGTCGCCGCTGCTTGTAACAAAAATAATTGGGACGTCGGCCATCGCTTTCAACTTGCTGGCCAACTCAAACCCGTGCATGGTCGGCAAGTTAAGGTCAATCAACGCAATGTGGGGCAGGCCGCGCATCCGCACCATCTCTAGAGCTTCTGGCGCATCAGCGAACGGGAGCACTTCATAACCTTCGCGCGTCATGAAATCGTTGATGAGCTTGCGTACAGTTTCATCATCCTCAACCAGCAGCACTTTGGACTTTCTCATAGACGACTACCTTACCTCAAGGATCAGTCAATTAATCTCTTGTAATGAATATACAGCACCCGTAATGATATGTCAAATAAAGGTTGATGAGAAGATAACTAACGTCATAAAGCAGGTCAACCCCTGACGACTGCCCCACGCTGGGTGGAATGGTCTATTGTGTGCTATTAGAAGCGGCCTATAATGACATGTGGCAGCACTGTACTCGTCCCCGCTGCTGGTCAAGGATTGTTAGAGACAACATGCCAAACACAATAAAGCCTCCGACGCAGGTTGAAGGGGCTAACTTCAACCATTTGGTGTGGGACATCGCGTGGTTCGGCATTGCGCTGGCTGCAACGACGCGCTTCCTGCAATTCTTCGCGCTCGAGATGGGCGCTAGTGCGATGGACTTGGGCTGGCTGACGGCGCTGCCCGCGCTCGTCGTACTGCTGACGACCACGCTCAGCCCGTGGTGGCGCAGCCGATACAACAGCTCGATCCACGCAGTCATCATCCCGGGCTTCATCCAGCGGCTGGCCTTCCTGCTGCCTGCGTTTGCGCCCGTCTTCCCTGAAGCGTGGCGCGTGCCGTGGATCATCTTCGCCTCAACGCTGCCGATGATCGGACAGGGGGCGGTCTCGGCGATTTTCGTCCTGATGATGCGCGAGACGATCGATGACAGCCAACTGCAACCGCTGCTGACGCGGCGGCACATTGCCATGAATGTGACGATCACCGGCGGGGCGCTGGCTTTCGGCCTCATGTTGGAGGCGCTGCCCTTCCCGTTCAACTATCAGGTGATGTTCGTCGCAGCGTTCGGCTTTGCGATGGCCAGCCAATGGCATCTGACGCGGCTGCGCCCGCTGCAAACGGAGGCCGCCAGCGCGTCAGTGACGCATCGCAGCTATCGCCAACTGCTAGCGGATCCCGCGTTTCGCGGCGTGATCGCGGTGCTGATCGCTGGGTTTGGCGCGTTCCATCTAATCATCGCGGTGGTCCCGATTCACTTGAAGAACGGGCTGGGCGCGACGGAAGGCTACATGGGCGTGTACGGCGGGTTGGAGGTGCTGGCGGGCTTCCTCGCTGCGCTGGCGCTGAACCGTCTGTCGCGCCGCTTTAGCAACCGCACGTTGGTGGCCCTCTCGATGGCGGCTACGGCGCTGGCGGCGCTGGTCGTGGCGCTGGCCCCCAACCGCGAGGTCGCCCTCCTCAGCGCCCTGCTGAACGGCGCGGGCTGGTCAATCGCCGGGTTGTGCAGCTTCGCTTTCTTCGCGGAGCGCACCGCCAAGAGCGACATGCACGCCGCAATGGTGTATCATCAAATCATCTACGCCTGCATCTTCGTGACGCCGCTGTTAGGCAGCTGGCTGGTGGATGCCGGGCTGGGGGTGATCGGCGTGCTGCTGCTGGGCTTCTTGGCGCGGCTGCTGGGCGCGGCCGTGTGCGAGTTTGCCGTTGACCCGCGCAAGAAGGCCAAACGCTTCGGCAACCTAGCGGAGATGGGCGCAGCCGGCGACTAACCCCTGCAGGCCAATGTGAACTGCGGAGGTAAAACAGCTATGAAACACGTGCTGATGGGATGGGTGCTGTGGGCGCTGGCTGTCACCGGCTGGGCACAGGTCGGGCTGCCGACGCCGCCCGGCTTCAACCGCGCGGTGGCCTTCACGCTGAGCGGCGAGACGCTCAGCGCCGCCGAGGTGACGCTGCCGAGCGAGAGCTACATGATCGACTTCAACCCACAAGACGCCTCGCGCTGGGCGCGCACGGACAGCATCGGCCTCATCCGCTTTGCGCCGCTGGGCAGCCCGGAAGGGGTCTACACGTTCTCGCCCTATCATGACGGCTACGGCGCGGCCTCAGCAGCCGAGAATCGGCTCTTCGCGCAGGAAGTGCGCTGGTCGCCTGATGGCCAGCAGATCGCCTTTGTCGTGAACAACCCCAACTTCGAGACGATTGCCACCGGCGTCTGGTTCTGGCAGCCCGCCCGCGAAATGCCCACCGACCCGGCCTATCAACTGCTGCGCGAGTGCCCGGGCGCGTGCGACATGACGAACAACTTTGCCAATCTACAGTGGCGCGCCAACTTCGTTGAGTGGTCACCCGATGGGACGCAGCTGCTCGTCAGCATCGACCTGCTGCAAGAGGGGCGGCGCGCCCTCGCGGTGCGGCCCGTCGCGCGCAACACCGAGATCGCCAACAGCGCGCCGCAGCCGCTGCGCTACGACACCGGCCACTGGACGGCCACCGGGCAGATCGCTGTGGCGGGCGAGAACTCACAGGGGCAGGTCGGCTTCGGCCTCATCAGCGCGGATGGCAGCGTCATCAGCTTCACGCCGATCATGCCGCCGGTGGCTGCATGGGTGCAGGACGCGATCCAAGCGGCGGATGGCCGTTTTTACATGTTCGCCAGCCCGACGGGGCGCGGCGCGCCCGTCCAGTTGATCGACGACAGCGGCACGCCCATCACTGAGCTGCTCGGCAGCAGCGCGCCGCGCCGCGTCTGGTGGAACAGCGCCCGCACCGCCGCACTGTTGGAGACGCTGAGCGCGGAAGTGTTTGTCGTGCAGCGCAGCGGCACGGTGACAGACGTCAGCGCGCTGGTCGCTCAGCGCGTGTTCGGCTGGGCGACGTCAACCCCAGCGGACAGCCGTACGCTCACGCTGCCGCCGCCGCTGGCGCAGGGCCGCAGCGCGCAGCCTCAGCTCGGTGACATCCTCATCGTGGCGCGCGGCAAGCAGGTCGTCTACGTCGAACCCGCCGATAACGCCGCGGTGGCGGGCACGCTCCAACTCGGCCAAGAGCTGATGATCGTCAGCGAGCCGATTGTGATCGGCGCGGTGACGTGGTATCGCGTGCAGACCGTCACCTTCAGCGGCTGGATTCGCGACACGCAGAACCTCGACCCCGCGACGCTAGAGGGTTAGACCTCTACGCCGCGCTTGGCGTTGGGAAATTTCGTTTTATAGGCCTCCACCGATTTCACGATGTCAGCCAGCGTCTCATCGCGTTCGGCCCAGCCCTGCGTTTGGGTGATCTTGTTCTGAAGCGTCTTGTAGGCTTGGAAGAAGTGTTCGATCTCGCGCAGGTAGTGCGGCGAGACGTCCGCCAGCGATTGATAGTGGTTGAAGTAGGGGTCGTTGGCGGGCACGGCGAGGATTTTGCTGTCGGCCTCGCCGCTGTCGATCATGCGCAGCATCCCCAACGGGCGCGCCTCAATCACGCAGCCCGGAAAGGTCGGCAGGTTCATCATCACCAGCACGTCGAGCGGGTCGCCGTCGTCGTAGTGCGTCTGCGGGACGAACCCGTACTCTGCGGGGTAGACGAACGGGGAATACAGCACGCGGTCGAGCTTGAAGACCCCGGCTTCTTTAGAATACTCGTATTTGTTGCGGCTCCCTTTGACGATCTCCACCACCACGTTGATCACGTTCGGGATGTCGCTTCCGGGGGATAGTTCATGCAGCAAGTTCATGTGGACAGCTCCCATCAGGCAGAATCAATCAGCGCCCCTATTGTACGGGGCGAACGCCCAAGCCGCTATATTGAGGGGGATGAGGCCTCACCCCGCGTCCCTACAATGCCACCTGCGTAGGGACAGGGCCTGCCCTGTCCGTTTTTCTGTTCCCCCGCGGACGCGACAGGTCGCGTCCCTACAATGCCGCCTGCGTAGGGACAGGGCCTGCCCTGTCCGTTTTTCTGTTCCTGACAACCCGTCGAAGAATTGAGAATTGCCTACGATTGCTTAACGGATAAAAAAAATTGAATAATATATGAGTGTATCAAAAGTCTGTGATATTCAGACTCACCAAACCAAAGGCTTACGACATGATCGAGGGGGAGTTTCTTATGAAACGATGGGTTCTTTTGTTCTTGGTGGCGGCGCTAGTCGCTGTGCCGATTTACGCCCAGCGCGACCCCGACACGGACGGGGACGGCATCCCGGACAGCGTCGACCAATGCCCGCGCGAACCCGGGCCGCGCGACAACCGCGGCTGCCCGCTGCCAACCCCAACGCCTTTCCCCGACACCGACGGGGACGGCATCCCGGACAATGTCGATCAGTGCCCGCGCGAAGCCGGCCCACGCGACAACCGCGGCTGCCCTGTCAGCGTTCCGCCGCCATCTGACCGCGACGGTGACACCGTGATCGACGAGGTCGACAACTGCCCTGACCAGCCCGGCCCGCGTGAGAACTTCGGCTGCCCGGTGGCAAACCAGCCAGTCCCCACCAGCGCCCCACAACCCACACGCCCGGCGTATCGCCCGGCCCCGCCGCCCGACACTCAGAACTGCTACGCCACCCCCGCCAGCGAGATCACCGTCAACGTGCGCGAGCAGCCCACCACACAGGGGCGCGTCCTGCGCAGCCTGCCGCCTAACACGCATCTGCTGGTCTTGGATACGACTGTCAACCCACAGGGTCAGACGTGGTTCCAAGTGCAGCTCCCGGATGGGCTGGCCTTCGTCGCTGACAGCGCCGTCGTCGTGCAAGGGAACTGCGTCAACCTGCCGGGCGTGACGCTCGCGCCGCAGGGCGGCGGCGGCATGCTCGTCGGCCTGTGCGTCATCGACCCGTCCAAAGTGGCGGGCAGCTTCAACGCGGGCGTGCTGGACGACTTCACCACCATCCCCAACCCCAGCCAAGCCAACCCCGAGACGGGCAACCTCTTCCTGAACGCTGCTGTGGTCACTGTCGGCCAGCCCGCCACCGCGACTTTTATCGCTAACCCCGTGCCGATGAACGTGCCGTGGGCCAGCAGCGTCACAACCGCAACCTTCATGCGCGTGACAGTCTACACGAGCAGCTTCCAACAGGTGGCCTACGAAGAGGTTCCGCTAGGGCAGCCGGTCAGCGTAGACTTGCCCGCCGGGGACTACTACTGGCAGTTCCAGTTCGACACGGCGGGCGCGTCGCTGCGCATCCAGTGCCAACCCAAGCCCGAACAAGCCGCGCCAGCTACCATGCCGATCTGCATGGTGGCCGAAACGACGACCGCCAACGGCGACCTGATCGACCCGCGCCGCATGGACACGATGCCGCTGGTCAATGGCCAAGACCAGCCTAACGAAGCGGGCGCATACGTCCTAGAGTACCCCTTCATCGCCTACGAAGATATTTTGCTGCGCGTGCTGACGATGGGCAGCAGCCCGATCAAGGCGATGGTGTTCACCCCATCCGTGCAGTTGTACCAGAGCGAGACGACGATCCCCGCCGGCGGCTTCGCTGACATCGCCATCCCGCAGGGGGTCTACACGTTGGAGTTCTTCAGCAGCGCGCCGTTTGACGTGCAGGCGCTGTGCTGGCCGGGCGACACGCCGCCCGAGGTCATGGGCACGCCTGAACCCCCCCCAGCGGCAGACGACGCCATCGGCTTCATCATGGGCGACTGTGTGGCCGCCACCGGCTTTGAACCCAACGGCATGCCGCAGAACCCTTTCACCTTTGACCCGATGAGCCCGCTGCAGTTGATCTACGACACGCCCAACGCAGACGGCAAGTTCTTCAACGACATCAAGCGCTTGATCGTCAACGTGCCGTCGAAGTTCATCTTCAACCTGATGGGGAACGAAGGCACAACCGAAGTCTACATCTACGACTTCTCCGGGGGCACGGGGGCCGTCTTGAACAGCGCCTATCCTGCGTCGTCGAACAACATCATCAACCTCGGCGTGGGCGTGTACTACGTCTCGTTCAAGAGCGACTCCCTTGGCTGGGCGGTGATTAACTGCCTGCCCGGCGAATCGACCAGCGCAGGCAGCCCCTTCGCCATCCCAGAGTTCAACGGCCCGCTCACCGACCTGTTGGGCGTGCCCACCTTCGGCTTTGAGCTGTTCGCGCCCACGCCGAGCGACACCTCGGACGGCAGCGCCGCGCTGCTCACCCCGCCTGATTCGTCGCTGCCGTCGCTCCTTGTCACGCGGTTGGGCGATGGCTCCGTCCGCGTCGAGCAGCCGCCAAGCGGCAGCTTTGAACTGCTGTTCGGCGATGGCAGTGTGGAGCCGTCCCCCGAGCGCCCGACGCTGGTGCTGAACACCGGCCTGCTGCTGGGCGATGGCAGCGTCATGCCGGTTGATTTGTTTGCTGATGGCAGCGTCATGCCAGAGATGCCGATCGCGGGCGATGGCAGCGTCATGCCGATCATCGGGGTGGTGTTAGGCTTTCAGGCGCTCGGCGGCACGCTGGAGCAACCTGCCAACCTCGGCGCGCTCGTCCTACAAACGCCTGACCCAGCCTTCAAGATCGGCGATTTGGCGGGCGGCGTCAGCTTCGGCGCGCTGGATGTGGAGAACTTCGCGCTTCAGCCCGAGGCGTGCGTGGTGATCCCGGTCACAGGCTCCGGCTGTCCTATCGACCCGCAGACCGGCCTGCCCTCTCCGAACTGCATGGCAAATCAGGCGGCTCAAGGGGCGGCATCCATCGCCAGCAGCGTTCAAGGTGGCCTCAACAGCCTCGCGCCTGATTTTGACGCCAGCAGCGATCAGACGTCGTTTGTGCTGATCACCAAGCCGATGCAGGTCAACCGCCCGGCGCGTGTGACGGCGCAATTGGTGCAGAACGTGGGCGGCGGCCCCGTGACCTTCGACTTGAGCGGGATTGCCGTCAGCGTGCAGGCCTTCCGCGCGGATGGAGGGTGGTTCACGCAGGTCAACGTGGGGCAGGCTGCCGCCAGCGTCGACATCCTGCCCGGCCCCTACAGCCACTTCCGCGGGGCAGTGGTGCGGCTTGGGCCGCCGGTGGCCGGCAACGGCGATCTGAAGCTGCGGTGTGAGGCGCGGTAGAACCCGCGTCAGCGTAGGGGGAAAGCGCGCCTCGCCCACGGTTGAAAGTGGCGAGTTGCATAGTAGGGGCGACGCATGCGTCGCCCGCATTTATCGCCGTTCGCCCACGCGCATCAGCAGCAGCACCGGGATCACGCCGACGGCGAGAACGGTGATCGACGGCAGGGCCGCCGCCTGCCAGAACGACTCGCTGGCGAGGAAGTAGGCCCACAGCGCCAACGTGTCCATGCCGAAGGGGCGCAGCATGAGCGTGGCGGGCAGTTCCTTCATCACGTCCACGAAGACGAGCAGCGCCCCCGCTGCGATCCCGGCGCTCATCAGCGGCAGGTGCACGCGCCAGAGGATGCCCAACGGGCGCGCCCCGAGCGTGCGCGCCGCGTGCTCCATGTTAGGGGTGATCTTGTCGAGGCTTGATTCGACGCTGTTGTAGCCTACGCTCATGAAGCGCACGATGTAGGCGTAGATCAAGCCGGTCATCGTCCCCGTGAGGATGAGGCCCGGGCGCTGCAAGCCCAGATCGCGCGCCCACTGGTTGATGCTCAGGTCGATCGGCGAGAGGAAGAGCAGCACCCCCACCGCCACCACCGCCCCCGGCATGGCATAGCCCAACGTCACCAAACGGGCGACCCAGCGCGCCACCCGCCGACCGCGCCGCTGGCTCGTCGAGCGCACGCCGTGCGCGACGATCACCGCGAAGAACACGACGAAAAAGGCCGCCGTGCTGGCCAACGTGACGCTGTTGCCGATGTAGGTGAAGTAGGTGTTCTGCCAGCCGCCCACCGTCTGACGGTTGATCTCTTCCACTGTCCATGCGATAAGCTGCGCCGTCGGCAGCAGGAAGGCTACGCTCAACAGCAGCAGGCATGCTCCCGCGGCCAGCAGCCCGTTGATCCCGCGCAGGCGATGGCGCGCCGGCCGCCGCCCCTTGCTGCCGCCCCCCTGTTGATAGTAACGCGCCCGCCCGCGCAGCGCACGCTCGAACACGAACATCGCCAGCGCGAAGAACAGCAGCAGCGACGCGAGCTGAATCGCCGCCTCGCGGTCGAGCCGCCCCTCCCACAGCCGCACGACGCCCTCGCTCAACGTCGGAAAGCTGAAGAACTTGACCGTGCCGTAGTCGGTCATGGCTTCCATCATGGCCAAGATCGACCCCGCCACGAGCGAAGGCCGCGCCATCGGCAGCACCAAACGGAAGAAGGTCTGCATGCGCGAGTAGCCCATGACGCGCGCTGCCTCTACAGTGTTGGCGGATTGTTCGGCGAAGGCCGCCCGCGCCAGCACGTAAACGTAGGGGTAGAGCACTAGCGTCATGACGATGATCACGCCGCCCGCGCTGTAGATGTTGGGGAAGGCGGCGTCTCGCCCGAACGTAGCGCGCCACCACGTCTGCACTGGCCCGGCAAAGTCGAACGTCGCCATGAAGATGAACCCCATGACGAAGGTCGGCACGGCCAGCGGCAGCATCAGCGCCCGCTCCAGCAGCCAGCGCAGCGGGAACTCATACGCGCTGACCAGCCACGCGAACGCCGTCCCGATGAGGAACGTCCCCACCCCCACCCCCAGCACCAGCGTCAGGGTGTTCAGCAGCATGGTCGGCAGCACTGTCTCCCATAAGCTGCGCCACAGCGCCCAATCCGGCGCGAGCAGTTGCAGCACCAAGATCCCCAACGGGATCAGGATCAGCACTGCGATCAACAGCGGTGGCAGCAGCGACCACGAGAACGACACGCGACGCACAGGCAGCGGTAGCAAGGATGGGTTGAGTGGGGTCATCGTTTAACCAGTCATCTAATGAACGGTGTTGGTGGTGAGGTCAGCGCCTGCGCTGTCCGCTTTCTCACGATTCGACAGACAGCGCAGGCCTCGGACAAGGCAAGCCTTGTCCCTGTGATTAATTCTCGCGCAGGCCGTAGCCCACACGGTTGATCAAATCAACCGCCAGCGCCTGATACTGCGCGTACTCTGCCAGCGGGAAGCCCATGTCAAAGACGACCTCGCCAAAGCCCGCAATGATCTCGTTCAGCTCGGCGGCGCTGTTGGCCGGGTATTCGTAGTTGCTGCCGGGGAAGCCGATCGGCTCGCCGCTCTGACCTTCCACCGTGCTGAAGTAGCGGATGAACTCGGCGGCTTCATCGACGTTGACCGCCGCTGCCGTCACGCCGACGATGTTCACGTTGAAGAACACGCCGGTGGTCTCTTGGTTGGCGGGCTTGAACTGCACCGGATAGTCGGGGTTTTCGTTCAGCTTACGCGCGAGGTAGTAGTGGTTGGTCAAGCCCACGTCGCAGCCGCCCGCCTCAATCGTCTCGATGATGCGCGTGTCGCTGTCGATGTAGCGCGGGTTGTTGGCCACCCAGCCGGCCACGATGCGCTCGGCCTCTTCCTCGCCGAGGTTGTAGATCAGGCTGCTCACGAGCGAGATCGTGTAGATGTGCGCCCCCGGCCGGAAGCACAGGCGATCTTTGAAGATCGGGTCGGCAAGGCTCGCGTAATCCACCAGCAGATCGGGGTCAACCGTGGCCGGGTTGAACATGAAGCTGCGCGCCCGCTTCGACAGCGCAAACCAGAAGCCCTCCGGGTCATACATGCCTTCTTCAAGCTGACCCTCCACCAGCGCCACATCCATCGGCTGGAGCAAGCCCTCCTGCTTGGCGATCATCATCGTGCCGGCGTCGATCGACAGGAACATGTCGGCGGGGCTGAACTCGCCTTCAGCGCGCAGCCGCTCCAACAGCGCCTGCGGCGACCCCTGCGACACGCGGATTTCGATGCCGGTTTCCTCGGTGAACCGGTCAAACGCCTGCTCGATCGCGCCGTAATGCCGCGCCGAGTAGATGTTCAGCACGCGCCGTTCTTGAGCGGCCGTCGGCAAAACTGCCAGCGTCAGTAGGGCAGCAAACCCCGTCAGCCAAACCTTACGAGACAACATAAACCTTACTCCTTTGAGTTTTTGCGGAATCTGTCGTAGGATTCCAGTTAACGATCAGCGTCTGTTGGCCTTCAGCTCTCACCCTGCGGCCAATAGACGCTTTTCTTTGTACCAGACTTGTGCGCTGCAAGTCTACGATGGTGGTCAATTTCACTTTGATACGCTGAACACAGTCCGTTTTCAGCTCGGTTAAGTTAGAACTTGTGCGGCTTGGTGCAGCGGCTTCGCGCGCGTAAAAAAACAACCCGGCGGGTAGGCCGGGCGTTTAGTTGGGGCTGTCAATCGTTGGCGGGGGGCTTACCCGCGTGAGCCTTCAGTCGGTTGGGTGGGTTGCAGCTCCGGCACTGTGCCGAAAGACCCCGCGCCGGGCAGATTGTCCGTGCCGAGCGTGGCGGGGTTGGGCGCGCCGCCTGCTGCGGGTGCGCCGAAGCCGCTGTTCGTCGCGGTGGGGTTCACGTCGGCCGCACAGCGGAAACCAACTGAGCGCGAGTAGTCGTCGTTGATGCGGTCGGGCGCGGGCGCAAAGCTCGTGCGGATCATGGTCTGCGCGAAGAAGGGCACTGCGTCCCAGTTGCCGCCGCGCAGCACCTTTTGCAGCGCAATCGGCGGCCCCTGCGGGTTTACAATCGGCTGCGGCAGGCTAGCGTACTGGCTGTAGATCGTCTCGCTGTACCAGTCGTTGACCCACTCTGAGAGGTTGCCCGCCATGTCGAGCAGGCCGAAAGGGCTGGCCCCGGCGGGGAAGCTGCCAACAGGGCGCGGGCCGGGGTCTTGGCCGCGCGGGCGGCTGGTGCGCGCCAGCGCCTCGCTCCAGTTGTTGCCCCACGGGTAGTAGCGGCGGTCGGTTCCGCGCGCGGCGTATTCCCACTCGGCTTCCGTCGGCAGGCGGCGGCCAATGGCGCGGCAGTAGGCCTGCGCGCCGTACCACGTCACCGCGTAAACGGGGTAGTTCAACAGCGTGGGCGCGACGTTGTAGTTCTGGCTGTCAAACGTGATCTCACGGGTGGCAACTTCGTTGGCGGTCTGAATGCAGGGGAAGCCACCGCAGCCGTTCAAGTGGCTCACCCCCTGCGACCGCAGGTAGTTCAAGAAGGCCACGTATTGGCCAAACGTGACCTCGGTGATCTCCATCTGGAAGCTGTCGAGCGACACTTGGAACTCAGGGCTGGCGTCTTGGCCCATCGACGGCTCGCACAGGCCGCCGTCGCGGTTGCGGCATTGATCGACCGCTTCCAGCACTTGCAGCGGGCTAGTGCCCATTGTGAACGTCCCCGCGGGGATCGTGACCATCGTTGTGACGATGCTGGCCAACTGCGGCGGGATGTCCGCGACAGCCTGATTGGCAACGGTCGGGTTCGGCACGTTGGGGGCGACGACTTGTTCCACTTGGTTTGGGGAGGTTAGGCCCGGGGTGAGGGCGATCTGAGTCGCGGCGGTGTCGGTGGCGATCACCGCCGGATCGGGCGTCGGGGTGGCAGAAGGCGCTAAGACCACCGCTGAAGTGTCCGGCGTGGCGGTCACCACGAAGGGCGTCGGTGAAGGCTGGTCAGGATCGGGCGTGGCAGTCACCACCTCCACGATGCGCGGCGCGGGGGTGTAGGTGGGCAGCGGCTCGCGCAGGTCGCCCAGCGGCCCGAAGAAGAGCGCTGCGAAGATCACCGACCCGCCGCACAAGATGCCCGGCAAGAAGCCCAGCACGAACCACTGAAAGCCGCCGCTGCTGCGCCGCTTGCCCAGCTTACCATAATTTTGACCCATGTTTAGGCACTCCTTGCCACTGCTTCAATGGGATGCTTACGCAGGAAGCGTGATAGTTGTAAACGAGAATGAAAGGGGATGCAAGGGATAGTCCCCTGACGGCTGCAATACGCCCCTCAGCTCACCAGCAGCGCCAGCACCAGCGCGATGATCCCCACGCCGCTGAGCGCCACGATTGCGCCCAGCGTGCTGGCCGTGCGGACGCGCAGCGCCGCCACGCTGAGCATCGTCATGAATGGGACGAACACGCCGTACCAGAATTGATCGCTCGGGTTGAGCGTGCTGCCAAAAACGAGGAAGTGATACGCCGTGTAGAGCGCCGCCGTCGCCAGCAGGCCCAAGCGCGGCCCCAGCCGCACGCGCAGCGCCGGCAGCATCACCCCCGTGAACGCCAGCCCGTGCGCCGCGGGCAGCACCCCGCACACCAGCACAATGCCTAACAACAGTTGGCCGCCGTCGTTCAAGCGCAGCCCGCGCAGCTCTGCAATGGGGCTGAACGCGCCGTTGGCCAGCCCGGCCAGCGTGTCCACGGTTGCGCCCACGGCCACGCCCATCAACAGCAGCAGCGGCAGCGGCAGCAGCCCGCGCTCTAGGCGCAGCGCCTGCCAGTCCTCAGGGGTGCGGCGGCGCGTCAGCCATACATAAGCGATCACCAAGAAGCCGCCGACGCCCCACCCCACCGCCAGCGCAATCGGCGTCACGAGCGCAGGGTCAGCGCTGTTGACGCTGGCGACGCCCCCTGCCACCAGCAGCATGGCCAGCGCCAGCACGATCAACAGCGTAAACACGTCGCCCAGCCCCCACGGGGGCGGAAGCTGCGGCATGCCCAACCGCTTGAAAAAGGACGGGTTCGGGTTGGCTTCGTGGCGGCGTTGATCGGCCATGACTATCCTCATCAATCAAGAGCAGACGGCTGCCCCCATTGTGCCGAGTTTCACAGGGGTTGTGGTCAGTTTCTAAGCAAGCCTTCAGTCGCTGGCCAGTGGCCGCACGCGCACCAGCTCAGCGAGGTTGTGGCCAACAATACGGTACTCGTTCTTGACGCGAAGCTGCATGGGGCCGTTGAACGGGGCGGCGTGCAGCACTTCGAGCGGCGCGCCGGGCAGCAGCCCTAGTGCGGCGATGTAGTGCAGCCGGTCGCTGTCGCGCGTGCGCATCCGCGTGACTTGCACCTTTTGGCCAGCCGGGGTGTCCGCAAGCGGCTGATCGTTCATCGCTTCGATCTGGCCGTCCGCGCTTGGGATCGGCTCGCCGTGCGGGCAGTAGCGCGGCTCGCCAGCCATTTCGTTCATGCGCTGGACGATCGCATCGCTCAGCGAGAGGCTCAGCGCGGTGGCCTCTTCGTAGGCGCTGGCCCAGTCTAACCCCATGACTTTAGTCAAGAAGACCTCAGCGATGCGCTGCACGCGCAGGTAGCGCAGGGCTTCACGGCGGCCTTTCTCTGTCAAGCGGATGCCGCGGTACGGCTCATGCTCCAGCAGGCCAGCTTCTTTCAGCCGGTTGACAGTGCGGTTAACGGCGGGGGCCGTCACCATCAGCGCGTCGGCGAGGGCCGAGGTGGTGATGTAGTCGCTGTCTTGGTCGAAATCAGCCAGCCGATAGACCTGTGCGAGGTAGTACTGAGTTTTGACGTTGGCATCGTCTTGCAAGCGCTCGGTCATCTACCAACCATGCTCCAAGCGCGCAATCAGGCGTTCAGGCATGCCGTGCTGGCGCATGCGCTTCTGCACGTCGGCCACGTCGTAGGGGATGCGGCGATGCTCAAAGGTGTTGGCGCTGAGGTCGACGAGCGCATAGGCGGCGTCGGGGTTTTGGTCGCGCGGTTGGCCGACGCTGCCGGGGTTGATGATCTGGCGCTTGCCGTTGAGCGTGAACGGCTGGCGGTAGCGCGGCTCGCGTGGGACGGTGTCCCCGTTGACGCTGACCTGTTCGTAGATCACCGGCTGATGGGTGTGCCCGACGAGGCAGTAGGGCGTCTCGAAGTGGCCGAAGTTGAGGGCAGCCACTAGCGGCTCAAGGATGTACTCCCAAACGGGTTCGCGCGGGCTGGCGTGAACGAGCGTGTACTGCCCGATGACAAAGGTCACTGGCAGCGCCTCCAGATAGGCCACGGCCTCAGGCTTGAGCGTCTCCTGCGTCCATTCGACGGCGCGGCGCGCGTCGGTGTTGAAGGTGCGCACGTCCAAGCGCCCCAGCGCGGCCCAGTCGTGGTTGCCCGCAAGGCACAAGTGCGGCAGCGTGTTGAGCAGGTCTACGCATTCGTTGGGGTCAGGCCCATAGCCGACGACGTCCCCCAAGCACCACACAAAGTCCCACTGGCCGCGCGCGTCGTCTAGCACGGTCTTGAAGGCCGTTAAATTGGCGTGAATGTCAGAGATGACGAGGATGCGCATAGTTCCAACCTGACCTGTTTTGCGCCACAATAGGCCACAAGATGCATCAATAAATTTAGGACAGTGTAGCATGTTTTTGATGTGGATGCGACGCGAGGTTCAAGCATGAGGGGCGCGTTTGCTCTGTGGGGCATCGGACTGCTGCTTGCCGCCTGTAACCTGACGCTGCCTGTCGCGGAACTGCCGCCGCCGACTCTGCCGCGCGTGTCCATCGCCACGCGCGCGCCCACCGCCACGCCTGACCCGTTCGATGGGCTGGAGGACGCGCGGGCAGTCATGGTGGGGGTCTGTTTTGAGGCGGCCTATCAACGCCGCGACACGCCCTTTGTGCTGCGCTCAGAGGCTGATCTAACGCGCCTCTACAACGAGATCGACCAATCGGAACACTGCCGCCGCCCCGTTCAACGTCAAGCGTTCGACTTTAGCGGCGGGCGCACGCTCGTTGGGCTGTGGAGCTATGGGGTGGGCTGCACGGCCAATCACACGCTCACGCAGCAGCGCGATGAAGCAGTGCGCACGGTCACGCTGCGCGCTGCCCTCAGCGTCGACGGCGACTGCAACTATGAACTCATCCGTCCGCTGTGGGTGGCTGTGCCGCTTGAAGCGGGATGGGAGGTGAGTTTGGAGTAGGACAGGGCGTGCGCTGTCGTGCTGCTGTGCGCCGCGCAATCTGCTATGATAGGGCCATAAACAAAGCGATGAGGGAGACCGCCCCATGCAATTTCTCAAACGCCTCTTCGCGCCCGCCCCGCCGAAAGATCGGGCGCTGGTGCTCTACGTCAAGCCGAAGGCCTGCAACGAGATCCTCAAGGTGCGCATCGACACGATGAACGAACTCAGCCGCAGCGACGACGGCGAAGGCTTCTTCGTGCGCAAGCTGGCGCGCGGGCAGCGCTGCCCCTTCCAAGTGGAGATCGAACTGGCGCTTGACCGCAACCACAACATCCTCGAGAAGACGATCACCAACGGAACAGAAGCCACCGCCGAGGAGTATGAGGCCTTCCTCGCAGCGCAGGGCGGCGCATGAGCCATCTGCTCGTGTTCAACCTCGCCACCGACGCCGACGACCCGATCTTGGGCTTCACGACGCGCTGGCTGAACGAGCTGGCCAAGCACTATGAGACGCTCGACGTGGTGACGATGCGGGCCGGACGGCTGGCCACCGCGCCGAACGTGCGCGTTTACTCTGTCGGCAAGGAACGCGGCCTGAGCGAGCCGGCGCGCGCGCTGCGCTTCTACGCGATCCTCACAGGGCTGCTGCGGCGCAAGCGCTACGCGCGCTGCTTTGCCCACATGATGCCGCTGTTCGCCGTGATGGGCGCGCCGCTGCTCAAGGCTGCGCGCGTGCCCATCCTGCTGTGGTACACCCATCGCCAGAACCACCGCCTCTTGCAACTCGCGGAGCGCGTCGCGTGGCAGGTCGTCACCGCCTCTGCGGACAGCTTCCCTTTCTCAACGCCCAAGCTGCGCGTCGTCGGCCACGGGATCGACACTGCCCTGTACGCGCCCGCCGCCGACCCCGCGCCGGAGCCGTTCCAAGTGCTGCACGTAGCGCGCCTCTCACCCATCAAGCATCAGACAACCCTGCTAGCCGCCACGGTCGATCTGCCGGCGCGGGTGGCGCTGGTGGGGGACGCGCTCACGGCAGATGACGCGGCCTACGCCCAAGCCGTGCGCGAGCAGGCCGCCAACCCTGCCCGCTGCTTCCCTGCGCAGTTGACCGGCGCGCTCTCACCGGAGCAGGTCATCGCGCTGGCGCGCCGCTCGCACGCGGCGGTCAACCTCTCGCCGCCGGGGCTGTTCGACAAAGCCGCGCTGGAGGCGATGGCCTGCGGCCTGCCGACGATCGTCGCGTCGGACGGGTTCAACGATCTGCTGGGGCGTCATCACGCTGCGCTGCGCGTGGCGCACCCCGCCGACGTAGACGGCCTGCGCGAGCGGCTGCGCGCGCTCATGGCGATGTCGTCTGCTCAGCGCCAGCAGATCGGCGCGGACTTGCGGGCGGCGGTTGTGGCTAGTCACAGCCTGCCCGCGCTCGTGGCGCGCTTGGTGGCGATGTGATGCGGGTGCGCGTGCGCTGCACGGCAACGCTCGCCTGACTTTGCGCCTGCCGTGCGGTATGATAAGCCCCATGAAACGCATCCTCTTCTCCACGTGGTACACCGGCCTCGGCGGAGGCGAAACTGACCTGCTGACGCTGGCGCAGTCCCTGCCGTCCGAGCGCTACACGCCGCACCTGATGCTGCCGCGCGCGGGCAAGCTCAGCGAGCGGTGGCAGGCGTCGGGCTGGCCGGTGCACATCGTGCCGTTTCGCGGGGCGACGACCCTCTTTTACCCGCCCGTCTGGACGCGCTTGCCCGTCGTGGGGCGGATCGCGCGCCTGCTGCGTGACCAGCACATCGACCTCATCCACGCCGACTATCACAGCCTGCCCTTTGTGGCCGGGGCGGCGGCGCGCGTCGGTGTGCCGCTAGTGTGGACGGTGCATGGTTGGTGGTTTCGACCGTGGCCGTGGCAGCGCGACTTCTTCCGTGCGCTGCCCACTGTGGCGCGCTCGCATAGCATCCGCGCGGGCTTCCTCGGCAAGCCGCCCTTCATGCCGCCCGAACGAATCCCCGTGATCTACAGCGGGATCGACACACAGCGCTTTCAGCCGGGCGACGGCTCCGCGCTGCGTCAAGCGCTCAAGATCGCGCCTGATGCCCCTGTTGTGGCGATGATCGCCCGCTTTCAGCGCGTCAAAGGGCACGATGTGTTTCAAGATGTCGCCCGTCAAGTGGCGCTGCAAATCCCTGAGGCGCGCTTCATCGTGGCCGGGGAAGATGCGTTCGGCGTGGCCGCGGACGCCAAACTGCGCGACGCAACGCTGCAAGCTGCGGCCAACGATTCGATCCTGCGCGACCGGCTGCACTACATCGGCTTCCGCCACGACGTGGAGGCCGTCTACCACGCGGCAGATGTCGTGGTCTGCGCCAGCCACTTCGAGAGCTTGGGCATCGCCAACCTTGAGGCGATGGCCTGCGGCGTGCCGGTCGTCAGCACCAACGCGGGCGGCCCGTCTGAGACGGTGCTCGACGGCGAGACGGGCTATCTCGTCCCGCCGCGCGACGTGACGACGCTCGCGCTCTACACGCTGCTGCTGCTGCGCGATCCAGCCCTGCGGGCGCAAATGGGGCAGGCCGCGCGCCGCCACGTGGCCGAGCGCTTCAGCGTGGCAGCCATGCGCGCCGCCTATGAGCGCGCGTTTGAGCGCCTGCTGACCGACGCATCCTCATCTGTTTCTCAACCGCCTGCTCTATAATCATCGCATCATTTGAGCAACAAGGAACACATCATGAGCCTGTTTGACGATCTGCTGAGCCGTCGTAAACAAGAGACCGAGATGCGCAAGAGCAACCGCCTGCCGCCCGGCCAGTCGCTAACGACGGGGTTTCCGGTGCTGACGTATGGCCCAAACCCACCATTTGACCCTGCCACGTGGGATCTGCGCGTGTGGGGGGAGGTTGAGCGCGAAATGCGCTGGACGTGGGACGAATTCCTCAAACTGCCCACCAAGACCGTTACCGCCGACATCCACTGCGTCACGCGCTGGAGCAAATTTGACACCACGTGGGAGGGCGTGCCGTTCAAAGAGTTCGTGAAGCTGTTCGGGGTCAAGCCTACCGCCAAGTTCGTCATCGCCCACTGCGACCACGGCTACACGACCAACCTGCCGATTGAGGCCATGATGGAAGACGACGTGCTGCTAGCCTACAAATATGCCGGCGAGCCGTTGACGCCCGACCACGGCGCGCCGCTGCGGACGCTCGTCCCCAAGCGCTATTTCTGGAAGAGCGCCAAGTTCCTGCGCGGCCTTGAGTTCAGCCAAGTGGACAAGCCCGGCTTCTGGGAGCAAGGCGGCTACCACAACGACGGCGACCCGTGGAAGGAAGAGCGCTTCGGTCGGCGCGGCTTCTTCTAGTCTGCGAGAAGAGCGCGCCACACCTCTACATTTCGCTGCGCTTTTCGTTATATCATAGCCCCCGTACACATGAGGGTTGGCTATGCTGCAACGTCGTTACTTGGCGTGGATGACCGCGCTGCTGATCGCGGTTACGCTGCTGGGCGCGCGCCTGCTGAATTATGATCTGCTCTTCACCGATGAATACCTCTCGATGCGCAACGCGGGGCTGGTCGATGGGCCGCTGACTTATGGCGGTGTGATCGAACGCACGATCACCGACGACATCGGCGGCATGGGCGTCCTGTATCATATCGAGCTGAAGGCGTGGGGCGATTGGGTGGGGGGCACGCCGTACTCCGTGCGGGCGTTCAGCCTGCTGTGGGGGATCGTGGCGGTGGCGTGGCTGTATCGGCTGGGGGCGGACATGGCTGGGCGGCGTGTTGGCCTCTATGCGGCGGCGCTGCTGGGCACGGGGGCGTTCTTCATCGACTATCTGCACGAGGCGCGCGCTTACACTCAATTCGTCGCGCTGACGGTGATTGTCGTGTGGCTCTACTGGCGCATCCATCAGCAGGCGCAGCCGCGTTGGGGCTGGTACGCGGCGCTGGCGTTGGCGCTGGGCTGGCTGGTCTACACGCACTACTTGGCGCTGGCGATGGGGGCGGTCTTGGGGGCCTACCACCTGCTGAACTACCGCGCGGCGCGCCGCTGGTGGCAGACGGTGGGGGCGATGGCCGTGGGCGGCTTGCTGTTCGTGCCGTGGTTGGGCAACACGCTTCAGGTTGCGCAGCGCGGCGCAGGCGAGGTCACGCGCCACAACACGTCCATGACGGCCGCGGAGTTTCTGCCGTCGTTTTTCGCCACCGCGGCGAACGGCAACGCGCTGATTGTGTTGATGGTGGTGGGCTTGCTGCTCGTTGGGTGGCGCTGGCAGCCGCCGCGCAAGCTCTTCGCCACGCCGTTGATGCTCATCGCGTGCTGGGTGGTGGTCTCGCTGGCGCTGGTGGTGGGGGTCAACGCGCGCATCCCCTTCATGGTGCACCTGCGCTACTTGATCTTTTTGCTGCCGGCGCTGGCGTTGGTGGGGGCGCTGGCGCTGCGCGTGGCTGATCGGCGCGGGTGGCCCGGGGGCGCGCTCGTCGGCCTAATTGCCCTCGTCGGCGCAGGCCAGAGCTTCAACCCGCAGTTTGTCGGCAGCTTGTTCGGGCAGGTGTACCGCGCCCCGGCGCGCGGCATGTACCAAGCGATGGACATCGTGCGCGCCCAAGCGACCCCCGACGACGCGCTGATCATCCACATCGCTCAGCCGGGCTTTGAGCCGTTTCAACTCTTCCCTAACGGTTACCTCTTCCGCGGCCTGCCGGTGCGCCGCGCCGAGCAGTTCGAGCTGATGAACCTCTCGCTCAAAACCGACGACAACAGCTACTTGCGCGAGGCGCTGCCCGTGTTCGACGGGGTCAGCGGCGTGTGGACGGCGGTCATCCCGGATCTGCCGACGACGAACCGTTCTGGCGTGGTGAACTACATCCTCGCGACGCAGTTCGCCGAGTGCGGCACGCTGCTCGATCGCCCTGACGTGCGCCTGCGCTTCTACTTGCGCCCGGCCGTCGATGACTTGCCACTCGCCGAGGTGTCGAACGCAGACACCGGCCCCATCGCGCTCTATGCGCCGCGCTTGCACGCCGATGAACAACTGCGCGTGGCGCTCGTCTGGGATGTGCCCGACCTGCCGCGCAGCGGCTACTCGTATTCGCTGCGACTGCTCAACGCAGACGGTCAGCCTGTGGCCGCGCAGGATGCCGGCCTGCCAGAGCAGCGCCCGCGCGCCTGCACCTATGCTTCTCTGCCGTGGGACGAGCTGCCAGCGGGCAGCTATCAACTGGGGGTATACGTCTACAACTGGCAGACGCTCGAACAGGTCAACGCCGAGCCGCTGCGGTTGGCCACGCTGAACCGTTAAAGCCCAAGCGTTGAGGTCATTGAAGAAAAGTAAAGAATCTTGACAATTGATGAGTGTTTTGAATGCTGTAACGCGCTATAATCTGTTTAGAACTGACAGAAACACCGATAGGCTGGGCTGATGCACATCCTGTACATTGACGATGAGCCAAGCAACCGAATGTTAGTACGCCGTATCTTGATGGCGGAGGGATTTGTTGTCGATGAAGCAGACAGCGCCCCGCTTGGCTTGCAGAAAGCCCTCGCCAACCCACCGGATGCCATTCTGATGGACATCAGCATGCCCGGTGTGGACGGGCTGACGGCGACGCGCCAAATCCGTGAGACGCCCGAACTGTCGCATGTGCCGGTCATCGCGCTGACGGCGCTGGCGATGGCAGGCGACCGTGAGATGATCCTTGCTGCGGGATGTGACGGCTACATTAGTAAGCCCATCAATATTGATTCGTTCGTTGATGAAATGATGAAGTATATTCGCAGATAAGGCAAAAACAGCCATGGCCAAGATAAAGCCGATTGACCCGAGCGAAGCGCACGTTCTGGTAGTAGAAGACAACGTGCCTAATTTCGTGCTCATCGCTCGGATGTTAGCATTTATGGGAGTGCAGCGCTGCGAGTGGAAAACATCGGGCTGGCAGGTCGTGCAGTTTGCCGAGACGCTCCCGCGCATTGACCTCATCCTGATGGACATCCGTCTGCCCTATGAGGACGGCTATCAGGCGCTGCAAAAAGTGCGCGCCAACCCCCGTCTGAAAGATACGATTGTGTGTGCGGTGACAGCTGAGGCCAGCGAAAACGACATGCGCCGCGCTCAGAAAGCCGGCTTTGACGGCTTCCTCGGCAAACCGCTTGACCCGGATCGCTTCCCCGATCAAATTCGGCGGTTGCTGGCCGGCGAGCAAGTGTGGGAGTGGCAGTAGCTTAGATCGTCTATTTTATCTTGAGGAATACCCTGATGTCTGATTTGCCGATGGATCACGCGCCCACTGTTCATGAGCAAGGCCTAAAGCTGCTGACTGTCATCAACGAGGCGATCATCAGCGAATCGACAGAGTTAGGGCTGCTCAAGGCGGTGGCGCAGCCGCTGCAAACGTTCGCCAATGCCGATCACGTCGGCATCGTCCGCATTCACGAAGTGAGCGGCGCAGCAACCCTCGTCGCCGAGCACCCCCCCACGCCGATGCTCGGCACAGAACTTCCCGATGACAGCACAAACCCGACGGCCATCCTGCGCCGCACCCGCGGCGACCTATTGATTGACGACGTCACCACCAGCCCCATCATCAGCGATGACCTACGGCAGATTCTGCTGCAAGTGGGCGCTAGGAGCCTGCTGCTGCTGCCCCTTGTGGACGCACAAAACGCCCTGATAGGCTCCATCGGGTTCGATTTCGGCGCACCCCATGCGCTGCCGGACTCCACCCGCTTAGACTACCTGCGCGTGGTCATCGTACAAGTGGCCGCTGCTGTGATGCGCTTGCGCTTACAGGTGCAGAGCCAACGCCATGCTGATCAGCTGCAAAAGATCAACGCCTACGCCCGCCGCATTCCCGCCGATACCGAGCTGGCGCAGGCGCTGCAAATCGTGCTGGACTCAGCGCGGGCGCTGGAACCGTTCGACTACGTTGCGCTGTATCTGCGGCGCGGTGACCAAGCGCACCTGCAGCAGGCCGCGCTGTGGCGTGATGGCGCTGCTACGATCACCCCAGAGGGGCGGCGCAGCGAGGACGGCAGCAGCGCCCCCTATCATGAAGCCTTCTTGGACGCCGCGCCCATCATCGTTCACGACTTGGCCACTGACCCCGCGTGGAACTACCCACAGGCAGCAGGCATCCGCTCACTGGTTGCTTATCCGCTCATCATGCAAACGGGGCCGTTTGGTGTGCTGGAGTTGGGCAGTGCGCAGCCGCATGCCTACAACTCGGCGGCCTTCAACATCTTTCAGCAGTTCGCCAACGAAACGGCGCTGCTCCTGTCAAACGTGCTGGCTTATCGCAGAGCGCAGCGCCAACTGAGTGTGAAGGCGCGCGCCGCGGAGTTAACCATGACCCTCCAGCAGCAAACAGAGATGGATGCGATCATCAAGACAACGCTGCAAGCCCTGACAACCGCATTCGGCGCGTCACGCGCGCGCATTCGCCTTGGCGTCACCCCTGATGAGAAGAAAGGCTGATCCTGTGATCCGCAGAATAGAGGGCGTGTTCGAATTTCCTCAGTACGCGAACTTAGTCGAGCGCAACCGCGCGCGCTACATCGCTATCTTGCAAATCGCGGCGGTGATCGTCACGTTCGCTTACGTGCTCTTCGTCCCAGAGTGGGTGCTGCCCAGCGCTGCCCCGGATGCGCCGCGCGTCATCGCGTTGGTCGCTTTGGCAGAGCGGCCCGACCTGCTGATCGTGTACGGCGGCGTTGTTGTGCTGGCGCTTGCAACGCTGGCGCTGGTTCATGTCAAGCGCCTCATGGCGGCAGGGATCGCGCTGGTGCTGAGCGTCTTGTTGGTAACAGGCATTTTGGTGCTCGTCACGCCCGATCAAAGTTTTGACAACGTCACATTTGTGACCGCGTTTCCGCTTGCTGCCTTTTTGGGGTTCTTGCTCATCAACCAGTGGGGCGGCATCTTCACCATCATCTTCTGCACCATGCTGTTGATCGCTGACCCGGGAACCCTCTCCGTTGAGGAGATACTCGGCTCGGTCTTGGTTCTAACCGGAACCGGGGTGATCGGCTTCTTCTATTTGCGCTTGTTCGATGTAGCCCAACTCGAAGAGCAGCGCGCAGTCAGTGGCGAACGCACTCGCTTTGCTGAGATCATCAGCGAGCTGACCCGCCTGAGCAGCGAAACCCGCTCGCTCAATCAGACGCTGACCGACAGCCTAAAGCTCATTCAAACGAATTACTCGCAGTTTGAATCCGCTGCGGTGTATCTCATCGACGACAAAGGCCTGTACGCTGAGCTGGCTGAAAGCGTTGGCGTGATGCGCACCAGCGAGCAGGGGCGCTTCACGGTGGGCGATGTGTCGCCGGTGGGGCAGGCTGCGCTCTCAGGCACAATTCAGACGCGCATCATAGACGGTAACCTTGTGGAGGGGGCCGCGCTGCTGCCCGGCATGCAGTCACAGATCGCCGTGCCGATGCACTTCGGCCAGCGCGTTTTGGGCGTGCTCGACTTGCAG
This sequence comes from uncultured Anaerolineae bacterium, assembly GCA_937944445.1. GTDB lineage: Bacteria > Chloroflexota > Anaerolineae > Aggregatilineales > Phototrophicaceae > JANWYT01. Next base: position 41,041 of record CALDYP010000004.1, read on the forward strand.
AGCAGCCAGCGCAGCCCAAGCAGCGACTTAGCTGACCTCATCACGCTGGCCGATGCGCTGGCGCTCGTGGTCAACAGTGTGCAGCAGATTGAAGCGGCGCGCGAGCGGCTGAGCGAGAACGTGCGGCTGGCGGAACAAGCGCGCAACGCGCTGACTGAGGTGCAGCGTTTGAACAGGCGCCTCATCGGGCGGGCTTGGAACGAGTACCTCAAAGAGAAGCGCGAATTTGCCAGCGTGGAGTATGACCCCGCCAGCGGCACGCTGACGAGCGCGGATGTGTCGTCCCCGCACATCGACGCAGTTGTTCAGTCCGGGCGACCGCACGCAGCCGATGGGGTGCTGGCCATCCCACTGCGCGCGCGCGGGCAGGTGCTTGGCGCAATTGAGCTAGAACTGCCGCCTGACGCGGTGATTGACCCAGCGCAGATGGAGCTGGTGAACGAGCTGGCAGACCGCTTCGGCCTCGCCATCGAGAACACGCGCCTGTTGGAGCAGAGCCAGAGCAGCGCTCAGCGCGAGTCGCTCATCAACGTCATCAGCGCGCGCATTCAAACGACCACCAACGTTGAGGCGATGCTGGCTGAGACGGCCCGCAGCCTGAGCGAACTGATGCAGCTAGACCATGTCAGCATCCGCTTAGGCACACCCGATCAACTGCCGCCCAAGCGGGCGATGGAGGAGATGGCATGAACCAGCGTCGTCTTTCTACGTCACAAGTTTTCGTCAACTACGTGGATGAGCTGCGGCGCGTGCTCATCGGCGTGCTGATGCTGATGGCGCTCATCATCAACGGGTTTTTGCTGCTGGTGGAGGTTGCTGAGCAGCGCCCGATCACGCCCATCCTGCCGCTGTTCTTGGGGCTTGTCGGCTTGTCGCTGCTGGCGGTCGTTCGGCGCTTTGCCGTGCAGTTGACCAGCGACGTGATCATGCTGATCTTCACGCTGCGGATTACGAGCCTGCTGCTGCTGCCATCTGTGCCGTTCGCGGTGATCGTTGTGTTGGTGGCATCCCTAATAAACAGCCGCTGGGCATATGCTGTCATCCTAGTCGCAGCGCCAGCCCAAGTCTTTTGGTCAGAGCTGAACCGCGCTCAACCAGAAGATGGGAACGCCCTGCTCGGCACAGCGCTGATCTTGATCGTCGCGGCTGTCTCTTCGCTGGTGCTGCGCGTCTTCCGCGAACGGCTAGACGTGTTCCTTGAGAGCGCCCGCCAAACGAGCAGCATGCTCCAGCGCAGCCTCCAGCTCAGCAGCAGCCTTGCCGGCTACACCGACGAGGCCAGCCTTGCGCAGTACACCGCGCGCGGCTTGCAGAAGCAGTTCGACCTGCTGCGCGTGGGGGTCTATCTTGTTCAGCAGTCCAACGAGGCAGCGCTGATCGCTGCGACGGATGAAAAACTGCAAGGCCAACGCCTGCCGATCAACACGCGCAGCACAGTTGGGCGGGCGTTGCTTTCGGGCGAGACGATCACGCTGCGCTTGGACACGCTGCGCGCGGCTGACCCGTCCTTGCGGGTGGGCGGGGCACAGGTGCAGGCCGTCATCCCGCTATTCGATCGAGATCGCGTGGTCGGCGCGCTCGACCTCTACAGCGCTGACCCCAACGCTTTCACGGTGGACGCCCTCAACACGCTGAAGGTTGTAGCGTTGGGCTTCTCGCAAGCGCTGCGCCAGACGCGCACCCTCGCCGAGCAGCAGACGACGCTCCAGCAGATGCGGCGCGTGTCTCAAGAGAACGAGGTCAACCTGCGCGAGGTTGAACGACTCAGCCGCCAGTTGACCCGCCAGATTTGGTCAGAATACGTGCGGACAGGGGGGGCAGTGACTGGGGTAAAATTGGAACCGAACGGCTTCTCACCGGGCGCAGCGTGGACGCCGCCCATGGTGCAAGCGGTGCAGGGCCGTCGTCCCGTCTCAGCAGAAGCGGAGGAGGGTGGGCGCTGGGTGGCTGTGCCGATTGAACTGCGTGGCGAGGTGATTGGCGCGCTGCAAGTCAAACTGGCGGATGCGAGCCACGTCAACGAGACGACCGACCTGCTGCGCACCGTGTCAGAGCGTCTCGCCATCAGCCTTGAGAACGCGCGTCTGTTTGAAGAAGCCCAAGCCGCCACCATACAGGAACAGCGCGTCAACGAGATCATCGCGGAGCTGCAAGCAGGCGACTCGCTCGAGGCGATGCTCCAACGCACGCTGGAGGGTCTAGCGGACGCGCTCGGCACGTCTGACCTCTCCATCCGCTTAGGCAACGTGGCGATGCAAGGGACGAACGGAGGCTCACATGCTTCTTGATCGCATTCGTGCGCTGTTCCGCCTGCAATACGACTACCGCGACCCGTATCAACTGACCATCGCGCGTGACTTGCTGCGCTACACTATCGCGCTGTCGGTGGTCTTGGGGCTGGGGCTGGTGCTGCCCCTTGTCGTCGGCTTTTTCGAGCCGACGCCGGCGGTTGTGTTGAGCATCGTCGTCGATTACGTCCTCATTGTGCTAATCGGCTACATGGTGCAGACGGGGCGCGTGTTCATCGGGCGCAACCTGCTGTTGGCGCTGGTTGTCTTTGCGACGCTCAACGCGGCGTTCCAAATTGAGCTAACCCTTGCCACGCTGCTCAGCTTCCTGCTGCCGATCGCTGTGGCGGGCCTGCTGTCGTCGCGCAACGTCACGGTCGGCGTCACGCTGCTGACGATGGGGGTGTTCACTTACGTCATCCTGTCGCAGCCGGTGATCGACCTCACCATCAACGCAGACAACCGTCTTACAACGCTGTTCTCGGTGCTGCTGATCGTCGTCTTGATCGGGCAGTTCGCCGTCATCTTTGGCGCGGCGCAGCAGCGCATCGCGCAGGCGTTCAGCCGCGACACGCGCAGCTTGATGAGGTCGTTAGAGTTGGTCGAACTCGACACGCTCAACATCGACGAACCAACGTTGATCGCCAAGAGCCTGCGCAGCCTAAAATCAGGCTTTGACCGTGTACAGGTCTACCTTGTGGAGCAGAGCACCGGCAGCCGTGCCACGCCGTACTATGAGTCGCTGGATGCAACCGTTCTGACAGGTGAGCCGGTTGATCTGTCGGCTGCTTCCGCCGTCAGCGAGGCCATCCGAACGGGCGAGGTGCTGACCATCACCCCTGACAGCGGCGATCAGCGTCGGCGTCAACTCGCTGCAGGGATGCAGATGGCCGTCCTCGTGCCGCTTCTCGCCGATGGCAAAGTGCTGGGGGTATTCGACTTCCAACTGAGCACGGTCACCACTTTTTCCGAAGCGCAGATGGCCGTGTTCCAATCGTATGGCCGACGGTTGGGGCTGGCGCTGGCGCGCGTGCGGCTGCTCAACCAGCTTTACGCCGATGTGCAGCTTCAGCAGTCCGTGATCGCTGGGCTGCGTCGGCGTATTGAATCGCTAGAGCGCGAAACACGCCGTGAGGTGGACGCCAGCACGTGGCAGGTCTACTTCCAAGAGGTGGCCAAAGGCGCATTGGGTTACGACATCGGATCAGGGGCAGCGATGATGGCGCTGGATCAACTGCCAGCCACCACTTACGCCAGCCTGCACGCTGGCCAAATTGTCATGGAGCCGAACGGGGACAAGACGCTGGTCATGGTTCCGATCCGCCTGCGCGACGTGCTGCTGGGGGCGCTCTCTTTCCGCATCGCTGGCAGCCAAGAGCTGAACCAGCGCCAGCAAGAGCTGATCCAAGACGTCGTAGATCGTCTGGCGCTGGCGCTGGAAAACCGCCGCCTGCTGCAACAAAGCCAGAGCCAAGCCCAACGCGAGGCCAAAGCAAGCGAGGTGGCGCGTCTTCTGTTTAGCGAGACGGATCTCACCGCGCTGCTGAGCGTCGCAGCGGGGCAGTTCAACGAGGCGCTGGGCGCGGTTAACACGTCGGTGCGAGTGCTCAGCTTGGAAGGAGGGGAAAGTTCATGAACACGCAAGCGCGCTTCTTCCCGCTCTGGAGCCAGTTTTTGCTGGTGCTGGGGGTCGCTGTCTTGATCCCCGTCGGTATAATGCTGCTGGTGGTGGTGGACGCCACCAACCGCCTCAATGAGCGTAATCTCTCAGCGCTGGTGGAGCAGGTCGGGCGCTATCGTGAGTATCTCATCCAGACGGACTTTGACGCAGCGCTGCGGCTGCTCGACAGCGTTGAGGACAATGCCCCCGTCTACACGCTGGTAGTGTCGGCGGCGCGCAATCTCGCCTTGCCCGGCACGACGCCTGAGACGCGCCAGAGCTTGACCGACCGCACCAACGCTGATCTGCGCCGCGCCTTTTTTGGCATTGATCAACGCCTTGTAGACAGCTACTGGCTGCTGAGCACGCGCGGCGAGGTGCTGCTCTCCGCGACGAACAGCAACCGCACGCTGCCCTTCAACGCCCTTCAGCCCAACGAGGAAACGTCTGAAGCCTTTCTGCGCGCTCGTGACGCATCGCTGAGCACGACCACACGCTTGCTCATCCTCACCAACCGCGGCGGCCAGCCCAACTTTGAGGTGGTGCTCATCTTGCGTGACGTAGTCGGGATCACCGTCGGGTATCTCGTGCTGGACTTGGACTTGGGGCAGATCGTGCTGCGCCACCTCGGAACAGAGGTAGGCCTGCCGCTTTACAGCTTTGTTGTGCTGCCAGACGGCAGAACAGCCTTGAGCCTAGCGGAAACACAGCGCCAGAACCTCATAGACGTGCGCACGCCCGCCGTGCAGCGCGCGTTGGAGGGAACCACCAGCGGCGTTCTCGCCTATGACACCAGCCGACAGGGCGAAACACGCCAGCTCGTCGGCTATTATTCGTTCATTCGCGTGCTTGATCAAACGTTGGGCTTCATCACTGAGGCGGACAGCGGTTTGATCATCACCGAGCGGTTGGAGTACTTTTCCGCGGTGGGCGTCCCGCTGTTGTTGGTCATATCGCTGTTGATTGCGGGCTTAGTGCTGCTGCTGTCGCAGTCGATCGTGCCACCCGTCAAGCAACTGCGCACGGCCATACAAGCCGCCACCGGTGGCAATTTCAACGCTCCGCTGCCCGCCACCACACGCCCCGACGAACTCGGCGAGCTGAACAGCAGTTTCGCCGTCATGCGCGATCAGGTGCAGCGCGTGTTCAGCGACCTGAAGACCCAAGCCGCTAAGAGCAGCCGCGAGGTGCAGCTCACGCAGGAAATCGCGCAAGTGGCGCTCGACGTGCGCGATATCGACGTCCTGATGACGCGCATCGTCACCCTCATCACCGACAACTTCCCCGTGATCTACCACGCGCAGGTGTTCCTGATCGATCCAAGCGGGCGGTACGCTGTGCTGCGCGCGTCAACAGGGCGCGCCGGGCAAGAATTGCTGCGGCGCGGCCACCGTTTGGAAGTCGGCAGCGTGTCCGTCATTGGCCAAGTGACTGAGCAGGGGCAGATCGTCGTGGTGCGCGACATCGGCGCGAGCGCCGTCCACCGTCAGAATGAGTTCTTGCCTGAGACACAGGCCGAGCTGGCGATCCCGTTGAAATTAGAAAATCGAGTGATTGGCGCGCTCGACGTGCAGAGCAAAGAGCGCGACAGCTTTTCAGAAGAGTTGATCGCCACGCTGCAAACCCTCGCCAACCAGATCACGATTGCGATTGAAAACGCGCAGTTGAACGAGAAATCGCAGCAGCTGCTGCGCACAGTCGAACAAGAGACGCGCCAGCGCACTCAGCGTTCATGGCAGGAGCTGTTCGCGCTGCTGCGCGCGCCCATGCTGAGCGCCAGCGCTGGCAATCAAACGGGCTACGACACGAGCGACCTGCGCGAGGCGGTGATCCGCTCTGGCCGAACCGCCGTCGGCACCCGCACCGACTACCGCACGATCCCCGTCGTTGTGCCGATCAAGCTGCGCGGCCTCGTCGTGGGCGTGGTTGAGCTAGAGCTGCGTGAGGTCGATTTCAGCTATGGCAAGGTGCTGCTAGCGGAAGAACTGGTGAGCCGCCTTGCCATCAGCCTCGACAACGCCCGCCTGTTCCTAGAGAACGCACGCAACGCCGAGCGCGAGGCGTTCGTCAGCAATGTGGGCGACCTGCTCAGCGCAGAAAACACCGTCAAAGGCATTTTCGAAACGGCCATCCGTGAATTGAGCGCCACCCTCGGCACGCCCCAGATTGGCGTGCGGCTCAACACGAACGGCGCGGACAACGGTTACACACTGGCCGAAGACGTCATACTCGTTTCATCGTCCGATTCAGACAGGAGGCTCAGCTAGATGCTGCGTTCAAGCCCACGTTCGCCTACTTCACTTCGTCAGCAGCTCAACCGCCGCTTGACCATACTCATCGTGGGAGTCTTAAGCGTCCTTGCCGTGATTGTGACGCTGCGCATCCTCAACGATCAAACTCAACTGCTGATGCGAGATCACGAAAACGGCGTCAACCGCGCGGTGTTCAACCTAGCCAACCGCCTTCAGCCGCTGGTGGATGCGACTCGGCGCGCTGCCAGCGACAGCCGCTTTGCCGCCTTTACGCAGGGCGAAGCACAGCTCACAGTCATCAGCCAACTCACCGCAGACATCATCCGTGCCAACCCTACAGACATTTCGCACATCAGCTTCTTAGCCACAGACGGCACGGTGCTGTTTGAGATGCTCAACAGCGGCGGCCAGCCGCAGATCGTGCCGCCCTCGCGGCTGCGTGAGCGCGCTTTTGTACGCCCTGAGGCCGCCTTCTACAACGCGCTTCAAACCGATACCGATGTCGTCTTGGGGCGCTTCATGCTCGCGCGCGACCCGAACAACAACGAACTCATCGAGCCGATCCGTCCTGCGGTTTCGCTCTATCGCCCTGTGAAAGACAGCGTCAACGAAATCATTGGCATTTACCGCGTCACGCTGAACGCCACCGAGCTGCTGAACATCATCAACCGCGCGACGGTGAACTTTATTGAATTTGTGCCAGACCGCCACGTGATGATGACCGTGGGCGCAAATCTCGTCGTAGCAGACAGCCATTCTGACAATCGTCTTTACCTAGAGCAGATTGAAGCGTCCATCGGCAACTTAGACACCTCGCCCATGTACGCTGTCCTCACACCCTACCTTACTCAACTGCGACCGGTGGACGCCTTGTTGCAGTTTAACAATGGTCAACTTGTCACAGCAGCGCCGGTCAAGCTGCGGGATGTCAGCGCCCCGCTGATGCACATCTTCATCATCGACAACGCGCTCTCTGTGTACAGCGGCAGCCTCACCACTGTCTTTATCTCGCTTTCGACGATCTTTGTGTTTGCCGCAGTCTTTTTGGGGTTCTATCGAAATTACGTAAATCGACTGCTCAAACCAGTGGAAGAAGCCGCTGAGACGATGGCGCGGTTGGTAGACGAGGATCGTCCCAACCTGAGCGACATCACTTCCAAAGTGGTAGCGAAGATCGAAGAACTCAATCGCAACTACGCGCTGCAAGTCGAGCGGCGCAACCGCGAGCTGCGCGTCATGGGGCGCATCGGCTTTGAGAGCACCGCTCAGAAAGACCTCGACGCGCTCATGAAGCGCAGCATCAACCTCATCTGCAACGAGATGGGCTTCTATCATGCGCAGGTGTTCTTGATCGACCGGTTTGAAAACGTCGCCCGTTTGGCCTACAGCCGCGGCGAAGCCGGCCAAGAGATGCTGGCGCGGCGGCACGCGCTGGAGATCGGCTCGGCGTCGGTCATCGGCGCGGTCGCAGCCGAGCGACGGGTTGTCATCATCAACGACGTGAACGACCCCACGAACGAATTCCCTCATCGCTTCAACCCGCTGCTGCCGGAAACGCGCGCCGAGATGGCCCTGCCGCTCATCGTCAACGACGAGTTGTTAGGCGTGTTGGACATTCAATCGCGCGAGAAGAACGTCTTCCTGCCGGATGACCAACCTACCTACGAACTGCTGGCCAATCAACTGGCGGTGGCGATGTTCAACGCGCGCCTGCGCGTTCAGACAGCGGAACGCCTCGAGCAGATCGCGCGCCTCAACCGCCAGCTCACGCGGGCGGCATGGTCAGAGACGGCCAGCGCCCTGCAACTGCCCGACAAGTTTGGTCGCCTGCCAGACGAACCGCAGGCCAAAGTGCCGATCCGCGTGCGCGGCGAGGAGATTGCCCGCCTTGAGGTGGCCATCCCTGACGGGCAAACCAGCGAGACTGACCTTGTGCTGCTTCAATCTGTGGCACAGCGCGTGGCGCTGGCGCTGGAAAATGTGCGCCTCTTTGAGCAGACTCAGGCCAGCCTCGCCGAGACCTCGATCCTCTACCGCTTGAGCCAGACGCTGAACGAGGCTAACACACTAGACGACATCGTGCGCGTGGTGGCGGCCACCATTGTCGATGACGCCAGCGACGCGCTGCTGTGGCTGTTCGACGATGACGCGCTGAACCAGCCACAAGCGCGCCTTGCAGCGGACGTTCGCTTGAGCGAGCGTGCCGTCAGCCACCCCCTCACGCTGCAAAAGACCTTCCCCCTGCCCAACTTCATCGCGACGCTCGACAGCACCGAGGTCAACCACATCGGCGATGTGAGCAGCGCCCTGCTCGACCCGCCGCTGCGCGAGCTGATGCAAGCCCTCAACACCGCCTCGCTGACCGTCGTGCCGCTCATCATGCGCGGGGCGTGGAAGGGCTTCGTCACCATCCACTTCACGCGGCCGCGTGCCCTCAGTGAACGCGAAAAGCGCCTGTTCAACGCGCTGATTGCCGCCGCAGGCGTGGCCGTGGACAATCAGAACCTGCTGGCCGAGACGGAGTTTGAACGCGCCAACTTGACCAACATCCTCGCCACGCTGCCCGCGGGCGTGCTCGTGCTGGATCCTAAGACGCTCGTGCCGGTGCAGGTCAACGCCCGCGCCCGCGAGCTGATGCCGCAGGTTGATTTTACGCAGCCGTTCAGCGCCGATGCCTACCATCTCTACAGCTCCGAGACGGCTCAGCCTTATGTTGAAGATCAACTGCCAATCTTCATCACCCAGCGGACGCAGCAGCCCGCCTTTGCAGATGACTTATCCTATCAGTACAACGACACGCGCATTGACCTGCTGCTCAACACCGCGCCGGTGGCAGACGCGCAGCAGCGCATCATCGGCATCGTCGCAGCCTTCCAAGACATCACCAACCTGCGCAGGCTGGAGTATGCCCTCCAAGAGAACCTGCAAGAGACGACGGTGCTCTATGAGACGCAGCGCGTGCTGGCCGAGGCGATGTCGCTCGATGAGCTGCTCGACGCCGCGCTAGGGCGCAGCAGCCTGCGCGAGGTTGACGATGTACACATCCTGTTCATCGACGAGATGACCGAGACGCTCACGCTGGAGCGTTACCTCAAGACGCCGTTGAAGAACCTCGCGCTGCTGCGCCCGCTGCTCAGCCCGACCGATGAGATCATCTACGACGACCTGTCCCGAGCCGATCTTGACGCGGAACTGAAGGCAATGCTAGAAACCGTTCCGATGGGCTGTTTGATGGCGGCCCCGCTGCGCTCGCGCACCCGCCCCTTGCCCTTCGGTTGGATCTTGTTCAGCCAGCGGCAGCCATACGGCTTCGACAGTGACGACGTGCGCTTCCTCACCACACTAGCGGATATGATCTCAACCGCCGTCGAGAGCGTCTTCCTCGTCATGTCTACTCAAGAGGCGCTGCAAGAGACTGCCGCGCTCTACTCGGCGTCGTCTACGATCAACCGCGCCCGTGACCTGCAAGACTTGAGCGACGCGCTCAATCAAGCCCTTGAAGGCCTTGAGCCAGATGTGTTTGCCGGGTACTTGGTTCACAACGAACAAGTGATGGAGTTGTTCAACCAAGGGTTTGCCGAGCGGCTCAATAGGGCCAATCTGGAACAGCTCATCGCGCTGCCGCTGGGCGAGGATACCTTGATCATAGACGACCTACAAGGCGCAGCGAATCTGTCGATCGTCCAAGAGCTGCGCAAGATGAATGGGATCGCCTCGGTGGGCATGGCAAACCTGCGCATTCAGGATGTCGTCAGCGGGCGCTTGTTCGTGGCCTTCTTACAGCCGCACATCTTCAAACCCGGGGATGAGCGCTATCTGGCCAGCATTGCAGACGGCGCTTCTGTCGTGGTGGATAACATCATCCTATTGGATCAAGTGCAGGAGACGCTGCAAGAGACCTCCACCCTCTATCAAGCCTCGCGCGAGCTGACGAACGCCCGCCTGCCGCAAGAGGTGCTGGAAGTGGCCGTGACGCACTTGGCTGACGTGCACGTGTTGGGGGTGATGGTGGCGATCATCGATGCCCCCACGTGGGACGGCGTGACCACGTCAGCCGTCGTCGAGGCGGTGTGGCACGTCAGCAACGATCCAACCCTGCTGCCGACGGACATCTACCCCGACCAAGCCATCTGGCCGCTGCTGAACGTGGAAGAGGTGACCATCTACCAACAGTCAGACCTGACCCCGGGGCAAGTTGAAGAGTTGGAGGCGCTGGGTGCGATCATGATGGCGGTGCTGCCGCTGCGCACGCCGCAGCGCGTGGTCGGCGCGTTGATCATCTTGAGCGAGACGCCTCACGAATACACGGAAGGCGAGCTGCGCGTGCTGCAATCCTTTGCCGAGCAAGCCTCGCTCTCGTTAGAGGCAGCGCGCCTGCTCGCTCAGACGGAACGGCGCGCGGCGCAGCTCCAAGCGACAGCTGAGATCTCCGAGCGCATCGGCCAAATCCTTGATTTGGATGAACTGCTGCCGCAGGTCGTTGATCTGATCCGCGATCGCTTCTTCTTCGACCATGTGCAGGTGTTCCTGATGGACGCCAACGACGAGTACGCGGTGCTGCGCGCCAGCACCGGCGAGGCAGGCCGCCAACTGCTGGCGCGCAACCACCGCCTCGCTAAAGGCTCAGCGTCGGTCATCGGGCAGGTGACCGCTTACAACCGCGTCGTCATTGCCGCGGATACCTCTAGCGCCGACGTGCCGCATCGCCCCAACCCGCTGCTGCCAGATACGCGCAGTGAGATGGCGCTGCCGTTGGTGATCAAGGGCAAGGTGGTCGGCGCGCTGGACGTGCAGTCCAACCGCCCTGACGCCTTCACCCCCGAAGACGTGCAAACCCTGAGCACGCTGGCGGCGCAAATCAGCATCGCCATCGACAACGCACGCAACTACGAGGCGGCCCGCAGCCGCGCGGCTGAAATGGCCTTCCTCTTCGACGTGACCAACGCCGCCACCAGCGCGGAATCGCTGCAGGAAGCGTTGGAAGGCGTCCTCGACCGCATCGAAGAATCGATTGGGGCAGATGTGGTTGTGTTCTTCCTGATCACGAGCAGCATCAGCCCCAAGCGCGAAGAGGTGTTCAGCCTCAAGCCCGTCAGCGCGCACGGCCTCAACGTGCCGATTGAAGCCCTCGAGCCGGTGCGCATCGGCGACAGCGAGAACCTCATCAGCATCACGGCTACCACGCGCCAGCCGCAGATCATCAACAACATCAGCAAAGAGGTGCGCTACCCGTCCTATTCGCCTGCGTCACAGTCGGCCATCCTCATCCCGATCAGCTCCGGCGCGGACTTGCTCGGTTTGATCTTGTTAGAGAGTCATCAGCCCAACGCCTACAGCGGTGATGCGCAGACGCTGTTGATGACGCTGGCCGGGTCGCTGGCCGCCGTGTTGGAGAACACGCTGCTGCTGGAAGAGCTGCAAAAGACCAATGAGCGCCTGCGCGAGGTGGATCGCCTCAAGAGCCAGTTCTTGGCCAACATGAGCCACGAGCTGCGCACGCCGCTCAACAGCATCATCGGCTTTAGCCGCGTGATGCTGCGCGGCATCGACGGGCCGCTGACTGAAATGCAAGAACAGGACTTGACGACGATCTTCAACAGCGGCAACCACCTGCTGAACCTCATCAACGACATCCTTGATCAAGCCAAGATCGAAGCCAAAGAGATGCAGCTCAAGCTCGAAAAATTCGACGTGAAGCCGATGATCGAGGCCGTCAAGTCGATTGCCATCGGCCTCATCAAAGACAAGCCGCTGCAGCTGTCTATCGAAGTGGCCCCCAACCTGCCAAGAGCCTACGCCGATGAGTTCCGCACGCGGCAGATCTTGCTCAACTTGATGAGCAACGCCATCAAGTTCACCACGCAGGGCAGCGTGACGCTGCGGGTGTACCAGACGCAGACCGAAGATGAGAAGCCCGTCATCCGCGCTGACGTGATCGACACCGGCATCGGCATCGCCGAAGAGGACATCCCGATCCTGTTTGAGCAGTTCCGCCAAGTGGACAACTCGCTGACGCGCACCGCAGGCGGCACGGGCCTCGGCCTGCCGATCTCAAAAGCGCTGGCCGAGCTGCAAGGTGGGCAGCTGCTGGTTAAATCGCAGGTGGGGGTTGGCTCCACCTTCAGCGTCATCATCCCCACTGAACCCGCCAGCGCAGACGCCACCACCAGCACCCTCACGTTGTCACTTCAAGACGGTGAACCCGTCAATGGGGCTTCGGGCAGCCACACCGATGTCACCGCCCCCGCGCCCACCACTACCCAGATTGCGCCGCGCGTCGATCTGCCTGCCATGCCCGCCAAGCGCGAGGTGCTGCTCATCGAGGACAACAAGGACGTGGTCGATCAGTTTCGGCGGGCGCTCCAGCGTGAGGGCTTCGACGTGGTAACTGCTGATCATCCTGCGTATGCCGAGGCGATGGTCGGGCAGCTTCGCCCGACGATGGTCGTGCTGGATGTCAACTTCGCGCAGGGGGCCGGCTGGCAGATTTTGACCAACCTCAAATCGCGCGAGGACACCAGCGAAATTCCGATCATCGTCACCACCCTCAGCCCAGAGCGCGAGCGCGCGCTGGCGTCCGGCGCAGATCGCTACCTCCAGCGCCCGTTCATGCCCGACCAGCTCATTCGGCTCGTCCGCGAGGTGGAAGCCGAGTTCAGCCGCCAGCGGATCCTTGTGATCGACGATCAGCCGGAGTCGCTGCGCCTGCTCAAGCAGATTTTGACCGAAAGCGGCCATTACCGCGTGTATGTGGCGGACAATGGGCAAGATGGCATCACGATGGTGGCGCGGCGGCGGCCTGACCTCGTCGTGCTCGATCTACGGATGCCCAACATGGACGGGTTTGCCGTGCTGAATGAGCTGCGCTCCAACCCTGAGACGGCCAAGATCCCCGTGATGGTCGTCACAGGAGATGTGGACTTAAACGCCACCGAGCAGGAACAGCTCGCCCATGTGCGCATCGTACCCAAGACACAGATCACCAATGAGCAGTACAATCAGTTCTTGAACGAGATCAGGAACGAGCTTAAAACGCTGTGATGAGGGCGGGCTACTCACCCGCAGACGCCATTTCTGTTCTGGGGCGGCTCACGAGTCGCCCCCAGTTTGTTAGCTTTATCGGTATTCGGGCAACAAGTCGAAGGACATCCATGATTCGCCACACCACCAAGACCATTTTCGTTGAGTGCACCAACTGTCAAACCATCACCGACTTTCACGACTTCCACGGGAAATGCCCCGCGTGTGGTGAGACGATCTGTGAGGCGCGCTATGACCTGCTGGGGCTGGACGTCAAGCAGTGGCTGCACGAGATCAGCCAGCGCCCGGCCTCGCTGTGGCGCTATCATGAGGTGCTGCCAGTCTTCAACCCTGAGAACATCGTCACGATGAACGAGGGGGGGACGCCGCTGCTGCGCAGCACGAGCCTCGCCGCCAGCTTGGGCTTGAAGAACCTGTTCCTCAAAGATGAGCGGCAAGGCCCCACCAGCAGCTTCAAAGATCGGCAGGCGACGGTGGCGATCACTGCGATGAAAGAGCGCGGCATCGATGAGGTGGTGGTGGCCAGCACGGGCAACGTGGCCATCGCCTACGGGGCATACTGTGCCCGCGCGGGCATCAAGCTGTGGGCCTTCTTCCCGATGCTCGCCCCCAACGAGAAGATGCGCGAGACGGCGGTCTACGGCGCGGAGGTCATCAAGACGACCGGCACGTATGACCAAACGAAGCAGCTCGCCGCCAACTTCGCCGCCACCAAGAACATCTTCCTCGACCGCGGCATCAAGAGTGTGGCCGCCATCGAGGCCATGAAGACGATGGCCTATGAGATGGCCGAACAGCTGGGGCGGATGCAGTATGCAGGGCGGCAGTGGGCTACGCCCGATTGGTTCTTGCAAGCGGTGAGCGGCGGGCTGGGGCCGCTGGGCGTGGCGAAGGGCTTCCGCGAGCTGCGCGACTTCGGCCTTGTCGATCGCCTGCCGGCTTTCGGCCTGATCCAGAGCGAGGGGTGCGCCCCGATGGTGCGGGCGTTCGAGCGCGGCCAGCGCGTCGCCACGCCGATTGAGGAAGAGAACACGGTCATCGCCACCTTGGCCACCGGCAACCCGGGCCGCGCCTATGAGATCCTCTACGACTATGTGCAGGAGAACGGCGGCCACTTTGAAGCCGCCAGCGACGAGGAGGCCTTCAACGCGATTCGCGTCGTGGCGCGCTATGAGGGCATCTCAGTCGAGCCTGCTACGGGGGTGGTGTTCGCTGGGCTGTTCAAAATGGTGCAGAAAGGCCTCATCAAGCCGGATGAGGTGGTGGTGGTCAACGTGAGCGGCCACACCCTGCCCGTCGAGCGCGACATCCTCGGCGAGCGCTGGCAGAAAACAGTGGACATGTCGACGGCGTCGCGCACGCCCTCCGTGCCGCTGGAGCGCTTCTCAAAAGTGGTCAGCAAGTTGGAGCGCCTGCGCCGCGTGATCTTGATCGAGGACAACGCCGCGTCTGCCAATTTGATGTCGCGCATCCTTGAGAGCCGCCAAAACTGCGAGGTCTACCTTGCGACGGATGGACGAAGCGGCCTTGAGATGGCGCATGAGGTGCGGCCTGACCTCATCATCACGGATCTGATGATGCCGGTCATGGATGGGTTCGCGGTCGTAGAGGCGATCAAAGCCGAGCCGACGCTGGCCAACGTGCCGATCATCGTCGTCAGCGCGAAAGACCTCAGCAAGCGCGAGATGGACTATCTGCAAGCCAACACCGACATGATCCTGCAAAAAGGCTCATTCGTAGACGACGAGTTCATGGAACGCCTGCTCGAGCGCCTGAACTAGGGGAAGAGGCTGCGCTGATTGGGTGGTTCTTGACGCTGGCTGTGGTTGGCATACGTCGCCCAATCAACGGTGTAATCGTCTACCTCGTTGCCCCACTGCACCCAACCGGGTCGCTGCCCGCGAGCGAACAGCTCCAAGTAGGGACCCGGGCTGCACGCCTCGATCAGTTGATAGGTTTCATCAGGCTTGCGAGAGTGTTCGCGCTTCTGGCTGGCGATAAAGTTCACCGGTGGGGTGAGCGTGTCGGTCATGGGGGCGCTCCTCTCAAGTTCTGTTGTTGTTTGAATTCTCAGCAAGCATCGCTTCAATCGCTTGCTGCAACTGAGGCAGCATCATGACTGCCTCCCACACGATAGCTAAGTCAACACGATCATAGTTGTGGGTGAGAAAGTCACGAAACCCCTTGACCGCTCGCCAGTCGATGTCTGGCTGCGTGGCGAGCAGTTCATCAGGCAGTCGCTTAGCGATTTCACCGATCACTTGATACTGACGAATCACCGCATCTTGGACGACAAAATCGCTGTCAAATGCGGCTTTGCCACCGCGCGTGGATTGAGCGATACGGTTGGCATACTCACGCATATCGAGCAGATAGTCATGTGCAGTCTTCATAAGGTTACAGCGTCGGCCTGTGCGCGCTGCAAAAAGCGCTGGTCTGCTACGCCGTCGGTGATCAAATTGACCTGACAGCCTAACAGTTCTTGCAAGTCTAACCAGAGGCCGACCACGTCAAAAACGTTGGTTCCAGCGTTGGCCGTCACCAACAAATCCACGTCGCTTTGTGGGGTGGCTTCGCCGCGCGCGACGCTGCCGAACACGCGCACGTTCGAGACGCCATAGCGCGCCGCCAGCGCGAGGATCTCGGCGCGGCGCGCCCGCAGCGCTTCAAGGGTCACAGGTGGGGTGAGCGTGTCGGTCATGGGGGCGACTCGTCCAGCAGAATACCTTGCAATTAGTATATCACACCCTGTCCCCGTCAGATGCGCCAGTCAGGCGGGCGATGCCGCCAGCGCCACCACACCCCGACTGGATAACCCGCCATCTTAGCGAGGTCGCCCGCCGCGCGGATGAGCGGCACGAGCGCGACCGCCTGCGCCCATGCCGCCGCGCTGCGGTCAGGCGCGTGCTGCATCACCGCTGGCAGCCGCCGCCACGCCGGCCAGCAGTAGGCCACCCCACCCGCGATCAGCAGCCCCCACAGCAGCGGATGGACTGTCGCCCCGCCAACGAGCAGCAGCGGCAGCCCGACGAGGTACGTCCCGTAGCGAATGGCGTGCCGCTTGCGCCACAGGTCGGCTTTGCCGTCGCCGCGCGCGTAACGGTAGTACTGCTTCCAGAACGCGCGGAGCGACTCGCGTGGGCGAAACGCAACCGTGGCCGCGGGCGCAAAGGCGAAGGGCGGCTGAGTGGCCTTCAAGCGCAGGTCGAAGATCAAATCCTCGCAGTAGTCCAGCCATTCAGGGTAGCCGCCCACCGTCAGCGCCGCCGACCGCCGCACGGCCACGCTGCGGCTGCTCGGCAGGAAGGTGTGCGGGTTGACCTCGTGCGCCAGCGGCAGCACTGTCGCGCCCATCGCCGCCTCGAACGTCGTGTGCGGGTCTGCGCGGAAGAAGCCGCTGACCACCGTCAGCGTGGGGTCAGCGCGCAGCGGCGCGGTGATGTCCTCAAGCCACGTCACGGGCAGGCGCACGCCCGCATCGGTGATGGCGACGATCTCGGCTTGGGCGTGGGCCAGCGCGACGTTGCGCCCGCGGCTGATGTTCGCCCCGTGTTCGACGATCAGCCGCAGCGGCAGCCGCCCGGCGTAGGCCTGCACGCGCGCGGCGGTGTCGTCCGTGCTGCCCCCATCGACGATCACGACCTCAGACGGCGGCAAGGTCTGCGCGCACAGCGATGTCATCAAGGCATCGATGGCTGCGCCCTCGTTATAAACCGTGGCGATCACGGCGACCTCAGGCGGTGGATGGTGTGCGTTCATGCGATGTCCTTCGTGCATAGGCGGGCGCGGCAGGCCGCGTCCTTACAGTAGGGACAGGGCCTGCCCTGTCCGCAAATAGTGCCAAACTTCAGGGACAGGGCCTGCCCTGTCCCTGATCATCATGCCAGCCGCAGCCGCTGCGCGAGTGGGCGCGCCCGCGCGGGCAGCAGCTTGGCGAACATGGCGCGTTCGGCCTCGTCCAGCGGGCGCAGCGCGATGAGCGTCACCCCGTAGACCCCCGCGCCCACCAGCGCCCCCAACCACGGTGAGATGGGCATCAGCCCCCAGCCGACCAGCAGCATCGCGCCGCCCGCCAGCGCGGGCCGCCACAGCAGACCGCCCCACGCAATGCGCGCGCCCAGCCCGCGCTCCATCAACAGCCCAAACGGGATGAACAGCACCAGCTCGCTGGCAATCGTCGTGACCGCCGCCGCGATGTAGCCGTACTCCGGGATGAGCAGGACGTTCATCCCGATGTTGAAGGCCACCGCCGCGACGAAGGCCCGCAGGATGTGCCGCTGCAGGTCTAAAGCCACCAGCGCGTACTGCGTCAGGCTGTTCATCCAGCCGATGGGAATGCTCCAGATCATCAACACCAGCGCCCCCGCGCCCTCCGGCAGGTACTGCGCCCCGCCGATGAACTCCGTCAGCGGGACGGCCAGCAGCGTAAAGCCCGCCGCCAGCGGCACGGCCAGCGTGAACATCAACTTGACGCCGAAGGTGTAGGTGCGCCGCAGCGCGGCCAAGTCCTCCGTCGCCTGCCGTGACATAACCGGCAGCAGCGCCTGTGTGAAGAACGACGGCACGATGTTGATCGCGCTCAGCCAGCGGTAGGCGATGCTGTAACGCGCGACCAGCTCCGCGCCTTTGAGCGCCTCCAAGATCACGACGTCGACTTGAAAGAAGATCGTCGCTAGGAAGTGGTTGAGCAGCAGCGCCCAACTGTCGCGGATCATCTGGCGCATGAGCGGCAGCTCTGGCCGCCACGTGGCCAACCGCCCGACCAGCGCCCGCCCCGTGTAGGCCAAGATCGCGAGCGTCAGCAGGTTGTTTGCCACGCTCACCGCCGCCAGCCCGACGATCCCTGCCCCCGCTAGCAGCACGATCACCCCGAACACCACCTTGTTGATCGTCGTGATCGTGGCGATGGCGGCGGGCTTCTCCACCTGCTCATGGGCATAGAACAGCGAGCTGATGCCCTTGCTCAGGCTGGCGGGGAACAAGCCCACGTACAGCAGCGCCAGCGTCAGCAGCGCCGTCTCATCCAGCGGCGGCGTGACGGTGGCCTGACGGATTGCTACGAAGCCCACCACCAGCCCTACGCCGACCACCGCCAGCGCCAGCCGCAGCAGCGTCACGTTGTAGAGCAGCCGCCCGCTCTGCGCTTTGTCGCGGCTCACCGCGCGGATCAGGTACAAATCCAGCCCGAAGTTGGTGAAGATGTCGAACCAGACGAACACCACCACCAGATAGTAATACGTCCCGACCTCTTGGGGCGTCAGCACGCGCAGCATGACCAGCAGGAACGCGAAGTCGATCCCTTTGTTGAACAGGTTCAACACAATCGGGGCGACGCTGTTGCGGGCGACCCGCGCGCTCGTGCTTTGGGCGGCCTCGTGCCCCACCAGCCCGCGCCACACGCTGACGCCGATCAGCAGGGTGATGAGCGCCGCGCTGATGGCCGTGCCGAACACCCCAACCTGAAAGCTCGTCGGGCTGTAGACCATGCGCAGCGTCCACACGCCCGCTGGGATCGCCACGCCTTGAAACAGCCCATTCACGACCTGCACGGGCACGAGTGTCTCGGCGCTCTCTGACGCGCCGATGGGCCGCAGGAAGGCGCGCCAGCCCTCGGCGTAGGCCTCGCTGACGATCAGCCAGCCGTCCGTCAGCGCGGAAACGTCCAATAGGCGCTCGCGGGCGGTGTCGCTGCGCAGCGTGGCCGTGCCAGAGGAGGCCAGCGCGTCTAGCTCGGCGTTGGTTAGGGCGTCCCCGCTGGCGAGGCGCGCGTTGAGCGCCGGGCTGTCACAGCACACCATGTAGCGCGGCAGCGCGTCCGCCACGCGGTAGATCGTCTGAGACGGGTCGGCGTACACTGCGGTGAAGCGCTGCGGGTCGCGCTGCATAAGCGCCTGCGCCGCCTCAGAGCGGGTCTGCGTGACGATGAACGCGACGTTCAAACTGCGCAAGCGTGGGCTGCTCAGCGCGTCCCACACGTCAAAGTCGGGGTAGCTGGTGTAGAGCGGCGCGACGCGGTTGAAGTCGAGCTGCACCTGTGGGGCCAGCCCACGCAGGTAGTCCACTGTGGCGCGCGGGATGATGCTGTCGTAGCCGCGCACGTCGTAGAGGCCGTGCGGCCACGTGCTGTTGGCTTGCAGGTTGGCGGGCTGTGCGGGGTCATCTAGCGTGAGGAAGCGCGCCTGCCCCTGCGCTTGCAAGAACTGCACCGAGGGTGGCACGAAGTCCAGCAGGGCGGGGTCAGAGGCGGGGTTGAAGCCCCACGACGCGGCCATCAGGTCAACGGCGATCACCACGCTGACGGCCACGCCGGCCCACGCCGTGCGCCAGCGGCCGGCCAACCAGCGCAGCGCCAAGCCGCTGACTGCCAGCGTGAGGCCGAAGATGAAGGCCTGCCCTGCCGTGTAGCTGAAGAACAGCTCGGCGTTGAGGAAGGCGCGGTCAGCGTTGGTCAGGCCGCGGAAGGCGCGTTCGACGCCGTCGGCCAGCGCGGGGTAGGCGATGCGCGCCACCCCAAGCCCGACGATCAGCGCCGCCCCCGCCGCCGCCAGCGCCTCGCTCAGGCGTTTGCCCCAGCGTCGATCTTGCCCCGCCAGCCGGTCGAAGCCCAGCGCGGCCAAGACCGCCACGCAAACCGTCAGCGCGTAGATCCAGCGAAAGGGCGAGTTCAATTGGTTGATGCCGGGCAGCGCGAAGATCAGCGCGTAGGTCGGCAGCCCGAACATGAAGCTCAGCGCCAACGCGCCCAAGCTGCCGAAGATGGCTTGCAAGCCGCGCTGTGCCCCGCCAAACGCCGCCAGCGCCAGCGCCAGCGGCAGCAGCCCCAAGTAGAGCGCCCCCTCCACGTAGTTCTTGATGCCCCATTCAGTGTGGAAGGACGGGCTGCCGTCCAGCGTGACCCACTGGCCGCTGAACCAGTCGAAGATCGTGTGATGGGCGGGGCTGCCGTAAACGTTGGGCATGAGGAATTGCAGCACGTCGCGCGGCGGGTGGGCGTAGCTCAGGACGGTCTCTAAGCTGGCGCGTTCGGCTCGCCAGTTGACGCGCACGAAGTCGTACAGCGGGATCAACTGGACGGCCCCCAGCCCCAGCCCCAGCGCCACCATCGCCAGCAGCAGCCCGCCCGTCTGGAGCAGCCAGCGGGCGTCTCGCTGTTGGGTGAACGTCAGCAGCAGCCGCCCGGCTGCGTACCAGCCCGCGATGAACAGCGTGTAGATCGTGATCTCGGCGTGGCCAGCCAGCACGTTCAGCCCCAGCGCCCCTGCGCCGACGATCAGCGACCCGAGCGCGCGCTGGCCGCGCACCAGCCGCTCGATCATCCACAGCAGCAGCGGCAGCCACGCCACCCCACCGATCATCATCGGAAAGACCGCGCTAGCGATCATGAAGCCGCCCAACTGGTAGACGATGCCGGCGATCAGGCTCGCCACGCGCGACGCGCCCAACGCCCGCGCAAAGCCCATCATGAACGCCCCGGCCAGCCACAAGTTGACCACCGTAAACCAGCCGTAAGCCGCCGGCAAGTCCAGCGCGTAGTAGAGGCCGCTCAGCGGGTAGAGGCCGCTGTGCTGCCCTGCCGCGAGGAACGGGATGCCCGCGAACTGGTGCGGGTTCCACAGCGGGATTTCGCCGAGGGCGAGCTGGCTGCGCAGGAACTGCTTCCACGGGTAGTTTTGCAGCACTAGGTCGGATACGAGGTGGTTGTGCGGCACGCTCGGCGCGCGCGCCACCTCGCGGTAGGTGGCGTAAGGCTCGTACTGGTAGAGGTTCTCCGTCGGCAGCAGCGTTCGCCCGCCGAGCGTCTGCTGCCAGAACATCACCAGCGGCAGCAGGAAGAGCACCCCAATCAAGAGTCCATCAGGAAGATAACGCCTCATGCGGCATCCTTCAGTGAGCGGAGACTATCCTCCACTATACAAGAGACTACGGCCTTGATTGTAGGGAAGAGATTGTGGGGGTTTGGCGTGCCAAACCCCGCAGGCGCGGCACGCTGGGCGTAAGAATCGGGGGGCGGCGTCGTCCAAAACACGGAGAGACAACCACATCACACACGAGGACACTCCGCTATGGCTCGCTTATTTGAACCGCTGACGCTGCGCAGCGTGACGCTGCCCAACCGCATCGGCGTTGCCCCGATGTGCATGTATTCCTCCGTCGATGGCCACCCGACCGATTGGCACTTGGTGCACTTAGGGACGCGCGCTGTGGGCGGCGCAGGGCTGGTGATCCACGAGGCGACCGCCGTCAGCGCGCAGGGGCGCATCACGCCGGGCGACGCGGGGCTGTATCTGGACAGTCACATCGCGCCGCTGCGCCGCATCAACGACTTCATCCGCCAGCAGGGGGCGGTTCCGGCGGTGCAGTTGGCGCATGCGGGGCGCAAAGCCAGCACCTTCGTCCCGTGGGCGGGCAGCGGGCACGTGCCGCTGGAGCAGGGCGGTTGGGAGGTGATCGGCCCGTGCGATGTGCCGTTTGGCGCGCCGCTGACGCGCGCCCCGCGCGCCGCCACCGAGGATGATCTGCGCGGCGTGGTGGCCGACTTCGAACGCGCCGCCGCGCGGGCGGTCGAGGCCGGCTTTGACGTGGTGGAGATCCACGCCGCTCACGGCTACCTGCTGCACAGCTTTCTGTCGCCGTTGGTCAACCAGCGCACGGATCGCTACGGCGGCAGCTTCGAGAACCGCATCCGTCTGCTGTTGGAGGTGACGGCGGCAGTGCGCCGCGCGTGGCCGCATGACAAGCCACTGTTCGTGCGCCTTTCCGCCAGCGACTGGGTGGCGGGCGGCTGGACGATCGAGGACAGCGTCGCGCTGGCGCTTGAGCTGAAGGCGCTAGGGGTGGACTTGATCGATTGCAGCAGCGGCGGCGCAATCTCAGGGGTGCGCATCCCGACTGCGCCCGGCTATCAAGTGCCATTCGCCGAGGCTGTCCGCCAGCAGGCGCAGATCCCTACGGCGGCGGTCGGCCTCATCACTGATCCGCACCACGCGGAGGCGATCTTGCAGAACGGCCAAGCAGACGTGATCCTGTTGGCGCGCGAGCTGCTGCGCAACCCATACTGGCCGCATCAGGCCGCGCAGGCGCTGGGGCAGCGCCCCAAGCCGCCCGTGCAGTACGAGCGCGGATTTTGAGCAGACGAGGTAGGGACAGGGCCTGCCCTGTCCGTCGGTTTCCACCTCCCGACGGACGCGACAGGTCGCGTCCCTACTGGCCTATGTTGGCTCAGATCTGTGTTAATTTTTCAAACTGCATCAGCCGCGGGCGTATCTGCGCCCCGCCCCGTATCTAATTTTCGAACGGCTTGAGCGCTTAGCGACAAACTATCAGCGGTTGTGTTTGAATTTAGACACTTCTATTGAGTTGAGTTCAGTGCATTCTAGTCGTAGATCGTGTAAAATGGCCAATGGTACATTTAGCCTTAATCATTCTGCACGGAAACCCTGTCAGCGTCAGGGGTGCTACGGCTGAGGAGTTGCGCTGTGGGTAAATCTCGAATCGAGCAATTGATGGAACGCTTACGTGATTTGCAGGCCAGCAGTGGCGATGTAGAGGCTGCGGCCATCGTCAGCGTAGATGGGTTGAGCATGGCCTCATCCTTGCCGCCCGGCATCGAGGAAGATCGCGTCTCAGCCATGTCTGCCGCCATGCTCTCACTCGGCGAGCGCATCGCCAGCGAGCTGGCGCGCGGCGAACTAGAACAAGTCAACGTCAAAGGCGACAACGGCTACGTCATCTTGACGAGTGTCGGTGAGGAGGCAGTGCTGACGGTGCTCTGTCGCAAAGACGCAAAGCTGGGCCTTATCCTGCTGGACGTGACCCGCGCCGTCTCCGCGTTGGAGAAGCTCGTCTAGCGCCTGCGCCATGTCGCCAGAACTCAGCGGCCTCTATTACTCTAATCGGCTCGCCCGTTCTTTTTTCGTGGCGATGGACGACGTCATGGGGAAGCACGGCTTGAGCGCGCTGCTGCAACTGGCCGGCTTGCCACAGTTCGAAGGCAACTTCCCGCCAGACGATCTAGCGCGCACCTTTGACTTCGCTTACATCTCGGCCTTGAACGTCGCGCTGGAGGACATGTACGGCCAGCGCGGCGGGCGTGGGATGGCGCTGCGCATCGGCAGCGCGGCTTTTGCGCAGGGCTTCAAGAACTTTGGCGCGCTGCGCGGCCTATCTGACCCGCGCTTCCGCAGCTTGCCGCTGGAAAAACGCACCGAGCTTGGGCTGAAGGCGCTGGCGCACGTGCTGACCCACTTCACCGATCAAACTTCCTATGTGGACGTGCAGGAACAGACGTTCACCTTTCGCTGCGAGTTTTGCCCGTTTGCCTATGGCCGCGTGTCTGATAAGCCAGTGTGCCACGCGATGGTCGGAATGCTGCAAGAGTGCTTGCGGCTGGCCAGCAACGGCTACGAGTTCTACGTCCGTGAGACCGCTTGCCGCGCTTGTGGTGACAGTGAGTGCATTTTCCGCATCAACAAAGCCCCGATGGGAGGCAAATGACCCATGCCCCGCCTGCTAATCGTGGAAGACGACATCGATCTTGCTGAGATGATGGCCTCGTTTTTCAGCTTGCGCGGCTATGAGGTTGATACCGCGGCGTGGGCCTCGGAAGCCATCGAGCTGACCGCACAGCGCAGCTATCAGCTCATCATCCTCGATATCCGCCTGCCAGACATTGACGGTTTTACCCTCTGTCGCAAGCTGCACGAGCAAGGCCGCACCAAAGAGACGCCCATCCTCTTTCTGACGGAGCGCAGCGCCCGCAGCGACCGCCTGCAAGGCCTTGAGTTGGGCGTGGTGGACTACATCACCAAGCCGTTTGACCTGCAACTGATGGGGCTGCGCGTGCGCAACATTTTGCAGCGCGTGAGCGGCGTCGAGACGCTGCACAGCGTGACGGATCTGCCCGGGCCGCAGGTGGTGGATGAGAAGCTGGCCGAACTGCTGGCCAGCGATCAGCCGTGGGCGATCCTGACGTTTGCCATCGTCGGGCTTGGCGAGTTTCGCGAGCGGGTCGGGTTTATGGCGGCGGACGACACGCTGCGGGCGCTCGCGTTGATCGTGCGCAACGCGATAAGTGATGTGCATTCTGATGAGGTGTTCATCGGCCATGCCAACGACGCCACTCTGATCGTCATCACCGAGCCGACGATCGCTCAAACCCTCTACAACACGATCAGCCGCCGCATCGACGTGTCGCGCGCGTTTGAGGCCGCTGCCCAAGATCACAGCGGCCAAGTGCGCCCACGCCTCATGAGCGGCATTTACCAGCGCCCAACCGAACTGCCGCCCGACGTGGCCAGTTTGAAGAAGGCCATCGTCCGCGCCACGAGCGCCTGACTCATCCTAGCGCTGCGGCTCGAGGCTGACCCCCGTCTCGCGCAGCTTGGGCAGCAAGTCCGGCTGGATGGACGCCACGCGGTAGACCTCGCTCACGTCGCGGCTGGTTAGCAGACCCTTGAAGTGCTTGCCTTCCACCACCGGCAGCACGTCCACCCCCTGCCGCATCATCTCTTGCTGCGCATGGTCGAGCGCGTCCTCTGGCGCGAGCGGCTTGAGGTTGGTCGTCATCACCGCGCTGACGGCGGTCGTTGGCGCGTGTTTGCTCAAGCCGTCGATCAAGTTCCTATAAGTCACAAGGCCTTCCAAGTGGTCGCCCTCACAGACGGGGAAATCGGATTGGAAGCCGGTCACGACGTGTTCAACGGCCTCGGCGAGGGTCGTCGTCGGGCTGAGGACGCGCACGCGGCGCGAGTAGGCATGGCGCACCGTCAGGTCGCGCAGCACGTGGCGGATCTGCACCTGCTGATTTTCCTGCCCGGCCCCGATGTAGATGAAGATCGCCACCAAGATGACGAAAAACGCCCCGTTCAGGAAGCCCCACAGCCCGATGATCCACGCCAGCGTTTGGCCGATGGCCACCGCGATGCCGGTCGCGCGCGCGTAGTTCAGCCGCGTGGCCAGCAGCGCCCGCAAGATGCGCCCGCCGTCCATCGGGAAGGCCGGGATGAGGTTGAAGAACGCCAAGAACAAATTGGCGACGAACACGTAGTTGAACACCGAGGCGACGCTGAGCGTCTGCAAGTCGCCGAGGCCTTGCACGGGGTCAGCATAGCGCCCCGCCAGCCCGAACAGCGCGTCCAGCACCAGCAGCACGCCCGCCAGCGCAAAGTTGACCGCAGGCCCGGCAATGGCAATGACGAATTCCTGCATCGGTTTCTCTGGGATGCGCTTGAGCAAGGCCACGCCGCCGATCGGCAGCAGCACGATCTCTTCCACGTCGATGCCGTAGTTCTGCGCGGCGATGCTGTGCCCCAGCTCGTGCAGCACCACAATCCCGAACAGCAGCAGGATCACGATCACGCCGAACAGCGCGCCTTCCCACCCCAAGCCGGTAAACAGCCCGAATTGCAGCATCGCCCAGATCAAGATGAGCGGGAACGTCAGATGTACACGCAGTTGAATGCCGCGAATGGTCAGCAGCCGAATCGAGTCACGCATAGGGGGTACTCGCCTTTCTGTCAGATTTGTAAACATTTATGAAATAAATTGTGCAGCGCACAACTTAATCACTTATGAGATGGTAAAGAACGTCCAGTGTGGGCTGCGGGCAGAGATTAGAGCGCCCGCAGCAGCGTATCGACGCGCTGGATGAAGGTCGCGCCCGCCAGCGGGTTGACGCCGAAGAAGATCGGGTCGCCCACGCGGGCGCTCCACGTGGCGTTCATCACGTAGCGCTCGCCGTCAATCAAGCGCGTGCCGGTCTCTTGGTCGACGAGTGTCACGAAGAAGGTGTTGTTGCCCTCGAGCAGGATCGTCAGGTCGTAGACGCGATCGGGCAGCAGCAGCAGTTCGCGCTCAACGGTGGGGCCGTTGCTGTCAAACGCGCTGACGAAGCGCCACGATGTGCCCTCCACTGGCTCCAAGCCGAAGTAGCGGTAGCCGCTCTGGCCGGCCGTCCCCTGTGTGAGGAAGAAGCGCGCTTCAAAGAAGCCGCTGGCGTCACCGGTGAGCGAGAAGAGGGTGCGCGTGCCGCTGTTGGCGAAGAAGCCGCTGCGCCGCAGCAGGTCGCTCTCGAAGCCGCGCCCGGTGAGCGTCAACGGGGCGTTCGGGACGCTGGTCACGAAGCTGCTGTCGGTGGCGCTCCAGCCAGCGGGCAGGCCGCCGTTGAAGTTAGCCGTGGCGTTGACGAGCCAGCCCTGCGCAAACTCGCTGGTGGGGCGCGGGGTGGGCGAGGGGCGCGGCGTGGCGGTCGCGTCGGCGGCAGGGGTGAGGGTGGGCGCGATGAAGGTCACCACGGGCACGCGGTCAAGGCTGCCGTTGATCTGCATGAAGTTGTTGATGCGGATCCAGCCGTGGCGCGTGCCCGTTGCCACCAGCACATACGCCCGGTCAGCCGTGCGCCCGATGATCGGCACCGGCTCGGACACGCTGCCGACGAGCACGCCGCTGTCGGTCGGCTCGCTGAGCAGGAACATGCCGCCGAAGCTGCTGATGACTGGCGAGTTGGCGGCCGGGGCGGGCAGCGCGCGGGCGGTGGCCGTCAAGTTGAGGGCGGCGCGGGCGCTGTCGTCCAGCGGCGACGAGGTGAAGTCCTGCCCCAGCACAAAATTCAACATCACCAGCACCGACAGAACCGCGATCACCCCCGCGACGCCGACCACCACCCGCCGATTGAGAGGGCGGCGGCGCGGGCTGCTCTCGATCAATTGAGCGACGAGCTTATCCATGTGCGGGTGAAAGTCGGGGTCGTCGTCGACGCGCGCGATGTTGAGGTAAGCAAGGCGGGCGATGCTCTCTGGCAGGTCGGCGGCGGTGGGGGGGCGCGCCCCCTCCACCAGCACAGGGATCACACGCTTGCCTTGCTTGAAGGCGCTCTCGATCTCAATGCGGACGTAATCGGCGGGGTCTTGGGCGCGCTGCTGCAAGAGCGACACCCACCGCGTGCCGATGACGACTAGCACGGTGTCGGTCTTGGCGATTTCGTTCTGGATAAACTCACGAAAGTCAACCCCAGCGGGGATGACGTTGACATCTTTGAACACGTTGTGCCGACCAAACTCGGCGGCCAAGCGGTCATAGATGCGGCTGGAGACGGATTTGCTGTCGTCCCGCCGGTAACAGATGAAAAATCGCTGCATGGCTTTGCTTCCGATGCTCGCTGTTTTACAGATTCAGTATAGCGCAAAAGCAGACATGGTGCGGATGCAATCAGCATAGAGGGGTGTCTAAAATCAAACAGAAATGCCGTCGGCGTCGGCGGATGACGTTGTAGGGACAAGGCCTGCCTTGTCCGTGGAGTCTACCTTGTCCGTGGAGTCTGCCTTGTCCGTGGGGCCTGCCTTGTCCGTGGAGTCTACCTTGTCCGTAGGGCCTGCCTTGTCCGTGGAGTCTGCCTTGTCCGTGGGGGCTGTCTCAAATGCAGACCACTGGTTGAAAATAAGGCCAAAGCGGGCGAAGTTAGCTATACTGGTGGCTGGGTTCAACCACGAAGGAAGCGAGTGATCTCAAATGGCTGAAAAATTCCGCTGGGGCATCATCAGCACGGGCCGGATCGCCCATGCGCTGGCCGACGCCATCCAGAAAACCGCTGAAGGCGAAGTGGTGGCTGTCGGGTCGCGCAACCAAGAAACGGCAGACGCCTTTGCCGCCAAGTTCAATATCCCCCGCGCCTACGACAGCTATGAAGCCCTGTGCGCTGATCCAGAAGTGGACATCGTCTATGTGGCGACCCCCCACAGCCACCATTACGACAACGTCTTGATGGCGCTCAACGAGAACAAGCACGTGCTGAACGAAAAGGCTTTCACCATCAACGCGCGCCAAGCCGAAGAGTGCATCGACATGGCGCGCGAGCGCGGCCTGTTCCTGATGGAAGCGATGTGGATGCGCTTCAACCCGCACTTCGTGCAGGCGCGCCAGTGGGTGGATGACGGCCTCATCGGCGACATTCAGCAGGTCTTCGCTGACCTCAGCGTGCAGTTTGAGTACGACCCAACCAACCGTTTCTTCAACCCTGAGCTGGGCGGCGGCGCGCTGCTCGACTTGGGCATCTACCCGATCTCGTTCACGCACTATTGGCTGGGCGTGCCGGACGACGTCTACAGCATCGCCTTCTTAGGTGAGACCGGCGTTGACGAACACGTAGCCGCCATGTTCGCCTACGAGAGCGGCAAGACCGCCCAGCTCAGCTTCAGCATGCGGGTGCTTGGGACGCGCGAGGCGACGCTCATCGGCGATAAGGGAATGATCCGCTTCGCCGACCCGATCCACTCGTCCCGCAAGGTGACGCTCATCCGCCCCGGCCACGAAGATCAAGTCGTCACCTTCCCAGAAGAGAACTTCTACCGCTACGAGGTGGAAGAGGTGCACCGCTGCTTGAGGGCCGGCCTCAAAGAAAGCCCCAAGATGCCGCTGGACGACTCGCTGGCGCTAATGCGCATCATGGACGCCATGCGCGAGGAATGGGGCGTCGAATACCCGATGGAGTAGGGGGCTGGCGCGTCAAACCCCGACGACAGGCCTCCCCCCAGCGTCACAGCGCCAGCGCCAGCGCGTCTAATAGCCGGTCGATGTCGCGCTCATCGTTGTAGGCCTGCACCGAGACGCGCACATAAGCGCGCTCGCCGCGCCGCGTGATGGGCACTTCGACTTGGTGTTCATGTGCCAGCCGCTGGTTGAGCGCGCGGTAATCGCCGCCGCGCGGCAGCTCCACCGCTACCATCTGCTGATACCACTCTGGCGCGTCGGGCGTGAGCGGGGCCGTGCCGAAGCGGTCAAGCAGCCGCGCGCGCGCTGACTGCGCCAGCGCATGGCAGCGCGCCCGCACTTGATCCCAGTCGTTGGCCTGCTGATAGGCGATGGCGTCCGGCACGCTCAGGTAGGCCGCCACGTCGAGCGTCCCCAGCCATGCGTTTTGCAGCGCAAAGTCGTTCTCAGGCAGGAAGCCCCAACTCAAGATGAGCGGCTCGAACAGGGGCTGTGCCTCCGCGCGGACGTAGAGGAAGGCCGCCGTGCGCGGGGCGCACAGCCACTTGTGGCAGTTGCTCGTGTAGACGTCTGCGCCCAGCGCCTGCATGTCGAGCGGGATCTGCCCGACGGTGTGCGCCCCATCCACGATCGTGAGGATGCCGTGTGCGCGCGCCGCCCGCATGATCGGCTCAAGCGGCAGGGTGATGGCGGTAGGGGATGTGATATGGGACAGGAACAAGGCGCGCGTCTGCGGTTGAAACTGCGACGTAATCGCGTGGACGACCTGCTCGGCGCTTTCGATCGGGTCAGGCAGCGCCACCGCGCGGTAGCTCGCCCCGGCCTGCGCGGTGAGATGGCCCCACATGATGTCCATCGCGCCGTACTCGTGGTCTGTCGTCAAAATCTCATCGCCGCGCCGCAGCGAGAGGGTGCGCGCAACCATGTTGAGGGCTACCGTCGCGTTCGGCAGGAACATCAGCGTATCCAGCGGCGCGTTGACGTAAGCCGCCAGCGCCGCCCGCGCGTCGTCGATGGCGGCGTGAAAGCGCCGATAGAAGAACTCGACTGGCTGCCGTTCGACGATCATCTGCCAGCGCTGATAGGCTTCCAGCACCGGGCGCGGCACAGCGCCATATGACCCGTGGTTGAGGAAGGCCACTGCTGGATCGAGCAGGAAATCCGCGCGCAGCGGGTTCATAGGGACTCAATCGCAAGGTAGGTGCGCTTCGAACGCCGCTGGAACAGGTCAAACAGCCGCTTCATCAGGCCGTACTTGCGGGTGATAGCTCGATCGGCGTGTTGAAAGTCGCTCTCTGGCAGGATGCGCGCTGTTGCAGGGAAGCGCTCGCCCTTGAGGTTGCCGCGCACGTCGCACGGCGCAATCTCCACTTGGGCGTTGTTGCGGATGCGCTTCACCTTGCCAGAGTCGGCTTGTGTGACGACGTAGAGCCGGTCGCCCTCACGCGCGAACCAGACGGGCGTTGCCACGGGCTGGCCGCTCTTGCGGTAGGTGGTCAAGCTGAGGTACTGATGGCCGTTCAGCGCGTCAAATGGGTGTGACATATGATCTGTAGCTGTCCTTGAATGTTGACGATCTAAGGCAGGCGTTGATCGAGCTGGCGCAAGAGCTGCATGTTGGCGCGCAAGAGCTGCTCTTGGGCGATGGCGCTGCGGCGGGTGTGCTCTTCGATGCTCAAAAACGCCAAGATCGCGTGGCCGATGCCGACGTAGATCAAGGCGACAATCACCCCGCTGACGATGATCCCGACGGCAGCGGTCGCCCCGCCCGTTTGGATCACTTGACCGCCGGCCACAATCGGGTTGTTGGCAGCGTTCAGCGTGATGACGCTGGCCAAAATTGCGCCGATGAGCACCAACAGGCCGATGATCACGTACAGATATGCGATGAAACGCAGCAAGCCAAACTTGCGCGTCGATGCAGGGGCTTTACGGGTGCGAGCGGCCATCTGGCAGCCTCCTTCACGTCAGTCGATCACTACCAGAGGATTGTATGAGCTTTTATCAAATACGACAAATGGAGGGCCTTTTCCCACGGGAGAAGGGGGGATGAGGCCTAGCGCGGCGCGCCTCAGCGCACCAAGCGGAACACGACGCGGTAGCCGCGTAGGGCTTCTTCGCCTTCGTTGGTGAAACACGGCTCAGCGGAGAGGGTCTGCGCAATGGGGTCGCTCTGGCCGGGCATGTCGATCGTGTAGTTGAAGCCGCTGCGCATGCGGAAATCTGCATAGCCGTCGCCGCGGTCGGGCTTCAAGCCGGTGCTGAACTCGTCTGAGCCGCCATCCCATCGCACGCGCACGCGCTGGCCGGGGATGCCGCTGCCGTTGGCGTCGCGGACGGTCACCTCAATCATGCCAGAGGCGCTCAGGCTGCAAAAGGTGTTGAGGATTTGGCCTTCGTAGGTGCGGCGCGGCAGGGCCGTCGGCACGATGGGGGCGGCAGGCGTGCCAACCGTCAGCGCGGCGGGGGTGGGCGTCTTGGTGGGGGGCGGGATGAGCGTCGGCGTGTTGGTTGGGATCACCAGTGTCGCCAGCGGCACGGGCGTCGCGTCGTCGATCAGTTGGTCAGCGCAGCCGGTTTTGCCTTGCAGTTGGTAGAAGGTGCGCAGGGTGCGCAGCGCGCGGATGCCCGATGTGCTGTCCACGTAGCCGGTGGAAGCCAGCTCACAGGCGATGTTGGCCACCTGCTGGAACGGATCCGGGCCGAGGTTGAGCGCGAGCAGATCCTCCACGGCGCGCCCGAGGTCGCTGTCATAGCTGAAGCGCAGCGCAATCGCCACCACGTAATCGGCGCGGGCGGCGCGGTTGAGCTGGCGCGGCTGCGTGTCCACCTCGCGCACCGGCTCCACCACCCACGCATAGGTGAGACCGATTGCCAACCCAACCCCAACGCCGACGAGCAAGCCCCACCACGAGACGCGGCGGCGCGGGCGCTGATAGCGGCTGTGGCGCGAGAAAGCGAGCTGTTCGGGCGCGAAGCCGGGCGGCGGGGGCGGCAGCGGGGCGCTCACGGCGATGTCTCCGGGTTCAGGCTGCGGAAGTCCTGCATCAGCGGTGTCAGGCGGCCAAAGCCCTCGGCAAGGCGCACCAGCAGGCGGATGTCGGCCACGTTGCGGCTGTTGGTGATGTAGCGCTCAGTGATCTCCTGCACGTACTGCGGCACGTTGGGCACGCCCAGCCGCCGCAGCCGCTCCAGCGCCCCGTTGAGGTCGCGGTCAACCGCGTAGCCGGCAGCAATCATGACGGTGTATTCATCGCGCCAGCGCTGCGCGAGCGCCGTCATCGGGCTGTTGACGTATTCCGTGGGGGCGACCACCCAGCCGATGAACAAACCGCTGAGCAGGCCGATGAAAATACCCCCCAGCAGGGAGAGGATGAGGCGCATGAAACTCCTGACGACTGGCTAGCGTGACCCCTGCCGCGCGAAGACGGCAAGCTGTTCACAGGCAAAATCATACATGTGCTGTTCAAAATCCGCTAGAAAGGACGGCGTCAGATGTTGATAGAGCAGGTGATGCATCTGCTCTGCTGAATCCAACACTTGGCGCAGCTCCTGCGGGGAGCGCCCGATGCGCTCGCCGAAGATACGCAGCGTCTCGCTCTGGCCGGTGATCTGGCGAGCGATGAAATCGCGCCAGTCGCTCAGGATGTCATCGCTCATGAAGCCCAGCCAATGATTGGGCTGGCAGCGCTCCAGCTCGGCGGCCACGTGCGGCGGCAGGGTGCGCTCATCGCGCTCGTCCATTGCAATTAGCAGCAGGTGCAGCACGTAGAAGCGCTCGGCGCGGCTGCTGCCCCATGTGCCGTGGGCGAAGTGCGGCCCCAACATCTCGCGCGACCAGTATTCATCCATCGCCAGATGGAACACGTAGCCCGCCACGAAGGCCGCCAGCGCGGGATCGGTTGGGTGGTCAAGGTAGGGGTTCTGCGCCAGCATGACGCGCCACGGGTGATCGCGCATCGGCTCGGTGTAGGTGTAAAAGTGGGTGGCCGCGCGCGAATCCAGCGCGGGCACGCGCGCGTCCGCCGCCACGCTGCCCAGCAAAAACGCGGGGCGCTCTACTGCTGGATTGAGCATCAGCAAACAGCTATCAGCGCTGTCTAGCATTCGTTGAGCATACGCTAGATGAGTAAATGGGGTTGGCATCGCCACTCTCAAACAGATTTCGGATGTCCCTATCCTACCATCATCTGCTTGCAGGATCGAGGATGGAGGGGCGTTTGGAGCGTGTGAGGTGTCAAACACGGAGGAGGGCAGTTGCAGATCGTTTATCTGATTTCGGTGCTCTCTGCAAGCGGGGAGTGTCTAAAGATAAACAGACAGTCGCGCTGCCTGAAGGGGGGCTTCAGCCCCCGCTCGCTGGCCCGTGGCTTCAACCGCGGGCGTTCTCTCCGCCGCGGGGGTGGCTCAGGCCGCCGAGCGCTCAAGCACTCGGCTAGGGCGCGCTGCCTGAAGGGGGGATGAAGTCCCCTCTCCACGGGAGAGGGAATTTAGGGGTGAGGCCTCTGTTCGAATTTAGATACTCCCCTGAAAACGGGTTGGTTGCATCCGCCCTCAGTTTACGTGTACACTTAACTTAACTTAGTGTTTTTTCGCAAGTAGTATTGCGCCGTCTATGCGCGGACTTTGTGGGAGAAATTTTTATGTCTGACCTGTCGCAGCTTAACGAAGATTTTGAGTACGACGCTGCCAACCCGGAGGTCATCAAGGTATCAGCCCGTTCGCGCTCCACAGCCGTAGCTGGAGCCATCGCCGGGGTGATCCGCCAGCACGAACGTGCGGAGGTGCAAGCCATCGGCGCGGGGGCGGTCAACCAAGCGGTGAAGGCGCTGGCGATTGCGCGCGGTTACCTTGAACGGGATGCCATCGACTTGGTGTGCACGCCTTACTTTACTGAGGTGGACATCGACGGCTCGGAGCGCACAGCGGTTCGCTTCCGCGTCGAGCAGCGTTAAAAGGCGTTCAACGCGCGACGGCCATCGCCATCGCGTACAGATCAGAATGCGTCAGGCTCACGTCCCACTCGGTGAGGCCGAGCGCGGCGGCGTGGCGCTGCGCGTCCCCGTGCAAGATCAGGGTGGGGCGCTTGCGTGGGTTGTTGACGCGGATTTCGATCTCAACCCAGCGCACATCGCCGATGCCCGTCCCCAACGCTTTGGCGACGGCCTCTTTGGCGGCCAAGCGCGCGGCGAGGCGGTGCGGCTTGTCCTCGCAGTCCTCGCGCTCCCCCGCTGTGAAGAAGCGCCGCAAGAAGCGCTCGCCTAAGCGGTCGATACCGTCCGCCACGCGCTGATGCTCAATCATGTCAATCCCACAGCGAATCATCGTTCCCCCCCGCAGATTTGAGCGTATAATCCAATCAATTATGACGCGCTATCTGACTAAGCACACGCTCGACTCACTATGAATGATCGCCTTGCTCGTGCTCTGAAGTTCACCGCCGCTGACCTTGAGCAGAATCGGCAGGGTCGCATCAGCGCTGCTCAGCGCCAGCCCTACACCACCCCGCCCGTCAGCCGCATCGCAGTCTACGTGATCTTGGGGCATGGAGCGCTGCTGTTGGGGCTGCTGGGGGCCATCGCTGTGGTGGCTAACCAGCCGGTGATGTGGCTCGTGTTGGGGATCGTGGCTGTGATGGGGCTGATGCCGCTCTTCCTCACGCGGTCAGAATTCTTGAGCCGCCCCGTGGTGCAGGACGACGTGAACCGCGGTAAGGTGGCGCAGGTATGCGGCGTGGTCAGCTTGACGATGGAGGGCAAGCGCTACGATCTGCGCGTGGGCACGTATGAGTTTCGCGGTGTGTCGCTCAAGGTGTGGGGGGCATTTAAGCAAAATATTGCATACTGCGTCTACTACCTGCCACGCAGCGGGGTTATCCTGAGCGCGGAAGAATGTCCAGACGATCAAGGAGCCTGAGACGTGTACACCACCGAAGCTGTCCTGCTGGCGCTGCTGCTGTTCGGCTTGCGCGTCTTCAACTATGCCATTTCAACGCTGCGCTTGGTGACCATCGCCCGTGGACAGAAGCCGATTGCCGCTGTGCTGGCGTTCGTCGAGGCGTTGGTTTTCGCGCTGACGATGGCCGGCGTCGTCACGGATCTGAGCAACCTGCTGAACCTCGCCGCCTTCTGCTTCGGCGCGTCAGTCGGCAGCTATTTCGGCATGTGGCTAGAGTCTAAGTTCGTGCGCAGCTTCTCAACCGTGCAGGTGATCACTGGGGTGATGGGGCACGAGCTGGCCGAGCACCTGCGGGATAAAGGCTTCGGTGTCACCGAGACGCGCGGCACCGGGCGCGACGGCGAAGTCACGATCATCCGCAGCACCGTCACTAGCCGCGAAGTGCCGCGCATCATTCAAGAGATCCGCCACGTGCTGCCCAACGCCTTCATCGAAGTGGAAACAGCGCGCACGATCCAGCGCGGCTTCATCGCGGGGCTGACCCCGCGCGGCCAACCCAATGTCCACTGAGGCCGAAACGCGCCGCGCGGCGCGCAATTTCAGCGTGCTGGTGTTCGCCAGCGTAGTGAGCAAGGGGCTGCTCTTCCTCTGGCAGATCGTGCTGGGGAACTTGTTCAGCCCCTATGAGTACGGCGTCTACTTCACGGTGCTCTCGTTGATGTCCGTCACGACGGTGCTCATCAGCTTGGGGATGGGCATCATCGTCATCCGCGAGGTGGCGCGGCAGCCGCAGCTCGCGGGGCGCTACTGGGCCATCGCGCTGACGCTGCAAACGGCGCTCTCTGGCGCGGCCTACGCGCTGGTGATCGTGTTGGCGCTGCTGGGCGGCTATGAGCCGATCATCCTTGCGTTTGCAGCGGTGGCCAGCCTGAGCCTCATCGTCGACATGTTCGGCAACGTGAGCTATGACCTGCTGATCGCACAGGAACAGATGGCGATCACCTCGCTGGTGGAAATTGCGGCGATCCTGCTGCGGGTAGGGCTGGCAGCGGCGGCGCTGGCGGCGGGCTGGGGCCTGTTCGGGGTCTATGGCGCGGCACTGCTGAGCGGCATCGCGCGCTCGCTGGCGCTGACGGGGTTCAACTGGCGGCTGGGCCTGCGCCCGATCTTCCCAGTGGATCGCCCGCTGGCGCGCGCGCTCGTCCGCGACAGCCTGCCCTTGATGGTGGCGGCGCTGCTGGCGCTGTCGTATCAGCACGCGGACAAGCTCATGACGACGGCCTTCATCGGGGCGCGGGCGACGGGCTACCTCGCGCCGGCCTATCTCATCACTTTCGGCGTGATCGAAATCGTGAACACTACCGTTCTGCTGGCGGTGTTCCCGCTGCTGGCGCGCAGCATCGACGAGAGCCGCGCCCTGTTTGCGATGTGGGTGGGGCGCTTGAGCCGCTTCATGCTCGTCATCGGCCTGCCGATCGCGCTGAGCCTGTCGATCTTCGCCGCGCCGATCATCGACCTCTTGTTCAACGAGGACTATACGCCGACCGTGCCGCTGCTGCAGATGCTGATCTGGGCGACGCTGTGGATGATGATCGGCAACGTGTTCGTGCGCGCGCTGCTCATCCAAAATCGACAGCGCACCAGCACGCTCATCCGTGCGCTGTGCTTGGGGGTGAACATCACGCTGAACGCGGCGCTGCTCTACCGCTACCGTGACCCGCGCGGGGCGGCCTTCGCCACCCTCATCGCAGAGTTGCTCTCGTTGGTGCTGCTGGGGCTGGCGTTGCGCTTAGAGGACTTCCAGTGGCGCGCGCAGCTAGCGGCGATGGGGCGCGTGCTGCTGCTGGGGGCGGCCAGCGCCGGCCTGATGCTGCTGGCCGGCCAAGCGCACTGGGTTTTGGGGCTGCTGGCCGGGGGCGCGGTCTACGTCGCGGGGCTGATGTGGGGCGGCGTGCTGGGCGCGGACGATTGGGGCTTCCTCTATCGCTTCGTTGGGGCGCTGCCGCTGGGAACTCACATCCAGTCCTTATGGGGGCGCGTTGCCCGCCTGCCTGCCTCTATGCTAGACTGACAGCATCAGCAGTTGACGAGGCACAGCACCACTATGAGCGCTGACTACACGCTCGGATTGACCACCCAACCGAACGAACTCACCCAACTTTCGCTAGACGTGCAGGGGCGCATTCCGTCGTGGCTGCGCGGGACGCTCGTCCGCAACGGCCCGGGCCAATTTGAAATGGGCCAGCATCACATTCGCCACTGGTTCGACGGCTACGCCATGCTGCACGCCTTCCACATCGCCGATGGCCGCGTGAGCTACAGCAACCGCTTCCTGAAGAGCAAAGCCTACCTCAACGACCAAGCCACCGGCAAACTGAACTACATCGGCTTTGCGCAAGACCCATGCCGCGCGCTGTTCCGCAAGTTCATGACGCTCTTCCGCGCTGACCCGGGCAACAACGCCGTGGTCAACGTGACGCGGCTGGGGGACGAGTTCATCGCCATGACCGAATCGCCGCTGACGGTGCGCTTTGACCCGCGCACGCTGGAGACGCTCGGCGTGTTGGACTACGACGACGACGTAGCCGCCACGCTGGCCACCGCGCACCCGCACTACGACAGCGCGCGCGGCATGGGCGTCAACCTGATGACCGAGTTCGGCCTTCAGACCAAGTATCAACTGTTCGGCATCACCGCCACCGAGCGCCGCAAGCTGACCGAGATCGTCAGCAAGGACATCGCCTACATGCACAGCTTCGGCCTGACGCAGCGCTACGCCGTCATCGCGCAGTTCTCGCTGCGGCTGGGCAGCGCGGCCACCGTGCTGCTGAGCGGGCGGCCTTTCATCGAGAACTTCAAGTTTTCCCCCACGACGGACACGATCTTCACCATTGTCGAGCTGGACACAGGGCGCGTGGTGGCCAACGTCCCAACGGATGCCTTCTTCGCCTTCCACCACATCAACGCCTATGAAGAAGGGGACGAGGCGCTGATTGTTGACATCTCCGCCTACCCCAACGCCGATCTGATCAAGCAGCTCTACATGGAGCCGCTGCGGCGCGGCGAAACGGTCGACACGGGCGAGTTCCGCCGCTACTACGTGCCGCTCAACGGCAAACGCGCCACCTATGAGCGGCTGGTCGATGTGCGCGTGGAGCTGCCGCGCATCAACTACCGCCGCAACGGCCTGCCTTACCGCTACGTGTACGCCTCGGCTAGCCAGCCCAACCAGCCGACCTTCCTCAGCCAGCTCGCCAAAGTGGATACCCACTTGCGCCACGTGACGTTGTGGCAGGAAGAGGGCTGCTACCCCGGCGAGCCGGTGTTCCTCTCTGCGCCGGATTCCTCCGCGGAGGATGATGGGCTGGTGCTCTCGGTCGTGTTGGACGCGCGCCGCGGCACGTCGTTCCTGCTGATCTTGGACGCGGCCAGTTTTGGCGAGGTGGCGCGCGCCCACGTGCCGCAGCACATCCCGTTCGGCTTTCACGGGCAGTTCTTCGGCGGTGTGGTGTGAGCGAGGCTGACCCACGTGACCCCTATCATGACCTCGCGCTGGCGCTGTACTACCGCGTGGCGGAGTTGGTGAAGGCGGGCAAGACGCGCGATCAGATCATCTACGAGATGGGGCTGCAAGGCGTCAAACGCGACACGGTGGAGAAGATGCTGGCGCGGCTGGCCGACTCCCAGCGCAGCGTGCAGCGCCAGCAGGGATGGCGGCATGTAGCCTTGGGCGGGGCGGTGACGCTGGCCGCGCTCGGGCTGACGTTCGGCATTTTCGGGTTTGCGCCCGCCAATGCCCTTGCCATCTTCCCGACGCTGGTAGGCTTGGGGATCGGCGGCTACTGGCTGGTGCGCGGCGTGTTCGAAGTGGTGGGGTGGTGAGCCTCAGCGCCCACCGCACCCCGCATGCCTTTAGTATGATTGTGGCAGCTCGCTGAACAGGGCAGCGCGCTC
>CALDYP010000005.1 GCA_937944445.1 uncultured Anaerolineae bacterium
GCCGCGTCCGCGTGTGGGAAAAACGGACAGGGCAGGCCCTGTCCCTACGATGCCGCGCCCGCGTGTCGGGTGGCGTGTGGGAAAAACGGACAGGGCAGGCCCTGTCCCTACGATGCCGCGTCCGCGTGTGGGAAAAACGGACAGGGCAGGCCCTGTCCCTACGATGCCGCGTCTGCAGGGCGTTGTTGTATAGGGCGTATGGATAAAAAAAGGATCACCCTTGACCGTCAACCTCACCGCTAGCGCGTGGCAGCGTTGGTTCCGCGCGCCGCGCATCAGCCTGTTTCACGTCGCCGCGCAGAACCGCCAGCGCGCGCTCATCTGCCACGACGCGAGCGACGCGCCGCAGCTCTACGCCTACGAGCTGGGAGGAACGCCGCGCCAACTGACGTTCGACCCGCTGGGGGTGTCGCACGGCACGATCAGCGCGGATGGGCGCACCGTCTACTACTTGCGCCCGTCGGATGACCCGCAAGACGAGGGCAGCGGCGCAGGCCACCTGTGGCGCGTTGGCTTCGACGGCGACGATCCGCGCCCCCTCACGCCCGATTGGCCGCCTTACCTGCTGTTGAGCGTGGCCGAGAGCGCTAGCGGGGCGTTCTACGGCTTCACCGTCTACGATGGAAACACTCAGACCTTCGTCGTGGACGCCCGCCGCGGGGGCGCGCCCCATCTGCGCTATGAGAGCGGCGCGCTGAGCGTTGGGCCTTACCTGTCCTACGACGGCGAGCTGGCCGTGATGGCCGAGTTGGGCGAGGCAGGCGACGCGCTGGAGAGCTACGACGTGCGGGCGGGCGAGCGTGTCGCGCGGTTGGACGGCCTCAGCGCGTTGGAGCCGGCCGGCTTCCCGCCGCGCCCGCACGACATGCGCCTGCTGGCGACGGCGCTCGTCGAGGGGCTGTGCCGTCCGTTTTGGTGGAACGCCCGCACCGGCGAACGCCGCGATCTGAGCTTCCCCCACGCGGGCAGCGTAGCGCTGCTGGACTGGTCAAGCGACGCCGAGCAGGTGGTCTACACGGCCTACGGCGCAGCAGGCATGCAAACGGCCGTCGTCAACCTCAAGACCGGCGCATCTGCCGCGTTCGACTGGCTGGACGGGCGTTGTGTGGACGCGGCGCACTGGCACACGGGCGAGCTGTGGACGCTGACGCAGCGCTATCATGAGCCGCCGGCGATCTGGCGCGGGGCGCAGGTCGCGCTCACGGTAGGCGATGCCCCAGCGCTGCCGCCTGTCACGATTGCTCAACATGGCAGCCTGACGCACTACGCCCAACCCAGCGATCTGCACGTGGTGATTGCCCATGAGGACGCGCACGGCCTGCCGCAGCGCTATCTGCCGTTGGTGGGGGCGTGGCTGAGCGTCGGCGCGGCGGTCAGCGTGTGGTTTTCGCTGGCTAACGTGGGGATGGTGGCCGGGGAAGCGGAAGGGCGCGCCGCGCCTGAGCAGGACGCAGGCGCGCTGGCTGAAGCGCTGGCCGGGTTGGATCTGCCGCCGCGCCGCCTGCTCATCGGCACAGGCCGAGCGGCGCTCACTGTGCTGAGGCTGCCCGCCGTGGGCCGCGTGCTGATCGACCCCTCGGAGCCGTTCGAGCGCGCCCGCGACGGCACGCCCACGCTGACGCTCACCGCGCAGAACGTGCCGCTCGCCCCTGACCGCGACGAGCAGATCATGGAGCGGGCGCTAGCATGGTGGGCGACGCTCAGCGCGACGGGCGCTCCGTGAGCGTCAGCGGGGCGCTGAAATACTGCCCGTTGCGGTACACCGTCAAGTTGACCGTTTGGCCGGGCGAGGTGTTGATGGCCAGCCAGCCGATGAGCTGGTCAAAGTCGTTGATCGGCACGCCGTCGATGGCCGTGATGATGTCAACGCCCGAGTTGGAGAGGGGCCGCAGCCCTGCGTTGGCGGCGGGCAGCCCGCGCGACGCATCCAGCACGGCCACGCCGCGGATGTTGTTCGGCAGGTTAAAGGTCTCGACGAGGTCGATGTCAATCGCGCGCGACGTCAACCCCATGAACGAGTAGCGCATCCGCCCGGTTTCGATCAAGCTGTTGGCGACTTTCACGATCAAATTGCTCGGGACGGCGAAGCCGACGCCCTGATTGGCCCCAGTTTCGGTGGCGATCTGCGTGTTCATGCCGATCACCTCGCCGCGCAAGTTGAGCAGCGGCCCGCCGCTGTTGCCCGGGTTGATGGCTGCGTCCGTCTGGATCACCCCGCCCACGGAGTAGCTGTTCAGGCCGAAGATGCGGCGGTTGACCGCGCTCACGATGCCGCTCGTCAGCGTCCAGTTGTTTTGAAAAGGATTGCCCAGCGCGAGCACGGTCTGGCCGATTTGCAGCGTGTCGCTGTTGCCGAACACGACTGGCCGCAGCCGCTCCGTCGGCACGTCGATCCGCAGCACAGCGATGTCGCTGTCTGCGTCCAGCCCCACGACCTCCGCGCGGGTGATCGTGCCGTCGAACATCTGCACGACGATCCGCGCGGCGTTCTGCACCACGTGATAGTTGGTGATGATGCGCCCCAGCGTGTCGAGGACGAAGCCGCTGCCGGTGGCGGTGTTGGCCAGCCGCCGCGCGCCCACCTCTTCTGAGACGGTGATGGAGACGACGCTGGGGGCGACGCTGTTGTAGACGTTGGCAAAGGTTTGTTCAATGTCAGTCAGGCTTTGGCCGCTCAGCTGATCGCTCAGCACCAAGCCGCCGGTGGCCGATGTGGTCGGCGTGGGGAACAGGGCCGCGCCCAGCCCGATGCCAACCATCAGCGCCATGACTGGTAACCAGTAGGAGATTTTCATATCATGAGATCCTCGCAACAATACACGATGGACATTACACCATAATCGTTAGCTATAACTTAAATGAACGAAAGAATTCTGCTCGTGTTGCCCTGCTGTATCGGCGACGTCGTCCTTGCGACGGCGGCGCTGCGGGCGCTGCGCCGCGCTCACCCCACCGCGCACCTCACATGGGCTGTCGGGCGCTGGTCGGCTGGGGTGCTGCACGGCCATCCTGACCTCGACGCGCTGCTCGACACCGGCGACGCAGCGCTGCCCGTGCGCCGACCGTCCGACTGTCTGCGCTTTCGGGCACAGGTGGCCGCAGGGCGCTACGATGCGGCGGTGTCGTTCGTGCGCTCGCCGTTGATGGCGGCGGCGCTCTGGGCGGCGCGCGTGCCAGTGCGCGTCGGGCTGAACAGCGGCGGGCGCGGGCGGCTCTACACCGTGCGCCGTGACCTTGACCCCCGCGCGCCTGAGCACGAGGCCGACATCTACCTGAGCGTGCTGCGCGCGTGGGGGATCGACACCGGCGGCTGCGTCCCCACGATCACCCCCAGCGACGCCGATGAGGCCGTCATGCGCCAGCAGCTCGCCGCGCAGGGGGTGGCCGCGCGCTTCATCGTCGTGAACCCCGCCGGTGGAGCTAACCCCGGCATGACGCTCACGGCTAAACGCTACCCGCTGGACTGGCTGGCGCAGGTCGTCAACCGCCTAAGCGCCGCCGCCGACGCTCAGCCTGTGCTCATCGGTGGGCCGAGCGATGCCGCGCTGGTGGCCGAGCTGGCCGCGCGCCTTGCTGTGCCGTCGGCGGCGTTGGTTGGGGCGCTCAGCCTGCTGCAATTGGGGGCGCTGGCGCGGGCGAGCTGGCTGTATCTGGGTAACGACACCGGCTTGACGCACCTCGCCAGCGCGTGCGGTGCGCGGGCTGTCATGTTCATGGGGCCGACTGATCCGCGCCGCTACGGCCTCTACGGCGGCGACAGCCTGACGCTCTGGCGGCCTGCGCCCGTCAGCGCGCAGGGGGTGGCCGGCGCACAGCGCGCGTGGGACTGGGCGCGCGACGGGATGCCACCCGATGAGGCCTACGAGCGCATCGCCGCGTTCGTCGGGCTGTGAGCGATTTTTCGACTGGTCACGCTCGCCCATTTCCCCGTAGAATGCGCTCAGTTCACACGGGAGGCCGCAGAACGATGAAGAACCGACTTACTTACTTGATGGCAGCTGTGGGCGCGCTGGCGGTCGTGGTGGTCGTCACGTGGCTGCTCGTCCCAGACAACGTGCCAGCGTATGAAGCCGCAATCGCTTTTGCCAACGCGGCCGGCCGTGGCGACGACAGCACCGCGATGAGCCTCTTGAGCGAGGAACTGCAAGCGTGGGTGCGCGAGAACTGCCGCGACGGCAGCGTCAGCGCGTGCGTGGACGACTACACGCCGGAAGACTGGGGTGGGATGCTCTCAACCGTGTTCCGACGCGCGCAGCCCGTGCCGGGCGTCGAGGGCTTCGACGTCCAGCTTGTGGCCACCTACGAGGACAATCAGGGCTTCAGCGGCGTGTGCATCTACACGCAGGTGCTGCGCCAAGCAGACGGCTCATGGCGTGTGACGCGCTGGGCGGGCTGGTTCTCGTGCGATGCACCCAACAGCGGCCTGTCCACACTCATTAGCGATCCAACTGTGCCGAACCGTGCGCCATGAAGTGGCTGCTGCTGGCGCTGCTGCTGGCGGGGTGCAGCCTTGTGCCGGCGCGCGTTCCGCCTCAGCTTGAGCACACGCCGGGGCCGGCCGTCCGCTTCAGTGAGGGGCGGGTGTTGGTGGGGGCGTTTGCTGTGCCCATTCCGCCTGCGTGGCGCGTCGTCAAGTCGAGCACGGCGCAGGAGCCGCTGCGAGTGGTGCTGGCCGCGCCCGATGACGCCGTGCTCATCACCGCAGCGCTGAGCGAGCGCATCCTCGACAACCCCGCCCTGCCCGTCCGCCATGAGCAGACGCTCCAGCGTGACGGCCAGACGCTCTACCTCATCGGCCAAGCGACGGATGAAGCTGCGCCCCTGCTGGCGGCGCTGTGGCCGCGCTTGATCGACGATCTTGAGACGCCCTAGCAGTGCCCAAAGTCAAGCAGAAGCGCCATCAGCGCCAGCCTCTGGCTGTTGCACCCCGCAGGCACATAGTTTGGCGCGCCAAACCCCTACTGACTGTCGGTTCTGTTTGAATTCAGACACTTCCCAACTCGCTGTTGTCTTGGCTGCCCCACTGCTTAGAATAGGCAAGCGGCATAACCTGCGCCCCCTGTGGGTGTTTACAAACACAGGGAACAAGGAGACATGAATCATGCGGGTGGCTGTATTCACCGAGACGTTTTTGCCCAAAACAGACGGCATCGTGCGCGTCGTCTGTTTGTTGTTAGACCACCTCAAGCGGCGTGGGATTGAAGCAGTGGTCGTCGCGCCGCGCATCGGGGACGTTCGAGACTACAAC
This sequence comes from uncultured Anaerolineae bacterium, assembly GCA_937944445.1. Taxonomy (GTDB): domain Bacteria; phylum Chloroflexota; class Anaerolineae; order Aggregatilineales; family Phototrophicaceae; genus JANWYT01. The sequence goes on from CALDYP010000005.1 coordinate 5,249, forward strand.
GGCTTCCCTGTGCTGACCGTCCCTGCAGTGACCTTTCCGCTCTACCCAGAACTCAAATTCGGCCCGCCGACCCCCTTCACTTACCGCGATCTGGTGGCGTTCAAGCCCGACATCGCCCACTTCATCCACCCCGTTGCGGTCGGCATTCCGGGCATGGCGATGGCCAAAGTGATGGGCATCCCGACGCTGGCGTCTTTCCACATCGACATCGCGCGCATGGCCGATCATTTCGGCGTCGGCTTCCTGCGCGGCTTCACTGACTTTGCCACGCGCACGATCTTCAACTGGGCGGATTACAGCCTCGCCCCCAGCAAACTGATCGAGAACGAGATGCGCGCGATTGGCATTCACAACGTGGGGCTGTGGAAGCGTGGCGTTGACGCGCACCGCTTCAACCCCCGCTTCTACAGCGACGAGATGCGCTATCGCTTGAGCGACGGCCACCCAGAGGACACCCTGCTGCTCTATGTGGGGCGGCTGTCCGCAGAAAAGCAGGTGAGCCACCTGCGCGCCGTGCTGGACGCCGTGCCGGGGACGCGCCTAGCCATCGTCGGCGACGGCCCAGAGCGCGCCGCGCTGGAAGAGCACTTCGCCGGTCGCAGCGTTCACTTCGCGGGCTACTTGCAGGGTGAAGAACTCTCGCAGGCCTACGCCAGCGCCGACATCTTCACCTTCCCCAGCGCATTGGAGACCTTCGGCCTCGTCGTCGTGGAGGCGATGGCAGCAGGGCTGCCCGTCGTCAGCTCGCGCGTGGGCGGCATCCCGGACGTGGTGGAAGAGGGCGTCACCGGCTTCACCTTCGACGCAGGCGACACAGACGGCTTGATCGCGGGCGTCCAGCAGATCTTGGCTGTGCCGGGTCGGCTGGAGACAATGGGGCAGCAGGCGCGCGCCTTCGCTGAGACACAAAGCTGGGATGCGATGATGGACGAGGTCATCGCCCACTATGAACGGCTGATCGCGCAGGCGCACGCGCATCATCGTGCGACGGCCTGACGCGCCCCGCTGGGGGCTGGCCGCGCTCATCGTCCTCGGCGCGCTGCTGCTGAGCAGCGCCCGCGTTCACAGCTTGCGGCCAGATGAGGCATGGCTGGCGTGGGCGCTGCATTACGACCCCACCGAGATCACCGGTCAGCGCTGGCAGATCGACACTGTGGGCGACGCGCTGCGCTTCGCCCGCGACGACGTGGCGCAGGCGTGGGTGCGGCTGAGCACTGCGCCGCCCCCTGCGCGCGCGAGCGGGATGCTGCTCAACGGATGGGCGCTGCTGGCCGGTGACAGCGAGGCTGCGCTGCGGCTGCCGCTGGTGTGGGCGGCGCTGGTGCTGAGCGCGTTGGGGCTGCGTGGGCTGTGGGCGGCGCGTTGGACGCGGCGTCTGATGGCGCTCGTCCCGTTGGCGCTCGCTGGGGGCATCGGGCTGTGGCTGGCACAGCCTGCGCCTGACTGGCGCGGGTTCATCGCAGCAGTGGCAGCGCAGCGCGCCGCCGATCAAGCAGCCTTCATCGCATGGGAACCCCACAGCGTGATCGCCTACTACGACCGCCGCACGCCGATCCGCGTGGGCGTGAGCGTCGATGTGGGCTGGCGCGACTTCAGCCCCGACGAGCTGGCCGACCTCGTGGCGCGCTTCGACGACTATGAGACGATCTGGCTGTTGATCGACGGGCGCGCTGAACTGACACAAGCGCTCTTTGAAGGTTTGGACGCTGACCGCTCGCTGCTGTGGACGTATCGTGAGCAGCTGGCAGGCTTCGTCGCGTACCGCTTCCAACGCTAGGTTTCTTTAGCAGTTCATAAGCCGCGTTCACGCAGCTTTCAGCCAGATGCGCTATGATTTACGATGTTTAGCTTATTCAGAAGCACGCAAAGGGGAAGACCATGACAATCCTTGTGACGGGTGGCGCGGGTTTTGTCGGCAACAACGTCGTGGAGAAGTTAGTGCAGCAGGGCAAGCCAGTCAAGGCGATGGTGCGCCCCGGCAGCGCGGACAAGGTCAAACTGCGGCTGGGGAAATTCGGCGACAAGGTCCGCGTGGTAGAGGGCGACGTGCGCGATCGGAAGAGCCTGCCGCGCCTGATGGAAGGCGTCAGCGCGGTTGTCCACACGGTGGCCATCTCGATGGAGAAGGGCGACGCTACCTACGACGAGGTGAACTATCAGGGGACGATCAACGTGGTGGACGCGGCCGAGGACGCCGGCGTGCAGCGTTTCGTGTTCATCAGCCAGAACGGGGCCGACAGCTCGATCAAGTACCGCTTCTTGCAGAGCAAGGGCAAAGCGCAGGATTACGTCCACAACTCGAAATTAGAAGCAACGTCGCTGCGCCCCAGCGCCATTTTCGGCCCGCAGGACGAGTTCTTCAACACATTCGCGCGGCTGCTGCGCCTCACGCCGTTGATCTTCCCGCTGGTGGGCGGCGGCAAAGCGGAGTTTCAGCCGGTGTCGGTCTATGACGTGGCGGAGGCTACCGTCCGCTCGCTCGATGATCCGACGACCATCGGCAAAGCGCTTGACCTCGGCGGGCCAGAGCCGCTGACGCTGGGCGAGATCGAGCGGCGCGTCATCAAAGCGCTGGAGACGTCGCGGCTGCTCTTCCCGGCGCCGGTGTGGCTGCTGCGCCCGGCCGTGGTGGTGATGCAGTCGGTGCTGCCCGGCTCGCCGGTCACGACCAGTTTGCTAGAGCTGTTGGCCGTGCCGAACACGGTGCCGAACAACGCGCTTGTGAACCACTTCAACATGCAGCCGATCCCGTTCGATGGGCCGCACATCGCCTACTTGAAGAACGCCACCGCCGGCGAGGCGCTGCGCAAGTTCTTCACCGGCAAGGTGTCGAGTTAGAAGTGCCAAGTGGAAAGTTCAAAGCAGCTTCGCTTAGAACGTGTTATGAGCGACTTTCAACTTTTTTAACTTTCCACTTTCAATTGATGATGGTGTATTGTTAGCGAGGTGAGGATGTTACAACGAGTGCAAGCCCTGCCGAAGCCCGTGCGCATCGGCCTGTTCGTGGGGGTGGCGCTAGCCATCCTCTTAGCATTGGTGCTGGTCACGCTGGCGGTGGGCGTGGCGATTGTGCAGAACTCGCCGCGCTTAGTGAGCGTGCCGCTGGTGGCGGGCTACGAAGTCAGCGAATATATGCCGCTGCCCGATGAGGACGCCTTCCCGGCGGCCATCGCTGTAGACGCCAACGGCACGATCTACACCGGCAGCTACGTCAGCGGGGCGGTGTGGGCGATCACTACGAACCGCGTCATGGTCGAAATCCCCAACACGCGCGAACAGATCGGCAGCGTGACCGGCCTCACCGTCGGGCCGGATGGGCTGCTCTACGTGTTGGATCGCATCTCGCCGCTGCAAGCGGCTGGGGCGCGCGTGTGGACGATTGCGCCCGACGAGACGCTGACGCTGCTGCACGACTTCACCGGCAGCCGCGCCGACATCCTCGAACTGCCGGACGACATCGCCTTAGACGGCGACGGGCGCATCTACATCAGCGACCGCGGCATCAACCCGAACAACAACATCATCTACCGCATCGCCCCTGATGGCACAGAAGGCGTCTGGTGGCAGTCCCCGCCGGTGACGAACGCCCTGAGCTACGCGCCGACCGGCCTCGCCTACGACGCGGAACGCAGCGCCCTCTACGTGACCGATTCGACGCTGGACATCCTCTACAAAGTGCCCATCAACCCTGACGGCAGCGCAGGCGAGAACATCGTGCTCTACGATCGGCGGCAGGGCAACGAGCCGACCCCGCCCGGCTTCGACGGCGTGACAGTGGACGATCAAGGGCGTGTGTTCCTCGCGGCGTTGGGGACGAACCGCATCGGCATGTACGACCCGAACACGGGCCTGCTGACCTACATCGCAGGCAACTTCCGCGGCGCGGCAGACGTCGTCTTCAGCCCGCTGACGCAGCGCCTCTACGTGGCCAATTGGGATCAACGCTCGCTGCTGCCGACGCAGGTGCTGTTCCTAGCGGTCGAGACGCGCCCGCACCTGCCCTTCGCGCTGGACGTCATCACGCCAACTGGCTCATGAGCGCCCCCTGAAGAGGGGATTTAGGGGTGAGGCTGTCACGCCGAGTAGGGACGCGACCTGTCGCGTCCGTCGAGGGGGGAAACCCGACGGACAGGGCAGGCCCTGTCTCTACGATGCCGCGTCTGCAGGGGCTTCAGCAAGGCCGTTTATCCTGAAGCCCTCCACCTCATACGTTTACGCGCCGCGCGTGATCGCCTATAATGCGCGGCGCAGTATGTTATTGGCGCGCTCACCCACGAGAAAATCTTATGTCTGACACGCTGGAACAGGCCAAAGCCTTGATTGAAGAGGAACGTTACGAAGAGGCGATCCAACTGCTCGACGCGGCCATCGAGCAGGACAGCGCCAACGCTGAGCTGTGGCATCAGCGCGGCATTGCTCACTACGAACAGGACGATTTCCGTAATGCCCTACGCGACTTTAACCGCGCGATTCGCCTCAAGCCCAACGAGCCGCGCTACTACATCTCGCGGGGGCGCATGCACAGCTACCGCGGCGACTTTCAAGAGGCCGCCAGCGACTTGAAGCGCGCCCTGAAGTTTGATCCGAACTGTGCCGCGGCTTATGCTGAGCGCGGCGACCTCTACGCGCGCCGCGGCGACACCAAAAACGCGCTGGCAGACTACGATCGCGCCCTTGAGCTGGACGACACGCTCGTTGAGGCGTGGTACAGCCGCGGCATCCTCTACAGCGACAAGAACGACCACTTCAAAGCCATCGCCGACTATGACCGCGCGCTCGCGCTCGACCCGGACTACGCCGACATCTACACCAGCCGCGGCGCAGCGTGGTACTTCGAGAACGACCACGAGAAGGCTATGGCCGACTTCAACCGCGCCATCGAGCTAGACCCCGACGACCCGCGCGCCCTGAACAACCGCGGCGTGCTCCACTTCGTCCAAGCCAACTACGCCGCGTCGATGGCGGACTACGCCCGCGCCTTCGAAAAGCTGCCCAATGAGCCGCTGCTCATCGGCGGGATCGCCATCAACGCGCACGTGATGGGCGAGGTGGAGCGCGCCAAAGAGCTGTGGGCGTCGCTGGTCAAGATCGACCGCCGCTACCTTGACCCGTCTTTTGTGGAACAGAACTTGCTCTGGCCAAAGGAACTGGTCGCTGAGGCGAGCAAGATCATCCAGAGCCTGCGCTCATAAGGGCGCGTCGCGTTCATCGGGGCGGATGCGATGGTTCGCCCCTATGGCAGGGCGTTTGCAGCGATCACGCGCTGATAGAAGTGCGCGCTCTGCTTGAGGGTGCGCTGCTGCGTGGCGTAGTCGACGTAGGTCATGCCGAAGCGCTTGTTGTAGCCCTCTGCCCATTCGAAGTTGTCCATGAGCGACCATTGGAAGTACCCCTTGAGCGGCACGCCCTCTTGGATCGCGCGCCAGCAGGCCGCTAGATGCGCCCGCAGGTAGCGCTCGCGTGCCTCATCGTAGATCTGCCCGTCGGCCGCGACCACGTCCGGCCATGCGCTGCCGTTCTCAGTGATGTACAGCGCTGGCGCGTGATATTCCGTTTTGAGGCGCATCAGCAGGTCGAACAGCGCCTGCGGATAGACTTCCCAGCCGATGTCAGTGTATTCGTTGTCCGTCTTAACGTAGTCCTCTTTGAACAGGCCGCTGCCGCCGCGCACGACTGAGCGCGTGTAGAAGTTCACGCCGAGGAAGTCGATCGGGCGCGTCATCAGGGCTTGATCGCCGTCGTGCATCTCAAACATCGCCGCGCCGAAGTGCTGCGCCATGTCGGGCGGGTAGTGGCCGCGCAAGATAGCGTTGATGAACCAGCGGTTGTTGAAGCCGTCGACGAGGCGCGCGGCGTCACGGTCGGCGTGGCTCAGCGTCGACGGGTAGGACGGCGTGAAGTTGAGGACGATGCCGTGCTGGCCATCAGGGACGTTGGCGCGCAGCGCGTCGATGGCCATGCCGTGCGAGACCATCAGATGATGCGAGACGAGCAGCGCCGTGGCGAGGTCTTGCTTGCCCGGCGCGTGCATGCCCCACCAGTTGCCCAAGAAGGCGATCACGAACGGCTCGTTGTGGGTGGCGAAGTGCTTCACGCGGTCGCCCAGCTTGCGGCTCACTATGTCGGCGTAGGCGGCAAACGCGCTGAGCGTGTCGCGGTTTTCCCACCCGCCGATGTCTTGCAGCGCCTGCGGCAGATCCCAGTGGTAGAGCGTCAAGAAGGGGGTGATGCGGTGCGCGAGCAGTTCATCCACCAGCCGATCGTAGAAGTCCAGCCCGCGCGGCTCGACGCGCCCGCGCCCCTCTGGAAAGATGCGTGACCACGCCACGCTGAAGCGATACGCCTTCAGGCCGAGGCTGGCCATCAGCGCGACGTCGTCCTTGTAGCGGTGGTAGTGGTCACAGGCCACGTCGCCCGTGTCGCCATTGGCGACCTTGCCCGGTGTGCGGCAGAACACATCCCAAATCGTCTCGCCGCGCCCATCTTCGTTCACCGCGCCTTCGATTTGATAGCTGCTGGTGGCCGCCCCCCACAAAAAATCGTCTGGAAACTGCATGGAATAGGCTCCCTGCTAGGTCAATAACGGCTCGATTGTCCCACATTGCGGCGGATTGCGCTATGGATGCGCGTGGTGCGGGGTGGCGTTGTAGGGGGCGGCCTGCCGCATCCGTCGGGGGTGGAGCGCCAAACCCCTATCGGTGGCCACGTTGTAGGGGCATGGCGCGCCATGCCCCGTGGGTGTGAAAAAAATGGACGGGCAGGCCTTATCCCTACGAGGCGTTGGCTTTGTAAGGACGCGACCCGTCGCGCCCGTGAGCTTTGCTGCGCCCGTGCGGCTGCCGCCGCGCGTGGTAGGCCCGCCAGCCAGACGGCGCAGCCAGCCAGAGGATCAACAGCATGGCCAGAGCCGAGAGCAAACACCATGCGCACGTCGCGCCGATCACGAACGGCTCAAGGAAGGTCAGATAGGCGGAGAAGGCCACGCCGCCCAGCGCCATCGCCAGCACCGCCACCTCAAGCTGCATCTGGCGCGCCCCCGCGCTGACCCGCGCGAGCAGCCACGTCCCCAGCAGCAGCCCATAGCCGATCACCCCCAGCACCCCCACCGGCACGCCCAACACGCGCGCATAGGCGCTCTGTTGAACGGCGTTGCAGTTGCCGATCAAGCCGCAGGCGGCTTCCGCGCTGCCCACCTCCACGTAGCTGAGGTAGGCCGCCGCGCCCAGCCCGATGAGCGCGGCGAGCGGCAGCCCAACGCGCGCGCGCCAGTTCGGGCGCGTTATCACCAGCAGTCCGACCAGCGCCAGCAGCAGCACGCCCCACGCGCTGAACGCGGCGAATGGGTCATCTGCCGCGGCGTTCAAGGCCAACGACCCCGCGACGAGGACTGTCGCCCCTGTCGTCATCAGCAGCGCGGGCTGATCGTAACGGAAGTGTTCCCACGTGCCGCGCGTGCCTGTGGCAATCACCACAACCAAGCTCACGACGAGGCCGACCAGCACGACGACTGCCGCCGCGTTGCCCTCTGGGTCAGCCGCCAGCCGGTCGAACACGCTGGGCGGGGCAGCAAACGCGCTGATGGCGGCGCTGCGGCCCGCGCTCTGCTGCCAGCTCGCGTAGAGCGCGGGCATCTCTGGAAAGGCGGGCAGCGACAAGCCGCCGCTCGTCAGCAGTCCCGCGACGATGGCGGGCATTTGATTCGGGATGTCCTGCGCACCCATCAGCAGGCGGCTGCCAACGGCCATGAGCGGCACGCCGCCGCAGACGCCGCCTGTGTCCAGTGCGGCGCAGGCCTGATGATAGATGGCTGCCCCCGCCTGCGCTTGGACGTTGACCAGCAGCACCTCTAGCTGGTCGCCAAACTGCGCTTGGATGCGGGGTAGGTGATCGTCAATCACGATGTGGCAGTAGGGGCAGGTCGGCGAGTAGAACAGCACTGCTACCACTCGCCCTGAATCAGGAATAGTCTGCGCCAACGCGGCGGGGATCATCCCCAGCAGCGCCAGCCCACAGATCAGCCAAAACAAGCGTCGAAACATGAGCGATCCCTCGAACAACGACGTACATTCTTATCATTATGACCGCTGACTGCTGCTGCGCTCAGTGAGGAAGATCACGCGATTTGATGACGATTGGCCTCACCCCTAAATCCCCTCTCCCGTGGAGAGGGGACTTAAGCCCCCCTTCAGGGGGCGCGCCCTAGCCGAGTGCTTGAGCGCTCGGCGTGATTGTGTGGCCTTATCCCTCAGCCTCTTCTAGAACTGGCCTGCCTGCGGCCAGAAACTGGCCTGCCTGCGGCCAGAAACTGGCCTGCCTGCGGCCAGCCACCTACTCAACTCATTCATAGACGCAGGCCGCCGGCGCTGGTATGCTTGGGCGCGTTCATCGACTGGATTTGGACGCTTCTTTTATGAACCGACAGCGCTTGCTCATCTTGGTCGGCGCGCTCATCAGCGCCGTGTTTCTGCTGCTGGCCTTTCAAGGGCTGCACCCTGAGGAACTGCTCCCTAGTTTGGCTAACGTTGACCTCGGCGGGGTGGCGCTAGCGACGCTCTTGTTTTTCGTCTCGGTCGTGGTGATTAGCTGGCGCTGGCAGTTCTTGTTGAACCCGGTGGCGCGTGTGCCGCTGATGCGCTTGTTCCAGTTGGTGTGCATCGGCTACATGGGCAACAACATCTACCCGCTGCGGGCGGGCGAAGCGCTGCGGATCGTGCTGCTGTGGCGCGATGAGGGAGTGCCGATCTTCCGCAGCACGACGATCACCATCGTGGAGCGCGTGTTCGACGGTGTGGTGATGCTGTCGTTCATCGTGTTCGGGATCGCCGCGGCGGACATCGACAACCCCGTGTTGAACGCGCTCACACAGGTCGCTGTGCCGCTCTTTGCGCTGGGGCTGGGCGTGCTGACGGTGGTCGCGCTGCTGCCGCGCCGCGCGCAGGCCGTCGTCGAGCGGCTGACGCGCTTCTTGCCAGAGCGAGCGCAGCGCCCCCTCAACCACTTGTCATCTGAGCTGCTGGGTGGGCTGGCCGCCTTTCAGAACGTCGGCCAACTGCTGGGCGCAGTGCTAACGAGCTACGGCACGTGGCTCGTGCAGGGAGTCGTCTACTGGGTGATGCTGCTGGCGTTCGGGATCGAGCAGCCGTTCACGATTGCGCTGCTGCTGGTCGGCGCGGTGAACTTGGCGGGGTTGATCCCCGCCTCGCCCGGCCAGATCGGCGTGTTTGAGTACTTCATCGTGTTGGTGTTAGGCGCGGTCAACGTGGAGCAGCCACAGGCGTTGAGCTACGCGCTGGTGACGCACGTCGTGATCTGGCTGCCCGCCACGGTGGCCGGCTTGATCTATTTGTTCCAGCGCGGCCTCAGCCTGCGCAGCGTCCAGCAGATTCAGCAGACGACTACCGCCGAGGCCGCCAGTTAGCGCCGCCCGCGACCTCGCTTTGACATGGCGCTAGGCGAACTGGATGGGCGGCAGCTCGATCACCTCGGCGTGGAGCGCGCCATCGTCGGCCACAGTGAGCACGCCGACCGTCGAAACGGCTTGATAGGCTTCTGGCTGGCGTTCAGCGCGCGCGAGGTGGTAGCGCAAGAAGCGATCCCGCAGCGAGCCTTGCCGCTGCGCGAGCTGCCAGCGCAGCGCGTCCGGCGTCATGACGTAAACCGCGCCCGGGTTGAAGAGCAGCACGCCGTCGTGCACCGCGTTGTAGACGCGATGCCAATGCCCGAACAAGATCGCCTGCACGTCGTCCGCGGCGAACCAGCGCAGCAGGTCAGCGTGCATTCCGTTCCACGGGTCAACGGGTTGGCCGAGCCGCCGCCGCAGCGCGGGGCGGACGCGCTCGACGTAGAGCGAGCGCTGGCCGTGCGCCAGCCCGATCCGCGCGCCGTTCACCGTCAGCACGCGGCGCAGCGGTGGGCAGAACTGGTCGTCATCCCCGCGCACAGCGGCCACCGGGGCGATGCGCTCAAGCTGCGCGAGCACCTCCGGCGTTTCGATGTCGCCGAGATGGACGATCTGCGCGACGCCCTCAAACGCCCGCGCGATGTCGTCGTAGGGCACGTAGGGCACGCGCGTTGGGTAGTGTGTGTCAGAGATAACGCCGATGCGCTGCGGCATGAGGCTTGTTCCTCCAGCAGGTGAGTTGCCTCAGCCAGCATACGCTGCGCGGTGTGGGCTTGTAAAGGCACAACGGACGCGACGCCGTGTAGGGGGCAGGGCCTGCCCTGTCCGTTTTTTTATCGGCCCTGCCGCGGGGTGACAATTTCACAAATGGCATTTGACCGATACAATAGCTGCGTTGCACAGCGAGTAAAATCAGAGGAGAAGAGGCCTGTGGTGGATCAAAAGCGCCTTGCCACACTGGACATCATCATGAACGGGCTGATGCGCCGCTACAAGGAGCGCGTACCAGACGTGCAGGGCATCATCAACGCGATGATCGCGGAAGGGGTCATCCGCAGTGAGGACGAGATCGAAAACGATCACGTCGCCTTCCGCACGATGGGCGTCCCGCACTTGGGCATCGCCAGCTTAGAAAAAGTCTTTCTGCACTGCGGCTATGAAAAGCGCGATATGTACAACTTCGAACAAAAGCGCGTGACAGCCTACTGGTACGCCCCGCCCACGCCCAAGTACCCGCGCATCTTCATCAGCGAGCTGCGCGTGCACGAGCTGACGCCGGCCACCGCGGCCATCATCCACCGCTACACCGACACTGTGACGAGCGACCCGGTCGACGCGCTGGACTTGGACGACGGCCACCAAGTGGACGCCTTCCTGCACGCCCCGCTGTGGCGCACCCCTACCCTGAGCGACTATCTAGCGCTGGCCGCTGAGAGCGAGTTTGCGAGTTGGGTGATCTACAACCGCTACTACCTGAACCACTTCACCGTCAGCGTTCACAACCTGCCCAAGTACAACACCATCGCCGAGTTTAACGAGTTTGTCGAACGGCACGGCTTCAAGCTCAACGACAGCGGCGGCAAGATCAAGGTCAGCAGCGACGGCAACTTGATCCAGAGCAGCACCGTGGCCGAGATGGTAGATGCCGAGTTCGACGACGGGCAGGGGGGCACAGTCATCCACCGCATCAGCGGCAGCTACGTCGAATTTGCCGAGCGCCGCGTCCTGCCCCAATACGCCGACGTGCCCGCCCCCAGCCGTGAACACCGCCGCGACGGCTTTGAGGCCGCCAACGCCGACAAAATTTTTGAGAGCACCTACAGCGCTCAGACGGCCAAGCGCGCCGCCGATGAGATGTAACTCGTCTGTCTTTTGTCTATGTCACCCGCGACTGTGAGAGGAACCTATGCGTGAAATCAGCATTGCCGTTGTGCAGATGAACCCCAAGCTGGGCGAACCGGAAGAGAACCTCGTCAAGATGTCCGAGTGGATCAGCCGGATCGCCTCCCAGCAGCGCGTGGATTTGATCGTCTTTCCAGAGCTGGTGACGAGCGGCAGCGAGCTGGGGCTGCGCTTCACCGACGTCGCCCAGCGCGTCCCCGGCCCGACGATCAACCTCATCGCCCAGCGCGCCAACGACTACGGCGTTTACATCGCCTTTGGCATGGTGACCAAAGAGAAGGTCGAGAGCGTGCTCTACAACAGCGCGGTGCTGGTGGGGCCAGATGGCGACCTCGTGGAGGTCTACAACAAGGTGCACCTGCGCGGCGAGGAGCGCATGGCCTTCCGTGAGGGGTTCCGCCTGCCGCTGGCGGAGACGGACATCGGCAACATCGGCCTGATGATCGGCTACGATCTGGCCTATCCGGAACTCGCCCGCAGCCTCGCGCTCGAGGGCGCGGATGTGATCTGCGTGCTGGCCAACTGGGAAGCGGCTCACATCGACGAGTGGCGTACCTACCTGCGCGCCCGCGCCTACGAGAACAACGTCTACATGGTCGGCGTGAACCGCATCGGCGAGGATGTGACGCTCACGTTTGGCGGCGAGAGCATGGTAGTCGGCCCGCGCGGCGAGGAGTACGCCTCGCTCAGCGCCCTTGTAGACGAAGCGACCGGCGCGCCCGCCGAGGGCTACGCTGTGGCGCGCATTGACCTCGACGCCGTGCGCAAAAACCGCGAAGAGTTCCAGTTCATGCAGACGCGCCAACCCGCTGTCTACCGCAGCATCGTCAAAAAGTACTGACGCCGCAGCGGCTGCCCTCTCAAACCACAAGCTGTCTTTGAGAGGGTAGATTTGTTTAGCTCAAGCGTGTGAAGTGATAAATCTTTACACTTTTTTTACTGCATTCCCCTTGTTTCGATCAATAAAATTAAATCAACAATGAATAGAGGGGGATGTAAATGGAGACTGAAGGCGAGAAAAAAGTATGGGATGTTCTATCTAAACTCGACAGAAAAAGATTCTTTTACGTCAACAAGACACGAATTGCGACCTCCAACGGCAGCCTCAACCCAGATTTCGTAGTCGTATCCGCAGATTATGGCCTCATCGTTGGCGAAGTCAAAGATTACAAGAGAATAGAGCGCGGCTCAACCCAGCAAGAGCTGGTCGTCTTCACTGAAGGGAATTACAGGCAATTTCCCAATCCTGAAGAGCAGGCGCGCAAGTATGCACTGGCGCTAGTCAACCAATGTGAAAAGCGCCAAGAGCTGCTGCGCGGCTCGAGGCTGGCTTTCCCGTGGCAGCACGTCGTCGTATTGACCCATCAACCGCGGCACTTCATCGAAGAGTGTGAAAAGCAAGGCATCTTCACGCGCGGCATCGTGTGGGGCAAAGAAGATATTGAGTCCCCGCACACAGTCATCGAAGCGATTAAGCGCCTGCCGTGGAAGTCGAGATTGAAAACCCCCCTAGACATATCAGTAATCGACATCCTGCGCGGCATCTTAAACCCCTCGCTTGTGGTGCGCGATGCCGAGGGCAAAGAAATCGGAACCTTGACAATTCCACAAGAGTTTTTGTCGACAGAAGCGCTCAAAGTCACTGAAAGTTTACAAATCCGCTTGGTGCGCGGCGTGGCAGGCAGCGGTAAGACCCTTGTCCTCCGCAACAGAGTGCACTATCTACGGACGACTTACCCACAGCACCACATTCTTATCTTAACGTACAATAAGCAGCTGTCAGAAAATTTAAAAAGTACACTGGAAAAAGAAAAAGTAGAACACGTAGAAGTAGCGACACTTCACGCCCAATGCAACAAGATATTTCGAAATGTCCGCAAAAAAGTCACAGAAAATTATGTAAAGCGGTTGGCATGGATCCAAGAGCACTGGAATGATATGCTCTACGGAACCAATTTAGACGATCGGTTCGTTGATGAAGAAATCAAATGGCGCAAAGAAATGCGCATCTTCAACAACGAAGAGTATCTAAAAGTGGCGCGTAGAGGGCGATCGAAAGCGTTGGCACAGAGAGAACGCGACACGATCAACCTCATCTGGGACGACTACAAAGCGTATCAAGATGACCTTAAGAATCGTGATCAGGATTGGATGGACTGGGAGGATGTTCCACTTGAAGCGCTGCGCGTTTTGAACGAGCGTAGAGATTCGCCACATAGAGCTGCTTATGATGTAATTCTGGTGGATGAGGCGCAGGACTTCACGCCCGTCTGGATCGACATTGTGAAGGCCATGCTGAAGCCCAACGGCAGCCTCTTTTTGTGCGATGACCCGACTCAAAGCATCTTTTCATCCTACAGTTGGAAAGAAAAGGGCTTAGAGGTAGTGGGGCGCACGAAAATACTGCGCGTGCCATTCCGCAACACCCGACAGATCGCAACAGCCGCGCACGCTTTGATTGGGGCTGATGACATTCTGAACAGCTCAGAAGACATCACAAAGCCATTTCTCGACTCAACACAGCTCCTCGATGGGAACGTGCCGTTGCTGAGGGAGTGCTCTTGTGAGAGCGAAGAGGACAAGTTTGTTCGCGATCACATCAAGAAACTGCTGAGAAATGAGAACACGCGACACTACAAAGTTGGGGTCATCGTCCCTAAGAAGCTAGAAAAACAGTTCGAAGATCTAAACCAGCAAAATATATCCGTAGTTACCATTGGAACGGTAAAGGGGTTGGAGTTTGACGCGGTGTACATCGTTGATCTGTCTCATCAAGGGTCTAAATATTGGTCGGAAGACCCTTATGATGTTGCTAAACTGCGACGGGAGATATTTACAGCGATGACGCGCGCTCGCTACCGACTCATCATGACTTACCACGGGCGGTTCCCAAGCTACTTGTTGCCTATCCTCGAGCACGTTCACAGAGAATAAAAAAAGCGTCGGCCTTACAATTGGCGCAACGCTTTGAGACTGATAGGGCGGGTGGGACTCGAACCCACACGCTTGTTAGGCGGGAGTTTTTAAGACTCCTGTGGCTGCCATTTCACCACCGCCCCATCTTATGCGACATTGTAGCGCAGCCTGCGTTGACGTCAACCGGTAAGGTATGGTTCGGCGTAGTACTGAGCGGCGTCGCCCTCAGCGATCCAGCCGACTCGCCCACGCGCCCGCACCTGAAACCACGCGAAATCGCCGCTGCATGCCGGGCCGCTCAGCACGAAGAAGATCAGCCCCTCGTCGAGCAGCGTCAGCACGCGGTATTCCGTCCCCGGCCCCTCGCGTAGGTTGAGGCGCTGGTTGTTGCGGGTGACGCGCCCGCGCTCGTGGACGATCAACTGCGAGGGGGGCGCGTTGGGGCAGCGCGCGCTGCTGACCGCGGTCGGGGTGAGCGTGGCCGTGGGCACGAGCACTGGCGGCGCGGGCGTGTCTACGACGGTTGCGACGAACACAGCAGGCCGCGGCGCTTCCGTCGAAGGGCGCGAGGCGTTCGGCGCACAAGCCGCGCAGCACAGAGCGAGACCATACACAAGCCAGCGTATCATGCTTCTAGCATAGCACGAGTTGGCGCATCGTGACTGATCACATGTCAATCCGATGACGCGGGCGGCTGATGGGCGTGCAGCGCGTCGTAGAGCTGCTGCTGGCGCAGGCTGAGCGTGAGGTCACCGCGCGTGCGCTCCAGCACGCCGCGCAGCACGTCCGTCTGGCGGCGCAGCCCACCTGTGAGCGCGTCGGGGAAGTCAAACGTCACCATCAGATCGTAGATGCTGTCCATCACGTCGAGCAGGCGTTCCGCCTCGGCGCTGTGGGCGTGCTCGCGCCGCATGATGTCGAGGATGAAGCGGCGCAGCTCAGTGGCCGCCTCAGATAAGCCGTTCAGGTAGGTTGCGCCCTCCACTTGCAGCGTCGCGGGGTCAGGCAGCGGCTGGTCACGGATGATGGCGCTGGTGAGGTGGGCCTCCACCCGTTCCTTGAGCGCGTCCTGCGTGTAGCCGCTGTAGAACAGTTCTAGATAGGGTTGAGTCGTGCGGCGCAGCGCGTCTGCGTGTTGATCGACCAGCGCCAGCTTGCGATCGGCTTCGTTCCAGTCGCGGCGGTGCACCGCGCGGATCGCCTCAGCGCAGTAGCGGGTCAGCTCGCGCGATTGTGACAGGGCAAGGTCGCGGGCTTGATTTTTGTCGGTCAGCTCGGCGCGGATGCGCTCTGCGATAGCAGTCAGGGCGTCATTCATTGGGGGGCGGCTCCGTTGGGGCGTCTGGCGGCGCAATCGTGCTGAAGAGTTGATCGGCCAGCGAAGGCGGGCGCGTCGGCACAGAGATCGGGCCGTGCTTGGCTTCATGCCGCGCAAGGTTCTCGGCGAGGGCTTGCAGCAGCAGCTTGGCGTGGGCGGGGGTCATCACCACGCGGTCAACGATGCGGGCGCGTGGGTCGCTCGGGACGATCTGGATGAAGTCGAACACGACTTCTTGGGCGGTGTTGCTGATCACGGCAGTGTTGGCGTAGTTGGCGCGCAGCGAAGGGTCAGCTTCTACTTTGAGTTGGCGTGGGGGGGGAGGCGGTTGCATAAGGCATACTTTCTGCTGGCGGATTCTCGTTCATTATACCGCGGCGTAGCGTGCGACATCACACATTGTTGGCGCGTGGCTGTTTTGATCTGTTGTGACGAAAGCGCCCAATAATTAGGGAGTATTTCCTGACCTTGTTGTAAGGTATGTGTCATCGCAGGTATGATAGAAGTGTTTAAATTGTCATTATCTTTATGATCATGAGGCACAATCATGCAAGCAGAGCGGGGGGCATTCAGCATCTTGATGGTGGAGGACACCATCGAATACGCCACACTGAATATGATGGTGTTGAAAAAAGCCGGGTTTCGCGTGCAGCATGCGCCCGATGGCGAAGTGGCGATCCGCTTGATCGACGCGGGTCGGCCGGATGTGCTGCTGTTGGATTTGAACCTGCCGCGCGTCAGTGGGTGGGACATCTTGAAGCACGTCTACAACACGTATGGCGAGAACGCAGTGCACGTCATCGTCACGACCGCGTTTAGCGACAGCGCCAACAGGCTAGTGGGCAAGCTCCAACAGGTGGATCGCTACCTGACGAAGCCCTTCACGCCGCAAGACCTCATCCGCACGTTGGACGAAGTCTTAGGCATTCAAGCCTAGAGCAACATATCTAAGCCGCCGCCGGCGTCGTCCTCGTCGGTGTAGATCTCGTAGCGATCATCTTGCAGGCGGCGTTGGCGACGGCGTTCGTCAAATGGGTTGTTGGGCGTTCCGAAGCTGGGGGGCGCGCCCACTGGCGGCAGCCCCGCAGATGGCCGATAGGGAACGCCCTGTGAGAGCGACGGGCGTGCTCTGCCGCCAACCGCGGGCTGTGTGGGCGGGAAGCCCTGTGCCTGCGGCGGGAAGCCCTGCGGCTGTGGCGGGAAGCCCTGCGGCTGCGGCGGGAAGCCTTGCGCTTGCGGCGGGAAGCCTTGCGCCTGCGGCGGGAAGCCCTGCGGCTGCGGCGGGAAGCCTTGACCGGCAGACGACAGACCTTGCCGACGCGCCAACGCCTCATCGAAGCTCATCGGCGGGGGGGCAGACTGTGCTCTAGGGGCCGGGCTGAAGGTGGGACGCGGCGGCGGCGCGGGCAGGCGCGCCCGCTGCGTGCCCGCGATGCCGCCGATCACGTCAGTGAATATGTTCACCCCGATACGAAAGAAGATACCCGCCACCACCAGTACCCCAATTCCACACCCAGCCAGACACACCAGCAGCACCGGTGACCAATTTTGCAGATCAAACATCGTTCTCAACAACCTATCGTCACTGAACCATCCCACTCAAAGATAGCACAGAACAAGTGTCTAGGTAGCAAGGAGTTGTGGAGTGTCTAAAGATAAACAGACAGTCGCGCCAAGCGCTGAAGCACTCGGCTGGGGCGCGCCCCCTGAAAGGGGCTGGATGAGGCCTCGGTTCGAGTTTAGACACTCCCGAGAGCTGGCCTACTGAAACACAATCGAATCAAGGATGGCTTGAAGTTCCTGCGGGGCACGGCCCAGCATCGCCTCGAGCGGATCGGTGTAAACGTAAAAAACAAACGGGATCTCGTTTACGGTCAAACCAGCAAACCAGCCGCGCGTGTTTGGCAGTTCGGGGCAGTCTACCGCCGCGAAGTTCGTGCCGGTGGCAGGCCGCCCGCCCACTGTAAACGCGCGCTCTGGCTCTGTGCCGATGTTGCAAGTCGGCTCGAACACCGGGTAACGCAGCAGCCGCAGCCCATCCGACCAGTTGGAACGCTCCGTGGTGGGCGTGCCCAACGGGTTAGCCGCCGCCACGCTGCGGAAGTTCCACAAGACGAGGATCGTCCCACGCCCACCGCTGACTGGCCCCTGATAAAGCGTAAACGGCACAGTCACCACGTCGCCCAGCTCTTCATAGAGGAAGGTGTCGCTGGCGCGGCCCCAACCTTCTGGCAGCGTGATGCTGAAAGGCGGCTCGATGCGCACACCAGTCAGCGGCTGCACCAGCACGGGGGTCGGCGTTGGGGGGAGGTCCAGCGCCGCCTCAGTGGGGGTGACGGCTGGCGTGAAGGTGGGTGGCAGCGTGGGGCGCACAAAGGGCGTGTTGGTCGGGGCAGGGGTGGCCGGCTCGGCGGTGGGCGCAGGCGCAGCCGGCGCGCACGCTGCCGCCAGCAAGGCCACGATCAACCCGATGAACCCGCGCATCCAACCTGCCATGTTTGATCTCCCCACCTGTGCGAATCAGTCTCATTCTATCGGATGCCTCGCTGGCTCGAACAGGGCAAGGGCAGCGCACCGTTTACGCAAGCGGGATCAAAAATCGTGCTATACTGGCAGTGGAAATGTTTAAAGTCGGGAGCATCTGCTACCATGTCGTTCATTGCACCGCTGGAGCATCACAACGTCACCTGTCACTATGACGAGGCCACGAGCATCGCCTACATCACGTATCGTGGGCAGCTTGACGCGGCGGCCAGCACCATTGCCTACGATTGGCTGGCGGTGGTCAACGAAACGGTAGGCGTGCCGTATGGGGAAGTGTTCGACTTTCGTCTTGTCACCCAATTCATGCAAGACAACTTGCTTGAGGCGCGTAAGAAAAGCCGTCGCCGCAACCTGCGCAGCGATGTTCATCAGTTCCCTGTGGCGATGATCGTCAAAGACCCTTACCAAGAAGAAATCCTGCGCGGGCCGATGCAGATCGTCCCAGAGAACCCGCGCAAGGCCATCGTTCACACGCCAGAGGAGGCGCTGGCGTTCATTCGCGCGTGGCACGAGCGCCATGATGAGACCAACCTCGCCCCTGAGGACGAAGCCTAGCGCCGCGCTGGTCGGAAGCCCTCCCCGTAGGCAGTGTGCCCTTGGCCGATCACGATAAAAGCAGACGGGTCAATCGACACGACGATCCGCCGCAGATCGTCTACTTGGGTGCGCGCGATGGTGATATAGAGCACGTTGCGCGGCTGGCGCGTGTACATGCCGGTGGCCTGCCAGCCCGTCACGCCGCGCCCAAGCTGCTGTAGGATGGCTTGGCTCACCTCGTCGGCGTGGTCAGTGATGATGACCGCCGTGCGGATAACCGACGGCCCCTCTAGGACGTAATCCGCCGCCAGCCCTGAGATGAAGATCACGATCAGCGCGTAGAGCGCCCCTTCCCAGCCATACACCAGCCCTGCCAAGAACACCACCGCGATATCGGTGTACAGGTAGGTGGTGCTCAGCGGCGTGCCGAGGCGTCTTTGCAGCAGCAGCGCCAGCGTGCTCGTCCCGCCCAGCGTGCCGCCTGCTCGCATAATCACCCCGATGCTCAAGCCGCCCACCACACCGCCAAAGATGGCGTTCAGCATGCGGTCGTCGCCGGCGATGCCGGGCGTGATGAACTGCCCGAGGATGTCCAACGAGCTGCTGTAGACGAACACTGCGAACACCGTGCGGATGATCGGCCGCAGCCCACCCAGCGAGCGATAGGCCAGATACTGGATCGGCACGTTCATCAGCAGCGTCATCAGGCCGATGGGCGTGCCGATGAGCGTGTTCAAGATCACTGCCAAGCCGCTGACGCCGCTCGGGGCGATGTTGAACGGGGTGAGGAAGATCACCACTGAGGCCGCGTTGATGATCGCCCCGACGCTCAGCATCGCCAAGCCCACCATTTCTTCACGAAGTTTTTGAACGAACACGCCCACCTTCATACACGAACTCCATTATGACAAGCGCAAAAATAACCCTTACAGTATGATTAGGAAGTTGTATTTAACTCAACTCCACATAGAGGTTCATATGCTGAACGAGTTTCGCACTTTTATCATGCGCGGCAACGTCATTGAACTGGCTGTGGGTATTATCATCGGGGCGGCGTTCACGTCCATCGTGAACTCGGTCGTCAACGATTTGATCATGCCGATCATCAGCTTGTTCACAGCAGGGATCGACTTCTCGAACGTGTTCATCCCGCTGCAAGCGTGGCCGGAGGGCGTGCCGCAGACGCTGGCCGCTGCCCAAGAGCGCGGCATTGCAGTGTTTGCTATCGGGTCGTTCATCAACGCGGTGATCAACTTCCTCATCGTGGCGTTCGTCGTGTTCTTGATCGTGCGCGCGGTCAACCGTTTGATGACACAGCAGAAGAAGGAAGAAGCGCCCGCTGCCCCGCCCCCGCCTGACCCAGCGCTTGAGCTGCAAAAGGAACAGAAGGCGCTGCTAGAGCGCTTGGTAGCCGCTGTTGAGAAATCCGCTGCACTGTAGGGGCAAGGCGTGCCTCGTCCACAAAAAGCCTCATCTCCCAACCCCCATCTCCCGAAAGATCAGCGACGGAGCAAAGCGGCGTCGGGGTGAGGCCTTCTCGTGAGGATCGAGGCACGAGGCCCACTCAGTCCATCATCAAGACGGTTTCGATGCGGCCCATCGCCCAGTCGATGTCGTCTTTGGTAATGGTCAGCGGCGGCGCAAAGCGGATGACGTTCTCGTGCGTCTCTTTGCTGAGCACGCCCTGCTCTTTGAGCGCCTCGCAGAAGCGGCGCGCGCCGCCGGCCTCGTCTGTCAGCTCCACGCCGATGAGCAGGCCGCGCCCACGCACCTCTTTGATGTGCTTGCTCTCGATGCGCTTGAGGCGGCCCAACAGGTACTCGCCCATCACGCGCGCGTTGTCGATCATGCCTTCTTCCACCAGCACGCGCAGCGCCATCCGCGCGACGGCGGCCGCCAGCGGGTTGCCGCCGAAGGTGCTGCCGTGGTCGCCCGGCTTGAACACGCCCATGATGGGATCGTCGGCCAGCACCGCGCTCACCGGGTAGAAGCCGCCGCTGAGCGCCTTGCCGAGCGTCACGATGTCGCCGCGCACGTCTTCCCAGTGGCTGGCGAACAGCTTGCCCGTGCGCCCGAGGCCGGTCTGAATTTCGTCGGTGAACAGCAAGACGTTGTGGCGCGTGCAAATCTCGCGGACGCGGCGCAGGTAGCCATCCGGCGGCAGGACGATGCCCGCCTCGCCTTGAATCGGCTCGACGCTGAAGGCAACGGTGTTGGGGGTGATAGCGGCTTCCAGCGCGTCGGCGTCGCCGTAAGGCACAGTCTTGTAGCCGGGCGTGAACGGCCCGAAGCCGTCCTTGTACTGCGGCTCGTCGCTGAACGAGATGATGCTGATCGTGCGGCCTTGAAAGTTGCCACTGGCCACGATGATCTCGGCTTGGCCTTCGGGCACGCCCTTCACCTTGTGGCCCCACTTGCGCGCCAGCTTGAGCGCGGTCTCGACCGCCTCTGCGCCGCTGTTCATCGGCAGCATCTTGTCGTAGCCGGTCAATTCGCACAGCTCTTTGGCCAGCAGGGGCAGTTGATCGTTGCGGAAGGCGCGGCTGGTCAGCGTGACTTTCTGCGCCTGTTCGATCATCGCCTGCAAGATGCGCGGGTGCGCGTGGCCTTGATTGACCGCGCTGTAAGCGCTCAGGAAGTCCAGATAGCGGCGGCCTTCGACATCCCACACCCACACGCCTTCGCCGCGCTCGATCACGACGTCAATCGGCTTGTAGTTGTTCGCGCCGTACTGCTTCTCAAGTGCGATGTAGTCTAATTCTGAAAGTGTGCGCGGTTGCACAGCGTCGGCTTGCATGCGGATTCCTTTCTATAATTGAGCCAGCAGCAAAAAGCTTCTGACTGCTCTTGTTGATTGTAATAGTCTGGACTATTGTAGCAGAGTATCCAAAAAAAGTTGTGAAACTTCCACAATCTGCACGAATGAGAGCGCCACGTGATCGATCGTTTTGAGCCGCTGCTGGCTGCCCTGAGCGCCTATGAAGGCAATCAAGACACCTTCAACCCCTATCAGCCTGCTACCCGCTACGGACGGGCGCGTTTGGCCAATTTGCACAACTTCTTGACCCAACGCCACACATCAGACACGCTGCTGCTGATGGAAGCGCCCGGCTACCGCGGCTGCCGCATCACTGGCGTGCCCGTCACCAGCCGCCGCGTGATGAGCAGCCCGCTGCTGCACGGCGGCCTGTTCGCGCCCATGCCAGATGAGCACGTCGAGCCGAACTTTCGCACTTACCTCAGCGAGCAGAGCGCAACCATCGTCTGGCAGACACTCGCCGACCTGAACGCGGCCCCGCTGCTGTGGAACGCCTTCCCATTTCACCCGCACCCACCCGCGCAGCCCGCCGCCAACCGCACCCCGCGCGCCGCGGAAGTGCAGGCAGGGCTGGCTTACTTGCAGATGCTGCTGCGCGGGGTGAACGTGCAGCGCGTTATCGCTGTAGGGAACGTGGCCGCGCGCGCGCTGGCGCATCTTGGGATCGACCACACACCGATCCGCCACCCAGCGCAGGGCGGCAAGAACGACTTCGTGCGTGGGCTGCATGCCGCGTTGAGCAAGTAAACCATGCCCATTAAGCGCCTGCCCATAGTAAAATACACCACACACACAAGGAGCATTTACAGTTATGGATAGAAAGACCGCCCTCACGATGGGTGTGATCGTCGTGCTCGTGTTTGCGCTGTACCTTGCATCCCCGCCAGCGTCTTCACCAACCAACGTCAGGCCGAGGACTGCCACCCCGTCGCCCACCAGCCCAGAGGCCACCCCACTGCCCCCCCTCGACGAGGCCCGCCTGCTGCCCATCAGCGGCGACAACCTCGACGGCCAAATGCTCACCTTTCCGTCCGATTTCAACGCGCCGTTCAACCTCGTCGTGATGCCCTTCAACCGCGACCAGCAGACCGCGGCTGTCGGCTGGCTGGCGACGTTCGAACAAGCGGCCAACCGCGATGCGCGCGTGGCTTACTACAGCATCGCCGCGCTGACCGACCTCACGCCCCTCGTCAAAACGTTAGTAGTGCAGGGCTTGAACGTGGCCGTGCGCGAGCCAGCCACGCGCCAGCGCGTTGTGGTGGCTTTCCTTGAGGATCAAGCGGCGACCGTTGCCGCGCTGGGGGCCGGCGACACGAGCGCGATGCGCGTGTTGATCGTGGCGCAAGATGGCCGCGTCTTGTGGCAGACCAGCGGCGAACACAACGCAGAGCGAGAAGCGGCGCTGATTGAAGCGCTTGATGAGCTGATCGCAGCAGATGGCGAATAAGAAGGGCGGCCTTGTGAGCCGCCCACTCATTTATGCCTTCAACTGTTCAAGGAACTTCTGACGGAACTTGGCCACTTTGGGGGCAATCACTACCTGACAGTAGCCCGCGTGCGGGTTGTTCTTGAAGTATTCCTGATGGTAATCCTCGGCCATGTAGAAGGTGCTGGCAGCGGTTACCTCGGTGACGATGGGGTTCGGCCAGACTTTCAGCGCGGACAACTCTTGGATCACCTGCCGCGCAGTGTCGCGCTGCGCCTCGCTGGTGTAGAAGATCGCGCTGCGGTACTGCGGCCCGACGTCCGCCCCTTGACGGTTGAGCGTCGTCGGGTCGTGGATGGTAAAGAACACGTTCAGCACATCACGGAAGCTGATGACGTCGTTGTCAAACGTCACGCGCACGACCTCGGCGTGGCCGGTGTCCCCGTTGCAGACTTGTTTATAGGTAGGGTTGATGACGTGCCCGCCCATATACCCCGACTCCACCGAGATAACGCCCTTCAGCTCATCGTACACAGCTTCCAAACACCAGAAGCATCCACCTCCCAACACTGCTACTTCTTGTGCCATCTCTATACTCTGACCTCCAACCTATTTAGGATGTCTTAAAAAGTTAACATGGAATGACACAATTTCAGCTTATGGTGCGGTGAGAAATTCATGCACAAGTGATTGGAAGTGGTGCACGCCGTTCTCGCGCAGAACGCTGAAGCGCCCGCGGTCGTAGCTGCGCGACTGGAGGCCTTTCTGCACGATCTCGCAGATTTCGATGTCTTCCTGCTGGATTTGGTCGCTGAACTGGATCACGCTCTGCATGCTCTCCCAACCCGGCCCTGTGCCCGGCTGCTCAAAGTACCACTCGAAGATCGTCAGGGTGCGCTCGTGGTTGATCGGCAGGATGATGTTGATCGACACGTTGTCAAGGTAGACGTTGAGCATCACGTTCGGGAAGATCCAGAAGTAGAGAGCCTGTTCTTCGTCTTTGGTACGGACGTAGCGGCGGTCACGGTCGCGTGGGTCGGTCAAGTCAATGTCGCGGATGGGCGCGTACTGCGACGAGTGATAGCGGTAAGTATCCACGCGGTATTGATCGTAATCCAACTCACGGAACAGCGCCGGGTGCGCAGTGGGCAGGTGATAGCCCTCAAGATAGTTGTCGACGTAGACCTTCCAGTTGCAGGCGATGTCGTAATCACGGCGCTCGATGCTGGTCATGCGGTCGATGTGGAAGCCTTTCTGCTTCATCTCGGCCATGATGTCGCCGTAGCAGGTGTCTTTCATGTCGGGGGCGTTGGGGTCAAGGTTGACGAAGATGAACGGCCCCCACGCCTCCACTTTGACCGATGGCAGGCAGTTGGCTTCTTTGTTCCAATTTTTCACACCGTCGAACTCAGGCGTGGCTAGCAGCTTGCCGTCTAGCCCATACGTCCAGCCGTGGTAGTGGCATTGCAGCGATTTGCGGTTGCCTTTGCCGCGCGCCACCTGCGCCCCACGATGGCGACAGACGTTGTAGAAGGCTTTCAACTCACCCTCTTTGGTGCGCGTGACGACCAGCGGCTCCCCGACTAGCTCACACGCGAAGAAATCGCCCGGGCGCGCCACCATGTCCGTTCGACCGACGGGCTGCCACGTCCGCCAGAAGATCTTTTCTTTCTCCAACTCAAGGAAAGCCGGATCGGTGTACCAGCGTGCGGGCATCGTCGTGGCAGTGGCCAAATCGGCCGACGGAGTGAAGTCCGACAGATCAAGTTGGGTCATAGGCGGTTCTCCTGAGGATAATAGTAAAAAGTGGTTAACATCAATTATGACATACTTTGAATCGCTTGAAAATGCGCCTTGTCTACGGAGACGGACAAGCGGACGGGGCAGGCGCTGTCCCTACAGGCGTGGGTGCGCGTATAATAAGCGCAAACCGTATGGTGAGTTGTTATGAGCATCCGAACTGACCGCATTCACTCACGCTTGACGCCCGTTGAACCTGCTGCGGAGCGCCTGCCTTTCTGGTCGCGCTCCACCAATCCGATTGTGCGCCGTCATTTGGGGCTGTATTGGCGCACCCTGCCGCCTGAGCTGCAACCCGTGCTGCGCATCGTTTTGGTGTGGATCGCGCTCTTGATCGGCGGGGTGCTGGTCTTCGACGTGCTGCAAGTCGCCCTCGTGTTCCTGATCGTGTCGTTCGTCGTGCTGCCGGTGCTGACGCTGTGGTACGCGCACATCTTGATCGAGATTGCTGTGCGCAGCGCGGCGATGATGCAGTCAGAGCGGCGCGACAACACCCTCACGCTGCTGATGACCACGCCGATGAGCCTAGAGCAGATCCTGTTGGGCAAGGTGGCAGCGGCCTTCTGGCGGCGGATGGACGACTGGGTGCTGATCGTCTACGGCGTGGCGCTGGCCGCCCCACCCGCGATCTACTCGGCCATGTCGCCTGTTTGGCAGGGGACGGGGTCGCCGCTGTTGGTGTCGGTGGCGGTGGTGGGCGGGCTGGCCGTGGCGCTGCTGCGCATTATGCTCGAGCCGATCATGATCGGCATGATCGGGGTGTTCGTGGGCGCGGTCGTGCCGTATCGCAACACGGCCATCAGCTTATCCGTGGCTTTGGGGTCGGCCTACGTCGTCCTGATCAACCTGCTGACGCGCCTGCCAAGCTTGCGACCGCAGCAGATCGGACGGGTGACAGTCGCGCCGGACTATGCGTTGGTTGTGCTGATCGACTTTGTGCTGCCGATCGTGCTGCCTGCGCTCATCACGTGGGGGCTGCTGCGCGTGACGGCGCGCTTGCTGCGGCGTGACTAGGTCTGCATGAAAACTTAACACTTCCTTAACTGAAAAAGCGCACTCGTTCGCTAGCATGTTAGCGTCGAAACGCAGTCAAAATAGGAGGGTTTACCCGATGATTCGCTTTGTTCGTTGGTTGGGCGTTTCAGCTTTGTTGGCTGGGTCGCTCGCGTTCAGCACGGCTCAAGAGACGATTACGATTGATTTTTACTATCCGACGGCGGTTGACGCCCCGATCAACGCCATCATCCAAGAATATGCGGATCAGTTCATGGCGCAGAACCCGGGCATCCGCATCAACCCGGTCTACACGGGGACGTACACCCAAACGCGCGACACGATCAACACCGAGATCGCGGGCGGCGGCAAGGGGCCAGACGTCGCCGTGATGCTGACGACCGACCTCTACAGCTTCATCGAAGAGGGCGTCATCATCCCGCTGGACGACTACATCGCCACGCTGGACAACCCCGATGCGTTCGTGGCGGACTTCTTCCCAGCGCTGTGGCTCAACAGCCTCGACGAGGACGGCACGATCTGGAGCATCCCGTTCCAGCGCAGCACGCCGATCATGTTCTACAACGCCGACCTGTTCGCTGAGAAGGGGCTGGAAGTGCCCACCAACTTAGACGAACTGCGCGCGGTGGCCGCCGCCCTGACGGAGCCAGACGGCAGCCGCTGGGGCTTGATGATCCCTGTGCAAGGAACCTTCCCGATTTGGATGTTCCAAAGCTTCGCCATCGCCCACGGGCAGAACTTGGTGAGCGACGATCCCGCTGAGGTGTTCCTGAACACGCCTGAGGCGCTGGAAGCGGTCACTGCGCTGACTGAACTCGGCACGGTGGACGGCGTGATGCCGGCGGGCGGCACGGCATGGGGCGACACCCCCAGCGCCTTCGTCGCGGGGCAAGCGGCCATGATCTACCACACCACCGGCAGCTTGACCACCATCCTGAACAACGCGCCCTTCACCGTGGGCACGGCCTTCCTGCCCAGCGGCCCTGCTGGCGCGGACGGCACGGGCTTCGGCGCGCCCACCGGCGGCGGCAACCTCTACATCTTCGATACCCCCGACAACCCGCGCAGCGAGGCCCAGCTAGAGGCTGCTTGGAAGTGGGTGCAGTTCCTCGCCTCGCCAGAAGTGCAGTCCGATTGGGGCACACGCACAGGCTACATCGCCGCGCGCATCTCCGCGTGGGACATTGACCCGCTTAAGAGCCGCGCTGAGGAATTCCCGCAGTACACCGTCGCCCGTGATCAACTGGCCACCGCTGGCAAAGAGTTCTCGTCCTACCGCGCCATCGACATCCAGAACATCATCAACTCGACGCTGAGCCAGATCATCTCCGGAGCCGTCCCGTTGAGCGAGGCCGAGGCCGTTCTGGCCAACGCTCAAGCGCAGATCGACAACCTGCTAGCGGATTACCGCTAAGCGCCAGCAAGGCGCATGTCGTCCCTGAGAGGGCATGCGCCTTTTGCATTGACCCCTGATGGCAACCAAAGCCGCGGCATTGCCTCAACTCGTTGATAACACGTCAATTTTGACGCGCCTGTTTCGCGCGCTGCTGCCTTATTTGTTGATCGCTCCAACGCTGCTGGGCGTGTTCACGTTTACGCTGCTGCCAGCGGTGCGCACAGTGCACGACAGCCTCTATCAACCGCCGCGCATGGCGCGTGGCGAGCCGACCTTCGTCGGGCTGGAGAATTACGCATCGCTCTTCAACCCACAGCATCATCTGGGCGCGCGCTTCGGCCAGATTCTGGGCAACACGCTGGCCTTTTCGCTGGCTACGGTGGGGGTCAGCGTGCCGATTGGCTTGGGGATGGCGCTGCTGCTCAATCGGCGGATTCGGGCGATGGGCTTCTGGCGCTTTGCGGTCTTCTATCCTTCGCTGCTGCCGTTGATCGGCGCGGCCAGCATCTGGGCGTTCTTGTACGCGGACACCGTCGGGCTGATCAACACGACGCTGCGCGCGCTGGGCCTGCCTACCAACAACTGGCTGGGCAACCCGAACACCGTGCTCGCGTCGATCATCACCGTGGACATCTGGAAGCAGTCCGGCTATCACATGCTCTTCTTCCTCGCTGGGCTGCAAGCCATCCCGCAAGACCTCTACGAAGCGGCAGAATTGGACGGCGCGAGCTACTGGCAGCAGTTGACGGCCCTCACGCTGCCGCTGCTGCGCCGCACGCTGCTGTTTGTGTTGGTCGTGGCGCTCACCTTCAGCTTTCAGACGGTGGAACAGTTGGGGGCGTTGGGCATGGGCAAACCGGCTGACCGCGGCAACCTGCTGTTGTACTTCATCTTCCAAAACATCGGCGAGCGGCGCAACTGGGGCTACATCAACGCGATGTCGGTCATCTTGGCGGGGATGCTGCTCGTCTTCACGGTGACGAACTTCTTCCTGCTAGAGCGGGGGCGCGAAGATGAGCGCTGAGATGCAAATCTATCGGCGGCGCAACGGCTGGAGCATCGCTGCCGACGCCCTCACGGTGCTCATCAGCGTGATTTGGCTGCTGCCGCTCATCGCCAGCGTGTTCATGAGCTTGCGGCCAGCCAGCCGCCCGCTGAGCCAAGATACCCTGCTTTGGGCGCTCACTGCAGCTGATGAGAGGGGCATTTTTCTGCCGTGGTTCACCCTTGAGAACTACGAGCGCGCCCTGCTGATCGCGCCGTGGGGGTCGCACTACCTGTCTAGCATCATCTTCGTGGTGGGCACGCTGGTGGTGCAGTGGTTCACGGTGACGTTTGCCGGCTACGCCTTCGCGCGGATGCGCTTCGTCGGGCGGGATCTGCTGCTGTACCTGATCCTCTTGCAGTTGATGATCCCGGCGGGGGTGCTGCTGGTGCAGAACTTCGCCACAATTCGCCAGCTTGGACTGTATGACACGCACATCGCCATGATGATCCCGTATTGGGCGTCGGCCTTCGGCACGCTGTTGATGCGCCAAGCCTTCCGCGAAGTGCCGATTGAGCTGGAAGAAGCGGCGCGCATCGACGGCGCGAACCTGTTTCAAATCTTGTGGCGCGTGTACATCCCGCTGTCGATTCCGTCTCTGCTGGCCTTTTCGATTGTGAGCGTCAGCAGCCATTGGAACGAACTGCTCTGGCCGCTGATCATCACGCGCTCGCCAGAGGTGCGGCCTTTGACCGTCGGGCTGAATCAACTCTTTACCACGTCTGACACAGGCGCAGCCTACGGCCTGCTGATGGCGGGCACGCTCATGGTGATCTCGCCCTTGATTGTGCTGTTCGTGCTGTTCCAGAAGCAGTTCATCAACAGCTTTGCCTCCAGTGGATTGAAATAACGGGCACAACCTGCCCCGTCTGTTGGTTCATCCGGGTGGTAGCTACCTCTTAGTCTCCACAATCGCATCTGCGCTCGAAAACTGCTAGAATCAGCGTAGGTGTACGATTAGCGCGTGTCACATGACCAGCCCAATGTCCCAAACTCGTTTCTCAATCGGCATCTATGGTCTGCAGGAGCCGATGCGCTCGGACTTGGTGGCGATTGTCAGCCGATTGAACGGTGAAGTGCAAATCGCTGAGGATGTCGCTCAACTTCAAACATGGAGCGGCACGCAGCCTGTTGACGCGGTGATGATCGACGATGAGCTGTTGGAACAAGATGCCGCGTTGCAAGCCTTCGTCCGCAGCGCCACGCCGTCTATCGCGCTGACGCACTACCTTATGCGAACAGAGCGGCTGCTTGAACTAGGGGTATCGGATGTCTTCTCGTACCAACTTAACCGTGATCTGCTGGCGCGCCGCCTTGAGAACAACGTGATCGCTTATCGCGCGCGGCGGCAGATGAGCACTTACCGCGGGCGATTTGAAGCGCTCTACGACGATGCGCCGGTCATGATGCACGTTCTATCGACAGAGGGCGTCCTGCTGCGCGCCAACCGGCAGTGGCTCAAGACGTTGGGCTACCGCGCTGAAGAGGTCGAAGGCAAGCCCTACGCGAACGTGCTGGCTCCAGAGCTGCGTGCACTGTTCCCAGAACGGCTAGAAAAGTTGTTCAAGCAGGGCTTTGTGCGCGATTTTGCAGCAGTCTTGATCGCCGCTGATGGCACGCCGCATCACTTCATGATCGATTCTAACGTGTTCCTTGACGCCAGCGGTGAGCAGGTGACCGTGTCGATGCTGCGCGACGTGACCGACATCCAGCGCAGCGAAGCCCGCCTAGCACAATCTAACCGTCTCTATCAAGCGATTTTTGAAGGGGCCAACGACGCAATTTTGCTGATCGACCCGGTCACACGCTGCGTCATTGAGGCCAACCCTGCCGCCTGCCGCCTGCTCGGCTACAGCCGCGAAGAGCTAGCCGAGCGAGACATCATCACGCTAGAAAGCGATGACGCCTTGTTCGCGATGTTGGATGCATCCTCTGCTAGCCGCCGGACCTTCTTTGACGATGTGATGCTGCGCCGCAAAGATGGCTCATACGTCCCCGTTGAGGTAAACAGCCGCATGATCGAATTTGACGGGCATCCAGCCGTCTTGGCGATCTTGCGCAACATCAGCGCCCGCCATTTGCTGCTGCAAAAAGAGAAGGCGACGCGACTGCTAGCCGAGACGCTGCGCGACAGCGCCGACGCCTTCACCCACGCCGAGACGGTCAACGACGTGTTAGACACGGCCATTGCGATGGTGCGGCGTGTCATTCCGGCGCCCGCCGCCAACGTCGCGCAGCTGCAAGCGGATCACGTGCGGCTGCTGCGCTGGAGCGGCTACAGCGAGTTTGGCTTCCGCGATGAAGACATAGCCGCCATTCGCATCAGCCTCGACTACGTGCCGCATTACCGAGAGATGATCGAGACAGGGCGTGCCATCTACTACCCAGACGTGGCGCGCGTCGGTTGGCCGAACGTCAAAATGCCCACCAGCGATTGGATCCGCTCGTGGATGGGCGTGCCGCTGCTGCTGCGTGACCAAGTCTACGGCTTCTTGAACGTCGACAGCCCAGCGGTCAACGCCTTCACATCCGAACACATCGAATCGATGGAGGTGTTCGCGCGGCAGGCGTCCATCGCGTTGGAGCGCGCCACGCTGCTAGAAGAGCTGCGCGCGGCCAAAGCCTCGCTGGAACAGACGGTAGCCGAGCGCACCAACGCGCTCAGCCAAGCGAACCGTTCGCTGCGCACCTACATCGACGAGCTGCGCACCACCCAAGAGGCGCTGGCCCAAGAGCGCAGCCTGCTGCAGAAGATCATCAACAGCATCAGCGACATGATCTACGTCAAAGATCGAGACGGTCGCTACCTGCTGGTTAACCAATCAACGATGAACGCTGTGGGCGCGCAGCAGCCAGAAGAGGTGATCGGGCGAACGATGGAAGATTTCTTCGACCCCGACTACACCGCGCTGCACCGCGACATCAACGAGCGCGTCTTCACCACCGGCCAAGCCGTGATCAACTTCCACAACACCATGCGCTATGCCGATGGAACGATCCACCGCCAACTGCTGAGCAAATACCCCCTCCACGACGCACAAGGCAGCGTGATCGGGCTGGTTGGGGTCAACCGCGACATCACCGAGATCGAGCTGATTGAGCAAAACCTGCGCGAGGAGCGCGAACAGCTCGGCCAAGTGCTGCGCAGCGCGCGCTGCCTGCTGTGGACGGCTTCAGTCACCCAGCAAGAGGAGTCCATCCGGTGGGAGTTTCAGATCATCAACGAAGAGGCCGCCCAAGAGCTGCTGCCGCTGACGTTGAACGGCCAGCGTTACAGCGACTGTTGGCCCCAGAGCATCCTACCAGAGGACGCGCAACGCCGCGACTACACGCTGCGCACGCACCTCATGTTTAACCGCCCCAGCTTCAACCATGAAATCCGCTGTTATGCCGCTGACGGCAGCATGATGTGGCTGGCGGAGGACGTCATCATCAAATACACAGGCGATCAGACCTATCGCCTCGTTGGGGTGTGCACCGACATCACCGAGCGCAAAGCGTCTGAAGCGGCGCTGCAAACTGCCTACGACGACCTTGAGCAGCGCATCCAGCAGCGCATGGCCGAGCTGATTGAGGTCAACCAAGCCCTGCGCGCCGAGATCGTCGAACGCCAGCGCGCCGAAGAGTCTGAGCGCCGCCAACGCCTGCTGGCCGAAGCGCTCAGCCAAAGCTTGGCCACGCTCAACAGCAGCTTTGACCGCGATGCGCTCTTTGAGTACTTGCTCGACAGCATCGAAGACATCATCCCCCATCGCGCTGCGAACATCACCCTCGTTGATCCGCAGACGCTCACCGGGCAGATCGTGCGCCTGCGCGGCTACCCCAACGCCGACTTTGTGAAGCACCAACAAGTGCCGATCTACAAGATGCCGGACAAGTTGCAAATCCTGCGCGAGGGCACACACTTCATCGTTTCCGACACGCACGAGTATGAGCACTGGCTGCACCAACCCGAATTTAGTTGGATTCGTTCGTCGCTCTCTGTGCCGATCACGCTCGATGAGGGGGTGATCGGCTTTCTCAACGTAGACAGCGATCAGCCGCACAACTTTACCGTGCAGCACGCGGAATGGCTGACGGCCTTCGCCAATCAAGCAGCGCTGGCCCTGCGCAACGCCCGCTTGGTTGAGCAGATTCGCCACTACGCCGCCGATTTAGAGCGCGTCGCTCAGACGCGCACGGCACAGCTTCGCGCGGCGCTGGGGTCGATCCGCGATGGGCTGATCTACCACAACCTCGATCAAGAGGCGCAGTACCTCAATCGGGCGTTGGTGGACATGCTGGGCTACAGCCACCACGAGTGGATGGCCAGCGCCATAGATTACCGCCAGATCATCGATGGCACAGAAGAGGCCGTCAAGCAGCAGCTCGAGCGCATCGATCAGTTGGTGCGCCGGCGCGACTACGCTCAAGAAGAGGTGACGCTGCGCCGCAAGGACGGCAGCACCTTCCCGGCGCTGCTCGCGCGGGTTGTCGTGCGCGATGAGGACAGCCAAGCGCTGGGCACGCTGACGCTCATCCGCGACATCAGCGAGGAAAAAGCGCTGCAAGAACAGCGTGAACGCTTCATCGCCAACGCCTCGCACGAGCTGCGCACGCCCATCGCCAACATGAAGACGCGCCTCTACTTGATGACGCGCAAACCGGAGAGCATCGCTGAGAACCTTGAGATCTTGTCCAAAGTGACCAATTGGATGCAGCGCCTCGTAGACGATATGTTCGACCTATCGCGCTTTCAACACGGCATTCTTGAACTGGATCGCGAGCCGGTCGACATCCGCAGCTTGCTGCGTGAGGTGATGATGTTCCAACAGCCTGAAGCCGAGCGCCGCGACATCCTGCTGACGCTCAAAGCGCCCACGGAACCCGTCATCGTCTCCGTGGATGTCTATCGGATCATGCAAGTCTTCTCGAATTTGGTGAGCAACGCGCTCCACTATACGCCGGTGGATGGGCGCGTGTCGGTTGAAGTGCAGTTGAACGCCGACGCCGACCCGCGCGAGGTGGTCATCAGCGTGGCAGATACGGGTGCAGGCATTGCGGAAGAGCAGCTCGAGCACGTCTTCAAGCCTTTCTACCGCGGCACGACCGAGAGCAAAGGCGCGGGGCTGGGGCTGGCCATCTCGCAGGAGATCGTCACGCTGCATGGGGGGCACATTACGGTTGAAAGCACAGTCGGCATTGGCAGCCGCTTCACGGTGCATCTGCCGCTGGAAGACGTGGCCTTAGATGAGCGATGAACACCCTTGAGCAAGCGCACGCCCTGCTGCTGACGGGCGATGTGGACGACGCACTAGCCCTGTTGAATGGGATAGACGGCGACGACGCGCGCCGCCTGCGCGCGCAGCTCTTGACGCGGCAAGTACAGTCAGATCAAGCGCTGGCCGAGCTTGCCGCCATCGAGCAGCCTACGATGGAGGATGCGCTGCTGCGCGCCCGGCTGCTGAACGCGCTGGAGCGCCCGCACGAGGCCGCCGCGCTGCTGCGCGCGCTGCACACCGCAGCGCCACACGACAAACGCCTGTGCGAGCTGCTGTACGACCAGCTCATGGCGATGGGCGAGGCGCAGGCCGCCGCTGAGGTTGCCCGACCGCTGAGCGACGATTGGCGCTGGCGGCTGCGCTTAGCAGAGGCGCAGGTTGAGGCAAGCCAACCTGAGTCGGCGCTGGCCAGCTATGACCACGTTCTGAGCGCCCTGCGCCGCCGCCACGCCGACGCCATCCCCCCTTACCTGATGAGCGCGCACCTCTCCGCGTTGATTGGGGCGGCAGACGCGGCGATCCGCTGTGAACAATTTGAGCAAGCCCGCGGCTACCTTGCTGCAGCAGCCGCCCAGTCGGATGACCCAGCCATCGCTGTCTACGACGCGTTGGCGCGGCGCGGCCTCGGCGACCCGCTCGCAGAGGCCGCCCTGCAAGCCGCCCTCGCCCAATGCAGCCCCACCCTGCGAGCGGCGCTTGAGGGATGAACGCGCGGAGCATTGCTGAAGGCTGAACCCTCTGGCTAGGTCGAGGAGGGCGCAAGCGCTGTCCCTACGGCGGTAATTCCCTATGGTGGTAATGTAATTTTGTAGGGACGCGGCCTGCCGTGTCCGTAGGTGAGGGGATTATCAGTTTAATTTAGACACGCCCTGCGCTACAATGCGGTCTGTTTGCCAATCGAGATCACAGGCCGCTTTTTTATGTCCATCACCCCCCTCATCGACGCTGTTCGGGACGCTGTGACGCTGTGCCGCACCTTGCAGGCGCAGGCCGTGCAGGGCATCAACAAATTCAGCCAAGCCAAAGGCAGCAGCGAGCCAGTCACCATTGCGGACTACGGCGCGCAGGCGCTCATCGGGCGGGCACTCATGCAGCACTTCCCCGATGACGGCGTCATCAGCGAGGAGAGCGGCCAGCAGTTCGCCAGCCTCGTCAGCCCTGAGCGGCAGCAGGCCGTGATCGCCGCCTTGAGCGACGTGCTCGGCCTGCCCGTCAGCGTGGACGAGGTCATCGAATGGCTGGACTTCGGCAAGGAGCGCCGCGCCCGCCGCGTGTGGGTGATCGACCCCATCGACGGCACGCGCGGCTTCATCGCTGGGCGGCACTACGCGATCTGCGTCGGGCTGCTCGTGGATGGCCACCCCAGCGCGGGCGTGATCGGCGCGCCGATGTACGCCGACGGCGCAGGCGCGATCTTCTACGGCGACGAGGGCGGCCTGCATCGGCTGAACCTTGCTACCGGCCACGCTGAGCGCGTCCACGTTTCGACGCGCCAAGACCCCAGCGAGTGGGTCGCTGTCCAGAGCTACGAGGACGCTGTCCGCGGCCAGCGCGACGCCGTGCGCGTGCTGACCCAAGCCGGCTGGATCGACCGCGTGCCCGTGCGTGACATCGACAGCATGGAGAAGTACGCGCTGGTGGCCTGCGGTGACGCCGACATGATGATCCGCCTGCCGCAAGCGCACCGCTCAGCCCCGCACATGATCTGGGATCACGCCGCTGGGATCGCCCTCGTGCTAGCGGGCGGCGGCACCGCGACGGACTTTGACGGCAGCCCGCTGGACTTCACACAGGGCAAGGTGCTGCCGAATCAAGGGATGATCGTCAGCAGCGGGGTGATGCACGCTGAACTAGTGGAAGCCGCGCGCACCGTGGGCGGCGTGAAGCCGATCATCGTCTAGAGATACGCACGCAGCACGTCCACCAGCTGGCGCGCGCGATGCCGGAAGGTGTGCTCCGCCAGCAACCGCGCGCGGGCGCGTTCCCCCACGGCGCGGCGTTCGGCCTCATGCGTCAGCAGGTAGCGGTAGCGGTCAATCGCTTCCTCCGCGCTGTGGACGATGAACACTTCACGCCCCGGCTCAAACCACAGCTCTAATCCATCGTAGGGGTTGGCGACGATGCACGCGCCGAGCGCGGCCAGCTCAAACGGGCGCGAGGACGACGAGCCGTGAACGCTGGCGTGCGCCCCGCGCGTGATGCACAAGTTGATGCGGCTGCGGCAGGCGTATTCGCGCAGCTTGCTGAAGCTCAAGTAGGGCAGCAGTTGGGCGCGCCCCACGTCGCCCAAGCCTAGCCCACGCACGCGGAACGTCGCCTCGGGCAGCGCGTTGGACGGGTCGCGCAGCATGGCGTCGATCCACTCACCGCGGTATTCGCGCCCGTGGCCGTAGAACAGCACGTCGATGTCCTGCGCCAGCGGCAGCGGGCTGAACACGTCAGGGTCAGCGCCGTACCAGACCGTGTGGGCAGCCCGCGCGCCGAGCGCTTCCAGCAGCGCACAGCCGCCAGTGCTGTTGCTGATGAAGGCCGCGTACTCGCTCAGGTCTGCGCCTTGATAGATGCGGAAGCCGCTGGCGAACCCCTGCATGTTGGGCAGGCTGGCGGGCACGTCGCCGTCGTAGTAGAAGCAGGGCTTGCGGTGCTTGGCGTAGAGCGCAGCCGGCACGCCGCGCAGGTGGTTGAGCGGCACAGTGAGGAACAGCAGCGCGTCCACGTCGGGGTGTTGGGTTAGCAGTCGGTCAAGGTGGCGTTCCCACAGGGGGGCGATGAGCGCTTGGGCGGTGCGCCGCACGAGCCGATCCGTGGCGCTTTCGTCGCGCGTGGGCGGCGTAGGGCGAGCGGGCAGGGCGCGCCGCGCCGTGTCGCGCAGCCACTTGAACAAGTCACCCTGCCAGCGGGCCGGGTTGGCCGCCTGCCGCCACCACAGCGACTCAATTGGCTGGCCCTGATACGGCGCGGCGATCACCTCTACGCCGATTTCGTACAGCGCTTTGAGGAGCTGCCACCATGCGGGCGTCGCGGAAAAGGGCTGCGTTAAATCCAGCGACGAGACGACAACCAGCAGCTTCATCCACGATCCTGCAAGCGGGCGAGAAACCGATCCACGTGGATGATGTAGCGGACGTGCGTCCCCTCGCCGATCAGCTCGCGGTCGTCCCATGCGCGCACCTCAAACGTGATGCGACGATCTTCCACGTGCGTGACCTCGGCCACGGCTGTTACGGTCTCATAGAGGGGTGTAGCGGCGATGTGCTTCACGGCAATTTCGATCCCAACCGAGGAGAACTGTTCGTCGATGCCCGCTTCAATGGCACGAACGGCGGCGTTTTCCATCAACGCCACCAATGACGGCGTGGAGAATACTTGCAGCGAGCCGCTGCCCATCGCCACCGCGGACGTGGTTTCATCGGCAACGATGGAGGCCTCTCCGATCAGACCAACGCGAATCAAATGTGGCATTGCACCATCCTAACTCACTCGGATGTATACTTACCTTGTGGAGTATAACGCCGATAGAGTGTGAAAGAAACGATGTCAACTGACCAAGCTGTGATAGACCGCATTACCCGCGCCCAAGACAAGCACACAGAAGCGCTGCTGCGCCTGCCGAACGTGATCGGAACG
Source organism: uncultured Anaerolineae bacterium (assembly GCA_937944445.1). Taxonomy (GTDB): domain Bacteria; phylum Chloroflexota; class Anaerolineae; order Aggregatilineales; family Phototrophicaceae; genus JANWYT01. The sequence continues at coordinate 42,253 of CALDYP010000005.1, forward strand.
GCGCTAGGCGTTAAGATGGTCAACGACGAGCCAACCGGCGATCTAGCGCTGGTAGTGCTAGTGCGGCACAAAGTGCCGCTGGAGAGCTTGAAACCCAACGAGCGCATCCCCGCCACGCTGGACGGAGTGCCGGTGGATGTGCAAGAAGTTGGGGATGTGTTAGCGTTTTAGGCGCGTGCAGCATCAGATGTACTGGGCGGGCGTGCTCTGTGAGCCTTTTTTGCCGTCTGGCCACAGCGTGTTCTCGTTGAACTTGAGGCCGGTCACGTTTGCGCCTTGCATGTTGGCGTCTTTGAGGTTGGCCCCGCTCACGTCGGCGTTGGTCAGGTTGACCGCGGTCAGCCGTGCGCCTTGCAGGTTCGCCCCTTGCAAGTTAGCGACGGTCATGTTCGCGCCGTTGAGGTCAGCAAAGGGGAGCTGCGCCACGCTCATGTTCGCGCCAGTCAGGTTGCAGCCGCGCAGGATGGCCTCTTGCAAGTTCGAGGCGCTGAGGTTGGCCCCGCGGAAGTTCGCGCCCTCAAAGTCCAGACGGTGCAGGCTGATCGACGACAGATCCACGCCTGCGAGGCGCGGCTTAGGGCCAGCGTTGATCAGCGACAGGATCAGCTCTTTACGTGTTAGCTCTGCCATTCCGCTTGAACTCCTCTTGATAGTAGGCGATCACCTGCTTAATTGTATCATCAAGTGATGTGGTTGGCCGCCAGCCGGTGAAGCGTTCGATCTTCTCCACACTCGGGACGCGCCGCCGAAAGTCCTCAAAGCCGGGGGCGTAGGCTTGATCGTAGGGGATGGTCACGATCTCGCTGGCGCTGTCGGCGTAATCGCGGACGCGCTCGGCAAGGGCACGGATGCTGATCTCTTCGCTGCTGCCGATGTTGAACAACTCGCCGACAGCGGCTTCCGTCTGCATCAGGCGGTAGATGGCGTCCACCACGTCGTTCACGTTGCCGAAGCAGCGCTGCTGTTGGCCGTCGCCGTAAACTTGGATCGGGCGGTTGAGCAGCGCGGCCTGCACGAAGCGCGGCAGCACCATCCCGTACTGGCCGCTCTGGCGCGGCCCGACCGTGTTGAACAAGCGAAAGAGCACCACCGGCAGCCCCGTCTCGTGGTGATAGGCCAGCGCGAGGAACTCATCCACCATCTTGCTGGCGGCGTAGCTCCAGCGGCTCTTGCTCGTCGGCCCTAGCAGGCTGTCGTCGTCCTCGCGGAAGGGGAAGCTGACGCCCTTGCCGTAGACCTCGCTCGTGGAGGCGACGAGGATCTTACGCCGATAGCGCCGCGCCGTCTTGAGCAGCGTCTCCGTCCCACCGATGTTGACCTCAATCGTGTTGATCGGCTCGTTGATGATCTTCTCCACGCCGACCATCGCCGCTAGGTGCACGATCACGTCACACTCGCTCACCAGTCGGTCGATCACGTGGATGTTGCGGATGTCCTCGATGGCGTAGCGAAAGTGACGATGGTTGACGATGCCCTCGATGTTGGCGAAACGCCCAGTGCTGAGGTTGTCGATGATCGTTACTTGGTGGCCGTGCCGCAGAAGATACTCCGACAAGTGGCTGCCGACGAACCCCGCGCCGCCAGTAATCAGAACGTTCATGGTGTCTCCGTGGGTCATGTCGATGTGGTCACAGGGTCTACAAGGCTAGGCAGAGTCTGTTCATCCAGCTCAGCGATGAAGTGCGCCAGCCAGCGGCCCGCGCGCTCGATGTCTTTCGGGTTCAGCGTCTCGTTGACGGAGTGCATGTTGCGAATCGGGATGCTGAGCAGCGCCGTCGGGATGCCCTCTAGCGCGGTCTGGATCGACCATGCATCTGTGCCGCTGCGCGAGGGGATCACGTCCACTTGGTACTTGATCTCATGGCGCTTGGCGGTGTCGATCAAGCGGTCATACAGCTTAGGGTGGAAGTTCAGCCCCAGCCCGATGGCTGGCCCGCCGCCCAGCTCGCTGGCGCTGTCTTGGGGCACGCCGTTCTGCGGGGCGAAGGTCACATCCAGCGCGATGGCGATGTCCGGCGCGAGGTGCTGCGCTGCGGTCAGCGCCCCGTAGAGGCCGTTCTCCTCCTGAACGGTGGCCACCGCGTAGACGTCCCACGTGTGGCTGAGGGCTTGCAAGTGGCGCAGCGTCTCGCTCATTACCGCAACACAAGCACGATCGTCAAACGCCTTGCCACAGACCAACCCATTGAGCAGCTCGCGCATCGGCACATCGGGCGTGATGATCGCCCCGACGCGGACGAGCTGCACCACTTCCTCATGGGGCAAGCCCACGTCTACAACGAGTTGATCGAGCGCGGGATATTGGCCGCGCGCGTCAGCCGTCAGCAGGTGGGGCGGCGTGGCGGCCACCACGCCCTTGAGCGGGCGCGTGCCGTGCACGATGACCGGCTGCGCCAGCTGCAAGCGCGCGTCGATCCCGGCAACCGCGCTGATGAACAAGAAGCCGTCCACGATGTCGCGGACGATCATCCCGATCTCGTCCATATGGGCGGCCAGCATGACCTTGCCCTGCCCAGCGCCGCGCTTGATCCCGATGAAGCTGCCCAGCCCGTCGCGGTCGCTCGCGTCGATCCACGGCTGCCATGTCTCAGCCAGCAGCGCGGCGATGGGCGCTTCATAGCCGCTGACGGCGTGCGCCTCGGAAAGCGCCTTGAGGTGCGTCTTGAGTTCGTACACAGGTATGATCCTGTCCCTTTGGCGGTTAAGTTGGATGACATTATAGCACCCCTGCCTCAAAATGACGTATGGTTGGGCGCGGCTCTGCTCATCCGCGGGTGAAGCCACATCCCCTAACCCCTTCTCTCGATGGGGGGCGTGCCGTGCCAATACAAATGAAAAACGGACAACACCTGCCCCATCCGCGGGTATCTCTCGTCAGACTTTCGTTATAGAGCTTGCCTAGACTTGATGGTATGCTTAGAGGCAAATGAACCATCGGGAGACCCTGCAATCATGGAAGCACCCAAGAACACGCCGTC
>CALDYP010000006.1 GCA_937944445.1 uncultured Anaerolineae bacterium
CCGCATGTCGCGTCCGCATGTCGCGTCCGCAGGAGAATCATCCCCCATCTCCTTCCCCTGTGAGGGCTTGCCGTGCCCGTAGGAACAGAAAAACGGACAGAGCAGGCCCTGTCCCTACCATGCCACGTATGCAGGGGCTTCCACCGCGGGCGTGGCTCAAGACGCCGGGCGCTGAAGCACTCGGCGTCTATTTTAGACGCCCCCTCGTTCTATCGTTCTGACCTTGAATCAGGTACACTTAGTACGGTTATGAAACCCGTTTTGTTTGAGGAGAAATTGGGTATGGCGAAGGAATTTGACGTGCTGGTCTTGGGCGCTGGGCCGGGCGGCTACGTGGGCGCGATCCGAGCAGCACAGCTCGGCTTGAAGACCGCCATCGTCGAGAAAAAGTACTGGGGCGGCGTGTGTTTGAACGTGGGCTGCATCCCATCGAAAGCGCTGCTGCGCAACGCGGAACTGGCGCACATCTTCACCCATCAAAAAGATGAGTTCGGCATGTCTGGCGAGGTCAAGTTTGACTACACCGCCGCGTTCAAGCGCAGCCGCAAGGTCAGCGAGCGGCTCGCCAAAGGCGTGCAGTTCCTGATGAAGAAGAACAAGATCGAGAGCTTCAACGGCTGGGCGACGTTTACCGATCCGCACACCGTCGAGGTCGTGCTGAACGACGACAAGACGGAGCAGATCAAGTTCAAGCACGCCATCATCGCCACGGGCGCGACCACCCGCTTGATCCGCGGCACGCAGCTCAGTGAGCGCGTCGTCACTTACGAAGAGCAGATCATGGAGGACAAGCTGCCGAAGTCGATCATCATCGCGGGCGCAGGCGCAATCGGCATCGAGTTCGCCTACGTTCTGCACAACTACGGCGTGGATGTCACTATCGTGGAGTTCTTGCCGCGCATCCTGCCGCTGGAAGATGAAGAAGTCAGCGCTGAGCTGCGCAAGATTTACACCAAACTCGGGATCAAAATCCTGACCGGCCACCGCGTCGACGGCATCGAGGACACCGGCCAACACGTCAAGGTCACCATCACCAACCTCGACGACAACAAGCAGACCGTCCTCGAAGCGGACAAGGTGATGCAGGCCATCGGCTTCCAGCCGCGCGTCGAAGGCTACGGCCTCGACAAGACGGGCGTCAAGCTCACCGAGCGCGGCGCGATTGAGATCAACGGCCGGATGCAGACCAGCGTCCCGCACCTGTACGCTGTGGGCGACGTGACCGCCAAGCTGATGCTGGCGCACGTGGCCGAGACGATGGGCATCGTCGCGGCGGAGGCCATCGCCGGCCACAACCCGATGGAACTCGACTTCGACATGATGCCGCGCGCGACGTACTGCCAGCCGCAGGTCGCCAGCTTCGGCTACACCGAGAAGCAGGCCAAAGAGCGCGGCTACGACATCAACGTGGCGCGCTTCCCCTTCCAAGCCAACGGCAAGGCGCTCGGCTTGGGCGATTCAACCGGCTTCGTCAAGATCATCAGCGACAAGAAGTACGGCGAAATCCTCGGCGCGCACATGATCGGCCCCGACGTGACTGAGCTGCTGCCAGAGCTGACGCTCGCCCGCCAGTGGGAACTCACCCCGCATGAGATCTCGCGCAACGTCCACGCGCACCCCACCCTCAGCGAGGCGATCAAAGAGGCCGCGCACGGCCTCGAAGGGCATATGATCAACCTGTAAGAGGCACGACAAAAGGGGGCGACTCGCTAAGTCGCCCCTCTACGGTTAACTAATCATCGTCGTCGTCGTCGTCATCATCGTTGTCGTCGTCATCGCCGTGGCCCGACCCAACAGGCGGCGCAGGCACGACAACCGTCGGCATAGTTGGCGGCACGATCACAGGTGGGCGCGGGCCGGAAGGCGCGTCGAGGCTTTCGAAGAAGTCATCGAACTGGCCTTGCTGCTGAATGAAATCCGCCGAATCTTCCAACCAATCCAGATCGAGCACATCCTCACAAGACGGGCGCGACTCACGGCGGCTGTACGTCGCCAGCACGCACTCACTGCCGTCGTCATCGCGCAGGATGAGCGACTCGCCGTCTAGCAGCACGTCCAGCAGCCGCCCCTCATAGTTCATACGGAAGGGCAGCGGCTCGCCCCAGTCGTCATCGCCAGCCCAGCGCGCTTCTCCCTCGCCGACAGCGCCCTGCCCCGGCAGCCGCTCGCACGGTGGGAACAAGCCCTCCTCGTCGTCGCAGGGCGCTTCCCCACGACGGATGAACTCGTAAAGCTTCTCAAGCTCCTGCGGGGTGAACGGCTCGCGCGGGATGATCTCGCGCTCCAGCAGACCAATCGGCAGCGCCTCCAGCGTTTCGTTGACGTAGGCGATGGGCAGCGTCGGTCGGTCAACCACGCTCGCCTGTCCTAACGCCATGCGCGTCCACGTGCCTGCCACCACCGGGTAAAGTGCCCCGTCAAAGTTGATCGCGGCTGCGCCCTCCAGCGCGCTGACGGTCATCTCCTCGCCGGTCATGCTGCGGAACAAAATCGTGCTGCCCATGCTGATGTCCACGCCGTTGACGGTGAACGCCACCTCGCCCACGCCCTGCGGCGTCTGGACGAGAAGACCGCTGGAGGGCGCTTCCGCGCAGGGGGCGTCGCCGATGCCCGTCCGCAGGAAGAAGGCCTGCATGGGCGCGCCCTCGGCTGAAGCAGTGGGCAAGATGCTCACATCGCCGAACAGGACAAACGTCACGTTCTGGCCGGGCAGCGAATCGGGGATGTTCGCCTGCAAGCGCATGAGCGCCACGCCCCACGTGCCGGCCTGTTCGTTCATCGGCTTGAGCGTGAGGCTGGCGAGGTCGGCAACGCGGGTGATGTCACCGATCTGTTGAAACTTGAAATCGACGGCGGTGGGCTGCGGGATGGCGGTCAGGTCGACGTGGCCGTAGCAGGCTTGGTTGCGCCCTACGTCGGCGCACGCCGCGCTCACCAGCTCCAGCGCGCGCGCCACGATCTGCGGGCAGCCCCCACCTTGCGCTTGCGTGGCGGTTATGCTCCACAGCAACGAAACCAAAACAATCCAAACACGGCGCATTGTGACTCTCCTGTGGTCTATGGTGCGACTGTTAACAGGGTGACGAGCATTTCGCGATCCGTCAGGATGAGGTTGTCGAGGTTGTGCCGCCCCTGCCCTAAGCGCTGGTTGAGGATGTTATCAAACGCAGCGAACACCGCCGGAACGACTTCCAGATAGGCCACGTTGACGAACGCCTCGCTGGGCGGCAGACCACCGACCATCTGGAAGGCCTCAGGGCTGTCAGCGTAGACCGTCAGCAGGTTGTTGAAGCCCGGCTGCGACATGCTGAAGTAGACGGTAAACTCGCCGCTGGCGATGGCCTGCCCGCCGGACGCGCTCAAGGCGACGCGCACCCCCTGCGGCGTGAAGTCGATCTCAGCTTGGGCCACGTCGCGCTTACCCTCCAGCAGACGGTTCACCTCTTGCTGGAACTGCGCCTCGGTGATGACCACATCGGCGATGACCTGCGGCGTGCCGGTGGACGTGGGGCGAGCGGGCACGCCCGGCGGCGCAGGGGTGAAGGTGGCGATGACCGGGCGCTGCACCACAAACGCCGTCGCTGTCGCCGCCGCGGCCACGGTCGGGTTGGCGGTGGGGGTGAAGGTGGCGCTGGGCGTGAACGTGGCCGACGGCGTCAGCGTGGCCGTCGGGGTGTGTGTCGGCGTGAAGGTAGGCGTGTCGCTCGGCACGGTCGTCGGGGTGGCCGTGTCGGTCGCTGTAGCGGTCGGCTCGGGCGTCGGCAGCTCGGGCGAGGGGGTCAGCGTCGGCGCGAGGGTCGGCAGCGGCTCTTCAGATGGGGCGCAGCTCGCCACGGCCAGCGCGAGCAGGCACAAGACGATCAAGCGCTTCATGAGGACATCTGCTTCTGTGCAGCGAGCGCGCCAAGCTGTGTCAAGTCGATGTTGCCGCCGCTGAGGACGATCACGACGTTCGTTGCAGGGGCAAACGCGACTGCGCCAGTCATGATGGCAGCGAGGCCGACCGCGCCGCTGCCCTCCACGAGCAGGCGCGTGTAGTTGGCCAACGCCAGCACCGCCTCAGCAGCGGCGGCCTCGTCGACGTGCACCAACTGCTCCACGTAGCGCTCGATGATCTGCGTCGGCAGGTCGCCGGGCTGGGCGACGCGGATGCCGTCGGCGATGGTAGGGCCAGTGGGGCGCGCGTAGTGCGCCTGCACGCCAATCACGCGGACGCGCGGGCGCAGGGTGTGCGCGGCCAGCGCAATCCCGGCGATCAAGCCGCCGCCGCCCACCGGCACGAGGATCACGTCCGTCTGTGGGGCGTCCTGCATGATCTCAAGGCCGATCGTGCCCTGCCCGGCGATGATGCGCGGGTCGTTGTACGGTTCGATGTAGGTTGCGCCGCTAGCGGCAGCGGCGGCGTGGGCGGCGCGCGCCGCGTCGTCATATGTTCCATCGACTAGCTCAATGTTCACGCCGTAGCGCAGGGTGTTCTCGCGCTTGGTCTGTGGGGCGCTGCGCGGCATGTAGATCGTCGTGCGGCCTTGCAGGCCGAACATCTGCGCGGCATAGGCGACGCCCTGCGCGTGGTTGCCGCTGCTGGCGGCGATCAAGCCGCGCTCGCGCTCGGCAGAGCTGAGGCTGGCGATCGTGTTGTAGGCCCCGCGCAGCTTGAACGAGCCGGTCTTTTGCGTGTTCTCCAGCTTGAGCGTCACGTTCAAATCGTACAGCTTGCTGAGGGACTCGCTCTTGAGCAGCGGCGTCCGATAGATCACCCCCTCGAGGCGCTCCGCGGCGAGGAAGATGTCATCGGCTGCGATCGGCAGGGTATTTGTGGCTGGTTCGGTCTTTTCCACGCGCGTTCTCCCCTTGAAATAACGTGTGCGACGTCTTTTTCAGTATATCAGAAAGTGTGAAGCCCGTAGTCTACGCTTCCGTAAGGAAAATGTGATGATAGGGGCACACCGCGCTACACACCGCGCCGTATGTCCCTGCGATGCTACGCGACCTGCCGCGTCCGTCGAGGTGTGGAAACCCGCGGACAGGGCAGGCCCTGTCCCTGCGATGTTACGGATGTTAATTTTTCAAACTGTATCAGCATTCCGCGGCCTGAAGCACGCCCATCAGATTGAATTAGTGCAGCGCGGCACAAGCCATGCTAAAATTTAATCGTGCTTAAGTTACAAACCATTTAAAGGACAAAAAATGTTATCGCCGATTGAAAAGATGTTGTTTGTGATGCTGCTGCTGATTGCAGTCGGCGCGACGTATGCGGGCTTCCTCGAGATGTACCAGATCATCAACCGCGGCCAAGACAAGCTGCACCTCAGCGGCTTCTTTCAGCGCGCGTGGAACGCCCTGCGCATCTACCTCACCCAATCGACCACGATGAAAACCCGCCGCCTCGTGAGCTTGATCCATTGGGGCGTGGTGATCGGGTTCACGTTCTACTTCCTCGTCAACGCGATGGACATCCTGATCGGCATGGTGGACGGCTTTGAAGAGAGCTTGAAGGGGCTGACGGGCGCGCCGGCCCTGCTCTACGACGGCTATCGGCTGCTGGCGGACGTGCTGAGCGTGGTCGTGCTGGTGGGCGTGACGTACTTCCTGCTGCGGCGCTTCGCGCTGCCCAACAAACGCGACCTCACTTTCCACGACAACGTGCTGCTGCACCCCAACGTGCGCGCAGGCGCGATCCGCATTGACAGCGTGATCGTGGCCGTGTTCATCCTGATCCACGTCGGGGCGCGCTTCCTCGGTGAAGCGGTCATCGTCGCGCAGACCGGCCCCGACCTCTTCATGCCGTTTGCGACGCTCGTTTCCCCGCTCTTCACCCCTGAGAGCGACGGCTGGCGGCATCTGTTCTGGTGGCTGGCGATTGGCGGCATCCTGCTCTTCGCCCCCTACTTCCCCTACACCAAACACGCCCACCTGTTCATGGCCCCGCTGAACTACCTCACCCGCCCACAGCGCACCTCGCTCGGCGAGATGCCGTCCATCGGCATTGACGACGACAGCAAAGAATCCTTCGGCGCGGCCACCCTGACCGACCTCACCAAGACGCAGATCTTCGACGCCTTCGCCTGCATCCAGTGCAACCGCTGTCAAGACGTCTGCCCGGCCTACACGACGGGCAAAGAGCTGTCGCCCTCCGCGCTGGAGATCAACAAGCGCTACTTCATCCGCGAGAATATGCACGACCTTGCCAACGGCGGCGAGCCGTTCCGCCTGCTGAACAACGTCATCAGCGAGTCGGCGGTGTGGGCGTGCACGGCCTGCGGCGCATGCGTGGACATCTGCCCGGTGGGCGATGAGCCGATGCAGGACATCCTCGACATTCGGCGCTATCAAGTGCTGATGGAGGCCAGCTTCCCCGATGAGCTGGGCGCGGCCTTCACCAACATGGAGAAGCGCGGCAACCCGTGGGGCCAGACTGGCAGCCGCATCGCGTGGGCCGAGGGGCTGGGCTTCCCCGTCCCGACGGTGGAAGACAACCCCGACTTCGACATCCTCTACTGGACGGGCTGCGCTGTGGCCTATGACCCGCGCGCGCAGGAGACCGCCCGCTCGCTGGTGAAAGTGCTGCACGCCGCCAACGTCAACTTTGCCGTGCTGGGTGAGGGCGAAACCTGCACCGGCGACGTCGCCCGCCGCGCCGGCAACGAGTACCTCTACTTCGAATTGGCCAGCCAAAACGTCGAGACGCTCAACGCCGTCAACCCCAAGCGAATCGTCGTCACCTGCCCGCACTGCCTGCACAACCTCGGCAAGGAATATCACCAGTTCGGCGGGCAGTATGAGGTCGTCCACCACACACAGCTCATCAACGAGCTGATCGCCGATGGGCGCATCCCGCAGATCGCCGCGCCCACCAGCTGGAGCAACGTCACCTTCCATGACCCGTGCTATCTGGGGCGGCAGAACGGCATCCTTGAGGAGCCGCGCGCCGTCCTCAACACGCTGACAAGCAGCCTGATCGAGATGCCGCGCCACGGTCGCAACTCGTTCTGCTGCGGGGCGGGCGGCGCGCAGTTCTGGAAGGAGGAGGAGCACGGCGACAAAGCTGTCAACCTCGCGCGTTATGAGGAAGCCCTCTCCACGGGCGCGGACACGCTGGCGGTGGGCTGCCCATTCTGCATGCAGATGTTCGAGAGCGCCAAGGCCAACGTCGGCGGCGAGATGCAGATCAAGGACGTGGTCGAACTCATCGCCGAGAAGCTCCCCAAGCCGCAGCCAGTCGCCGCCGCGGACTAGCTCAGCCACACACACCACAGGGCACAGCGACACTGTGCCCTGCTGCATGATTGCGGCATTTGTCACAGGTAAACAGCGTTTTTACTCGGCTATTGTGCACGAGTTCGCTTGCCGCGGAGGCGGCTTGTCGTCTATACTTTCAGTAAAGTTAAGAAAATTGTTGAAAGGTTCTTTATGACTACAGCGGCTGAAACGCGCAGCTACGCCGCGCAGCTCACCCGCGACACCCTGATCGAGATGTATCGCTTCATGGTGGTGTCGCGGCGGTTGGACGAGCGCGCATGGGCGCTGCATCGGCAGGGCAAGATTGCATTTCACATCAGCGCGATCGGCCATGAGGCCTGCCAAGTGGCGGCAGCCTACGCGATCAACCGCGGCGTGGATTACGTGTTCCCCTACTACCGCGATCTGACGCTGGCGCTAGCGCTCGGCTCGGCCCCGCAGGATTTCTTGCTCGGGGCGTTCGGCAAGGCGACTGACCCCTACAGCGGCGGGCGACAGATGCCCTCGCACTTCAGTTCACGGGCGCTGAACATCGTCAGCGGCTCGTCGAGCGTGGCCACGCAGATCCCGCACGCGGCGGGGGCAGCCTTCGCCATCAAGTATCGCCTTCAGCGCGGCTTGCAAGCGCCCGACGATGCCACGCAGCCCCGCCTCGCGCTGACCTGCATCGGCGAGGGCAGCACCAGCCAAGGCGAGTGGTACGAGGCGATGAACTGGGCCGGGGTGCACCGCCTGCCGTTCATCTGCCTCGTCCAGAACAACTACTACGCCATCAGCGTGCCCTATGACCAACAGAGCGCCCTGCCCAACGTGGCGGATCGCGCGCCAGCGTTCGGCGTGCATGGCGTGGTGTTCGACGGCAACGACGTGCTGGCCAGCTACGACGCGCTGCGCGCGGCAGTTGAACGCGCCTACCGCGGCGAGGGCGCGACGCTCGCCGAGGCCAAGACCTATCGCCCCGTCCCCCACAGCAGCGACGACGACGATCGCAGCTACCGCACCCGCGAGGAAGTCGAGGAGTGGAAGCGCAAAGACCCGATCCTGCGCTTTGGCAGCACCCTGATGGAGCGCGGCCTGCTGCGCCAAGACGACCTCAACGCCATCGACGCTCAAGCCCGCGCTGAGGTGGACGCTGCCCTACGCGACACGCTGGCCGCCCCAGACCCCGCCCCCGAGGACGCGCTCGGCGCAGTCTACGCGACGGAGGACACCCCATGACCGAGATGACGCTGATCCAAGCCATCACTGCCGCAATGGACGAGGAACTCGCCCGCGATGAGCGCGTGTTCATCACCGGCGAGGATGTGGGCGTGCGCGGCGGCGTGTTCCGCGCCACGATGGGGCTGATCGAGAAGTACGGCCCGCAGCGCGTGGTTGATTCGCCGCTGGCGGAGCTGAGCATCGTCGGCATTGGCATCGGCGCGGCGGTCGTCGGCCTGCGCCCGATCTGTGAGATCCAGTTTGCAGATTACATTTTTCCGGCCTTCAACCAGATCGTGGGCGAGGCGGCGCGCTTCTACTACCGCAGCAACGGCGTGTGGCACGTCCCGCTGGTGATCCGCGCGCCCTACGGCGGTGGGGTGGGCGGCGGCCTCTACCACAGCCAGAGCGTCGAGGCGTTCTTCGCCCACGTGCCCGGCCTCAAGGTGGTGATCCCTTCCACCCCCCACGACGCCAAAGGGCTGCTCAAGGCCGCCGTGCGCGACCCGAACCCCGTGCTCTTCTTCGAGGCCAAGAAGGGCTATCGTTCGATCCGCGGCGACGTGCCCGACGGCGAGTACCTCGTGCCGATTGGCCCGGCGCGCATCGCCCGTGAAGGCGACGATCTGACGGTCTACGCCTACGGCATGATGGCGCACTACGCCACCATCGCCGCTGACATGGTGCGCGAGCAGGACGGCATCCACGCCGAGGTGGTTGACCTGCGCACGCTGCTGCCGCTCGACCGCGAGACGGTGCTCGCCTCGTACCGCAAGACGGGCAAAGCGCTCATCGTCTACGAGGACAACCTCACGGGCGGCTTCGGCGCGGAGATTGCCGCGCTGCTGGCAGAACACGCCTTCGAACACATGGACGGCCCGATCCGTCGCCTTGCTGGGCCAGACGTGCCCGGCGTGCCCTTCGCCCACAGCATGCAGGAGTTCTTCATGCCCAACCCGGAAAAAATCGCCCACGCCATCCGCGACTTGGCGGCCTACTAAGAGGAGGACGCATGGAAACCCCCATCATCATGCCCCAGCTCGGCGAGAGCGTCGTGGAAGGAACCGTCGCGGAGTGGTTGAAGCAGCCCGGCGACCTTGTAGAAGAATACGAGAGCATTGTGCGCGTCAGCACGGACAAAGTCGACACGGAGATCCCATCGCCCGCGCGCGGCGTGCTGCGGCAGATCCTCGTCCCTGAGGGGACGACCGTCAACGCGGGGGTGACGCTGGCCGTCATCGCCGCGGAGGGGGCCGCCCCAGAGCCGCCCGCAGCAGCGCCTGTGATTGCCCCAGCCGCAGCGCCCACCCCAGCCCTCAGCAGCGCCGCCGCGGGCAGCCCGCACATCACGCCGGTCGTCGCCCGCATGGCGCGCGAGCATCAGCTTGACCTCAGCCGCATCAACGGCACAGGGCGCGACGGTCGCATCACCAAGAAGGACGTTGAAGCTTACCTCCAGCAGCAGGCCGCCCCCGCCGATCTGCCCCCGTGGGAGCAGCCGGGCAGCGGCGACCTGTTCAAGTCAACGAGCGACTATGAGCTGAAGCCTGCGTCGCCCCCCCCACCACCTGCCGCCAAACCCGCCCCGCCGCCCCCGCCTGCGGAACAACCGACTCCACCACCGCCGCCCGCTGCGGCTGTTCCCGTCTCGGAGGGGCTGCCGCATGAGATCGTCGCCATCACCGCCATGCGCCGCCGCATTGCCCAGCACATGGTAGACAGCAAGCGCACGTCCCCCCATGTGACGACCGTCTTTGAGGTCGATCTGACGCCGGTCGTCGCCCACCGTGAGCGCGAGCGGCAGGCTCTTGAGGCGCAGGGCGTGCGCCTGACGCTGACGGCCTACTTCGTCACAGCGATTGCGCGCGGCCTTGAGCGCTACCCCCTGCTCAACGCCCGCTGGACGGAGGACGGCATCCTCGCCTACAAGGTGATCAACGTGGGCATCGCCACCGCCACCGATGACGGCTTGATCGTCCCCGTCTTGAAGAACGCGCAGGACTACAACTTGATCGGCCTCGCGCGGCAGATCGAGGGGCTGGTGAAGCGTGCGCGCAGCGGCCAGCTCAAGCCCGACGACGTGGCAGGCGGCACGTTCACCCTCACCAACCACGGCGTGAGCGGCTCGCTCTTCGCCACGCCGATCATCAATCAGCCGCAGGTGGCCATCTTGGGGGTCGGCGCGGTCGAAAAGCGCGTCAAGGTGCGCGATGACGCCATCGCCATCCGCTCGTGCGCCTACTTCTCGCTGACCTTTGACCACCGCATCGCCGATGGGGCCTACGCTGACGGCTTCATGAGCGTGGTGAAATCGACCTTAGAAAATTGGCGGTAGATGGGTGCGGCGCGTAAGCATTGTCGCCAGCGCCGCATCCGTTTCTCAAGACTTCATTCACACACACCAGAAGGAGCATCTCATGCGTATCGACTTCGGGCCGGTGGAGCGCGGCGAGAAGAAGATGATCGACATCGCCGCTCAGTACACCGTTGATGACCTGCGCGCGGCCACCAACGAGAGCATCGACCGACTGCGCAGCTACCTCGACGGGCTGACAGACGCCGACATCACCTTCCCGCCAATTGACCCACAGGCCGACGACCCCTATGCCAAGCCGGGCGAGGAGAAGATCGGGTGGGGGATCGGGCATTTGATCGTCCACGTGACGGCCAGCAGCGAGGAGACCGCCGCGATTGCCTCGATCCTCGCGCGCGGCATCCCATTTGAGGGGCGGCTGCGCTATGAAACCCCGTGGGAGACGGTGACGACCGTCGCGCAGTGCGTGCAGCGCCTCGAGGAGAGCCGCCGCATGCGCCTCGCCTCGCTCGACATGTGGCCCGATCAGCCCTTCTTGGACGTCATGCGCACGCTCAGCCCGCGCTTCGTCGAGCGCTTCGGCGAGATGAACGCCACGGCTACCTTCTTGTTCGGCTTGCAGCACGAGGTGGGCCACTACGCCCAGTTCGAGGACGTGCGGCAGCAGGCGCTGGCCGCCCGCGCCACCGGCTGATGCCGAAGCGGGGCCATCCGTTTCAGATCGCCCCGCTCTCGGCGGCTCAGCTCAAATTCTCGAAGATGCCGGCTGCGCCCATACCGCCGCCGATGCACATCGTCACCATGCCGTACTTGCTGCCGCGGCGCTTCATCTCGTTGATCAGGCTCACGGTGAGCTTCGCGCCCGTGCAGCCCAGCGGGTGGCCCAGCGCGATTGCCCCGCCGTTCACGTTCACCTTTTCGGGGTCAAGCTCCAGCGTGCGGATGATCGCCAGCGACTGCGACGCAAACGCCTCGTTCAGCTCGATCAAGTCGATGTCCTTGAGCGTGAGGCCAGTGCGCTCCAGCACTTTAGGGATCGCCTTGATCGGCCCCACGCCCATGATCTCAGGCCGCACGCCCGCCACCGCAAAGCCGACGAACTTCGCCAGCGGCTTCAGGCCGCGCTTTTCAGCCAGCTCACGATCCATCACGATCACGCCCGCTGCCCCGTCGCTCAGCGGGCTGCTGTTGCCCGCCGTCACGCTGCCATCAGGGCGGAAGGCAGGCTTGAGCGCCGCCAGCGCCTCGATGGTCGTCTCACGGCGCAGGTGCTCATCGGCCACGAGTTTCTTCGTGATCGTCGTCGGCAGGCCGTCCGCGCCGATGACGTTCTCTTCCCACTCGAACGGCACGATCTCTTGTTCAAAGTAGCCCGCATCGACGGCGCGCGCGGCCTTCTGGTGGCTCTGATAGGCGAACTCGTCCATGTCGCGGCGGTTGATCTCGAACTCGCGGGCGACGCGCTCCGCCGTCAGCCCCATGCTCATGTAGACGTTAGGGTCATGCTCGGCCATGTAGGGGTTGGGCGAGAGGTGATGCCCCGTCATCGGCACGCTGGACATGCTCTCCGCGCCGCCCGCGATGATGACGTCCGCGCCGTTGGCGATGATGCGCTCTGAGGCCATTGCGATCGTCTGCAGGCCGCTGGAGCAGAAGCGGTTGACGGTCTGGCCGGGCACATCGACTGGCAGCCCCGCCCGCAGCGCGATCACCCGCGCGAAGTTCATCCCTTGGCTGCCCTCGGGCATGGCGCAGCCCACGATCACATCTTCGATGTCCTCGGGCGAGAGCTTGCCCGCCGTCTGGCGCATCAGCTCGCTGACGACGGTCGCCATCATGTCGTCGCTGCGGGCGGCGGCGGTGTTGCCGCGCACAGCCTTGCCTACGCCGGTGCGAGTGCCGGCCACGATTACTGCTTCACGCATCTTTTTCCTCCACATTTTCAGACGTTGTCGGTGTTGGTGGCGCTTCTTCTGCGCCGGTTGCCCCAAACGGATCGTTGAAGACGTCGCGCACGGGCAGCGCAAACCCCGGCAGCAGCGCCAGCGTGATCATCTCGTTCGGGGTGTAGATTTGCTCGTCGTCGGGGGTGATGACGATCACCAACTGCTTGGCTGCCAGCGCCAGCACGACCGCCTTCACCCCCGCCGACAGGTAGTAGGCCGCCCGCTCGCGCAGGCCTTTGATCGTGTCGTCTAGCGACTGCACTTCAACGGCGATGTCCGGGATGTAGGGGGCGCTGCCCTGCTTCCATACGGGATCGTCGCTCAGCCGCACCACTAGATCGGGCTGACGCACATCGCGCTCGCCCAGCCTATAGCGCGCTTCCGTGAAGACGCGCCCTACCCGACGCTCACGCAGGTAACTCATCAGAGCGAACAAAAGATTCGCAACAATTGCGCCGTGTTCTTCCGTCGGCATGGGCTTCTCCACAAGGCAGCCGTCGATCAGCTCTAGGTGCTGATCGCGGTACGGGGGCTGGCTCATCAGCGCGTCGAACGCCTCAACGGTCAGCAGTTGGTTGGTGATGGTCATCAGGCCTCCCTAGCCACTTTCAACTTTCGCCTCAGTTGCGCAGCGGCTTGTTGTGCTGGAGCATGTACATCACGCGCTCCTGCGTCTTGGGCTGCATCGCCAGCTCGATGAAGGCCTTGCGCTCCAACGCGAGGAACACCTCTTGATCGACCCACTGCGGGGCCGCCAGCGCGCCGCCCGTCAAGATGTAGGCGATCTTGCGCGCGATGAAGGCGTCGTACTCGCTGGCGAAGCCGCTTTCGACGAAGCCCGCGATGGCCACGTTGAGCGCTGCGTAGGCGTCGCGCCCCGCCGCGTAGACCTTCTCGGGCTTGCGCGGCTGATAGCTGGCAGCGGCGGCCAGCGCGAAGGCCTTCGCCTCGCCGATCAAGTGGTCACGGTTCATGACGATCTTATCGGTGGCGCTCAAGAAGCCGATCTCGCGGGCTTGCGCGGCGCTCTCGCTCGTCTTGGCGGTGGCGATGGCCTCAAACGCCTTCTGCAAGCCGGGCAGCACGTCCGCGCCCGCCGCCGCCAGCGGGTTGACCAGCCGCCGCACCAGCTCTTTGCAGCCGCCGCCCGCCGGAACCAACCCCACACCGAACTCGACCAGCCCGATGTAGCTCTCCGCATGGGCGACAGTGGCATGGCCGGCCATCACCATCTCTGCGCCGCCGCCCAGCGCCATGCCCGCCGGCGCAGTGATCACCGGCTTGGGCGCGTACTTGAGGGCGATCGTCAAATCTTGCAGCGCCTTAATCGCCTGCTCGATCCCCTCAAGGCCGCCCATCATCGCCTCTTGCAGGTTCGCGCCGATGCTGAAGCGCTCGGCCTCGTTGGCGATCACCAGCGCCACCTTGTCCTCCGCGTTGAGCAGTTCCAGCGCCTTGTAGCCCATCTCGACGAACTTGGCCGTGATCGTGTTCTGCTTGCTGCGGAACTCCCACAGCAGCACGCCATCGCCGATGTCGTAAACCGCGCCGTCGCTGTTCTCGGCCAGCGTCTTGCCGTCAGCGCGCAGCGCGGCGATGCTGATGTGCAACGGGTCATGCGGCATCGGGACGTACTCACCGCGCGCCGGGTCGTAGTAGTGGGTGGCGACGCCGCCCGCGTTGCGGCGGTAGAACGTCGTATACCCCTTCGCCAGCATGTCCTTCACCCACTGCGCGACCGGGTAGCCCGCCGCCTCAAACCGCGGAACGGTGTCCGCTACGCCGATGGCATCCCAGATTTCGAACGGCCCCAGCTCGTGGGCAAAGCCCCACTTCTGCGCGTTGTCGATGTTCACCAGCGTGTCGGTGATCTCGCCGACTTTCTGCGAGGCATACGCGAGGTAGAAGCCGTGCAGGTGGAACAGATACTGCCCAGCGCGGTCGGTCTCGTTGATGAGCAGGCGGATACGCTCGCCAGTCGGCTTCACCTTCTGATGCTTGCTGACGCTCTCAAACTCAACCTTCTTGGGCGGCTCGTATTCGAGCGTCTCTAGGTTGAGCGCCCAGAACTCCTTGCCGCCATCGGCGGTCTTCTTCATCAGGTAGAAGCCCTGCCCAGCCTTGCGCCCGATCCAGTTGCGCTTGAGCAGCTCATCTGAGAGGGCGGTCGCCTTCGGGTGGGCCAACACCTCGCGCGCAGGGTCTTCGGGGATGGCCGAGTAGAGGTTGCGCGCCACGCCCACGGCAATGTCAAAGCCCACCAAGTCGTTCAGGTTGAAGGTGGCCGTCTTGGGCCGCCCGATCAGCGGGCCGGTGATGGCGTCCACCTCTTCGACGGTGTAGCCGTGATCCAGCGCGTAGTTCATCGCCTGCATCCCGCTGATGCTCATGAAGCGGTTGCCGATGAAGTTGGGCGTGTCTTTGCAGAGCACCGTCCCCTTGCCCAGCACGCTGGCCCCATAGTGCATCAGGAAGTTGATCACGGCGGGGTCTGTGTTGGGGTGTGGGATGACCTCCAACAACTTCAAGTAGCGCGGCGGGTTGAAGAAGTGCGTGCCGGCGAAGCGCCGCGTGAAATCCTCGCCCAGATGCTCGGCAATCTTGTGAATCGGCAGGCCGCTCGTGTTGGTCGTCACGATGGTGTGCGGCTGGATCACCTCAGCCAGCCGCGCCATGAGCGCCTGCTTGATGTCGAGCTTCTCAACGATCACCTCGATGATCCAGTCGCTGTCGCTGATGCTGGCGAGGTCGTCATCGAGGTTGCCCGTGCGGATGTTGGCAAGGTCGGCCTCGCTGAACAACTGGGCGGGGCGCATCTTCTGGAGGTTCTTCAGGTTGTTGTTGACGATGGCGTTACGCTTGGCGGGCGGGTCGCCGGGCTGTGTGCCCTGCGCGGGGATGTCCAGCAGCGTGACCTCCACGCCCACCCCGGCCAGCAGTGCCGCGATGCCGCCGCCCATCGTTCCGCTGCCGATCACAGCGGCCTTGCGAATGTCATAACTCATAGGGTGTTCTCTCCTTCTCTGAATCAAATTTTTGAAAAATGCCGCTTCACAGCGGCTCTGCTACCACGGATGCGCCTCGCCGTTCCATTTGAAGAAACCGCCGTTAGCCGCCGGGGTGAGCGTCGTGAGCAGGCGATGAATGCCGGCGGCGCTCTCCTCTGGGCTGATGTCGGCGTCGTCCCCGCCCATGTCGGTGCGCACCCAGCCCGGGTGGATCGTCACGACGGTGAAGCCGGCCCCGCTCAACTCCGAGGCGAGCACGCGGGCGGCCATGTTCATGGCGGCTTTGCTCATCGCGTAGCCGTAGCCTTTGTAGCCGCGCGACGGCTCTACCCACGACATCGCGCCGATCTGCGACGAGATCATCGCCACCCGCGGATGAGCGCTGGCTTTCAGCAGCGGGTAAAGGGCCTGCGTGACGATCAAGGCCGACGTGGCGTTGTTGTCGATCATCGTGTTGAGCGTCAGCCGTGAAAGTTGCTCAAGGCCGCGCGTGCCCGGCTGGTTGTTCACGCCGGCGTTGTTGATGAGCAGGTCGACTTGTTTCACTTCGCTGCCGATTGCCTGCACCGCCTGCTGGATCGACTCGTCAGACGTCACATCCAGCCCGTGGATGTCTACCTGACCGGTAGACTCTGCCAGCGCGTTCAGTTCCGTCGCGTCTGACGGGCGGCGGCAGCAAGCGTGGACGAACGCCCCGTTCTGCGCAAAAACCGTCGCCAGCGCCAGCCCGATCCCACGATTTGCCCCGGTGATGACCACATGTTCCATCAACTGCACTCCTTTCTGCGTCACATGCCGCCGGTCACTTCCAACACTTGCCCGCTGACGTAGTTCGACAGCTCGCTGGCGAAGAACAGCACCGGCCCGGCGGCCTCGTCCACAGTGCCGCTGCGCCCCATCGGGATGGCCATCTGCGCCATCTGCCGCAGGTGATCCGGGATGCCAAGCTTGATCTTCTGGCCGTCGCGCTCGGTGAAGTCGCCCGCGCCCTCGGGCTGTGTGAGGCGCGTCTCGATGAAGCCGAACGCCACTGCGTTCACTTGGATGTTGAACGGCCCCCACTCCTTCGCCAGCGTCTTCGTCAGGCCGATGATGCCCGCCTTCGCCGCGCTGTAGTTGGCCTGCCCGACGTTGCCGCGCGTGCCGGACGTGCTGCTGACGTTGACGATCTTGCGGGCGCGCGCCTGCTTGCTCGTCTCCAGTTCCTTCTTGGCCGCCTCGCGCATGTATGGAACCGCCGCGCGGATGAGCTTAAACGGGGCCGTCAGGTGCACGTCGAGCATGGCTTGCCACTGCGCATCGCTCATCTTGTGGAGCATCCCATCCCACGTGTAGCCGGCGTTGTTCACGAGGATGTCAAGGCCGCCGTAGCGGCTGACGGTCTGGCCGATGAGTTCTTCGACGTCGCCATCTTGGGTGACGTCGCAGGCGATGCCCAACGCGCTGCCGCCCGCCTGCTGGATGGCGTGGGCGGCCTCCTCGGCGGGGGTCGCGTCAATGTCCGTCACGACGACGTGCGCCCCATGCGCCGCGAACAGCTTCGCCGTCGCCGCGCCGATGCCGCGACCACTGCCTGTAATAATCGCTACTTTGCCCTGCAATAACATTTTCTGCTCCTGTGTAAAAGTAAAAAATAGGGTCTAAATTTGGCGGCGCGTCACGACATGCTCGGCTCCGCCACAATTAACGAGGCCAAGAAGGTATCTGCCATGATGCGCGCGATGTCCTCGCCCTTGAGCCGCCCCGTCTCCCGATACCACACGCCGACCCAGTTCTGCGCCCCCAGCATGGCCTTCGCCACGATCGAGGCGTCCACCGCGCGAAATTCGCCGCGTTCGATGCCCTCGCGGATCGTGTTGCGGAAGAGCTTCTCGAAGGCGTCGCGCTGCTGGAAGAAGGCATCCCGCTCGGCGATGAAGCGCGCGGCGTCCTCCGGCTGAAGCTGGCCATTGGTCGTGCGCGCGTTCATCAACGCGCGGATTTCGAACACCATCGCCGCGCCCACCGCGGTGTTGTTGGTCACCTCGACGATGTGGGTGATGATCATGCGCGCCAGCTTCTCGCGCGCGGGCAGCTCGCTGGCGACGATCGGGGTCATCTGCTGGATGGCGTGGTCTAGCCCCAAGCGCAGCACTTCCAGCAGCAGAAAGTCTTTGTTCTTGAAGTGGTGGTACAAGCTGGCTGCCGTGAGGTTGACGCGGGCGGCGATGTCCTTCATCGTGGTGCTCTCGTAGCCGTTCTGGCGCAGCACATCTGCCGCCGCTAGCAAGATCGTCTCACGGCTCACGGATAAACTCGCGGGTTTGCGTGCCATCGGCACACTCCTCGTGGGCTGGCAAAAAATCAAATATCTGTTCGATTGTAACTGAATATCCTACGAGCAGGCAATAGGGGTGATGTTGGGGGAGTGTCTAAAGATAACCAGACAGTCGCGCCGCCCGCTCAAGCGCTCGGCTAGGGCGCGCCCTCTGAAGGGGGCTGGATGAGTCCTCTGTTCGAATTTAGACACTCCCGATGTTAGGGATGAGGCCCCACGAACGCGACTGGTCGCGCCGCTAGGGCACGACCCCAACGTTGAGGATTTCCGCCAGCAGCAGCCGATACTCGACCGGCATGAAGCCATCCTCGCTTTGGATGGTGCGCGAGAGCGTGCCGCGGTCGATGCGCAGTTGGTATTTGCGGTTGCGCGTCTCGGCGAGGCTGATGAAGTTGGCGTTGAGGCCGAAGAAGTTCAGCGCGTCGATCAAGCGGTCAATCTCCAGCACGCGCGCCTCGCTGATGCGCCCCGCTACGCCGTTGCGGACGAAGCTGCCATCTTGCCGCACGACGAGTTCAATCCGTTCTGCGCCCGGCTCACCGCCGTAGACGAACAGCTCAATCTGGTCAAAGATCAAATCGATGTCGGGGTCTTCGGTGGCAGAGGCCACGCTGATCTCGTCTGGGCTGGGCAGCGTCGCCAGAATTTCGGGGTCGTCATCGACCACTGCCCGCGTGACAATGACGAAGGCGGGCGCGGTGGCCTCAGCTGCGGGGTCAACGTTGGCGCTGGGGTCGCTCGGCGCGTCTGGCAGCGCGGCTTGGGTTGGCGTGTCGGCGCTGCCGCCGCACGCTGCCAGCGTCAGCAGCAACACCAGAATGAACATCCCCCGCATCATCATGATCATGGTTCCCCCTTGCTTTGCACGTCTATCATAGCATGAACCCACGCCGCGCGTTGTCAGGCTTTTGTTGCGCTCAGATCTTCAACTGGTGGGCGTGGCGCACAAAGTCGAGCGCGCGCAGCTCGGCCATGACGTCGTCCGGCACAGGTTCATCCAGCGTGAGAACGGTAAGCGTGTTACCGCCCGGCTCGGTGCGGCCTGTGTGCCAACTGGCGATGTTCACCTGCCGCTCTGAGAGCAGCGTGCCCACCCGCCCGATCACGCCCGGGCGGTCGTAGCTGCCCATCAGCAGCAGATAGCCCTGCGGGATGAAGTTCATCCGATACTGGTTGATGCGGACGATGTGCGGCTCGCGCTTGTCGAGCAGCGTGCCGGTGATGACGATGGTCTCGCCGTCCTCCAGCGTGACGGCGCAGGTCACCGTGTTAGAGTACTCGCCGCTGGGCAGCTTCTTCGTCTGGGTGACGCGCCAGCCGCGTTCGGCGGCCAGCAGCGGGGCGTTGACCGCGCTCACCCGTTCGCCCATGATCGGCAGCAGCAGCCCTTGCAGCAGCCCGACAGTGATCGGCTTAATCAGCCCGGACAGCTCATCGCCGTTGATCTGCACCGCCACAGCTTGAATCGGATGGCGCGCCAGTGTAAAGACGACGCTGCCCATGCAGCGCGCCAAGTGCATCAGCGGGCGGATCGTCTCATAGTCCACGCCCGGCAGCAGCGGCAGGTTGACCACGTTGCGATAGTCCACATCGCGCAGCGCGTCCAGCACCTGCTCTACCACCCGTGTTGACACGTCCTGCATAGCCTCGACGGTGTTATCGCCGATGTTGGGGGTGTGGATGACGTTCTCCAGCCCGATCAGCGGCGAGTGATAAGGCGGCGTCTCGCGGTAGACGTCCACCGCCGCGCCGGCCACGCGCCCGCTGCGCAGCGCTTCCGCCAGCGCCTGCTCGTCGATCAGGCTGCCGTGCGCCGTGTTGATGAGGTACGCCCCGTGCTTCATCTGGGCGATAAAATCAGCGTTGACCATGTTCTGCGTCTCGCGCGTGCTAGGCGTGTGCAGCGTCACGATGTCGCTGTCCGCCAGCAGGTCGCGCAGCGAGACGAGCTGCACCCGCGCGTCCGTCACTAGATCGTCGCTGATGTACGGGTCACAGGCCAGCACGTTCATCCCGAACGCCAAGCAGCGCTGAGCGACAATGCTGCCCACGCGCCCCAGCCCGACGATCCCAACGGTCTTGCCCATCATCTGGATGCCGGCCTGCCGCGAGCGATCCAGCAGCCACAGGCCGCGTCGCATGATGTCGTGCGCGCTGACGAGCCGCCGCGCCAGCGCCAGCATGAGCGCTAGCGTGTGCTCGCCAGCGGCGATGGCGCTCGCCCCCGGCGTGTTCATCACGAGGATGCCGCGCTCCGTGGCTGTTTGCATGTCGATGTTGTTCACGTTGATCGACACGCACGCGATGAGCTTCAACTGTGGGGCGGCCTCAAGGGTGGAGGCGTCGATCACCAAATCGCTGCGGATGATGAGGGCGTGCGCCTGCGCGAGGTGCGCCTTGATCGCGGTCAGGTTCGGGGCGGCCTCGGTCACGTGCACATCCCTCGCTTGCTTGAGCAGTTCAAGGCTAGGCGGCGTCAAATCGGTGGCGACGAGGACGTTAAACACGGCTGAGGCGTCCTCCTTTGAGCGCGTCGAGCACGTCATGCAGCGAGCCGTACACGTGCGGCGTGATGGCGGTGAACTTGTCGGGCGTGCTGTGATAATCCGGCACGACGGCGCAGGTCATGCCCGCGCTCACCGCGGAGCGCGCCCCGTTCGGGCTGTCCTCCAGTGCAAGGCTGCGCTGTGGGTCTACCTGCAACTGCTCGCAGGCGTGCAGGTAGATGTCGGGGGCGGGCTTCCCCTGCGCGACGTCGTCGGCGCTGTAGAAGCGGGTGATGACGCTCGACCAGCCCTGCGCCGCCACCACCGCCTCGATGATGCGCAGCGGCGACGACGACGCGATGCAGAACGGCACGCCCAGCGCCGCCGCGTAGTCGATCATCTCCTGCGCGCCCGGCTTACGCTCGATCAAGTCGATGTAGGCGATCAAACGGTCTTGCAGCTCGGCTGAGAGCGCCTCAACTGTTTCATCTAGGCCGTAGAGCGCGCTCAACTTCGCGAAGAACTCGTCCAAGCGCAGGCCGATCACCTGCTCACGCACGGCGTCGTTGTAGACGAGGCCGCGCGCCTCGAACAGATCCTGTTCCGCCCGCTGCCAAACGATCTCGCTGTCTACCAGCGTGCCGTCCATGTCGAAGATGATGCCTTCAAACACCGTTCAACTCTCCTCTGAGGGGGCAAATAAGCTCAAAAAGGCCGCGCGCTTGTCTGCGTCGCGGAAGATGACTTGCGATTGACGGATGTGCTCAAGGCCGCGCTCGAACACGTCTTGATGCGGCGTGCCGCGCACACGATCATAGCCCACGCGCCCCGCCGCCAGCGGCAAGATCGGCGCGAGCGAGGGCGATTCTACGAAGATGTCGCTCTCGCGCCGCACGCGCTCACGCGCGACCACCCCGCCAAACCCGACGAACAGATCCACGTGCGGCTTAGTCGCCAAGTCGGATGACCCGTCGCCGATCATCATGCGGCGGCCCGCCCGCCCGCGGCTCAAGTCGTTGATGATCTGCGTCTTGCCGCTGCTCTCGGTCAAGGGGCCTTCTACATACTCTAAGTAGGTCTTCTGCTGCTGCGCCTGCGGCTCATGATAGCGCCACCACTCGCCGGACAGCTCATTGTACTCCAGCTCCACCGCGCGGATGTGATCGGGCGCGACCCCCAGCCGACGGCCAAAGCCGCGCACCGCGTCCACCAGACCACCGCTGATGATGAACACTTCCTTGCCGAGGAATTGCAGCGCGTGGATCACCTCCGGCGCGTCGGGGACGATCGTCCGCGCGTAAAGGTCTTCTACCTCTTTCAACTGCGCCAGCGTCGGGCGGATGGCTTTCAAGCGCTTGCCGTACACCTCAGAGAGGTCAAGCTCGCCGTTCATCGCCTTGTCCGTCAACACGCTGACGCGCAGTTCCTTGCCCTTCAGCCGCGCCAGCTCGTCAATGCCCTCGATCGTCGAGAGCGTGCTGTCACAATCGAAGAAGATCAAATCGCAGGTTTTCCAACGTGGGGTCATGGCGGTTCGGTTCCAACTCAAATCGGACGCGCCTGATTATAAACGCAACGAATCGAAAATATCACCCTGCCCTTGTGATACAATGTTTTCTGTCAAGCGACACCATCGACAGAGGATCTTGTATGCTTCTGCGCCGCGCCCAACTCGAAGACACCTTGCCCATCAGCGGCCTGTTTCGCACGCGCATCGAGCGCTGGCAGCGCCTCGCCGCCGATGGCAGCGTACAGGATGTGCCCTATGAGCAGCTCAGCCTCTATGAGCAGTGGCAGCACGGCGGCCCGTGGATGAACGCCTACACCGCCACGCTCTGGCTCAGCCATCTGCTGCGCGGGGCGGGCGCGCCCTACGTGGTCGAAGAAGGCGATCAGATCGTGGCCTATGCCGAGGTCTTCCCCAACGTCGAAGCGCCGCCCTACGGCAAGCACTGGCACATCGCCCAACTGCTGACGCTGCCCGGCTACGCCGAAATGCGCGACCCGCTCATGCAGGGCATCCTCAACGACGCCGCGTCTGCGGGCCGCGTCACGGTCAACCTCTACACCTACGACGAAGAAAACAACCAGTTCTACAGCCGCTATGGGCTGACCAAGCTCGAGGCGCTCACGCGCTACGACGTCAAGACGCAGATCGGACAGGGATTTTACCGCGCCGTGCCGCACCCCGCGTCTGACCCGACGACGATCCACGGTTGGCACATGCCCATCGGGCGCACAGGCAGCGCCGCCCAGCAGTGGCATCGCTTGTGGCCGGGCGTGTGGGACGCTGTGCCGCGCATCGCCGACGAGCCGATCCACCGCCTGCACCTCTCCGCCAGCGGGCAGGACGCCTTCTTGTGCTGCCAGCAGGATCTGTACGATCCGCGTTTGGCAGCGGTCTACTGCTGGTCGAATAAGCCAGAGTCTGCCCCGCTGCTAACGGCCATCCGCGATTGGGCGCACCGCGCCGGCTATCGCACGCTGGCCATGTGGGGCGGCGCGGAACTCGGCAAGCTGCTCAAAGATGGCGAGGCCACCCCACAGCAGCGCGTCGTGCTGGCGCGCACGCTCTAGCTAGCGCCGACGGAACTCGACATCAAGGCCGCTGCGTGGGAAGAGCGTCGGGCGGTAGGTCGTCCGCAGGTCTTGCTCGGGCAGGATGTCCCAGTCGTAGTAGCGCAGCAGATAGCTGGCCATGATCTTCATCTCAAGCTGCGCAAAGGCGTAGCCCAAGCAGATGCGCGCCCCGCCGCCAAACCCCACCAAGCTGAAGGGGACGCTGCTCTCGTCGCGTTCTTCACTGAAGCGCTCCGGGTCAAAGCGTTTCGGGTCGGTGTAGATGTCCGGGTCGTAGTGCGCGACGTTGATCGGGTAGAGCGCCGTCCAGCCTTTGGGGATGGTGTAGCCGTTGAACTCGAACGTCTCGGTGACGCCGCGGAAGCCCACCGGCACGGGCGGGTACATGCGCTCTACCTCCTTCAGCACCATGTCGAGGTAGGTCATGCGGCGGATGTCCTCCATCGTCAGGCGGTCGCCAAGCTGGAGCGCGTCTTGCTCCGCGCGCGCTTTTGCCAGCACGTCGGGGTTCTGCTGAAGCACCATCGCCAAGAAGGTCATCATCGAGGCGCTCGTCTCGTGCCCAGCGAAGAGCATCAACAGCATCTGCGCCCGCAGCTCTTGGTTGGTCAGGGCGTTGCCATGCTCGTCGCGCGTTTGCACCAAGAGCGACAGCGCGTCCGTCGTCGGCTGCTGACGGCGGTGCTCAATGGCGCGGTCGATGAAGGCCAGCAGCGCCTCGCGCGCTTTCATGGCGCGGCCATACGGCAGCCACGGCACGTTGATCGGGATTGAGATGAAACCTGCCGTCATCGTGACGAAGTGGCGGCTCAGCTCTTGAGTGCTCTCGCCCGGCTCTGTCCCGGTCATCAAGATGCTGGCGATCTCAAACGTGAACTGTTTGAACTCGCTCAAGAAGTTGATGCGGCGCTGCGCTTCCCACTTGGCGAGGTAGCGCTGAGCGATGGTCTCCATCGTCTCGGTGTAGTTGTGCAGCGACTGGCGGTGAAACGCCGGCATGAGCAGCTTGCGCTTGGTGCGGTGTTCCTCGCCATCTTGCACGAACAGCGACTCCCCTAGCAGCGCCTTGAAGGTGATCGGCCAGCCATCGCGCCATGAGAACAAATGCATGCCAGTCGAGAGCAGGAAGCGGTTGCCTTCCGGCCCCATGAAGACGGCCACGTTGCCGAAGCCGACCACGCGCGTTTTGAACACTGGGCCGTACTTCTTGTACATCTCGAGCAGGTAGTCAACATCCAGCAGGCGTGGGCGCTCGCCGATGATGGGCAACCCCAAGCTGCCGGGCGGCAGCGGTTTCGTGTGCAGCTTTTCAGCAACCATAGAATATGAGGTCCAAATACACTATACAGGAAGAAGGGCTTGGCTAGACAACCGGCTTGCGCCGATTGAACAACAGCGATGGCAGAATGATACCAAACGTGATCGCGCCGAGCAAAACCGACGCGAGGAAGAAGTTGCGCGCGAGGTGGTTCAGCGGGTCGTCCATCAGGCTGACGGGCAGCCCACCCAGCGCCAGCGCCCCCAGCACCGCCTCATACGCCAGCGCGCCCGGAATCATCGGGATCGCGCCCGTCACTTGGAAGATCATGGCCGGCGAGCGGTAGCGAATGGCCATCAACTGTGAGTACACCCCCACCACCACACACGCGATGAACGTGCTAATCGCCAAGCTGCCCGGGAAGATCCACAACAGCACCAAGCGCAGCGAGTGCCCCAGCGCCCCCGCCCCCAACACCGGCAGCAGCAGGCGGCGCGGCACGTTGAAGAGCATCCCGAACCCCAGCGCCACCATCGCGCTGAGCAGCGCATCCAACAGCACATCTAGGATCATCATGGCAGCGTCACCCCCGTAATCCACAGCGCCGCCGACAGCCCCACCGCGATGCACAGGACGATCACCAGCGCGTTCACCCCGCGCGCCACCCCGTTCATCGGGTAGCCGTTGATGAGGTCTTTCGTCCCGTTGATGAGCGGCACGCCCGGCACGAGCAGCAGCACCGACGCGCTGATAGCCGCTGAGGGGGTCGCGCTGACGCCGGTCATCGTGCCCAACGCCGCCAACCCTGAGGCGACAAAGGCCGTAGACGCCGTTACAAGGATGAAGTTCAGGTGGTGGTGCGCCAGCTCTTGCCGCAGCGCCATCGCCAGCGCCGCCGCCGCGAACGTGATGCCGAACGCCGCCAGATCGCCGCCGAAGAAGCGGCTGATAGCCGCGCAGGCCAGCCCCACCGCCAGCACGATCCACCAGCGGTTGTACTCCGGCTTCAGGTAGTCCATCTCGCGCAGGCGCGCCCGCAGCGCGAAGCGATCCAGCTTGCCGCTGGCCGCTTGGTAGCTGAGGGCGCTCACGCGGTCGATCAACGCCATGTTGATGCCGCGGGTGGGGGCGCGGCGGACTTTGGTGCGAAATTCGTGGTTGTTCACGGTCGTCGCTACGATGCTGTCCGACGTCACGAGGATGTCCATCCAGTCAGCCCCCAGCCCAGTGCCGATGCGGTGGACGGTCTCCTCGACGCGGGCGCTGTCCGCCCCGTGTTGGAGCAGCATCTGCCCTGCCCAGATCGACAAGCTCATCGCATCGCGCAGGGCTTCGGGGTCAAGCGGTGGTTTGTGTGGGCGATTATCTTCGATCATACCTGTGCTGCCTTGCTCGCCCAACAGATGGGCGCTAATGAACGTGAAACTGCCAATCGCGCAGGATGCCCGCCACCAGCGTGGCGCGCTCTGGCAGGCTGTTGAGCACGACATGCTCATCCAGCGCGTGCAGCCCGTCGCCCTGCGGCCCCATGCCGTCCAGCGTCGGGATGCCCATCGCCGCCGTGAAGTTGCCGTCGCTGCCGCCGCCGCTGCCATCCTCGCGGATCGTCAGGCCGTATTTCTCGCCGATGGCTTTGCACTGCAAGAAAGCCGCTTCGTTGCGCTCCATCGGCGGGCGGCTGTGGGTGTGCTTGACGCTGACGACCGCGCCGGGGATGAACGGGTGCAGATCGTTGAGCGCCGCCGCCACTTGATCCATCTGGCGCAGCGTCACCATGCGCGTGTCGATGTAGGCTTCCGTGTACTGTGGGATGACGTTGCCCGCTGAGCCGCCGTTTACCATCGTCACGCTGACCGAGATGCCGTTCTTGTAATCGTTCAGCTTGTGGATTTCCAGCGCCTGCTGCGCGAATTCGATGATGCTGTTGATGCCCTTCTCGGGGGCGTTGCCCGCGTGGGCAGGCCGCCCCTCGATCTTGAGCGTGTACGTCGAGATGCCCTTGCGCCACGTCTTGAGCGCCCCCTCGCGCGTGGCTGGCTCCATCACCAGCACGAGGCCGGCCTCCGCTGCGACGCGCTTGATCGTCGCCTCGCTGTAGATGCTGCCCACCTCTTCATCGCTCGTCATCAGCACCCAGATCGGGCGCTCAGGCATCAGGTTGAGGTCGATCAGCCCCTGCAAGGCGCTCAGCACGATGGTGATGCCGCCCTTCATGTCGACCGCGCCCGGCCCGAACAGACGCCCCTGCTCGTCAATCGTGACGGGGCGTTCGGCCAGCGTGCCGGTCGGCCACACGGTGTCGATGTGGATCAAGAACAGGATCGGCTTGCCCGCCGCCTGCGAGTTCCACTTGGCCAGCAGCATGTCGCCCACCTCCACACACGGGATGCGTTCGACGCTGTCGGCGCGCAGATCGCGGAAGCGCTGCTCCATCCACGCTCCTAGCCGATCCACCATCGCCTTTTCCGTGGTGAAGGTCTCATAATTGATGAGTTCCACCAGCAAATCCACCATCTGCTGTTTGCGTGCTTTGAAGTACTCCAACAACTCGACCATAGCGGCTTTCGATTCCCTAGCGCTAAACGACTGGTAAAAACGGGTTAAATTTTAACATGACTCACAATCACTTAAAACGGACAGAGATCCAGCGTGGCATAGGTCGGCGCGCGCGTGCCGTAGCGGTTCAAGCGGGTGAGCGCCTCGCGCCGCTCATCGACCAGCGCCAGCGCGTCGCGGCAGGCCTGATGCAGGCCGGCCCCCTGCTGGATGGCCTCAAGGAAGCGGTAGGCCATCTGCGCGTAGACCGGCAGGCCGTCGGCGCTGCCCTCCACAAACGGGAACTGCGTCACAATCTCGGCAAAGACATCCCCTTGACGCGGGTCGTCAAGGTAGGCGTAGGCCAGCAGCAGCCGATAGAGCGCGTAGCTGCGCAGCCATTCCGCCTCGTCGTTGAACCAGTAGCGCAGCCCCTCGGCCTCCGCCAGCAGTTGAAAGGTGGCGGCGGCCTCCGCCATGCGCACCTGCGAGAACTGTCGGTCGCCCTCGTGGGCGATCTGAATGTAGTAACGGGGCGGCTCGAGCTGCACGATGGAGAGCACGTAGCTGCTGCCGTTCCAGTCGTAGATGTTCACGCCGCGCCGCAGCGGCCCCGTGACGCTGTTGCCGTTCGACTGCATGTTGATGACGATCTCCAGCACAAGGTCGCTGTCCACGTCGCGGAATTCGGGCTGTTGCAGCGTGTTAAGCGGCGCGGCCAGCAGACTGCGGAAGCGCCCGCTGAAGCTGTCCCACGCCAGCACGTTCGTCACGTATTCGCAGTTGTCGCGGGCGTCACAGGTGACGGTGGCAAAGGCCAACTCAGCCGGCGGGGCGTTGTTGATGTCCTCGGCTTTGAGCAGGCGCGGCGGCTCGGCCCCGCCGCTGAAGGCCTCATAGAGGAACTCATACAGGCCATCGCGGCAGCCGATGACGTGCAGCACGCCCTCGCGCCCGGGGGCTGACCAGCCGAGGATGATCTCTGGCGCGCCCTCGCCCGTCAGGTCAACCGTGTTGAGCGCGTAGCCTTCCTGCCCGAACATCTGCCAGCGCACCCGAATCCCCTC
The DNA here is from genome assembly GCA_937944445.1 of uncultured Anaerolineae bacterium. Taxonomy (GTDB): domain Bacteria; phylum Chloroflexota; class Anaerolineae; order Aggregatilineales; family Phototrophicaceae; genus JANWYT01. The sequence goes on from CALDYP010000006.1 coordinate 27,951, forward strand.
GCGCAGCGCGGTCAGCGTGCCGCCCTCTTGCAAGAAGCGCAGGATCGCCCCTTTGGCCTCGTCGAGCGTGGCCGGGCGGCGGGGCAGCGTTACATCGCCCAAGAGGGCTGGGCAGGCGGCGCGGTTGGGGGTGGGCGTCGGACGGCTGCCGAGGGCGACCGCCGTTGCCGGGTTCGCCAGCAGAGCGGCCTGCGCGTTGAAAGCGCTCGTCGGCAGCACCCCGACGATCTGCCGTCCGGGGGTCATCGTCGGGAAAGGGTCAAAGGTAGGGGGCACGTTGACCGTCGTCGACGTGCACGCTGCGGCCAACCATCCACACAGGCACAGTAGAATCCATCTCATACGCCCATTGTAGCAGAGGTCACCTCAAAGGCAGTAGGGGCGAGGCATGCCCACAGCTGAAGCCCCTGCGGGCGCGGCATTGTAGGGACAAGGCCTGCCCTGCCCGTCGGTTTTTACCCCTCGACGGACGCGACAGGCCGCGTCCCTACGCGGCGTGGGCTGTATTGGCTGCGCTCAGTATTAATTGCTCAACCTGCATATGTAGGATGAAGCCCCCCAACAGATCAAGATTGCAGCTCGTGCAGCGTTTCTTCATCGCGGCGTGCGCTGCGGAAGCGCACCCACAAGCTCGCCACGTAGCCCAGCACCGCCGCCCCCGTCACCACAAGGCCGAGGATCAAAAACGCGCCCGTATCAGGTGTCACAAACTCAGCAGGCATGGGTTTATCGCTCCATTGCGGCTTTTAACTGGTCAACCCGTTCTAGGACGCTCTCAAGACGGATGCGCCACCAAATCAAGACCGGCATCAGGAAGGCGATCCACACCACCATCGACACGCCCAGCGTGACGCCGATGCCCTGCGTCACCGCGAAGCCGCCTTCTTGGTTAACAGACGGCCCGCTGCCGATCACCACCGGGTGGATCGTATCGGGGCGAATGCGCGTCACGAGCAGGGTGAAGAGCACCGTGCTGAAGGCCAAGATGCCGTAGATCGACGCGAAGCGGCGGCGCGTGTCGGGGTTGTCGATGCCCTTGCGCAGCATCAAATAGGCCGCATACGTCAGCAACATCACCGCAGCGCTCGTCAGGCGTGGGTCCCACGTCCACCACGTGTTCCAGATCGGGCGCGCCCAGATCGACCCCGTGGCCACGTTGACGAACGCCAGCACCAGCCCCACCTCAATGCAGGCCAGCGCGAACGTGTCCCATTTCGGGTCGCGCGTGCGCAGGTAGGCCACCCCGCCGAGCACGCCGCCCGTGAACGCGAAGAACGCGCTGAAGAACGACCCCATGTGAATGTAGAACAGCCGCTGCACGTCGCCCTGCTGCACATCCGTCCCAGCGAAGAACAGCTCCATGAACAAGGCGATGCCCATCGCCGCCACTGCCATAAGCGTGTACAGCCGCAGCGCCCGAGTGCGGTTCACCTTTGGCTTTTCGGCGGTTGCGCTGCCCATCCCAACGTTTACTGCGCTCATCTCATCCTCACAAAACTACACACAAAATCTACGCAATTCTACAGAATCTTATCAAAGGGTAGGTCAAATTGTAAATAGGCCAAATGGCGCTGCGCTATTCTTCCACCACGAACCGAAACACGGCCAAACACACTGCCGTGTAAACGACGTTGATCGCCATGAGCACCGGCAGCCACGACGACCAATCCCCACGCGGTGAGCCTTCAAAGATGCCCGTCGTCGCCTGCACGACTGAGATGAGGATCGGCAGGGCCACCGGCAGCAGCGCGACCGGCAGCAGCGACTCACCGCCGCGCGCTTGCACGGTCATCGCCGCCAGCAGGCTGCCCGTCATGCAGATGCCCCACGCGCCCACCAGCAGCATCACCACCACCCACAGGCTGACCAGCGGCAGGTTGTAGATCACGGTCATCACCGGCAGCAGGATCAAGCCCACCAGCAGCGCGTAAAGGTACGCGCTGAGGAACTTGCCGATCAAGATCGCGGCGCGCGGGATCGGCGCGAGCAGCAGCGCGTCGATGTTGCCCTGTTCGCGCTCTAGCGCCATCGTGCGGTTCAAGCCCAGCACGCTGGCAAAGACAATCGTCACCCACCACACCCCGCTGACCGCCTCGCGCCGCGCCACCGCGTTCAGCTCCAGCGCAAAGCTGAAGATCAACACGCTGAGCAGCGCAAACAGCAGCATCATGCCCAGCAGCTCACGGCTGCGCGCTTCCGCACGCAGGTCTTTCAAGCAGATCGACAAGGCCGCCCACAGCGTCCGCCTCATGGCTGAGCGGCCTCCCCGGTGATGGCGACGTACTGTGCCACGAGTTCGGACGGGGGCATGTCCGCCGCGGCGTCCAGCGCGATCTGCCCACGGTGCAGCACCACAACGCGCTGCGCCAGCAGCGGCACGCGCTCAAGGTGGTGCGTCGTCATAACGATCGTGCGTCCTTCAGCGTGCGCCACGCGCAGCAGGTCATCCAGCACCGCCGACGCCTCTTGATCCAGCCCCGTGTACGGCTCGTCGAAGAGCAGCACCGACGGATCGTTGAGCAGCGCCCGCGCGATCGACAAGCGCTGAAGCATCCCGCGCGAGAACGTCCGCACGAGGCTGTGGGCGCGCCGCTTCAAGCCGACTCGTTCCAGCAGCGGCAGCAGATCGGCTTGGCTGGCGGGGCGCTCGTACAAGCGCGCGAAAAATGCGAGGTTCTCTAACGCGGTCAGCGTCGGGTAGAGCAGGCTCTTGTGGCTCACCATGCCGACGTGTGGGCGCACTTGATCGACTTCATCCGGGATCAGCCACCCCCCCACGCGGATCACCCCCGCTGAGGGGCGCGACAGCCCCGCGATGAGCCGCAGCAGGGTGGTCTTGCCGCTGCCGTTCGAGCCGAGCAGCGCCACAAACTCCCCGCGCGCCACCGTCAGCGTGAGGTCGCTCAGCACCGGCGCGAAGCCATACGCCTTGCGCACGCCCTCTAACTGGATGATGGGGCGCGGGGCGTCCGTCATGCGTTAGTTCCCCGCCTCAGGGGTTGCCTCAGGGGTCGCCTCCGCCGCGGCGTTGAGCGCGTTGATCACCGCGAGGTTGACCGCTTCAAACGGCAGGGGCGTCACAAATTGGCCGTTCAACAGCAGGGTGGGCGTCCCTTGAAAGCCGCGCTGATTGCCCGCGAAGGTGTCCGCAGCAGTTAGCGCCGAGAGGCTGAACTCTTCATCCAAGCATTGGGTGAAGTTGTCCATGTCCAAGCCGAGATTTTCCGCGCCGTTGAGCAGCCGCTGGCGCTCATAGGCGAAGCTGCCGAAACGCTGCCACGAGAAGAGCAGGTCGTGATACTCCCAGAACGCGCCCTGCACGTCGGCGCACATGGCCGCCAGCGCCGCCGCGCGCCCATCGCCCACGCTGCCCGCGCGGTAGAACGGCACATACGTAAAGCTCACGTCGCCGGTGGCCACCAGCTCAAGGATGCGCGGCAGCGCTTCCTCGTGGAAGACTGCGCAGAAGGGGCACGAGAAGCTGCTGATCTCTACCAGCTTAACCGTCGCGTCCGCGCTGCCGAGCATCGGGAAGCCGTCCGCCGAGTAGCCGCGCGACACGCCGCTGTAGTCGAGCGCGTTCGCGGGGATGTCGCCGGCGTAGTTGACGCGCAGCGTCCCCAGCGCAAGGTTGATGTTGTCGCGCTGCGCGTCGAGCGCGCCCGCCGACAGCTCTACAACGGACATCACGGCAAACGCCCCTTCGCCGAAGGCCAGCGCGTACAGCTCTTGACGGATGCCCTCCTCCTCAAGAACAGCTGTAGCAAACGCGCGCTCAGCGATGGTCGCATCGCTGATCTCCAGCGGCGCATCGCCCGCCGTGAGCGCCAGCAGTTCCCCCGCGCTGATGGTGGTGGCCACCCCGGCCTGCGCCAGCAGCGACGGCGGGATCAAGTTCGCTTGGAAGAGCACGGTTCCCTCGGCAAACGTGCGCGCTTGCAGCGCCTCAAACGTCGAATTGGTGAGCAGCACCGCTTGGTTGCGCCCTGCGATTGCCTCCCAGTTGGCGGGCAGCGTGAGCACCGCCGCGCCGACCTCAACTTCACGGGCTTCTTCCGTCGCGGGCAGCGGCTGCGCCATCACCCCCCATGCGCTGCCGACCAGCGCCAACACGGCCAACCATCTCTTCATGTCAAAATCCTTTTTCTTATCGGTCATCGGATGCAGGCGGGGCGGGCGGCCTCTGCGCCGCCATCAACACCGCGACTTGCTCTTTTAAGGCCTTGCGCTGCTGCTGATAGGCGTCGTGGTTGATCTGGCCGCGCTCGTGCAGCGCGTCCAGTTGGGCGATCTGCTGGAGCAGCGCCTCCACGCTGGGGGCTGAGCGCTGCCTGAACGCCACAAAGGCCCCCAAGCCCACCAGCACCGCCACGCCGATCAGCACCAGCAGCGGCAGCAGCACATCCCCCGTGACGACGGCCGCGCTGACGTTGGGCTGCACGCTGCCCGTCAGGTCGAACACCAACGAGCCGCCGCGCGGGATGGTCACCGTCCGCTGATATTGGTTGACGAACGGCGGGCTGGTGTCCACCGTCCAGCCAGAGGCATTGCGCAGTGTAATCGATTTGGGGCGCACAGTCAGCGTCACATCGCCCGAATAGGCGTAGTTCAGCACTTGATCGAACACCGCCCCGTTCTCATACGGCCAGAAGTAGATCAGCTCGATGCGCGTCTCGCCGGGGGGCAGCCCCATCGCGTAGATGACAGCGTACTGCTCCTGCGCCACGATGAAGCGCCGGTCGTTCAGCGCGTTGAGCGCGATGCTGCCCGGCGGCATGGTCAGCAGCACGCTGAACGTCCGCCCCGCTTGCGAGAGCACAAACGCGCGATCCCCGGTGTTCTCGAAGATGAAATGCTGCGTGACGAGCAGGCCGCTGGTCGGCTGCTCAGCAAGCGACGTGAACGGCTCCATGAGCGTTTCGATCCGCGCCAAGCGGATGATCGAGATATCGTCCGTCGGTTCGAAGATGGCCAGCGGCACATCGAGCGCTGCGCCGATCTGATCGACACGGCGCACGCCCCCATCGAACGTCACGCCGCTGTAGAGCGTGTAGACGAAGTAGGCGCTGTCGGGCAGGCGCGGGACGTCCTCGAAGGCGTAGCGCCCATCCGCGCCGACGGTCGTCTGAAGCGTGCTCAGGCCTTGCGCGGCGCTGCCGTAGTTGAGGTAAACCGGCAGCCCCTGCGGCGCAGGTTGGCCGGTCGTCTCGTTGACGACGCGCCCGCTGATCGTGAACGCATCAGGGTTGGCGGCGGGTTCAGCCGACGCGTCCACCGCTGACGGGTCGTTGACGGTGGAAAACGTGCGGATGTAAGCGGCGATGGCGAAGGCGTCTTCATCGCTGACGTCGGCGGCGTCCAGCGCAGGCATGGCGTCGCCGCGCCCCTCGCGCAGCGCGCCCACAAGGTCGGCGTCGCTGATGAAGGCCATGTCGCGCGGGGAGGTCAAGTTGTAGGACTTGCCGCCGATCTCAAGCTGGCGCGCCCCGTCGCCGCGCCCGGCCTCGCCGTGGCAGTCGGCGCAGTGCAGCGCGTAAAGCTGTTCCCCCTGCGCGAGCTGCTCGGCGGTGTAGTGCATGAACAGGACGTAGTGCGCCACATCCCACCGCTGCTGCTCGGTGAAGGCGTTCTGCCACGGCGGCATGAGCTTGGCGAGGTTGCCGTTGGTGATCATCTCAAAATATTGGGCGGGGGTCTTGGCGTGCATCGCGCCCGCGTCGAGGAAGGACTGCATCGGCCCCACTTGGCCGCTCAAGACGAGTTCACCGCGCCCGCCGCCGTCCGCCCCATGACAGGCCGTGCAGTGCAGCGCGTAAAGCCGCGCGCCCTCTGCGAGGTTGGGCGGCTGTGCCGGGTAGCCACGATCCGCCACCACAGGGACGGCAGTCGGCTGCGGTGTGACGGTGGCCACAATCGCCACCTCACCCGCCAGCCCGGTGCACGCGCTCAGCAGCAGCAGTAGGGACAGGGCCTGCCCTGTCCACAGAATAAACTGCCTCGCCCACCGCACAAACCGCCCTGCGCGCAACCACGGCGAGAGTTCAGGCCGCTTCATGCGCTCCCCCCTTGATGCGCCAGCCGCACCGCGCGAATCGCCTCCTCAATCACCGCGTCGATCTGCGCGTCCTCGGCGTTCACGTCGTCGATGATTGGGTGCTGCTGGTCTAGCTCGTCGAGGAACTGCAAGACGCGCGCCCCGCGGCTGGCCCACAGCTCACGCTCGTCGTGGTATTCTTCCGCGCTGATCTTGCCGGTGGCGAAGTCCTCGTCCAAATCGCGGACGTTCATCAGCGCGCGCTCGTAGTAGGCCAGCGCCCGCTCCCGCTGACGGTCTAACATGCGGCGCTGCGTCTCTGGCAAAGGACGAACGAACGGCCAGACGACCGCGATCAAGCTCACAATCACCATCAGCGCAAAAAAGATCAAGCCTTCAACGCTCATGCGCCCTCCTCAGCCAGCACGCGCTCAATTGCCTCCGCTACCATCGGGAAGGTCACTGGCCCCAACCACGCCATCACCACGCGGCCATCGCGCCCGATGAGAAAGTTCTCCGGCGCGCCTTGAATGCGATAGGCGCGGGCGATGCGCTCTTGAACGTCCTTGCCGTTCGGGAAGGTCAAGCCGTGGCGCGCGATGAACGCGCTCGCCCCGCTGGGCGTGTCCAACCAGTTCACGCCGATCACGGTGAAGCCCACATCGGCGTACTGCTCATACAGGTCTTGCAGGTGTGGGGCCTCGTTATCGCACGGCGGACACCAGCTCCCCCAGAAGTTGACCATCACCAACTGGCCACGCAGCCCAGACAGGGTGATCGTCTCCCCGTCGAAGGTCTCAAGGGTGAAATCAGGGGCGATTTGGCCGGGGCGGGGCTGAACCTCGTTACGGCGCGCCAGTTGCAGCGCCAGCACCAGCGTGATCGCCACCATGCCGCAGATCAGGACAATCGTCCCCCACGACCAGCCCACGCGCTTGGGGCGCGGCTCCTGTAAGAACTCCAGATCGTTCACTCACACATCTCGTTCAAACTGCTGACGGTAGTCATCGTGCGCTGCGCTGGGCTGCGGGGCGGCCTGCGGGGTCTGCTTGCGCTTCTCCCAATTGGTGAAGGTCAGCGCGGCAGCAATCGACGCGAGCAGCAGCCCGATCAGCGGCATGATGAAGGCCAGCATGCGCAGCGTGTCGTCCAGCGGCACGCCCGCCACCTTTTCGCCGTAACGCGCGACAAAGTTGGCGATGATCTGCTCGTCGCTCATGCCCGCCACGAGCATCTCGGCAATCTCCTGCTTCCAGACGATGCAGGCCGCCGTGCCGCAGTCGTCCAGCGGGATGTTCTCGCACACCGGGCAGTAGAGCCGCTCCGCGACGCGCGTCACGTCGTCCTCGGTGATGAGCCGCTGCGCGAACGTCGGCACGGCCAGCAGCAGCACCGCCAGCGCCACCCACACGCGCCTCATGCCATCTCCCCCGCGAGGCTGTTCACTTTGCGGGTGCGCCGCACCGTCTCTGGCACGATCTCTTTCGGCCACGCCGCCAGCACTGTGCCGAGGATGAGCACCAGCCCCCCCCACCACACGAGGTTCACCAGCGGGTTGATGTAGACCTTGAACGAGGCGATGCCGCGCTCGGTGTCGTAGCCCGTCAGCAGGACGTAGAAATCTTTTTCGAGGGTGCTGTGCGCGCCGGCGATCGTCATCGGCATGTTGGGGAAGTTGTCGATGCGCGGCTGGATGCGCGCCACCTCCCGCCCATCGCGGAAGACCGTCATCGCCGCCACGATGAGCTCGCGGTTGTCGGCGCTGATGCCCTGCTGGAGGCCGTCCAGCCGCAGCTCGTATTGGCGGTCGATGCGCTGCGTCTCGTTGATCTGGAGCGTGCGGCGCGTCTCGAGCTGGAAGATCGTGCTGCCGATCACGCCGATGCCGATCACGACGATGCCCAGATGGACGATGTAGCCGCCATAGCGCCGCTGATTGCGCCCGTACAAGCGTCGCAGCGCCAGCCAGACGCTCTCACGGTGGGCGCGCCGCCGCACCCACACCCCGCGCGCCGTCTCGTAGAGCGCTACGTAGCCCGCCATGAACACCAGCCCATACGCCAAGACCGAAACCGGCGTGTTCAGCTCGCTGGTGAGGACGATCACGAACAGCGTCGCCGCCGTAAGCAGCAGCGGCCACATGAGCGACGCGCCCATCCGCCGCAGCGACATAGCGCTCCACGCTGAGAGCGGGGCCACGCCCATCAAGAGGTACATCAGGGCGAACAGCGGCGGCGTCACCAGCATGAAGTACTCCACGCCCAGCGTGATCTCTTGGTTGAAGAAGAGGGACGCCGTGATCGGCGCGCCGAAGCTGCCCCAGAAGATCGCCACTGTGAGCGCCATGAAGATCACATTGTTCATCACGAACAGCGACTCGCGGCTGAGGAGGCCCACGAAAGGATGTTCATCGCGCAGCTCGCCGCGCTGCCAGCGCCACACCAGCAGCGCCCCTGCAACCAGCGTCATCCCCGCCCAGAAGAGCAGCATCGGCCAGCCGATTTCGCTGCGAGCGAAGCTGTGGACGCTCTGAATGACGCCGCTGCGCGTGGCGAACGTGCCGAACATGACCGCCGAGAAGGTCATGATCACCAGCGCCATGTTCCACACCTTGAGCATGCCGCGCTTCTCTTGGATCATCACGCTGTGCAGGAAGGCCGTCCCCACCAACCACGGCAGGAAAGCCGCGTTCTCGACTGGGTCCCAGCCCCAGTAGCCGCCCCAGCCCAGCACATCGTAGGCCCAGCGCCCGCCCAAGATTAGCCCCAAGCTCAAGAAGAGCCACGCGACCAGCGTCCAGCGGCGCGTCGCTTTGATCCAGTTGGTCGTCAGGTCGCCGCTGGCCAGCGCCGCCACCGCAAACGCGAACGGCACAACGAACCCCACGAAGCCCAAGTAGAGCATCGGCGGGTGGATGATCATCCCAAAGTGGCGCAGCAGCGGGTTCAAGCCCTGCGCGGTGGCGGCCAGCGCCGCTTGATCGGGCGCGACCACCCCCGGTGGAATCAACAGCGTGTCCACCTCGCGCATGGTTGACGGATCCAACCACCAGCGCGTGAACGGGTTCTCCATGAAGAAGGTGATCCCGACGAAGAAGGCCAGCACGGCCATCATCGCCGCGATGGCGATAGGCATCAGGCGGCGGTCGCTCTTCCAGTTCAGCACGATCGCCCCGAAGGCGAACAGCGCCATCAACACACACCAGAAGAGCAGCGAACCACGCTGGCTGCCCCACAGCGCCGTGATGCGGTAAAAGAGCGGCGTCGTCGGGTCGCTCACCGACCAGACGTAGGAAATTTGATACTGCTCGGTGACGAGCGCCACGAGCAGCGCGCCGGTCGAAATGGCCAGCAGCGGCAAGGTCAGCAGGGCGGCGTTGCGCCCGCTCAGCACCCACGCCGTGCGATGCCGCACTTCACCCATGACGCTGGCTAAAATGGCATAAAGGCTGACGACAAACGCCAGCCCCAACGTGACTGCTCCAATTTCAGCAAGCATGCGTTCCTCCGTGGGGCTTTAGTCGTTTGTCGTGCGGATCATGTTGCCCGGAGTGTTCTCTTGGAAGCGGCTAGGGCACTTCAGCAGGACGTAATTCGCGTGGAAGTTGCCGTCCTCACGCAGTTGGCCGGTCAAAATTGCCTGCGCCTCGTGCACGAGCAGGTCGGGCTTGGTCTGGTTCGTCATGACGATGTGCAGCCGCGTCGACACCGGGTTGTTGGCCACGCGGTGCAGCTCCGTGGCAAGGTCAGTCGGTTCACTGTCGATGTGCGCAATCGTGAACTCGAGGTCGCCGGTCACGGGGTCATATTGAATGGTGGAGCCGATCACCGCGCCAGTGATGCGCACCGTCTGACCGAGGTAAGCAGGGTTGTGGACAACTTCATCGACGGTGATAAAAAAACGCGCTCCGACCATCGTCCCTGAAACCACTAAGTACACAACAGCGGCCAGCATCAACGCGCCGCCCAGCGCAAACTTCCAACTGCCAGACCGCGGCTTGCCCTTCGGCTTGTCCAGCGCGGCGGGCTTCTCCCAAGCGATGTTCGTCATTGATGACTATCCTACGACTAACAGCACATACATTATACAAAACTTGTGACATTCATCACAATTAGAAATTTCTTACGAGGCCTGTATCCCAACTGGACAGGGCAGGCCCTGTCCCTACATCCTCGCATCGCTTTGTGAGGCGCGACGTACCTCGACCTCGTCCCTCTGCCGCGGACAGGCAGGCCCTGTCCCTACGAGTTGGTGGTGTCGTTCTCGGACGACTGCTCACGGGCGAACATGACGAACCCGATCACGGTGATCGCGCCCAGCCCCAGCAGCAAAAACAGCCATCCCAGCCCGGCGGGGGCTGCGCCCTCTTCTGCGGCGGCCACTGGCAGCGCCGCCAGCATCAACATCGCCAGCACCATCAGATTTCTCGTCTGCATTGTCCCCTCCTTCATCAACCTTGAACATGCGCATTTTAGCCTACTCAAGGCGCAGATTCATCGATCAGTTGGTCTTGGCTCGTCAAATACGCCACCAGATCAGCCAAGCGCTGCGCGTCAAGGCGGGCGTGATAGTTGGTCGGCATCAGGTTGGGCATGTAGCCCGGCGCGATGTAAGCCTCCGGGTGCAGGATGCTTTCGACGAGGTAGCGTTCCACCGTGTAGCCGGCCAGCGCGGGGTCATTCAGGCGCACCTCGTCAACGCGCGTCCATGTGCCCTCCACGCTTGGCGCGGTCTGCCCGTTGTGGCAACCGAGGCAGCCCAGCGGAATGCCGTCCAGCCCATTGGCCAGCCCGTTGAAGAGCAGCTCGCCAGTGAACGGATCGCCGCCGCGCGCTAACACCTCTGCCAGCGCTAGCTCCGTGTCTGCGCCGACGCTGGTCGCCGCGATGATCTGGGGCAGCTCTGCCACGCGCAGCACGAGGTCAATCGCCTGTTCGACGACGTCCGGCGCTGGCTCATAGCCGGCGTCCAACGCAGCAGCTTGCAAGTAAAGCGCGCATTGATAGGCCGCGGCAGGATCCGCCGCCGCGTTGAGGAACAGCTCCGACGTGCAGGGGGTGGCCTGCTCATCAGCTTGGTAGATGGCTGCCAGCGTCAGCAGCAGCGCGACAAACATCAACCCAGATCGCAGCATACAGACATCACTCCTTACAATGCGCCTCATCACTTTACTGCGGCGCGCGCTCAACAAAAAGGGCGCACGTCGCGTGCGCCCCCTTGTCGTCGATCTGTACTGTGAGATTACTCAGCGTAGGAACGCACGTAGGCGAGCATATCAGCCAAGTCCTGTGCGCTCAACTGTGTGATGTAGTTGCCGGGCATGACCCCCGAGGCGTAACCGGGCACAACATACTCGTTGGGGTAGATCACGCCGTGGATGAAGTACTTCTCAGGCGACCAGCCAGCGAATTCTGGCAGCTGCAAGCGCACGTTGAGGAAGGTGTTCCACTTCTCGTTGGTGGCCGGGGCCTGCGCGCCGCCCATGTGGCAGCTGGAGCACGCGAGGCGGTTATTTGACGCGCTGCGCACCGTGCCCTCGTAGAGCGCTTGGCCGCGCGCCGGATCGCCCGTCAGCGCCATGACTAGCTCCGTGGCCACGTCGAGGTTGTTGCCGGACTCCGCGCCAATGGTCTGAACAGCCGGGCCTGCTACAACCATCGCGGCATCCGCCTTCAGCTTAGTGAACTGCTGCACTGCATACAAGTCTTCTAGCGTCCATTGATTGCCGCGATCCCAGTTGACGATGAAGTTCACGAGATCATCGATCTGGTCACCGCGCAGCGGGCCGCCCGCGATCTGCGCCCACGCCACCATCAGCGAGCCGTTCCACGCATCCCCCGTGCCCGGGCGGCCGTGGTAAAGCGTCGTGCGGATGAACGAGCTGACATCGCTGCCCCACGGGGCTTGCAGCAGACGGTTGGCCGAGCGGTCGATGAAGTCGGTCAGGTGCAGCGGGTTGTTCTCCGCCTCTGCTGTGGCGATAGCCTGCTCGAGGCCTGCCAGATAGCCGCGGTCGATGGCGGGTTCCATCGCGTCGAGGATGCGCTGGCGCTCCTCGAGCAGCGGGGCAAGACGCTCGTCAATCTCCGCGATCTGGTCACTCAGCGCGGTGATGTCAGCGTCGATGGTGTTCACTTCTTCGATGATGGCCGTACGGCGTTCATCCGTCGCGCCCACCACTTCCGCGAGCAGCGTGTCACGCTGGTTGTTCAACGTGGTGATGCGCGCGTTCAGTTCAACCTGCTGGCGCTGCAAGCGACCGATCTGGCCATTCACCCCGTTGAAGAAATCAAAACCGAAGAGCTGTGGATTGTTGAGGGCCGGGGCGCGCTCTGCAATGCCGAGGCCCGTCGCGCCGTGGCACGTCGCGCAGTTGGCCGCGAAGAGTTCGCCGCCGCGCTCAATCGACCGACCGAGGTGCTGCCGTTCGAAGGCGGCCATGCGCGCTGGCTCGTTGATGACCACCCATCCGATCAGCACCATGATCGCCACGAACATAGTGATGCCCGCGATGATGCGACCCTCAATACTTTCGATTACCAAACGGTTCATACTGACACAAATCCTATCGCTTTCAAGCCATCAAGCTGCCCCTCACCCTTTGCATGGTGGAGGGGCACAGTTCCAACACAACCGAACGGGGTGGTCACCCACCCCGTGGCTACCTACTAGTGACGGAAGTAGGCCGAATCCGCATGCAGGTAGAAGTGGCGCGTGTAGAAGCGGCGCGCGATGACCGGGTTGCCGTTCTGGTCGAGGATGACCTCACCGCTGGCGTCCCGTGCGAACTCGAAGATCGGTTCACCCTGTGCGTCGCGCACGACTTGCCCCATCTCGATCTGGACGGAGTCCCACGAGATGACCATGTCAACGCGCTTCAGGTTGCCCTGAATGTCGTTGATGATGATCGCGCCCCACGCATTCGGCAGTTCGTCCTGATTGGCCATGATCTTGGCGTTGAATTCGCGCAGGATCTTCAGCAGCTCCGGCGCGTCGTCTGGCACCGGGCGGAAGCTCGACGGCATGGCCGGGGCGTGGTCAACCGTCACGATGCGGTTGGTCAGCGCGTCGAACTCGGTGCGAGTGATGAGCACGCCATCCACCACTTCGAAGAAAGGCGCGGCGCGCAGCTGCGCCGTGAAGGACTCGACGGCTGCACGCGGATCGGGCGCGCCGAGCTGCGCCGTGGTATAAGCGCCGGCCACGGCTTGGTTAAACGGCACGGTGCGCATCGGGCCGACGTGGTTGTGCGCCGGTTCCATCGTCATCTCGTGCAGGATTTCCGTCTCAGCCGAGGTGGCCACCGCGAACTCCGGCAGGCCCATGTAGCTCAGGATGGTCGTGAAGGACACCAGCGCCATCGCAATCGACAGGCTGACGCGGCGGTGCGCATAGCGGCGGCTCTTGGTCACGTCGAGGTACGGCATGACGGCCAGCACGCCGATCGCCAGCGTGGGGAAGAGGATGCCCCAGAAGAACTTGTCGCCGAGCTTGAGCGCGCCCTGAATCCAGAGGAAGTACCACGGGGCCGTTGTGCCGAGCGGCGTCACCAGCGGGTCAGCGTGGTTTTCCAGCGGCGCGTGATAGAACCACACGCACAGCACCACCATGATGAAGGTCGTCACCCCCACCCACATGATCTCGTTCGTCCAGATGTCGGGGATGAAGTAAACGCGCTTGTCCAGCGGCACGCGCTTGGCCGTGTCCTCGCCGATGTTCTCAAGGCGCGGCGGCAGGCTGTGGCCGTGAATGATGACTTTGTAGTAGTGCACACCAGTGAAGATGAAGAGGAAGATCGGCAGCAGCAGCACGTGCGCAAGGTAGAAGCGCAGCAGACCGTTCGCGCCCAGCTCTGGCGCGCCGCGCACGATCAGGTTCACCTGCTCGCCGATGACGGGCGTCGCTTCCGCCATGGATGCGCCGATCGTCACCGCCCACAGCGCGAGCTGATCCCACGGCAGCAGGTAGCCCGTGAACGACAGCAGGCCCGTGATCACCAGCAGGATCACGCCCGTGAACCACGTGAACTGACGCGGTTTTTTGTAACTGCCCGTCACCCACGTTCGCATCATGTGCAAGGCGACGATGAGCACCATCGCTTCCGCGCCGAGGCGGTGCAGGTCACGCACGAATTGGCCAAGCGGGACGTTGCTGAGGATGTTGAGCATGTTGCCATAGGCGATGTCCGGGGACGGCGTGTACCAGAACATGAGCAGCACGCCGGTGATGGTCTCAAAGACCACGAAGTACGTGGAGAGCCAACCGAGGCGGAAGGTGGGGTAGACGCCCGTCATGTCCTTGTGGAAGTAGCCCGGGCGCATGTGCAGCCAGAAGCCGTCTGCGTGGGGGCGCAGGCGCGGGTCCGGTTTGCGCATCGGGTCACCCCGTAGGGCGCTGCGGATGTCGCCGACGTTCATACCTGCCGTCAGGCGCTCAACGGTCTCGTCAATGCCTTCGAAGATGGCCTTTTTCAGGCCCTTATCTCGGACGTCGTCGAGAAAAGAAGGGAACGGGAGTAATGACATAATGCGCTTCTCCTACATGCTTACAGTACGACGCTTGACTAGATCCTCGGGCCGGTTACTTTGCGGCCCGTGTTCACACGAATGTCCACCACCGTTTTAGTCGGATCAAGCGGGATTGGCCCGCCGCCCGCATCGGTTGCCACTTCAGTGCCGTCGGCGTAGATGACACGCGCCACAAAGCGATCCAAGCCGCGCGGGGCTGGCCCTTCGATCCAACTGCCATCAGCGTTGAACTTCGACCCGTGGCATGGGCACTCAAAGCGCGCGTTGGTCGGAACCCAGCGCGGCAGGCAACCTAAGTGCGTGCAGACGCCAAACAGCGCCAGCAGCCCGTTTTCCGTCATGCTGACGTGGAAGCGCCCAGCCGGCACAGACACCGGCGCATCCCCCACTGGCGGCAGGTCGTCGGGGTTGAAGGCAAACTCACCGCCGAACTCACCCTCGCGGAACCGTGGGAAGATGAACCAGATCAGCCCTGCGCTGAGCTGCCCCAACAGCAGCACCATCGAGGCCCCCCAAATATAATACAGGAACTCGCGGCGCGAGGGAGCATCTGCCAGCAGGCCAGCGCCTCCCCCAGCCACCGCCACTTCCTGCGACGGCTTGGCGACACTGGTGCGTTTCTCAATATCGCCCTTGGTCGGTTGTGCGGTTGCCATAATTTCTTTCGTTTCCTCCAAAGTACAACTGAGTGTGACACCCCGAAGACTGCTGCATACAGCACGTTAAGCTGTCACACGACGACACCAGTACAGACACCGAATGCGAAAATTGTCACAAACCCAGCACGCTAAATATATCACAGGCAGCACGCGGTGTCAAAAGGGTGAAGTCCAATTTTAATATACTCACTCTCATCTTGATCCGCTTCATCAGGCAGGCCATAATAGGCTCCCATGACGCAGCCAACTCTTCACCCTGCCCCCCTCCTCACGACGGATGACGAACTCCGTGCGCTGGTAGATGTGCTTGCATCGGAACAGGTGATCGCGCTCGACACCGAGAGCAACAGCTTGCACGCCTATCAGGGGCGTGTCTGCTTGGTTCAGATCTCCACACGCAGTCAAGATTATATCGTAGACCCGGTGGCGATCAAGCAAATGGAGCCATTAGGCCAAATCTTGGCGGACGAGCGCATCGAGAAGGTCTTTCACGCCTGCGAGTATGACATCCTGTGCCTCAAGCGCGATTACGGCTTCGAGATCAACAACTTGTTCGACACGCTCTACGCGGCGCGCGTCATCGACGGCAAGATGTGGGGCCTCGGCGATCTGCTGCAAACCCATTACGGCATCAAACCCGACAAGCGCCATCAGCTCGACGATTGGGGCAAGCGCCCGCTGCCCCCGGACAGCCTGCTCTACGCCCAGATGGACACGCACTACCTGCTGCCGCTTTACGATCATTACACGGCGCAGCTGGCCGCGCGCGACGCGCTGGAGGAACTCCGCGCGCTGTTCCACGACATCAGCCGCATCGACCCCAAAGATCAAGCCTTCGACCCCGAAGGCTACTGGAAGCTCGTCAAGCCTGATGAGCTGGACAAGCGCGCGCTGGCCGTGCTGGCCGAGCTGTACGCCCTGCGCGACCAGATCGCCCAAGAGTTAGACACGCCGCCCTACAAAGCCATCGACAACCGAACGCTCGTGCGCATGGCCGCGCAGCCGCCGCGCAATCGCCGCGACCTACAAGCGATGCGCGGCCTGCGCGCCGAGATGGCGCGCCACTACGCAGATGACATCCTCGACGCGGTTGAGCGCGGCCTGAGCGCCCCGCCGCCGCGCCCGCCCCGCCCCCCGCGTGTTGACCGCACGCTGACTGACCGCTACACGCTGCTGCACAACTGGCGTAAAGAGCGCGCCATCGCTCGCGGCCTCGAGTCGAACATGGTCGTAAGTAAGCACACCCTGTGGCAGATCGCGGAGCGCGTCCCGACTACGATGGAGGAACTGGCGCAGATCGACGGCATGACCCCGTGGCGCATGGCCACTTACGGCTGCGAAATCCTGCGCCTGCTGCATCGCAAGTCCCCCCCATGTTGACACGTTGATGTAAAATGACAGTCAATGGCCACAAGGGGACAAACCCATGAAACAAAGCATCTTCGCTGAGGAGTGGCGGCGCTGCCTTGAAGCGCACTATATGGACGTGATCCGCCGCGGCGACCAAGTCGCGCAGCAGTCGCTCGTGCCGCTGCTGTCGCGCTTCGGCTTCCGTGAGAGCGACCTGCGCGAGATGTACATCCGCGCGACGATGCGCCAAGACGACCTCCCGCCGGATTTCACGCTCAACCCTGCAGCCCTCGCGCCTGCCCCCCTACAGCCGGCCACCTTCACGCCTCACCCGGCGGAGTGTACCTGCCCAGCTTGCATGGAAAAGGTCGATCTACTGCGCCACGACGAGGAAGGCCAGCCCCTCAGCGCAGAAGAAGCGTTCGAAAAGCGCGCGCGCCTCGCCCACGAGGACGACACCCCACCCCCTCCGCCCGACGCCCCAATCCAGCTCAGCCTGTTCCAGTAGGGACGCGACCTGTCGCGTCCACCTGTCGCGTCCGTCTGTCGCGTTCACCTGTCGCGTCCGTCTGTCGCGTCTGCCGAGGGTGTGGCAACCCACGGACAGGGCAGGCCCTGTCCCTACGCCCCCGCGCCGTCCTGTAGGGACGCGACCTGTCGCGTCCGCCTGTCGCGTCCGTTAAGCAAGCGCTCTTTTGGTTTCATACCCGATATTCTATATAATGAAGACAAATGAGTGAGGAACTGTCACGATGAAAACAGCACGCCGCTTGGTGTTCGGGGTTTCGTTGTTTGTCGCCGCCGCGAGTGCCGTCTTGTGGTTGAGCGAGGCCAGCCTGCCGATCCCGCCGCTGGCGCTGGTGTTGATCGCGGGGGGAGCCTTCGCGCTGGCTGTACTCGCCTTTGCGTTAGAGGCCAACAGTTGGCGCACCCCCACCCCCGAGGATCCGCCTGTGCCGTCTCAACCGATCACGCCCAAATCGCCCGCGGAAAAAGCGCTCGACGCGATGGACAGCGCGCGCGAGATCTCATCGCGCACCGAGCGCAAGGTGCGCATCCAGATCGACAGTGAGGACGACCCCAACGATTGACCGCCTTCGACGCGCGCGATGAGCAGTTCATGCGCCTAGCGCTGGCGGAAGCGCAGCTCGCGCTGCTGACGGCAGATGTGCCCATCGGCGCGGTGGCCGTGCTGGGTGATCGCGTGATCGGGCGGGGGCGCAACCGACGCGAGGCTGACCAAGACCCCACTGCCCACGCTGAGATGCTGGCGCTGCGCGAGGCGGCGCAGGCAATCGGCCATTGGCGCTTGCACGAGGTCACGCTCTACTGCACGCTAGAGCCGTGCACGATGTGCGCGGGCGCGATGGTGCTCGCCCGCCTGTCACGGCTGGTCTACGCCGCCCCTGACCCCAAAGCCGGCATGGGCGGCAGCTTGCTCAACCTGCTGGATTATGCCCCCCTCAACCACGCTGTGACTGTCGAGCGCGGCTTGCTGGCCGACGAAGCCGCGGAACTCATCCGCGGGTTCTTCCGCGGGTTGCGCGCGCAAGGCCAAAAGTAGGGGCACGGGCGCGCCCCCAAAACAAAAACGCCCAACCTGTCGATTGGGCGTTTGTCTGCTCCGCAACCTGGATTCGAACCAGGAACCCATCGGTTAACAGCCGATTGCTCTGCCGTTGAGCTATTGCGGAATCACGCTGGAAAGTGTAGCAAACGGGGGTAGGGGTGTCAAGGCTTGTGGTAAACTGAACGCGGTTTGAACTACCTCAAGAAGTGAGCCGCAGTATGTCCACCGTTACCGTGCGCAAAGTTGAAAACGAAGCTGATTTTCAAGCGTTCTTCAAATTCCCGTGGAAGCTCTACAAAGACGACCCCAACTGGGTTCCGCCGCTCGTCAGCCAGCGACGCGACCTGCTGGACAAGCAGCGCAACCCCGCGTGGGAGTACCTCGAAGGGGAGTACTTCATCGCGCTGTGCGGGGGCGAGGTCGTCGGGACGATTGCCGCGGTCATCAACCACCATCACAATGACCACATGAAAGAGCACATCGGCCATTTTGGCGCGTTTGAGACGATCAACGATCAAGCCGTGGCCAGCGCCCTGCTCGACACTGCCAGCGAGTGGATCCGCGCGCGCGGTTACCACGCCATCCGCGGGCCGCAGACCTTCACGACGCATGAAGCGTGCGGCCTGCTTGTCGAGAACTTCAGCCCGCCGCAGGTGCTCATGCCCTACAACCCACCCTACTATCAGGCACTGGTGGAAGGGGCGGGCTTTCACAAAGTGATGGACATCTACAGCGTCTACCAAGACCGCGCCATCCTCGCCCGCAACAACACCGTCGAGCGCTTCGGGCGCGCCGCAGAACACGCCCTCAAACGCAGCGGCGTCACCATTCGCCCGCTCGACATGCGCCGCAAAACCGCCGAGTTCCACCTCTTCGCGGACATTTACAACCGCGCATGGGACATCAATTGGGGCTTTCACCCCTTTACCGAGCGCGAGCTGCAAGCGCTGGTGAAGAGCCTCGGCCAGTTCGTAGACCCTAACCTCGCCTTCTTCGCGGAGCACGACGGGCAGACAGTCGGCTTTGCTCTCGCCATCCCCAACATGAACGAGGTGCTGCACAAGGTCTACCCGCGCCCCGGCGTGCCCGAATGGTGGAGCCTGCTCAAGGCCTTCTACTACTGGAAAGTGAAGAAGATTATCCGCAGCGTGCGCCTGCCGCTGATGGGCGTCATCCCCGAGTTTCGCAACCGCGGCGTCGACCTCGCGCTCATGCACGCCATCAGCCAAGCCATGCTGCCGAGCCAGTACGACTACCTTGATGCGGGGTGGATCCTTGAGACCAACTCGCTGCTGTCGATCATCAGCAAGGTGGAGGGCAAGCCCTACAAAACGCACCGCTTCTACGAGAAGGCGCTAACCCCCTAGCAGGGCGCTGGCCGCGCGGACGGCTTCTTCAGCGCGGCTGCCGTTGAGGACGGCGCGGAACGCCTCCTGTATGGCGCGTTCAACAGCGACGCTGCTCGCGTCTAGTGGGATGATGAGCGCATTCGTGATCAGTTCCGTGTAAAACGCCGCTTGATCCTCATCCAGCACGTCAGCCAGCAGCGCAATTTGCGACGGCAGCATCCACACTGACCGCGCCAGCGTGACGACAGACGAGCCGCTGCTCATGTAAGTGATGTAGTCCACGGCCAGCGGCTGCGTGCGCTCATCGCGCGAGACCAGCACCCAACACCAGCCTTCTAGCACGGTGCTCAGCGTTCCGTCAGGGGTCGGGATGGGCGCAAAACGCAGGTCAGGCTCAAAGGTCAGCGCGCGCAGATACTGTGAGGCCAGCGTCCCCCACTGCCGCTCACCCGCAGCGCTCAGCGCGGCGGCATACTGCGCGGGGGAAGTGAAGAGCAGCGTCTGCTCATCGATCAGGTCTGCTTCACGGGTCGCCTCATAAAAATCCAGCACCTGCCGCAGCGCCACCGCGTCGTATTGCAGCACGCCTTGCTCATCGATGCGGCCTCCAGCGGCCATATACTGCACATAGACCGTCGGGTTAACCCCGATGGTCGCATTGCCAGCAAATTGCAGGGGCAGCCCGCGGGCCAGCACGTCCTCAAAGCGCCAGCCGTCATACTCCACGTCGGGCTGTGGCAGGTAGGCCACGTGCTGCACGTCAACCAAGAACGGGATGCCCATCAACACCCCGCCCACTTCACACAGTCGGCGCGTGCTGCTGACGGCCTGCGCCACGCTTTGGGTCAGCAGCGACGGCATCGGCTCGATCAAGCGCTCTTGCGTCGCCAACAGCAGATCGCTGCGCCGCAGCAGCGTGACGGTGGGCAGCGCGCGCGGGGCCACACTCGACGCGGAACGCAGCGTCGAGAGGATGCCGCCGGCCTCGCTGGCGCGGCGGATGCGAATCAGCGCGTTGATGTTTTGACTGACAGCGAAATCGTCAGTCGCCGCGCCAAACGCTGAAAGCGCATCCGTGCTGAAGTTGGCCAGCGTGTCCGGCAGCCAGATCGTCAAATCCGGCGGGGCAGGCGTTTGGGCGGTGAGGTGCAGGCTGATGCTCACAGCCAACAGGGCAAGCAGTCGTCTCATGGCGGCTCGGTCCTACGTTGATGATGGCCTTCATCATACCTGACAGATCGACCAGCGGTAAGGTCAGCAGCCTGCCGCGTTCGTGGGGAGTGTCTAAAATCAAACACAAGCGCCGTCGATGTCGGCCGATGACATTGTAGGGACAAGGCCTGCCTTGTCCGCCTGCCTTGTCCGCCTGCTTTGTCCGCCTGCCTTGTCCGCCTGCTTTGTCCGCCTGCCTTGTCCGCCTGCCTTGTCCGCCTGCTT
>CALDYP010000007.1 GCA_937944445.1 uncultured Anaerolineae bacterium
AGCCGACCCGTGACCCGTCCATCCCGACGGAGACCCCCACCCCCACGCCTACCTTGACGCCGACCGTCACGCCCACCCCAACCGATCTGCCGCCCGCGGTGTTCGTCATGCCGACGGCCACCCCCACGCGCGAGCTGATCGTGCGCACGTTAGAGCCAGTCGTGGCGATGGCCGCCACCCCCAGCCTGCAAGAGGTGACTGTCAACGACCTAGAAAGCCCCGCCAGCGGCCTCCCGATCTGGTTGATCGCAGCGGTGACGGCCCAAGTTGGGATCATCATTGGGGCAGCGGTACAGTACTTTCGACGGCGCTGAACGCCAACAGCGGCCCAAACACGCTGACCTTGACACGGTCGCCGCGCTCTACGCTGATTTGGGTGTCGGTGCTGGCGATGAGCGTTGAAGCATCGGGTAAGCTCACAGCGATGCGCTGGCGGCTGCCGTAGTATTCGCGCCACAGCACTTCCCCAAGCACGCCCTCGCCGTGGGTGTCGAGGTGCACCCGCTCAGGGCGGATGAGCACGCGCACCTCACCGCGCATCGGCTTGATGAGCGCCAGCTCGCCCAACGGGGACGACGCTCGCGCGCCGCTGGCGTCGGCTGGCAGAAAGTTCGCCTCGCCCACGAACGCGGCCACCTGCGCGCTTGCCGGTTGGTTGTAGATCTGCTCAGGCGTGCCCACTTGGTGCAGCCGCCCGTCAAAGATCACCGCCACGCGATCGGACAGCGAGAGCGCCTCTTCCTGATCGTGGGTGACGAACACCGCCGTTTTGCCCGTGCGGCGCAGGATTTCGCGCACCTCACCGCGCACCTGCACGCGCAGGGCGGTGTCTAAGTTGGAGAACGGCTCGTCCAGCAGCAGGATGTCCGGCTCGGGGGCGAGGGCGCGCGCCAGCGCCACGCGTTGCTGCTGTCCGCCGCTCAGCAGGTAGGGCATTTGGCTCTCCAAGCCCTGCAAGCCGACCAGCGCCAGCAGCTCGGCCACGCGCGCCCGCTTCTCCGCACGAGAGCCGCGCAAGCCAAACGCCACGTTGTCGGCCACACTGAGATGGGGAAACAGCGCGTAATCTTGGAATACCATGCCGACGCGGCGCTGCTCTGGCGGCAGCGAGCGCGCAGGGCCAGCCGCAAGCTCCTCGTTGAGCCAGATTTCGCCCTCATCCGGCGCGGTGATACCTGCGATCAAGCGCAGGCAGGTCGTCTTGCCACAGCCCGACGGCCCCAACAGCGTTAAGAGCGCCCCCTCAGAGACGGTCAAGCTTACGTTGATGAGCGCGTCATAATCGCCGAAACGTTTGCTGACGCCTTTCAACTCGATAACTGTGTTGCCCATGCGGTTCCTTTCTACATTACACCGATCATACTCGCTAACAGCGCGTTTTGAGTAGGCGCGCTTGATGAAACGTTTAGATGTGTATTTCGTTAATAAAGTGTCTGATAACTTTAACATCTAAAACGACAGCGTTAATCTTTTCGTATCATTTAATGAAAAATCACTGTGTAAACGGCTGCATTTATGGAAGCGACTACTGCGACAACATTCAAGCAAGAGGTTATTACCCCACCGACTGACCCTTGCTCTTCCTGCCAGCATGAGGAATTCGTATACACCGGCTTGCAGGTGTTCCCGCTGCGGGTGGCTCAAGCGGCAGGGTTCAGCACGAACCGCTTCCAGCTCTGGACGTGCACATGCTGCTTAACGACGGTGGCGATCCCGCTGCTGGGCGATGACGAGTAGCTCAGCGTACAGCGCCAGCATTTGATCGTTGACCTGCTGCAGGGTGAACTCGGCCAGCACGCGCTCACGTCCACGCTGCCCCATGCGGCGGCGCAGCGGCGCATCTGCCAGCAGCTGCTCCAGCGCGCGCACGAACGCCTCAAGGTCATACGGCGGGACGAGCAGCCCGTTTTCCTCATGGCGCACGATCTCACGACAGCCGGGCGTGTCGGTCGTCACGATGGCGCGCTCACACGACGCCGCTTCAATCAAGATGCGCGGCACGCCCTCGCCGTAGACGCTGGGGAGCGCGACGATGTGCGCTTGGTTGATCACGTCCGGCATGTCATCGCGCCGCCCCCACCACTCGATCACGCCCTCATCAGCCCACGCCGCCACCTGCTGCGGCGAGATTGCGCCCGGGCTGGTGGCTTCGGCAAAGCCGACGACGACAAAACGCGCCCGCCCGCGCAGGCGGCGCGCCGCCTCCACGAACGTATCCAGCCCCTTTTGCGCCATCAAACGTCCGGCGTACAGCACGGTCGGCGGGCCGTCGGGTTCGGGCTGTGGGCAGAAGCGGTCAGGGTCAACGCCGCTGCCCTTGATGAGCAGCGCTTTGTCCGGCGGCAGCACACCCAGCGCCAGCAGCCGCGCTTGGTCGTCGGGGTTCTGGAACACCATCCGCAGGTTGGGGCCGCCCAACGCCGCGCGCATCAACGGCAGCACCCCCGCGCGGATCACCCGCCGCTTGAGGTCGTCGCCGATGAACACGTAGCCCAGCCCGCTCATCGCGCTGACGGTGGCCGGAACGCGCAGCAGCCGCGCGGCCATCCCGCCGTAGAGAACCGGCTTGATGCTGATGAGGTGGACGATCTGCGGGCGCAGCCGCCGATAGAGCGCCATGATCGCGGCAAAGGTGCGCGCTTCGGTCAGCGGGTTGGTTCCGTGCTGGGCCAGCGGCAGCGGATGAAACGGCAGCCCCGTCGCGTGGATGCGGGCGATGCTCTCGGCGTCGGCGTCCGACGTGGCCACGTGCACCTCATAGCCGGCGGCCTGCGCGGCGCGCGCCAGCGGCAGGCGGTGGGTGTAGAAGAAGCGCGGGATGTTGACGACGAACAGCAGGCGCGCGCTCAAGGGGCGGTTGGCTCCTCAGTGGGGGCGGGCCGGCGGCTGAGGCTCACTTTGTTGACGAAGAACACGGCTGCGGCAAACGCCAGCACGACATACAGCCCGATGAGCGACAAATCGAGAACTGTCTGGCCCATCGCCTCGCCCGGGCCGATGATCCCCTTCAAGCCAAAGATGCCGAACAGCATCGCCGCGCAAATTTCTACGAGCACGTCGCGCTCGGTCAGCAGCGGAACCATCCCGATCAGCAGCACCATCATCACCAAGAAGAAGGGGAAAACCAACCGATACACCAGCGGGCGATCAAATTGAAAGCTCACGCGGTCAACCGGAACCTCGCCAAAGTCTGGGTCTGAGATGACATCGCTGGTGCTGCGGAGGCCGATCTGCCAGAGGCGATGGCCGCTGGTTTGCAAGTTCCACGCCAAGAACGGCTGGATCACCCCCTCGAACACCTCGCCATCGTCCAGTGTGATCTCATACGCCACGTAAAGATCCAAATCCAACGTGAAGCTGTCGTAAGGATACCAGAAGTTGAGGCTCACCTCTTCGCTGGTCTCCAGCGTGAGCGGTTGAGCGACGGCTTGCACGGCCTTTCGGTCGTTCAACATCATCAGGTTCGTCACAGGTTCACCGAAGAGGTCAACCGGCACGTTCATCATGAGGTAGTCACCAGCGCTCGGCGTGACGCATACCGGCTGCTCTAGGAATTCGTGCGCTTTCTGAGAGTCAGTGTTGGGGTTCACCACCGCATAGACTGACAAGCAAGCCTGTGCCACTTGCAAGGTGGGATCATCGTCGCGCAGCCACAAAAAGGCGTCCTCCAGCAGCACCTCCACGCGGCGGACTTCCTCGTTGTTGGCCGGCGGGCGCACGCGGAAGAGCAAGTCGGCTGCGCCCAAGTCGAGCGCGCCGTCCTCAAACGCAGCATCGTTGACTGCGTCGAGGTTCAAGAGCTGTTCACGGGTAGGCGGGCTGAACACTCCCCAGCCGCTGCGAATTCCGACGATGCCGAGCGCGAATAAGCCAATCGCAAACAAGATCACCAACACATAGGCGCGTAGGTTGAGCAAGATCCCCCTCCGTGTGATCGACTGCCTCGGCCTCAGTCCATGGCGAGGCGTAGGATGGTGTGCAGCAGGACGTTCGCCCCGTTCTCGACGTTTTCCCAGTCGGTGTATTCTTTGGGGTTCATGCTGATGCCGTCCTTGCACGGGATGAAAATCAAGGCCGACGGGGTAAAACCGGCCATGATCTGGGCGTCGTGCCCCGCGTTGCTGAACATGTGGGTATATGAAAGCTGCTGCTGCTCACACACCTCAGCGACCACCTGCATTAAGCGCTCGTCCATGTGCGCAACTTCACGGTGCAGCGTGCGCCGCACTTGAACGCTCAGCCCATGCGCCCCCGCGCACTGTTCGGCTGTGTCGTGCACGAGCTGCTCCATCATGGCCAGCTGGTCAGGGTCTGGGTGGCGCACCTCCATATGCACGGTGGCCGTGGCGGGGACGATGGTCGTGATGCCGGGCTGCACGTCCACGTTGCCACAGTTAACCATGCCGCCCACGCACTGCGTCGGCAGGTTGTAGACTTTGGTCATGAAGCACGTCGCGCCTTGCAGCGCATCGCGTTTGCGGCTGCAATTGGTCGCCGCGTGGACGGCCTCTCCCTGAAAGGTGACGCGGAAATTGCTGCGCCCGATCACGCGGGTGACGATGCCGATCTGGGTGCGGGTGCGGTCGAGCAGGTCGCCTTGTTCGATGTGCAGTTCAAGGTAACCTCGCAAGGTGGTTGGGTCGCGGCGCGCCTCGCGCACTTCGCTGGCATACAGCCCCAGACGCAGCAGCGCCGCTCGAAACGCGGCGTTGTCTTGTTTGCTGTCGTTGATGTGCTCATCGCTCAGGCGGCCGGTCAGGCCCATGCTGCCAAACAGCGACTGCCACGAGCCTTCTTCGTCGGTGAAGTCGATCACCTCTAGATGAAACGGCAGGGCTATGCCCGCCTCGCGCACAGTGAGCATACACTCCAGCCCGGCGATGATGCCAATCGAGCCGTCGTACTTGCCGCCGTTGAGGGTGGTATCAAGGTGAGAGCCGACGAGCAGCGTCTTGGCCTGTGGGGTCGTGCTGCGCAGGATGCCGCCGATGTTGCCCACCGCGTCGTCGCGCAGTTCAAAGCCGTAGCCCTCAAGGCGCTCGACCAGCCATGTGCGCGCGCGCAGATCCTCGTTTGAGAGGGCAGGCCGCGCGACGCCGCCCAGCGCTGTTGCGCCGATCATGCTCAGCTCTTCAAAATGCGCCAGCATGCGGTTGCTGTTGACCTTCAACGTAGAGGGGATCATGGGCACAGATTTTTCTATTCCAGAGTGGTTGTCAGCGACGATTGGCATCGACTATTTAAGTATTATAAATAAAAAGAGCGTCGTGTACAAAGACGACGCCTTGAAGGGAGTGTCTAAATTCGAACAGAGGACTCATCTAGCCCCCTTCAGGGAGCGCGCCCTAGCCGAGTGCTTGAGCGCTCGGCGCGACTGTCTGTTTATCTTCAGACGCTCCCCGCCTTGAAAGAGAGGACAGCGCCTGCGCTGTCTGCCGTGGATAAGGCAGGCCTTGTCGCTACCACGTCATCCGTGCGTATGGGACAGCGCTTGCGTTGTTCGCATTCTCTAATCGACGTAATCGCGTAGGTGGCGGCTGCGGCGCGGGTGGCGCAGGCGGCGCAGGGCGCGCCCTTCGATCTGGCGGATGCGCTCACGGGTGAGGCCGAACTTCTGGCCGACCTCTTCCAGCGTGTAGCTTTGGCCGTTGGCCAGCCCGAAGCGCAGGCGCAAGATGCGCGCTTCGCGCGGGTGCAGCGTCGTCAGAAGCTGTTCAAGGCGCGCGCGCAGCGTGGCATGGGCGACGGCATCGCTGGGGGATGGGGCGTCTTCACTTTCGATGAAGTTGCCCAACTCACTGTCCTCATCTTCGCCGACGGGCTGCTCAAGGCTGAGCGGCTGCCATGAGACGCGCAGCATCCATTGAATCTTGCGCGCGTCACAGCCGATCACGCTGGCGATCTCCTCCATCGAGGGCTTGCGCCCGTTCTGCTGCTCTAGCTCACGCGCGACGCGGTAGACGCGGCGGATGCGATCTGTCATGTGGACGGGCACGCGGATCGTGCGCGATTGATCGGCGATGGCGCGCGTGATCGTCTGGCGGATCCACCATGTGGCATATGTGCTGAAGCGGAAGCCGCGCCGATGATCGTACTTTTCGACGGCTTTCATCAGGCCGAGGTTGCCCTCTTGGATCAGATCGAGGAAGTGGACGCCGCGCCCGACGTATTTCTTAGCAATCGAGACGACGAGGCGTGTGTTGGCTTTGATGAGGTGGTCGCGCGCTTCGAGGCCATCGGCTGCGGCGGCTTCGAGCGCTTCGGTGTCGCGGCTGCGCGTGGTCTTGAGCTTGCGCTGGGCTTCCAGACCGGCCTCCATCCGCATGGCGAGCGCAATTTCATCCTCCACGCTCAGCAAGGGCACGCGCGCCATCTCTTTGAGGTACAGCCCCACCGTGTCGCTGCTGGTCATGTCGTCCAGTTCAAGGTCGTCTGCATCGTCGAACGACTCGTCCAATTCGTCGTATTCGTCGAACAAGAGCGCGTCCTCAACGAAGAAATCGTCCCCGTACTGCCCTAGTGGTTCACTGTCGAAGTCAGCGTCATACTCCGTGTCAAACTCAGCTTCCATCTTCTGCCCCCCGCGCCCAAGTGCGTTCACCACCTGAGCGGTTGTGCTACTTAGTTAATAATTTTTTCAGTACAGCCAAGCGCGGATCAACCTCATCCTGCGCGCATTGACAGGCTTCCCGATTGCGATTCGCCCCACAGTTGGGGCACAATCCTTTGCAGTCCTCACTGCAAAGGACGGGATGTAACATCTCGATGAGGACTTCGGCGCGCAGCAGCGGGGCCAAGTCGAGGTTGGCATCCCCCCCCACGCTGAACTCACTGATGTCTGACGCTGGGTACGCGAACAGCTCTTCAATCTCGATTTCGAGGTTTTGCGTTACGGTGTCAAGGCAGCGCGAGCACTCGTTGTCTACTGAGATGGTCAAGTTGGCTTGCACCAGAATGCCTTCCTTGCTGCGGGTCATCCGCAGCGGCCCGCTGATAGCATTCACGATGAGGTCATCGTCCACGCGCACGGCAACTGGGATGTCAAGGCGCGAGTCTTGATGCGTCCCAGATGGGGCAGATAACAAGAAACCAACGTTTGTTTTCAACACGCGACTGCTCAAAAACGGTTTCGGTGGTGTATTCATGTCAGATGCCCTCTCATAAGACTCGGCGCCTTCATTAACCCACCGATATCACACATTGTTATGCGATTATAGGAAGGTTTTTTGCGCGGTGTCAACTAATCGTCAGGATGCTTCAATTCAACGACAATTATTTGTTAACTGTGCGGCTTTCCATTAAGATTTTTCACCTCTTTTCTTGTGTATTGCATTTTATTAACTGATCTGAAGGCATGGTTAAGAGTCACTAACCATGACCCTTACGGATACAAATACGGCCGGGACGGGATGTCCGTTAGCTCAATGCGGCTGGGTTGTAGGATAGGAATGGTGCGATCGTCGAACGTGCCGGCTTGGAACGTCCCTTCGACTTCGACCCATGCGCCGGTGCTGTAAGCGGCTGCGCCCTCCATGCGCACGGGCAGGCCGATGGCAAAGGCATCGGCCACGCAGCAGCTGATCGTGAAGCGCGCCACCATGAACTCATCGTCGCTCATGTACGGTTCGCGGTAGATGAAGCCGACCACGCGCGCGGGCAGGCCGTTGAACGCCGCCGGGTTGTCGATGCGGTTGAACTCGCGCAGCCAATCAAGGATGTTGCGATCCAGCGGCGAGCGGGCGGCGCTAGCCGCGCTGGCCACCCCCACCGGGCTGAAGCTGACGCGGTGCACGGCGTCCGCGCCGAGCGGACGGCTGGGAACCAACAGAGCGAACACCAGCGGCAGCGACGCAATCGCAATCGCCCCCCAACTGACGTTGGCGTGGACGTGGCCTTCATGGCTGATGTTGAGGTTGTCGTCCAGCGTGTGCGGCTGCGCGGCGCTGCGCCACACGATCCACAAGTTCCAGCCGCCGAGGAAGTAGAACAACCCCGCCGCCACTGCCACCAACCAATGGAAATTGCTGTTCATGTAGTTGCTGAGGTTGCCTGAGACCAGCAAAAAGGTGAGGTACACGCCCATTGCCAACAACACAGCCGTGCGCACCCAATCTTTTTGACTGGAGCGGGCTTGGGGCGGCGTCGTCAGTTGCATAGCAGATTCCTTCGTTGCTACCTTGCATTATAAAGACAAACGGCGCTCAGCACACCATGAGTTTTGACTAGAAGGTGTCTAAGCAGACACAGCATCGTAGGGACAGGGCCTGCCCTGTCCGTTTTTTCTGTTCCCACGGGCACGGCAAGCCCCCTCAGCCCACAGGCGAAGGCGTGAGGCCCCGCGGACGCGACGGGTTGTTGCAGGCGTGAGGCCCCGCGGACGCGACGGGTCGTTGCAGGCGTGAGGCCCCGCGGACGCGACAGGTCGTTGCAGGCGTGAGGCCCCGCGGACGCGACAGGTTGTTGCAGGCGTGAGGCCCCGCGGACGCGACGGGTTGTTGCAGGCGTGAGGCCCCGCGGACGCGA
>CALDYP010000008.1 GCA_937944445.1 uncultured Anaerolineae bacterium
ACTCGGCGGGTGCTGCGCCCGCGGTGGAAGCCCCTGCAGGCGCGACATCGTAGGGACAGGGCCTGCCCTGTCCGTTTTTCTGTTCCCACGGGCACGGCAAGACCCCTTCAGGGGGCGCGCCCTAGCCGACCGCTTCAGCGCTCGGCGCGACTGTCTGTTTATCTTTAGACACTCCCTGTGCGTTTCGCTGCTTGCGCTTTGCTAGGCGGATTTGTTACAATTTGGTGTATAATTGGACTATCCAGCAGAGAGAGCGCCCAGCCGTTGGGCCACCGAAGGGGCAAGTGCATGTGTGGTGCTGGCACATGGATGAAACTCTCAGGTAACGTGGATCTGCGGATAGAAAACCCTGAAAGCTGACAGGGCGCACAGCAAGCAGAGCTGAAGCGCCCTGTTTTTATTTTTTTCGACAAAGCGAAAGGATACACGGTATGGCAGAGCTGAAATACCCCGCTGATCTGAAGTACGCCAAGAGCGATGAATGGGTGCGCCTTGAGGGGGACGTCGCCACGTTGGGCGTCAGCGACTACGCCCAAGACGCGCTCAACGACCTCGTATACGTCGAGTTCAAACCCGTCGGCACGACCCTCGCGGCGGGTGACGCCGTCGGCGAAGTGGAGTCCGTCAAGGCGGCCAGCAGCATCTACAGCCCCGTGGCCGGTGAGATCGTTGAGGTCAACACCGCGCTGGAGAGCGCCCCTGAAACCGTCAACGCTGACCCCTACGGCGCAGGCTGGATGGTCAAAATCAAGGTGAGCGACCCCGCCCCCCTCAACGACTTGATGGACGCGGACGCTTACAAGGCCTATTGTGAATCTCGTTAATCCTTTGCAGAGTTGGAATTGTCAGAGACGATGAGCGGTTATATTCCCCACACAGAAATTGAACGGCAGCAGATGCTAGCTGCCATCGGCGTGACGACGATTGAGGACTTGTTCGAGGCGGTTCCGGCGTCGCACCGCTTCCCGAAGCTGAACCTGCCCGACGCGCTGAGCGAGCTGGAGATCACCGCCGAGATGCAGGCGCTGGCCGAAGCCAACGAGCACGCCGGCGAGTTCGCGCTGTTCCGCGGGGCGGGGGCCTATCACCACTTCAGCCCCAGCGCAGTGAACCAACTGCTGCTGCGCGGCGAGTTCTACACTGCCTACACCCCCTATCAGCCGGAGATGTCGCAGGGCACGCTCCAAGCCACGTATGAGTATCAGAGCATGATGTGCGCCCTCACCGGCATGGACGCGGCCAACGCCAGCCACTACGACGGCGCGACCAGCCTCGCCGAGGCAGTCACAGTGGCCCGTCAAACGCTGGACAAG
Organism: uncultured Anaerolineae bacterium; assembly: GCA_937944445.1. Taxonomy (GTDB): domain Bacteria; phylum Chloroflexota; class Anaerolineae; order Aggregatilineales; family Phototrophicaceae; genus JANWYT01. Next base: position 1,314 of record CALDYP010000008.1, read on the forward strand.
CGCAAGAAGATCGTCCTCAGCCACGCGATCCACCCGCAGTACCGCGAGGTCGTGCGCACCTACAATCAAGGCCGCGACCTCGTGTTCATCGGCGATGATGCGCCGCGCACCGCCGCGGAACTGGCCGACCTTGTCGATGAGGACACCGCCCTGCTTGCCGTACAGTACCCCAACTTCTTCGGTCAGATTGAAGATTTCGAGGGCCTCGCGGACAAAGTCCACGCCAAAGGGGCGCTGCTCGCGTTCGTGGTGAACCCGCTGGCGCTGGCGCTGTTCAAATCGCCCGGCGAGCTGGGCGCAGACATCGTCGTGGGCGAGGGGCAGCCGTTGGGCATCCCGTTGGGCTTCGGCGGCCCATACTGCGGCTTCTTCGCCATCAAGAGCAAGTACGTCCGCAAGATCGCTGGGCGCATCGTCGGTGAGACAGTCGATCGGGACGGTCGCCCCGCCTACGTGATGACCCTGCGCCCGCGCGAGCAGGACATCCGCCGCGAGCACGCCAGCAGCAACATCTGCACCAATCAGGGCTTGATGGCGCTGGCGATCTGCATTCACCTCTCGCTGCTCGGCAAGCAGGGCTTGCGCCAAGTGGCCGAGCTGAACTACCACAAGGCGCACTACGCCGCCCGCCGCATCGACGCGCTGAACGGCTACCACGTGGACATGAGCCGCCCCTTCTTCAACGAGTTCGTGGTCAAGTGCCCGCGCCCCGTCAGCGAGATCAACCAACATTTGATCGCAGAAGGCATCATCGGCGGCTACGACCTCGGCGCGGACTACCCGCACCTGACGGATCATATGCTGCTGTGCGTGACCGAGATGAACAGCAAACAAGAAATTGACGTATTGGTAGAGATGTTGGAGAAGTTCGCATGATCGCAGACCAAGCAGCCGAGCAGACCAAGCTCAACGCACTAGAGCCAACCGTTTATGACCTGAGCGTGCCCGGGCGCGTGGGGGCTAACCTCCCCGCGTGCGACGTGCCGACCGAAGACCTGCCGACCGAGCTGCTGCGCGACGAGCTGCGCCTGCCGGAACTCAGCGAGCTGCAAGTGGTGCGGCACTTCATCAAGCTCAGCAGCCTCAACTACGCCATCGACAAGGGCTTCTACCCGCTCGGCTCGTGCACGATGAAGTACAACCCCAAGCTCAACGAGGACATGGCGCGGCTGCCCGGCTTTGCCCAGCTTCACCCGCTGACCGACGACGAAGGCGCACAGGGCGCGCTGGCGCTCATGTACGCGCTTCAGCAGTGGTTGGGCGAGATCGTCGGGTTCGAGGCAGTCAGCCTTGCGCCCGCCGCGGGCGCGCACGGCGAGTTCGCGGGCATCTTGATGATCCGCAAGTATCACGTCAGCCGCGGCGACACGCAGCGCAACAAGATCCTCGTCCCGGACAGCGCCCACGGAACGAACCCCGCCACCGTCACGATGGCCGGTTTTGAGGTGATCGAACTGCCCGCCGACGCTGAAGGCGGCGTCGACCTTGAGGCGCTGCGCAAGGTGTGCAGCGAACGCGCCGACGAGATCGCCGGGATGATGATCACCGTCCCGAACACGCTCGGGCTGTTCGAGCACAACATCTTGGAGATCGTCGACCTTGTGCACAAGGCAGGCGGCCTGATGTACATGGACGGCGCGAACATGAACGCGCTGATGGGCGTGGTCAAGCCCGGCGAGTTGGGCTTTGACGTGCTGCACTACAACCTGCACAAGACCTTCAGCACGCCCCACGGCGGCGGCGGCCCCGGCAGCGGCCCCGTCGGCGTGAACGCCAAGCTCAAGCCCTTCCTGCCCGGCCCCATTGTGGAGATCGTCGAACCAGCGCAGGGCGATGAGCCGCCTCTCTACGGGCTGGTGATGCCCGAACAGAGCATCGGGCGCATGAAGGCCTTCCACGGCAACTTTGGGATGCACGTCCGCGCTTATGCCTACATCCGCGCCTATGGAGCGGCCGGCCTGCGCGAGGTGAGCCGCCACGCCGTCCTGAACGCCAACTACGTCCGCGCCCGCCTGATGGACACCTACAAGATCCCCTACCCGCGCTACTGCGGCCATGAGTTCGTGATTGAAGCGCGCCTTGACGACGCCCCCGACATCCACGCGCTGGACATCAGCAAGCGCTTGATCGACTACGGCATCCACCCGCCCACCAACTACTTCCCGCTGATCGTCCCGCAGGCGCTCTTGATCGAGCCGACCGAGACCGAAGCCAAAGAGACGCTGGATGAGTTCATCGACGTGATGAAGAAGATCGCGCGCGAGGCGGTCGAAACGCCCGAGCTGCTGCTGAACGCGCCGGTGAACGCCCCCGTGCGCCGCCTTGACGAAGTGCGCGCGGCTAAGCAGCTTGTGCTGTGCTGCCGCCCCGCCCTGCCCGAAGCAGGCGATTAATCCCCGCTCCAACGTTCCCACAGGCAGGATGTGCGCGCGGCGTGCATCCTGCCTGCGCGTTTCAGAGGTATAATCAGATTAAATGAACAGCCACCGTCTGTTAAGCCTATGCCCTTGACTCAACTTGTCACCTTTCGTCGCCGCCGCAGCCGCATCCTGCGTTTTTTCAAAGCCCTGTGGCGCGACACAACCGCCCTATGGCGCGAGTTCCGCACGAGCATCACCGCGTTTTTGTTCGTGCTGTTCGTCTTGGGGCACGTCTACGGCGAGCTGCACAAGCTTTCAGGGCGTGAGGATCTGGCGTGGATCGACCGACCCTACATCATGCTTCAGTTGATGATCATCGAGCCACCTTATGACGCACCGGCAGAGTGGTATCTCATCATCTTCTGGTACGCGCTGCCGTTGGTGTTCTTGTTTATCGTCGGTAACGGCGTCGCTGATTTTGTTCGACTGTTTTTTGACCGCAACGGGCGGCGCGACGCATGGAGGGAAGCCCTTGTGAGCACCTATCGAAACCACGTGATCGTTTTTGGCGCGGGGCATGTCGGGCTGCGCGTGGTGCGCACCCTTGCCGAAATGGGCGTTGACGTGGTCGTAATCGACCATCAGAGCGAGAAAGAAAAAGATTTCGTCCTCAGCGAGTTGGGCGTGCCGCAGATCATGTTAGACGGGCGCGAGACGATCGCCCTAGAAAAGGCCGGCCTGCGCTTTGCGGAGACGTTCATCGCCTGCACAGGTGATGACCACATCAACCTTGAGGCGGTGATGAAGGTGCGCCAGATCAACCCGAAGCTGCGCGTTATCGCCCGCGTGTGGGATGAAAACCTCGGCGCGCAGATGCGCCAATTCCTCGGCGTCGATGCCATCATCAGTTCCAGCGAGTTGAGCGCGCCCGTCTTCGCCGGGCTGGCGCTGGGCGCTGAGATCACCCAATCGATCCAAATCGGCGCAGAGAAGTACAGCACGATCAAGCTCGCCGTGAGCGACAAATCCTTCCTGCTCAACCGCACCGTGGGTGAGGTGCAGACGACTGAGCGCTGCGACATCGTGCTGCACGTGCGCGATGACCAAAGCGCGATCCAGCCGCCGCACCATATCACCCTCCAGCCAAACGACGTGATCATCGTGTTCGCGCCGCATGAGCGCTCTCTGCGCATCGCCGCGCGCAATCACTTCGGCGAATGACGTATCATCCCCATTTGACCACAGACGGAGTGTGCCATGAACAAGCTGACCCGCCAACTCAAGGTGACCGTGCGCAGCGGCAAAGCCGAGCTTGACCTGCCCGACTTCCCGGATGGCGAAGTCGTCGTCCACGTGGAGCGCCCCTTCAACCCTGACACCGACTGGACGCCCGAAGAGTGGGCACAGATCGAGGCGCTCATCCAGCCAGACCCTAAACCCGGCGCGGAGGTCGTGGCGTGGATGGAGGCGCATCCTGAGATCTTTGAAGCGTGGTCGCATGTCAAGACGGATGGCGTCGCGTGGATTGAGGAACAGCGCGCCAAACGCCGCCAACGAAAGGGGCTTGCGTGATCGCGCTGGTCGATTCAAACGTCATCATCGACCTCATCCGTGGCTACGCCCCCGCCCAAGAGTGGTTAGCCGACATCGCGGATGAGCTGCATATCACGAGCATCACCCAACTCGAAGTGATCCACGGCGCACGCGACAAGCGCGCTGTGAGGATCACGTTGGAGCTGCTGCGCCAGTTTGACGTTGTCTACTTGACGCCGATCGACCAGCAGCAAGCCTATCACTACCTGCTCAGCTATGGCCTCAGCCACAACGTCGAATTGACGGACTGCCTCATCGCAGCGGCCTGCGCCCGCACGCGCGCCCCGCTCTACACGCGCAACCTCAAACACATGCGACCCCTGCTGG
>CALDYP010000009.1 GCA_937944445.1 uncultured Anaerolineae bacterium
CGTAGGGACGCGACCTGTCGCGTCCGTCGGCCTCACCCCCCAACCCCCTTAGGCAGGCCAGTTCGAGAAGGGGGCGCCCACAAGAACAGACAAACGGACAGCGCAGGCCCTGTCCCTACAACGCACACAGCCAGCATTAAGGCCAGCGCGCGGCGCTGTGCTGTACAATCAAGGGCAGCGACGATGTCCATCGCCCTTGAGTGCGCAGCACAGATTGAGTGAAGCATGTCTCAGACCTTACACGACGAACACAGCCCAGAGCGCTATGAAGACGTTGACCGCGAGGCAGAAGCCTATTTTGAAGCCCAGCGCGGTTGGACGCGCCGCCGCGTCATCCTGCTGATCGTGGTGCTGCTCTTGATTGTGTCGCTGCTGGTGTACGTTTTGCTGCCCGCGCTGGAGTTCTGGCTGATGCCCGCCCCCAGCCTGCCGCTTCAACCTGCGTTGACCATCTGACAAAAAGGAGTTGCCCATGAGCCAGCGCCTGTTCATCTCTCACTCAGCCCGCGACAAACGCTACGCCGACCCGCTGCACAGCTTCTTGATGCGGCTGGGCTACCGCGTCTGGACGGATCCCGCGCCACGCCCCGGCCTTGATTGGCGCTTCGAGATCGACGACGCCATCCGCAGCAGCGACGCGGTGCTAGTCGTGCTCACCCCCAACAGTGCGGAGAGCATCTACGTCACGTATGAGTGGGCGCTCGCACTGGCGCTCAACATCCGTGTGATCCCGATCACGTTTGTTCCGGCGCGCTTCCACCCCCGCTTAGAGCATCTTGAACGCTTTGACGTAACCAGCTTCCGCGATCAGAGCCACTTCTGGGACTACTTCGCGCGCGAGATGCGGCGGATGTTCCCCTACCAGCCGCCTGCGCCCGCGCCCATGCCGCCCAGCAGCTTCAGCCCGGCCCCAGCCGCAGCGCCAGCCCCCCTCCCGCCCATCGACCGCAGCATCATGCCGCCTACTAGCGGCTTCTGGTTGGTGATGCGCCGCGGCCCCCAGCCGGGCATGATGTGGCGCTTTGATGGGCAGCTCGTGACGCTCGGGCGCGACAAGACCAACGACATCACTATTGAAGACAACGGTGTGAGCCGCTTCCACTGTCGCTTCACCAAGTTCCCAGAGGGCTACGCCGTGGAGGACAACAACAGCACGAACGGCGTGATCGTCAACGGGGCGCGGGTGCAAGGGATCGTGCCGCTCTACGCGGGCATGACGGTTCAATTGGGGGATAACGTCGTGCTGACCTACGAAGTCGTGCCGTGAGGCAGGGCGCGGCCTGCTGCTCGCCGCGCCCCGTTACATAGATGTTGACTACTCGCCCGCGGCGCGGCGCTCTAAGCGCAGGCCCACCGCGGAGCGATTCGGGAAGCCCAGCCAGTAGGTGTGGTCAGCGTTGAAGCTGCCGTCGTCCGCTACAGAGAAGCGCCCATCCGCCGCAACTTCGATCAAGTCGAGGTAGGCCGCAGTGTCCGCGCCTTTGAGGTAGAGGTCAAAGAAGGCGGTGGCGAAGTGTTGATTGACGTTGTTCATGCGCGCGGAGTCCCAGACGTTGTCGCCGTAGCGCATGAACTGCTCGTACTCAACTGCGGCGGCAGGCGGCGGGTTGGGGGCGACGTTGTGGCGCGCGCCCTCAAACACCAGCAGGTAGCGCTCGCTGTTCGTCGCCAGCTCAAACAGGCGGCGCGGCCCGTTGGCAAACCCGGACACGTCGTCTTGATCGCCCACGACGAAGAACACCGGCACATCCAGCGTCGAGAGGCTGTTGGCGTCCCACAGGCCGAAGTTCATCCCCCACGGCGCAAACGCCATGACTGCTTTCACGCGCTCATCGGCTGTGAAATTCTCGTTGCGGACGGTGTTCACCGCCAGCAAATCGACCCCTTGAATGCCGAAGTTGCGCAGCACCGGCAAGTACGTTGCGCCATAGCGCCCACCGGCCACGTTTAGCGCGCCGTAGCCGCCCATCGAGTAGCCGACTAGGCCGGTGTTGTTGGCGTCTAACAGGCCGTTGAACGGGCTGTCGGCGTCAGCGGCCAGTTCGGCCATCGCGTCGATGGTGAAGCGCACGTCCAGCGGGCGGTTGAGCAGCGTGCTGGCGAAACCGCTCACGTCGCTGAAGATCGACTCGGTGTGGTCGATGGCCACGACGACGTAGCCCTTAGAGGCCAAGTTCTCGGTGAGGTAGGTCATCATGAAGCGCGAGCCGGGGAAGCCGTGCGAGACGACGATGAGGGGGTAGGGCGCGCCGCTGCGGTCAGGCTCGGCGTCACGGGCAGCGCGCCCGCCGAAGGTGAAGGGCACAAGCGGCTGGTTGGGGTTGTCGGCGCGGCCCAGCGTGTCCTCGTAGACGATGACGGGCGTTTCGCCCTCCAGCGCCGCCGGATACCACACCTCGAGCGTCAGCGTGCGGTCATAGCGCGGCTCAGGGTTGTCGGCGCTGACGCTGAGGATGTCGATCTGATCGGGGTTGGTGACCGTTAGCGTGCGCACGCCTACCGCGAAATTGCCGCGCGCGGCCAGCTCGGGCGCGTCGGGGCGGGCGTCGCCGAAGATTTCCACCTCTTGCGCGAAGCCTGCCGCAGCCACCATCAGCGCCACGCCTATCAGTAAAAACCGTTTTAGAACCATCTTAAACGCTCCTTATTTGAGAAATACACAACAGAGCATAGATGGTCTGTCTGAGAGTATGGTGAGCGCGCGCGCGAGTGGTATTAAATGGTAGGCTATCCTAATGTGCGAATGACAGAGAGCACCTTGCCGCGGATCTCGCAGTTGGCCGCGCTGACGTAGATCGGCTCCATCGCGGGGTGCGCCGGCTGCAAGCGGATTCGGTCGCCTTCGGGGTGGTAGTACTTAAGCGTCGTCTCGCTGCGCTCTGGCAGCCACACCGCGACCATGTCGCCGGGTTGGGCAACCAGCTGGTGACGCATGATGACGATGTCCCCCTCGCGGATCATCGCGTCGATCATGCTGTCCCCCTTGACCTCCAGCGCGAACACCTCATCCGGGTCAAAGCCCATCAGCAGCGCGGCCGGCACGTCGATCACGTCGTCTTCGTCGTAGTAGTGGCCGGTGTCGTCGGGCATCTGCACTGGCTTGCTGGCGACGATGTGGCCGATCCGTGGGATGTGCGCCACCTTTTCCTCGGTTTTGAGCGGCTTGTGGCGCATGCCGGGCAGGCTGCCAACCAAGCGCAGCCCCCGCGAGATGTGCTCAGAGCGTTCTAGATATCCCGCTTCTACCAATTTGTTGAGGTTGTAGTTGACGACGGAGGTTGAGGGGATGTTAGTGGCCTCGCCGATGTTGCGGATGGTAGGGGGGTAGCCGTTCTGTTCGATGTAGCGCTGCATGAAGCGCAGGATCGCCTTTTGCCGCTCGGAGAGCTTGTTGAAATCTTTCTGAGACATGGCCTTTCCCTTTTCCGTTCTGACACTTGTTCGAGGAATAAATGTTCTAGCTTCATCATAGCGAACACTCGTTCTTATGTCAAATAAGTGGTGGAATCCCCCAACTGGGCGATGAGCAACCCATCCCCTTGCCCATCTCGTGGGCCACAGCGTGGGGCTATATTGGGGGTGGCGTATGAAAAAATGAAAGTTAGAGGCGCACATGAAACGGTTGCTGCTAAAGAGGCGATCCAAACGTTTGCCAGCCAGCGCGATCAAGTTGTGCATCTTGGTTGGCATGCGCAGCATCGCAGGGGTGGCGACGCTGCAAACGGTGTTGAGCCAACGCTCAGCGGCCAAGACGAGCAAGCTGCACGCTGTGTTGGCATCGCCGCAAGCCCGCGCCGTCGTCCGCGCTGCGACAGTCGGCGAGGCGCTCGCAGATAAGATGCCCTTCATGAGCGCGCGCACTGCCCCGCTGCCGCTGATGGGGCGGATGGCAGTAGGCGGACTCGTTGGCGCGCTGCTGGCAGACGAGAATGCAGCGACAAGCACCCGCTGGAAGCGCGCAATCACTGGCGCGGCAGTAGCCAGCCTGAGCGCGTTTCTCGCAGTAATGCTCCGCCGCCAGATTGGCCAGCGACTGCGCTTGCCTGATGCCCTCGTCGGCGCAGCTGAGGATGGCATCGTCGCCGCGTTGAGCCGCACCATCCAGCGAGACTTGAGCCGATGAAGCCCCTGCAAACGCGATGGCTCGCCATCCCAATCATCGGGGCAGCAGCGGCCGCGCTCTTGTTGTGGGCAAGGCGCTGGGCACTGCCGATCCGCCGTGTCGAGGTAGAAACACGCCGATTGAGCCAAAAGCCGCCCAGTGTGCCAGCCACACTTGACTATTCCAGCGCGCCGATGCATCTGCTGGATGAGGGGGAAGGGCCACTGTTCTTCCGTCGCTACCGCGCAGACATCAAGCAGCCCAAGCTCAGCCCTGAAGCCGTCATGCAGCATGTGCAGTCGGAGATCAATGCGTTCTGTGCCGCAGAGTTGGCCGTGTTTGACAAAACAGTTGAGCTGGCCCCCGGCAAGCTCTCCCTCGGCGACGAATTTTTCATCCGCATCAGCGGCCCGTGGAACGGCCATGTGCGGACAGTCGATGTCACCCCCACGTCATTCACCTTCACGACGTTAGAAGAGCACATGGAGCGCGGGGCCATTCGTTTTCAAATTCAACCACATCCGACTCAGCCAGAGCTGCTGCGCTTTGAAATCACCTCTTGGGCGCGCAGCGTGGACAAATTGGTGGATTTCATGTACGACACGCTCGGCATCGCTAAGTTGGCACAAGAAAGCCTGTGGGCCTTTTTCTGCCAGCGCGTTGTAGATTTCAGCGGTGGTGAACTGGCGGGCGAAATTGAAGTCCTGACAGAGAAAGCGCCGTATCGCGGGGAGCGCATCAGCAAAGATCCATCGATTCCGCCCCAGTATCGCCCTTATTTTGAACGCTATCAACAGGCCAAGCTCAATTATGAGTACGACCCAGAGAAGCAGCATGAATTTACCGAAGCAGCTGGCTGGCTGATCGACGAATACAGCGTGGCGCTGCCGCCTGAAGCCCCCGGTGAGCCTGAACCTAACGGATCATGGGAGCTGGCGCGTGACATCATTCGCAACTATGAGTTTCCTGATCCGCGCCTTGTCACTGGCATTTTCACTGCAGAGACGCCCCTAGAGAAGCGCTTGATGATCATCCGAGCGCGCTTCTTGTTGTGGACGTTCTACTTTGGCGTGCGCGTGAACCGCGTCATCGATGAAGCGCGCACCCAAGACGGACGCCCGACCCGCATCTGGGGCTACAGCTATCAGACGCTGGAAGGGCACTTCGAGATGGGCGAGATCACCTTTGAGGTGTGGAAATTCACAGATAGCGGCGAGGTAGAGTTCCATGTGCACGCCTATTCACGCACGGCTGTTATTCCCAATCCGTTCTACCGCTTAGGGTTCCGTTTGTTTGGCCGACGCTTGCAAAAGTACTTCGCCGACAGCTCGCTTGAACGCATGGTGACGCTGGTGAAAGCCCGCCTGCCAGAAGCAAGCGCGACAGACGCACCAATAGGTTAAGCAGTTGGAGGCGTCACCGGCTCCAGCGGCAGCAGGACGCTGAAGGTGCTGCCGCGGCCCGGCTCGCTCTCAAGGCGGATGCGCCCGTCGTGCAGCCGGACGATCTCTTGTGAGATGGCCAAGCCCAGCCCTGTGCCCACGTGGCGCGTCTCGACGCG
>CALDYP010000010.1 GCA_937944445.1 uncultured Anaerolineae bacterium
GGCTCACCCGATCATGCGCTGGACGTAGCCCTTGCGCTGCACCACACCGACCCGCGCGTGACCGTCGTTGACCTCTCGCGCAACTTTGGCCACCACAAGGCGATCATGACCGGCCTCGCCTATACCACTGGCGATTGGGTCTTCTTGATCGACTGTGACCTTGAAGAAGCGCCCGAAACCCTGCCCGACTTCTTCAACGCGCTGCAAGCCCAACCAGATGCCGACGTGGTCTACAGCGTGCAAGCGGTGCGGCAGGGCAGCGCGTGGCGGCGCATTCCGGGCGATCTGTACTATCGGCTCGTACGCTACCTGAGCGAGTACGACGTGCCGCAGAACATCCTCATGACGCGCCTGATGAGCCGCCGCTACGTGCGCGATCTCTTGCAGCACCGTGAGCATCTCTTCAGCATTGAGGGCCTGTGGGAACTCACCGGCTATAAGCAGATCCCGATCACCATCGAGAAAACCTACAAGGGCAGCAGTTCCTACACGCTCAGCCGCAAGCTGTGGCTGGCCATCTACGGGGTCACCGCCATGAGCAGCAAGCCGCTCATCATGATCGCATGGTTGGGGTTGGCGATTACGATCCCAAGTGGACTGCTGATCGTCGTCTTCATCTTGCAATACCTGTTGGGCATCACCGCGGGCGTGGACGGCTGGACGTCCACGATTACTTCGCTGTGGTTCCTCGGCGGGTTGATCATCTTCATCCTCGGCATCATGAGCATCTACCTGTCAGTGATCTTCACCGAGATCAAAGCGCGCCCGTACACGGTCGTGCGCGCGGTTCACCGCGCCGCTCATCAGCCCACTATAGACGAAAGAGACCTTCAACATGAATCCGCTTGATCAGGCCATCAAAGGAGTGCAAGCCTTCTTCACCGAGAAGCTCAACGCCCACGGGGCCGACCCCAAAGGCGTTGACTGGAAAGACGCCGACGCGCAGCGCGTGCGCTTTGATCAACTGCTCAAGATCGTGCGCAGCCCCAACGAGCCGTTCAGCCTGCTGGACTACGGCTGCGGCTATGGGGCGCTGGCGGGCTACTTGGCCGAGTTGGGCTACCCCGTGCGCTACATCGGCTACGACTTCACCCCCGCCGCCCTCAGTGTGGCCAAGCAGACCTATGGCCACCTCGCTAATGTGATGTTCGTCAACACGACAGAAACGCTCGCGCCAGTCGATTACGTCGTCAGCAGCGGCGTGTTCAACATGAAGCTGCAAGCCCCCAACGACGCATGGGAAACTTACGTCAAGCAGATGATTGAAGAGCAGTGGGCGCTGTGCACCAAAGGGATCAGCTTCAACTGCCTTACCAGCTACAGCGACGCTGAGTACATGCGCGATGACCTCTACTACGGCGACCCCAAAGCCTACTTCGACTGGTGCAAACGCACCCTCAGCCGCAACGTCGCCCTGCTGCACGATTACAACACCTACGATTGGACGATGCTCGTGCGCAAGGGCTAAACCAAGCGGGAACTCATCCTCCACCCCCTTCTTTGAAAGAAGAAGGGGCTTCGGCCTGTGGCGTACCTGCTTAATTTGATCACGCCTTTTGCAAAATCTTGATTGACCACGCCGGCAAAGTGTGCTATATTTCCGTTGTCAATCGGCTCTACCCTCTCTCTCATCCCAGCACTGACCTATCCAACCAGCATGAGACGCCCGCTGCGGCAATTATGTGCTCAACTAGCCCTGTCTAAGCTATCACACGCCCAATACATACGGTGTGCTTTCAAACATTGAATCGTATCTGAACATCCCCCTTTAACTGGAGCCTTCATGGACATTGCAACCCTTGAGAGTAAAACCCTGCCAGAACTGCGCGAGATCGCGCGCAAGACCGAGTTGCCCCGCTTCAGCCGTTTGAAAAAAGAGGAACTCATCCTCGGCATCATGCGCGCCGACGCTGAACGACAAGGCCTGCAAATGCGCGGCGGCGTGCTGGACATCATGGATGACGGCATGGGCTTCTTGCGCGCCGAGAACTACCTGCCCGGCCCCAACGACATCTACGTAAGCCAGACGCAAATCAAGCGCTTCCACATGCGCACGGGTGACATGGTCATCGGCCATGTGCGCCCGCCCAAAGACAGCGAAAAGTACTACGGCTTGCTGCGCGTTAGCTCGATCAACGGCAAAGCCCCTGAAGAAATCCGCAATCGTCCCAACTACGAGAACCTCACCCCGATCTTCCCAACCCAGCGCTTCAACCTTGAGACGCGCCCGCACATCCTCAGCACGCGCCTGCTCAACTTGATCGCGCCAATTGGCATGGGGCAGCGCGGCTTGATCGTCTCGCCGCCCAAGAGCGGCAAGACGACCTTCTTGAAGGACATCGCCAACGCCATCAGCGACAATTACCCAGCGGTGCACTTGATGATCTGCTTGATCGGTGAGCGGCCTGAAGAGGTGACCGACATTGATCGCTCAGTGGATGCCGAAGTGATCGCCAGCACATTTGACGACCCCGTGACGCACCACGTCCGCGCAGCGGAGATGGCGCTCGAGCGGGCGAAACGCCTCGTCGAGCTGGGGCGCGACGTCGTCATCCTGCTAGACAGCATCACCCGCCTGACGCGCGCCTACAACCTCGTCGTGCCGCCCAGCGGGCGCACCCTCACCGGCGGCCTTGACCCGTCGGCTATTCACCCCCCCAAGCGCATCTTTGGCGCGGCCCGCAACATCGAGGAAGGCGGCAGCCTCACGATCATCGCCACCTGCCTTGTCAACACCGGCAGCAAGATGGACGACTTGATCTATGAGGAGTTCAAAGGCACGGGCAACATGGAACTGCACCTCTCGCGCAGGCTGCAAGAGCGCCGCATCTTCCCAGCTATCGACATCGCCCAATCGTCCACCCGCCGCGAGGAACTGCTGCTAGGGCCGGACGTGCTCCAGCGCGTTTACACCATGCGCCGCATGTGGACGCACCTTGCCGAACAAGGCGAGTTTGGCGAAGTCAACGCCACCGAGCAGCTCTTGAACTCGTTCCGCATGTTCGACACCAATGAGCAGTTCCTCAACAGCCTGTCGGGGTCGTCGGGCAACGGTCGGTATTGAGCGTCACGGCAAAACGCGCGTCGTCACCAGCCGGTTGGCCGCCTGCCAGAAGGTGAAGCCCTCCGCGTAGGCCGTGTTGACCGCCAAACCGCGAAACTGGCTGATCGCCCGCGCGTAATGGTGGAACGGGTTCTGCTCTGAAGGCGGCAGCGCGAACGACGGGTCATACTCTGCCCCTACTGGCATCAACTGGCTGCGGTGGCAGTCGAGCATGGCCAATTTCTGCTCGAACGTCGCGCTGATGTCAACGTATTCGGTCGGGATGAAGTTGATGCCGCGCTCGGCCTCCATGAACGCAATCGGCACGGGGGCGCGGTGCGGCGGATACTGCGACGGGTAGTTGACCGTGCGCGCGATCTGCGCCGCGTCCAGCACGAGACGGCTCGTCGTCTTGTGGTCAGGGTGATAGTCGTCCTGTGGGTGGGTGATGATGAGGTCGGGCGTGTGCTGGCGGATCACCTCAATGAACTGGTGGCGCGTCGGCGCGTCGAACCACAAGCCTCCATCGGGCAGCCCCATCCAGTGGCTGACTGCGCCGATCACCGCGGCAGAGGCTTCCGCTTCCTGCCGACGAATCTTAACGACTTGTTCGGGGTCGCCTTTGGGGCGGCCTCGTCCATCGGTGACGACGCACATGACCACCGTGTCACCCCGCGCGGCGAACTTCGCCAGCGTCCCCCCACAGAACATCTCCAAGTCGTCCCCATGTGCGCCAATGGCCAACACGCGCATGATGTATTCTCCTTTGTCGTATGAAGATCAACAGAATCGGACGCGACCACCGCTCACGGACGCGACCACCGCTCACGGACGCGACCACCGCTCACGGACGCGACCACCGCTCACGGACGCGACCACCGCTCACGGACGCGACAGGTCGCGTCCCTACTTAGCGGCTGCGCACGTCGAGCGCGTCGCGCAGCGCGTCTCCCAGCAGGTTGAAGCCCATCACCGTGACCAAGATCGCCAAGCCCGGGTAGAAGGGCATCCACCACGCTGAGCGGATGAACTGGCGGCTTTCGGTGAGCATCTTGCCCCAGCTCGGCGTGGCTTGCTGCGCGCTCCCCAGCCCCAAGAAACTCAGCGACGACTCGGCCAAGATGATCGTGCCGAGGCCCAACGTCGCGTAGACGATCACCGGCGCGATGATGTTGGGCAGGATGTGACGGAACATGAGCGAGAGATCGGTTGCGCCGAGGCTGCGGCCAGCGGTGACGTACTCAGCCTCTTTGGCCGTCAGCACTTGGCTGCGCACGATGCGCGCGATGATCGTCCAGTTCACCAAGCCCAGCGCGAGGATGATGTTCAGCTCGCTCGGGCCGAGGATGCCCGTCAGCGCAATGGCGAGGATCAGCAGCGGGAAGGCCATCACGATGTCCACCCCGCGCATGATGAGCAAATCGACCCAGCCGCCGAAGTAGCCCGCCACCATGCCGACGACGATCCCGATGCTCAAGCTGATCGCCATCGCCGAGAGCGAGATGTAGAGCGAAATCTGTGAGCCGTAGATGACGCGGGTGAAGATGTCGCGCCCCAGCGCGTCCGTGCCCATCAGGTGCTCCACCGAGGGCGGCTGCACATACTTGTTGGCCAAGTCACCGCGGATCGGATCATACGGGGCGATCCACGGGGCGAACAAGGCCGCAAAGAGCACCATCAAGACGATGAACAAGCCGACGATGCTGGCCGGGTTGCGGAAAAGCCGCCGCACCGCCAGCTTGAACGGGGACTGCGGCGGCGCAAGCTCAACAGTGGGGATCGTCCGAGCGCTCATGAGTAACGAATCCGTGGGTCAACCAATGGATAGATCAAATCAACAACGAGGTTCACCAGCGCGTAGATCAGCGCAAAGGTGATGACCAGCCCCTGCACCGTCGGATAGTCGCGCTGGCTGATGGCGTTCACCAGCATCCGCCCCATGCCCGGCCAACTGAAGATGACCTCCACCAGCAGCGTGCCCGAGAGCAGGCTGGCGAAGCCCGTCCCCCACACCGTGACGATGGGTAGCAACGCGTTCGTCAGCGCATGCCGCGTGACCACCGTCCGACGGTTCAGGCCTTTGCTGGTCGCTGTGCGGATGTAGTCCTGATTCAGCACTTCTAGCATGCTCGAGCGCGTGATGCGCATCAAGATCGCCAGCATGCCAAAGCTGGCCGTCACCGCGGGCAAGATCAGCCGCTCGTTGTACCCCAGCCCGCTGATCGGCAGCAAGCGAAGCTGCAACCCAAACAGGATCTGCATCTGCAAGCCCAGCCAAAAGACCGGGATCGACACGCCGATGAGCGCGATGAAGCGCGCGACGTTGTCCCAGAGGGTGTTGTGCCGCAGCGCCGAGACGATCCCCAACGGGATGCCCACCGCCACCGCGACGAGCATCGCGCAGGTCGCCAAGATGACGCTCGGCCAGAACGCATCGCCGATCATGTCCACTACCGGGCGATTGGTGATGAAGCTCGTCCCGAAGTTGCCCTGCACCATGTCCCCGAGGAAGATCACAAACTGAGTCGGCAGGGGCTGATCGAGGCCGAGGCGGGCGCGCGTAGCCGCGATGGCTGCATCATCGCCCCGATCTCCCTCAAGGATCACTGCCGTGTCGCCGGGCAGGACGCGCACCAGCATGAACGTCAGGAAGTAGATGCCCAGCAGCGTCGGCAAAAATTGGATGACTCGAAGCGCAATGTATTTCGTCATATAAGGCCAGTGAATGACAGCGGATAAGCGCAGTGGAACACGTCAGACAGCACAGGGGCGACCCGCAGGCCGCCCCCACAGTCACTGTTACCGGCCAAGCTTACGGCAGGTCGATCAAGGCGAAGCGCACCACGCCGTTGGCGTCAATCGGCTGGCCGCCCAAGCGGCTGCTGACCAAGCGCGTTGTCGCGCCACTGTAGACCGGCAAGATGAGCACTTCCTCCATCGCGATTCGTTCGATCTCAGCGAAGACGGCGTTGCGCTCCTCGCCCAGCGGCATCGAGATGGCACGAGTGTTCAGCTCGGCAATTTCATCGGCTACGTCCACCTCACCATAGCCGCAGTTCACGCGCGTGGCCGCGTTAGGCAGCAGCAGCACCACCATATTCTCCGGGTCGGGATAGTCCATCCCCCAACGGATGCCGCCCATCTCCATCGTGCAGGCAGTGCGATCTTGGGTATAGACCGCTGCGTCCGTGCTGCTGACAATCAGCGTGATGCCGGCGTCGGCTACTGTGGCAGCCATCGCGTTCAGCACACGGTTCTCGGTCTCGTTCTGATCGGTGCGGACGGTCAGCTCGATGCCGTTCGGATAGCCGGCCTCAGCGAGCAGGGCGCGCGCTGCCTCAACATCCCTCGGGAAGTAGCTTACGCCAGTATGGGCGGATAGACCTTTGGGGTAGAGGTAATCGGCTGGCACGCCGTTGCCTTGCAGCACGGTGTCAACGATTAACTGCCGATCCACCGCCAGCGCCAGCGCGCGACGCACGCGCACATCGCCCATCTTGGGGTCTTTGAGGTTGATGCGCAGGTTGTAGAGGCCCAACGTCGGGATCGTCACCAGACGCTCAGAAAGCTGCGCGTCGGCCCGCAGGCGCGGCAGGTCAGCCTCAGGCGCAACCGACACGTCCAGCAAGCCCGCCTCGAACTCGATCACTTGGCTGGACGCTTCCGGGATCACGCGGATGATGGCCGTCTTGACTTCTGGCGCGCCGCCCCAGTAGTTCTCGTTGGCGCGCAGCACCACGCGATCATTCTGGACGAACTCGGCCACGCTGTAGGGGCCAGCGCACATCGGGCCGTTGGCGAAGCCCGCCTCGGCTGACCCCTGCGCGATGATGAACGCGCCGGGCAGCGTCAGACGGGTGAGGAACGACGTCACCGGGCGGGACAGCGTAACCTGTACCGTGTTGTCGTCCACGACCTGCACGCCGGAAATCTCCCCCGCGGGCGGAATCGGCTCAGGGGTGGGCGTGCCCTCGCCCACGGAAGGGGTCGTCGGGCGAGCTTGCGCCCAACCGGCCACATCGCGCAGGACGAGGCCAGCGGTGTAAGACGTGCCAAATGCAGGATCAGACAGGCGATCCAACGAGTACTTGACGTCGGCAGCAGTCAGCGGCGTGCCGTCGAAGAACGTCACCCCCTGCCGCAGGTTAAAGGTGTAGACGAGACCATCCTCTGAGATCGTCCACGACTCGGCCAGCGCAGGAACTGGTTCAAGCGTCACGGGGTCGTAGTTGACCAGCCCCTCGCACACGTTGCGCAGCACGAGAAATTCGTCTGCTGTGCGCGCCGCGTGCAGGTCGAGCGTGTTAGGCTGAGACTCGACAAACGCGACTGTGACCACCGACTCTTGCGCCGCAGCGCTCAGGCTGAACGCAGCCAGCGCCGCAGCCACTACCCACCAACGAACTGATTTCAAAACCATTTGTCTTCATTCCTCCCAAGATTTGCAGCAATTACTTAAAACTAGCCACGCTAAGGCGCAGCGTGCGTCACCCTCGACAGGGCGGCAGAGTAAGTCCACCAGTATAATGGAACCATGTCAAGGCTCGGTGACCCTTTAAAATTATATCAATCATTGACGGCCTAACCACTGATTGGTATTAACATATGGAAATATTGATCAACTGAGGCTGCTCACATCATCGACTTCACCAAAGGATGCGTTGACTTATGAAACTTGCCATTATCGGCTGTGGCGTGCGCACGCCGCGCCTGATGCCCTCCCTCGTGCGCCGTGCCCCGCAACTGCGCTTGACCGAGCTGTGGCTGATGGACAACGACGCCGACAAGCTCGCACTGATCGGCCACCTGTGCGAGCAGATGGCCACCGATGCGCCCTTCACCCTGCACTTGACCACCGACGCCCGCGAAGCGATCCGCGGCGCGCACCACGTCATCACCTCGATCCGCCCGGGGCTGGAGAAAGGCCGCGCCGTAGACGAGCGCATCTGCTTTGAGCACGGCGTGCTGGGGCAAGAGACGACCGGCGCAGCCGGCTTTGCGATGGCCATGCGCAGCGTGCCCGCCATTTTGGAGTACGCTCGCCTGATCGAGCAGATCGGCGCGCCGCGCGCGTGGCTCTACAACTTCACCAACCCCGCCGGGCTGGTGGCGCAGGCGCTGCACTACGCGGGCGTGGAGCGCGTCGTGGGCATCTGTGACAGCGCCAACGGGGCACAGCACGCCGTCAGCCGCTTTATGGGCATCCCGCTCAAGCGGTTGCATCACACCGTCTACGGCCTGAACCACCTCTCGTGGACGCGCAGCGTGCGCGTGGATCCTGACCCCGACGGCAGCGGCGGTGAAGAGGTGCTGCCCGGCCTGCTACACGATGAGCGCTTCATCGCTGCCACCCACATGAGCACGTTTCATCCCGGGCTGCGTCAGTGGCAAGGCACGTTCTTGAACGAGTACTTGCACTACTACTACCACCGCGATGAGGCGCTGGCTGCTCTGCTCCAGAAAGGCGAAACGCGCGGCGAGGAGACGCTGCGCCTGACGACGACCCTGCTCGAGCGGCTGCGCCAACACCGCGACGACCCCACCGCCAGCCTCGCTGCCTATCACGAGATTATGGGGCAGCGCAGCGCCACCTACATGGCGCACGCGCGCGGCGGCGCAGACCGCGTTAAGATGCCGCCCATAGGCGAAGACGAAGAGGGCTATGCCGCGGTGGCGTTGGGCTGTGTGGAGGCCATTCAGAACAACGTCCTGCACTACACCGGCCTGAACGTCCCGAACCGCGGGGCGATTGACGGCATGGCAGACGACGACATCGTAGAGGTCGGCTGCTGGATCGATGCGACCGGCATCCGCCCTGAGCGCGTCGGCGTGATCCCGACGCATCAACTGCTGCTGATGCAGTCTGTCAAGCAGTACGAGCGGCTGGCGGCGCGCGCCATCCTTGAGCGGCGGCGCGATCTAGCGGTGCAGGCGCTGGCGGTGCATCCGTTGGTCAGTTCCTACCCGCTGGCCGAGAAACTAGTGGCCGCCTTCTTGACAGCGCACGCGGATCTCGTGGGTGAATGGGCATGACCCCACAGTACGACGTGCTGATTCCGGGCAGCTACTACTGCGACCTGATCTTCACCGGCCTGCCAACGTTCCCCGCGCTAGGGATGGAGGTCTTCACCAGCGGGCTGACGGTCACCGTCGGCGGGGTGATGAACAGCGTTGTCGCGCTGCGGCGGCTGGGCGTCCAAGTTGGTTGGGCGGGGCAGGTGGGCACAGACTTCTTCAGCGCGTTCATCCTGCAACAAGCTGAGCGCGAAGGCGTCGACACGTCGCTGCTAGAGCGCCTCGATCACCCCTTCCAGCGCGTCACCGTGGCGATGTCCTACCCGCACGACCGCGCCTTCTTGACCTACGTTGACCCCGCGCCGTCGTCGATTGCGCTGGTGCGCCGCGTGCTGGATCGGGTGTCGTTTCGACATCTGCACTTCACCGGCTTTCAAACAGACCCCGACGCGCCGGCGCTGCTGGCCGAGGTCAAGGCGCGCGGCGTGACGATCAGCATGGACTGTCAACACCGCGTCATCGAGATCAGCGATCCGCTGGTGCGCGCGGTGCTGTCGCAGTTGGACGTGTTCATGCCCAACCGCGCCGAGGCCAAGCAGCTCACCGGCGAGGACGACCTGCACGCCGCTGCTCAGCATTTTCGCGCGCTGGTTCCGACGGTGATCATCAAAGATGGCGCAAACGGCGCGCACGGCTGGCACAACGGCCAGCACTTCTACCAACCGGCCATCGCGGTTGAGCCAGTCGACACGACCGGCGCGGGCGATGTGTTCAACGCGGGCTTCTTGGCGGCGTGGCTGCGCGACCTGCCGTTTGACGCGGCGCTGCGTTGGGGGGCGATCAGCGGCGGCCTCTCCACGCGCGGGCACGGCGGCGCGTCCCGCGCCCCGACGTTGGATGAGTTGGAGGCGTGGCCGGCGCGCTAGCGGATGCGACGGCTGAAGCGTGACACAGTGTTCACCTGATGAAAGCCGCACGCCTCATAAAACGCGATCGTGCCGCTGTGCGCCGTCTGGCAGCAGACGGTTGCACTAGTCATGCCGAGCGCTTTCAGCCGCCGCAGCCCTTCCCACATGACCGCCCGCCCCAACCCCCGCCGCTGATGGCAAGGGCGCGTGCCGACCGGCTCAAACTCGCCGCGGCGCAGCGGCGCGTCAACCCACGTCAGGGCGAACGCTGCAAAGCGCCCATCTGGCCCGACCACGACAACATCGCGGGCGGGGTGATAGCCGGGGGCGCTCTGCATGAACGCGCGGTAGTAGTCGCCGGTCATGCGGCTGCCGGTGAACGCGGAGCGGTGCACGTCCGCGCGCAGGTCAGCGTAGGTTGGCTCCATCTGATCGAGAAAGCTGAAGCCGTCCGGCAGCGTGGGCGCAGGGGGCGGCTGCGTCAAGTCAAAGGCTAGCACGGTCAGAAACGCTTGGCGCGTGTAGCCGTGTTCAATCAGAAGTGCCTGCAAGCTGAGGTGATCGTCAAACACCGTCGCGCATTCGATCTCAGGCTGTTCATCCGTCACCCGCGTGAGAAGCTGCGCCTCTGCCCAGCGCAGCATTTCGCGCTCCAGTGCCGTGCCGCGCGCAGACGGGTGCAGCCACAGGTCATACTCGGCAAAGCGCGAGAGGTAAAACACCCAACCCAGACACGCCCCGTTCGGCGCTTCCCACAGGTACACGGACTGCTCAGGCGGCTCACCCGAGGGGTTGTAGAACAACCACCATTCCACGTCGCCCGGGTGCATGTAGCTATACGGCGCATAGCGCAGCCCATCGCGCATCAGCGCTTGGATGCGTTCGAGGTCAGCCAGCCCAGCATACGGACGGGGGATCATAGGCGGTTACTTTAATCACGCGGCGTCTGCTTTCAAGTATAGCACGACCACCTCAGCGATGCGGCGGCTTAAGTGCGTTTAACCCCGTGAGTGCCACTTGGTTTCAGTCTCGCCAGCCTTCAAATTCACCCAGCGCGCCAACGTGAACAAGAAGTCCGAGAGTCGGTTGAGATAAACCAGCACGTGTGGGTTCATCGCCTCCTCGGCGGCCAGCGTCACACAAATTCGCTCGGCACGGCGGCAGACAGTGCGCGCCACGTGCAGCATCGCCGCAGAGGTGACCCCACCCGGCAGGATGAAGGCGTTCATCGCGGGCAGTTCCTCGTCCATCTGGTCAATCGCGTTTTCCAACATCAGCACCGGTTGATCGTCCAGCCGCACCAACCATTTCGGGCTGCTGTCCATCGGCGTTGCCAAGTCCGCGCCGATGACGAACAGCTTGTTTTGAATCTCCTCCAGCCACGCCTGCGCCTGCTCCGTCAGCGCATACGACCGCACCACCCCCAACAGCGAGTTCAACTCATCAACCGTGCCATACGCTTCCACGCGGATGTTGTCCTTGCGCACGCGCCCCCCCGCGAACAAGCTCGTTTCGCCCTTGTCACCGGTTTTGGTGTAAATCTTCATCCCACTGCCTCCTAGAAAGACCTCATCACTCAACCCTTCCAACAATATCCGCACAAGCCCTGTTCTTGCTAGAGCAAAGACAATGAACTAGGATGATAAAATTATCTGCAGCACCATAGGACTTATCACCATGACAAGCTTGAGATGGTATTCGGTTTTTTGTAAACCGCGTAGAGAGGTTCAAGTTGCCAGCCACTTCGATCGGCTAAGCGTGGAAGTGTACCTGCCTTTGATGCGCGTCAAGCCCGTGAACCCCCGCAGCGCCCATGAACGCCCGTTCTTCCCGCGCTATCTGTTTATTCACGCCGATCTCGAAGCGATGGGCTTCAACGCGCTCAACTTTGTGCCGGGTGCGGTGGGGCTGGTGAGCATGGGCGGAATACCTGTTAGCATTGAAGATGCTCTGATGGATGAGCTGCGCGAGCGCATTCGCAGCTATCGCCCCCCCACAAACAAGCCCCAAGCGCCGTTTGAACAGGGGGAAGTCGTGCGCATCGTGGAAGGGCCGTTCGCCGGCTATGAAGCGATCTTCGACCAGCGCCTAAGTGGGGATGAACGCGCGCAGGTGCTGCTGAAGTGGATGGGCCACCAGCGCAACCTGAAGGTCAAGATGAGCGACCTGCGCAAAACAAATGGAACAAGACCGAGCATCTAGGCGTTTAGATAATTGGAAATCACAGAGAATAAAGGACTTCGCACCATGTGGCAGCATATTCAGAAATCTCTTGCGGCGTTCAGCATGCTGCTCATCGTCGCGGTCACAGCCCTGCCTACGTTCGCCGAGGATGAACTGTCCGGCGGGCAGTGGCAGCTCATCAGCATCGATGGGCAGCCGGTGGTGGCAGGCAGCCTTATCACCCTCACCTTTGATACCGAGGGCAACCTTTTCGGCAGCGGCGGCTGCAACAGCTACAGCGCCACCTACACCATTGAAGGCGATCAGATCGTCATGGGGCCGATCATCAGCACGCTGATGATGTGCGCTGATCCAGCCGTAGCAGAGCAGGAAATCGCCTACTTTGCGGCGCTGCAAGCCGTTGTCACGCGCGCGGTGGTCGATGGCCAGCTTCTGCTGATGACTGAGACCGGTGTTGAACTGAACTTCGCGCGCCGCGCCGGCCTCGAGGGCAGCCAGTGGCTGGCGCTCACGATCAACAGCGAACCGGTCATCAGCGACGTGTGGTTGAGCTTCTCGAACGACGGCACGTTGGGCGGGTTCGCGGGCTGCAACCGCTTCACCGGTGGCTACGACGCGCGCGGTGACGCGCTGACCGTGGGCGCCTTAATCCGCACAGAAGTTGCCTGCCTTGACGAAGCCATCGCCGCACAGGAAGAGGCCTTCTTGGCGGCGCTCGCCAGCGCCTTCGCCTACACCAAGCAGGGGGAAGAGTTGGTCATCAACTCGCCAGAAGGGGGCATCGTGTTCCTCGAGATCAAGAACTTGGCTGGCACAGACTGGTCGCTCGTCACGCTAGGTAACGATGACGTGGTAGCGGAAAGCACGCTCACGCTGAGCTTCAGCACCGATGGCCGTGTGAGCGGCGACAGCGGCTGCAACCGCTTCATGGGCAACTATGAGGCGAACGGCCCACGCTTGACGCTGAGCCAACTCGCCAGCACCCGCCGCGCCTGCCTGAGCGACGCGCTCAACCAACAAGAACAAGCTTATTTGCGGGCGCTGGAGTCAGTCGTGCGCTACCAAGCGAGCGGCGGGCAACTCATCCTGACGACAGACGCTGACCTCGCGCTGACCTTCAGTCCACTCACGCCCATTGTCGGCACAGAGTGGACGCTTGTCAGCTTGAACGGAACGCATGTAACTGAAAGCGCGCCCACGCTCACACTGGACGATGAAGGGCGCTTGAGCGGCAGCGGCGGCTGCAACCGCTACGGCGGCAGCTACACCTTGACCGACGGCATGCTGACGATCAGCCCGCTGTTCAGCACAAGAATGGCCTGCGCCGAGCCAGTTATGGCGCAAGAGATGGCCTTCCTCAACGCGCTGGAGGCGGTCACCTCCGCCCGCGTCGAAGGCCAGCAGCTCATCCTCGAAGGGAACAGCGTCCGCCTCGTATTTGAGTAGGGGCACAGCGTGCCGTGCTCCTGTGGCATGGCACGGCACGCCTTATCGCCTCATCAGTTCGTGTCGTAGCCGCGCGTCTCAGTCGTCGTGGCCTCGCCTTGCAGTGTCTTGATGAAGTCCTCGTGCGTCATCGGGAACGAGAACATCGGATAGTTCTTCTCCACCGCCATCTTCTGCTCTTCCTCGCTCAGCGCGGCAGTGCAGTCCGTCAGCGTGATGACGTTGTAGCCCCGTTCATAGCCCGTGCGCATCGTCGATTCAACGCAGCAGTTCGTCAAGAAGCCACCGAGGGCAATCGTCTCGATGCCGCGGCTGCGCAGGATGAAGTCAAGGTTGGTGCTGGCGAACGTGTCGAGGCCGCGCTTGCCTTCTACGACGATGTCGCCGGGCTGAGGCTTCAGCGGGTCGACGATTTCTGCACCCCATGTGCCTTTCACAAAGGCGTTGTTGTCCACCACGCCTTTGAGGATGCCGTAGGGGTGATCGGTAATCTCGTGATAGCCCTTTTCAAACGTGATCGGCGCGTAGATGATCGTCGCGCCGGCTTCGCGCGCCTTCTGCACCACTTCGACGGTGTTCTCCAGCATGTTGGTGGACTCCATCACCCCTTTGACGCCGTTGTGCAGCGCGCCGCCCTCACTCGTAAAATCATTCTGGTACTCAATCAAAACTACAGCAGTTTTCTTCGGGTCGTACATCTCAAGTCTCCATTTAAAAACTATTATCGGACGATCAAATTATACAAACGCTGTGCCCGCTGGTGCATCATTTTGCCAAAATTTAAACAGAGCAAGCACTCATTGAAAATACCATATATTCATTATATCATGAACAATGTTAACGATAATTGGAAGTAATTCCGCATGACCCTGCCTGAGCCTGTACTGTTAGTTAACCTCACCCCTGAAGCGCAGTTATACCTTGACCTCTCACAGGAAACCCGCGACACCCTAGACGCCATCGCGTTCTCACACGTCGCCCAGCGCTTCTACGACCTGATGAGCGCCAAGATCGCCCAGTTGGAGCCGCACCGCCCCCAGATCGCGCGCTTCTTCGCTGAGACCATGCAAGCTGAAGAGCCGCAGGGCATCTTCCCTCACGATGAGATGATCCAAGCCTTTGTGGAGCTGGTGCAGCACTCAACCGACGCCCCCAACCGCCCTGAAGACGCCGCCCAACTCGCTGATCTGCTCTACGGGCTGTACCTGCTGACGGTGCTGTTCTGGCTGTATGACCGCACCCCACAGCGCGCTGCGACGGCCCACCTGCTGGATTTCACCCGCGAGATGATCCGCCTGCTGCGCCCGATGATGATCATGCCGCTCTTCACCAAAGCGCTGGGCAAGGTCAGCACGATCATTGGGATGGTGTTCCAACTGCCGCGCTAAAGCCCCCTACGAAAGCGTTCACAGAGGCGCTACAATCAGCTTTGGGATGTCCACCGGCAAGGGAGCCACATGCTGAAACGCCTCGATTATTGGTGGGGGCTGGTCATCGGCCTTGCGCTGCTGGCTGCGCTGCCGCTGCTTGAAAACCCCGGGCTGCCCAACGGCAGCGATGTGCTCTATCACACCTATCGCGTGGGCGAGATGGCGCGCAGCTGGGCCAACGGGATGCCCTTCCCGCGCTGGGCAGAGGGCTTGTACTTCGGCTATGGCTCGCCATTGTGGCATTTCTACGCCAGCTTCACGTACTACATCACGACGATCTTTGTGCGCTATCTGGGCTTCAGCGCGCTTGACGCGCTGCGCATCTTCATCGTCTTGTGCTACCTGTTGATGAGCAGCAGCATGTACCTCTTCATGAAGCAGCAGGCCGGGCGCATCGCGGGCGTGCTGGGCGCAGCGGCTTACCTCTACGCCCCCTACATCCTCTACACCGAACCTTACGCCCGCGGCGTCTACCCAGAGCTGTACGCGCTGGCGCTCTTCCCGCTGGTGCTGTGGCGCATCGGCGCGCTGCTGCAAGTGCCCAGCGGCTTCAACATGGCCGCCGTCGCCGTCACCACCTACCTGCTCGCTGTCGCGCACAACTTGATGGCGATCACGCTCACGCTGCTGCTGCTGGGCTGGCTGGCTTGGAACACAGGCGGCACGTATTTCGCCGACCGCGGCGCATGGCGGTGGACGCTGCGACCCTATCTGCTGGCCTTCGTGTCGATCACGCTGGGGCTGGGCTTGAGCGGCTACTTTTGGATCCCCGTGCTGCTGGAAGGCCACACCGTCAACCTCGAAAACCTCACAGGCGTGGCGCTGCTGGACTATCGCAATTTCTTCGTGCCGCTGGCGGAGCTGCTCCAGCCGATGCCGATCAACGATCTGGGGGCGATCAACGGGCTGCGCAATGTGACCGTGCTCGGGCTGTTCCAGTGGATCGGCGCGCTGGGCGGCCTCGGCGCGACGCTGTGGGCGATCCGCGCGGCGCTCAAAGCCGGCCGTCACGACGACCGCTTGCTGCGGCAGGGGGTGTACTTCGGCTTGGCGGCGCTGGCGCTGGTAGCGCTCATCACGCCCAGCAGTCGCTTCATCTGGGATGCGCTGCGCCCGCTGCAATTTTTGCAGTTCCCGTGGCGGCTGTTGGGGCCGCTGGCGTTCTTGCTCGCGTTCTTAGTGGGCCTGAACGTGCTGTGGATTGCGCGGCTGCCGCGCGTGGCCGCTGGCGGGGCAGTCGGCGTGCTGCTCATGCTGCTAGTCGTGCCCAGCCTGCCCGCCCTCAGCGTCCCAGAGTGGATCCACCGCGAGGTGGACACCAGCATCGCTGCCTATCATCAGAGTGAGGTGGCCGGCTTGCAGCGCGGCACAACCTTCACCGACGAATACCGCCCGCGCAGCGTCTTCACCCTGCCCGGCCCCGTCCCGCGCATCTTGGAGGAATTCGCGGCGGGCGGCATCGTCAACAAGGCCAACGTCCCAGACGGCGTCATTGCCACCCCGACGCTCTACACCCCGGTGTGGCTGGAGTGGGTCGTCTTTTCAGAAGAGGGCTTCACGATGGAGGTCTACACCTTCTACTGGGAAGGCTGGCGCGCCGCCATCGACAACCGTTCGATCGAAATCACCCCCAGCCCAGAACACGGCCTTATCACGTTCGACGTGCCGCCCGGCGGGCATCTCGTGCGGGTGTTCTTGGGGACGACGCCGCCCCGCTTGGGTGGGAACTTGCTCAGCACGGTGAGCTTGGGGCTGCTGCTGGCGTTCGTCGCGCTGCGCGTTCACAAGCTGCGCCGCTACGCTGACCCGCTGCCTGAGGTGGGCGCGGCCTCGCTGCCAGTCGTGGCCGGCGCGGTGGCGATCATCGTCGTGTTGGGCATCGCGCGGCCTGAAGGGGTCTTCTACCGCAACACGCCACCCGGCGAGGCCCCCGCCCAACACCGTGTGCAGTTCAACGTAGGCGAGGGCGCGCAGGTCATCGGCTATGACCTGAACGCCACGGAGTTCCGCGCGGGCGACACCGTGCGCGTGGTCGTCTACTGGTTCCCGACGCAGCCCGCCACGATCAACTACAGCAGCTTCGTCCACATCGGGATGTTGGGGCTGCCGCCGCTCGCCCAACAAGACAAGCTCCACCCCGCTGACCGCGTCATGACGCAGTGGTGGCAGCCCATCGGCTACCTGTACGATGAGTACCTCATCCGCCTGCCCGACGACATGCCCGCCGGTGAGTATGATGTGATCGTCGGCTTGTACACGTGCGAGACGCTGCCTGAGGGCGAATGCGGCAGCGGCGACCGTCCGACCGTCACCGCCGCAGACGGGACGATCCTCGGTGACGTGCTGCCGCTGACCCGTATCACCGTGCGCTAGCGCAGCTCGGCAATCACCTGCTCCAGCTCGGACGGCAGCGGCGCTTGGAACGCCATGCGCTGGCCGCTCGTTGGGTGGTCAAAGGCCAGCTCGGCCGCGTGCAAAAAGTGCCGGTCGAGCGCGATGCGCCGCTTGCGGAAGCCGTAGAGCGCATCGCCCACCACTGGCGCGCCGATGAACGCCAAATGCACGCGGATCTGGTGCGTGCGCCCGGTGAAGAGCTTCAGCCGCAGCAGCGCCTGCCCGCCGGTGAAGTCCACATCGTAGACCTCGTACTGCGTTTGCGCAGGGCGTCCGTTGGCTTGAACGGCCATCCGCTTGCGGTTGCGCGGGTCGCGGGCGATCGGCGCGTCGATCAGGCCGGTCAGCGTCCGCGGGACGCGCTCGGTCATGGCGATGTACTGCTTGTCCACAGTGCGATCCATAAACTGCTGGTTGAGCGCCCGCAGCGCCTCCATCGTCCGCGCGATGACCATCAGGCCGCTCGTGTCTTTGTCCAAGCGGTGCACGATGCCTACGCGGTCGTCGTTCTCGTCGTCTTCCTCGGCCAACTCGGCGAGGTCAGGGTACTTCGCCAGCAGGCCGTGCACCAACGTCCCGCTGAAGTTGCCCGTCCCGGGGTGGACGACGAGGCCAGCCGGCTTGTTGAGCACGATGATGTGCTCGTCGTCGTAAAGCACATCAAGCGGCATCGCCTCTGGTTGCAGCGTGGATGGCTCCATCGCGGGGACTTCGACCCGCACCAACTCGCCGCCTTTGAACTTGTGACCGGGCTTGGCCGTCTCGCCGTTGACGAGCACACGCCCCGCCTTGATCAGCTGCTGCACCTGCACGCGCGACAGGTGCGGCAGCCGCGCGTGCACCTGCCGATCAAGGCGCTCGGTCTTGTCAGTGATGGTGAAGTGAATCAGTTCTGTCATGCTGAGATTGCTTTCTAGGCTGTGCGCGCGGGCACAAGCAGCCGCGCGTTTTTAAGTGATGTTCAGGTGGGAGTTGATCGCCTCGACCAGCGGCGTTTTCCAATCGGCGATGTCTTTAGAGTAGACGCTCAGGCCCATGTCGGCACGGTGGAGGAAGTGCAAGATGATCTGCGTGTGGCCGCTGTCGAACTCGCGCAGCGACGCCCCGCGCACCTCGATCAGCGGCAGGTCGAGCGCTCGGCTGCGGCGCAGCGGCGCGAACAAGTCCACCGTCAAGCTGCCCGTCGTGTGGTCAAAGGTGATCGTGCGCACCTGCGCCCACGCGAACAACCCGACCCCGACGATGAGCGCCGCCGCCGCGCTGAACTCGCCCCCCAACAGCCACAGGTTGGCCGATCCTACGATGAACGCCGCCCCGAACAGCCACGCCAAGAACGGGAACTCGCGCAGCACTAGGCGCTCCGGCGTGGCTTCAACGATAAAGAGCCGCTCCAGCACGCCGAACATCACGCCCTCGCCATCTGATGCAGCAGCGCCAACGTCGCGCGCGCGTCGCCCAACGCGCTGTGAGCGTACTCTAGCTTGATGTGCTGCTGGCGGCAGGCGTTGCTCAGCGACTGCCACGTATAGCCGCCGGTGCGGCGGTTGCGCTGGCCGTAGTAGCGGGCGTAGGCTTCCATCGCGCAGTGCTTCTTCACGCCGACTGGCAGCGGCAAACCATAGGCTGCCAGCGACTGGTGAAGCATCCGCCAATCAAACGCCATGTTGTATGCGATCAACGTGCTGGCGGCCAGCTTTGATGAGAGCGCAATGTACAAGTCATCCAGCGTTAGCGCATCGGCCAGCATTTCGTTGGTGATGCCGTGAACGCGCGTCACCTCAGGCGGGCAGGGGCGCGTCGGCTTCACCAGCGTGTTCATGACCGTCTGGCCGTCTTGGTCGATCAGCGCTAGTTGAACGATCTCGGCGCGGGCGTCTAGGCCGGTCGTTTCCGTGTCGAGGACGTAGAAACGGCTGCGCAGCAGTTGATACGCCCACAGTTGAACTTCTTCCCGCACGCGCGGGTTAGGATGCACAAACGTCATAAGCACGCGGTCGTCCACTGGCTGACTACGCGCCCATTATACCAAGCGACGCCGCCCGTCACAGACACAGCCGCTCGACGTCGTCGAAGGTGATGTGTATGTGGCCGTCGGCGTCGATGCGCTCCGCGCAGGCGTCCGGCACGTTGAGCAGGTCAACCGGCGCGCGGCGGCGCACCCCGCGCAGTGCCTCTTCCACCCACGGGCGGACGCTGCTCAGGGGCGTGTCCCACTTGGCGATGGCGAAGTGCGTGTCAGGATAGCGGCGGACGAGCGCCGCGACCTTGTCCGCGCTCACCTGACCGGCCTCGCCCCAGAACACTGGCTGATGCGTGAACAGGGTGCGCGCCGGGTCAAAGGCCACGACGTCGGGCTTGTAGCGATCCGGCACGGGCACTTCAACGGTGATCTGCGGGTACTGCGGCAGGTAGAGCGCCCACAGGAACGCCTTCAGCAGCGGGTGCGTGATGCGCTCGCGTTGGCCGCGGGCGATCACGATGTGCTGGCCGTGGGCGTAAAGCTTCCAGCGCCGCCGCGTCAGCACCGGGGACGTCATCGGCGGAAGCGCAGCCAACTGCGGCGCGGCTCTTTGGGCGGGTGCAGCGCCGCCCGCAGCGCGCGCCCGACCTCCTCCGGCATGGGATAGGGGCCGCCGCCCTGCTGCATGAACTCGGCGATGGTCTGCTTGTGGCCCGGCTCAAACACGGGCGTGTCGCCCACGCGAATGTACGCCGACCAGATCAGCGTCTGCGTCTGTGGGATGATGCGCACGCTGCACGTCCGCGCCCCGTCCTGCCATTCCCACTCCATCGGGGACGTTTGCTTGTGTGTCATCAGTCGATCCTTCACCTGTATGATTGTCGTTTGCTGCCTCTTTTGAAGATTATACGTGAGCCACGCCCTAAACCGCGCATCGTTTGACGCATCTGCCGCTTTTGGATACCATCTGAGGTATTGAAAACACTACGTGGGGTCTTGGCGATGGACAAGCAAACCCGTTTGATGCTGTCAGTCAGCTCAATGATTGTTGCCGTGTTGGCAGGGATGAACATCATGATCGACACCGAACGCAGTGGAAATTGGTTGCTGCTCACGCTGATCTTTGCTGGGTTGGCGTTCATGTTCTGGTGGTGGATGGGCGCTGAGGAACGGCGCGCCCGCGCCGAGGCTGACCGCGAAGCGCGCGAGCGCATCCGCCTTGCTGAAGAGCAGCTCCGCCGCGCGCGCGAGACCGTCGCCGCGTTAGAAGCGCCCGCCAGCACAGCCGAGCCAACCACAGAAGCCCCTGAAGCGCCTGCTGAGTCCACAGCCGCGGCAGAAATGCCTGTCGAAGCGGCCCCCGAAGCGGTCGTCGCCGCTGAAGAAGCCCCTCCAGCCGAGGCCCCCAGCGCCGCAACCGAAGCGCCCGCCGAAGCTGCCCTCATTGCTGATGAGCCGAAACAACCAGACGCTGAAACCCAAGCCGCAGCCGAGCAAAAGGCCGAAGAGACCGTTACGCCACCGCAGGTCGAAGAGGAGCCGCCAGTGAACGTTGCAGTTCCAGTGGAGCCTGTTGAAGAACACACTGAGACCGCCCCTGTGGAGGAAGTCGAAATCCCAGCCCTGCACGCGGTCGAAGTGCCCACGACCGTTGAGGCCGAAGCGCCGCCACCCGCTGAACCTGCTGCACCGCCTGCCGCGCCCGCTGAACCTGACGACTTGACCAAGATCGAAGGCATCGGCCCCTACTACCGCGACATCTTGCACGGGGCAGGGGTGACGACGTTCGCCGCGCTGGCCAAACTGAGCAAGGAAGAGATCGATCAGTTGATCCAAGACGCAGGCGGCCGCCGCAGCAACACCACCGCGACATGGCCAGAACAGGCTGCGCTGGCCGCCGCCCACCGCTGGGACGACCTCGCCGCGCTGCAATCAACCCTCTCAGCAGGCCGGCGCAAGTCTTAAACCAACCCACGGCGCACCCCCACCCCCACTAGGCGAGACGGGTGCGCCGTACTAAACCTACATTACGCAAGACAATTCCTATCCATCGTTCATCACAAATTAGAAATTTGTTGTACACTGGCACTAACTTTTAACAATGTGACTCAGTATTGAGAATGTGCCCATGTATGAAAATGTGCTGCTGAGCGCAGGCCGCGAGAATATCGAGCAGTGTGCAGACCTTGCGCGTCACTTTGGGCTAGGAATCGAGGTGATGGCCTTTGCCTTCCCTGATGTCTTGGATGGCGACGTGGACGCGGAAGTTGCGCGTTATCAGCACTGGTTGAAAGACGTGCCCGGGCCGATCACGCTGCACGGCCCGTTCTTTGACATGGTCTCTGGCAGCCTCGACGCGCGCATCAACGCCCTCTGCACCGAGCGCTACCAGCAAGCCATCAGCATCGCGGCTGAGTTGGGGGCTGCTCAGATCGTGCTGCACGCGAACTTCATCGGCAGCCTGCACAACCTCGCTTACCGTGAGGGCTGGCATCAGCGCAGCGTCGACTTCTGGGGGCCGATTGCAGACTTTGCACAGGCGCGAAATGTGCCCATTGCGATGGAAAATATGTGGGAGTTCGACCCGTCGATCATCACCGACCTGCTGCAAGCGGTCAACAGCCCATACCTGCGCGCCTGCCTCGACGTTGGCCACGCCCACATCTTTAGCAAGCCCGAGTTCGACCTCGCCACGTGGATTGAGGCCTTCACCCCGTGGATCATTCACTTTCACCTGAACAACAACAACGGCATCTTGGACGAGCACCACGCGTTCGACTGGGAAGGCGGCACGCTGAACTATCATGAGCTGCTGCCCCCGCTGCGCGCGCAATTTCCGCAGGCGCTGTTCGTCCTAGAGATGGACACCGTAGACGACATGAAAGCCAGCCTGCCCTACTTCAGCCAGCAGCCAATTAAGAAATAGCGAGAAACGTTACACGCTGACAGTGTCACGTGTCACCTAACCTTTCTGCTCAGCTGTTGTAAGATTAAGGTAATTTAACGACAGCACAAGTCGAGAGGGTATTTCGTATGACAACGCAAGTGACTACTGTTTCAGGGCGAATCATCGAGGATCCACCATTCGCCCGCTTCATCTTCAACGACACCCGCTTTGCGTGGTTTTGGGCGATCATCCGCGTGCTGCTGGGCGTTAGTTGGTTCCAATCTGGTTGGGGCAAAGTGACGAACCCCGCATGGATGGACGGCGGCGCAGCGCTGCGCGGCTTTTGGGAGAACGCCGTGCGCATCCCTGAGACAGGCCGCCCGCCCATCGCGTTTGACTGGTATCGTGACTTCATTCAAGGCCTGCTAGACGCCAACGCCTACACGTGGTTCGCGCCGTTCGTAGCCATTAGCGAGGTGCTGGTGGGCGCAGCGCTGGTGCTGGGGGCGTTCGTCGGCATCGCGGCCTTTGGCGGCGCGCTGATGAACTGGAACTTCGTCATGGCTGGCACGGCCAGCAGTAACGCGCTGCTCGGCCTCGCCGCGCTGTTCCTCATCCTTGCGTGGAAGACCGCCGGCTGGTGGGGGTTGGATCGCTTCTTGCTGCCGCGCGTGGGCGTCCCGTGGATGTGGATCGACAGCGCCAAGCCGCCCCACGAGCCGCGCGCAATGGCCGCAGAAGTCGAATAGCCGCTGCTTCCGCCCAAACATTCAGGCGTCGAGCTGTGATAGCTCGGCGCTGTTTGTTTTCTAAGTCAATTGGCTTATTGGTTGCTTGTTTTGCTCTGGCAACTTTGGTAAACTGACAGATGAATGTTCCAATCGTAACAAACGGATGCAAACACCCAAACTTAAACCAGTGTGTCGTTGTACTACTAGGATGGTGGTATGGATTTAAGTCCCCGTCGAGAGTCTCACAATAGCGTTGTTCCCAGCATTCCGGTCATCATTTTCTTCTTCGCCTTGACGCTGGTGGGCGGGTTCATCATCGCGCAAGCAACCCCGCTGATCTTGCCTGCTCAAGCGTCGCTCCAAGCGCAAAACACCGATCAGTTGGTGTTCATCCTGCTGTTGATTGGCGGGGTGGTTTTCTGCATCACACAGGGGATCTTGGTTTACGCCATCTTCCGCTTCCGCGCGCGCGCCAACGATACGACAGACGGCGTGCCCTTCCACGGCAACGCCACGCTGGAAATCGTCTGGACGATCATCCCGGCGATCATCGTGGCTGTGTTGGCCGTGCTGAGCTTCAACGTGTGGACGACGAACAACACCCCGCGCGAGGCGGTGAACTTTGTCAACGGCGAGTCGATCCGTGTGATGAGCATCGGCGCGCGCTACGCTTTCGCCTTTGAGTACTACACCAACGAAGCGTTCACGGCAAACGACGGCACAGAGCAGAAGGCCGTGCTGCGCAGCGACGCGCTGCACGTCTACGCCGGGCAGCACGTCAACGTCGAGATGGAAGCGCGCGACGTGATCCACAGCTTCTGGGTTCCGGCCTTCCGCGTCAAGCAAGACTTGATCCCCGGGCGCATCACCGAAGTGCGCTTTGACCCTATCCGCACGGCTGAGGGCTTCCCCTACCGCTTCGATGCGGATGGCGTCATCCAAACCCTCACGCCAGAGCAGGCCCGCTTGAGCGCCGATGAAGCGCGCGCGCAGGGCATCGGTGACCGCTTCACGATCTACCCGCTGCGCTGCACCGAGCTGTGCGGCAGCGGCCACGGCGCGATGATCGCCAACGTGTTCGTCCACGAGGATGAGCAGGCCTACCTCAACAACTTCTACAATCCGACGCTCGACAGCGTGCTCAATCCGCCGGATGACCCCATTCTGCAAGGGCGCACGGTCTTGCAAGCGGGCGCGTACCCCTGCGCCAACTGCCACATCTTGACCTCGCTGAACTGGAACGGCGTGGTTGGCCCCACCCTCAACGGCATCGGCACACGCGCCGCGCGCCGCGTCGGCGGGCGCAACGCAGTCGAATATCTCGTTGAGTCGATCCACCTGCCCAACGAGTACATCGTTCCGGGTTACGCCGCGGGTCAGATGCCCTACTTCGGCACGTCGCTCACGCCCCCGCCCGGCCACGCGCCTTACAACTTCATGCCGGAAAATGACTTGATCGGCATCGTGGCTTACCTGTGTATCCAGACGGAAAGCGGCGACCCCACGACGACCACCTGCGGTTTTGAAGTCAACCCCGACGGCACATCCGTTGACCCAGCCGTCACCCGCGAGGTCATTGAAGCAGTTACGGCCACTTACCGCTCGCTCTACGGGCAAGAATAACGCTGAACATTGGATTGTAAGGAAAGGTTTGTATGGCAACGATCTCAGTACCGATCGGACAACGGGCAGAGCCGCAGCGCAAGCTGCCGGGCTTTGCGGAGTATCTGCGCTGGTCAGTCGACCACAAGATCATCGGCGTTCAGTACGGCGTCACTGCGCTGCTTTTCTTCCTCATTGGCGGCGCGCTGGCCTTGCTCATCCGTTGGGAGTTGCTCACGCCCTCCATCGACTTAATGGCAGACGGCAAGGCCTACAATCAACTGTTTAGCATCCACGGCACGGTGATGATCTTCTTGTGGATCATCCCGATGTTCGGCGCAGTGGCCAACTACGTTGTGCCGCTTCAGCTCGGCGCGAAGGATATGGCCTTCCCGTGGTTGAACGCTTTCGCCTTCTGGCTGATCCCACCGGCGGGCATCCTGCTGCTGATGGGTTACTTCATCGGCCAGACAGAAGCCGGCTGGACGAGCTATCCGCCGCTCTCGACGCTGTTCAGCGACGACGGTCAGACGCTGTGGGCGATGAGCATTCACCTGCTGGGCTTGTCGTCGATCCTCGGCTCCATCAACCTGATCGTGACGATCCTCAACATGCGCCCTGAAGGCATGAGCATTTGGCAGATGCCGCTGCTGTGCTGGGCGGTGCTGGCCACGAGCTTGATCGCCGTCATGGCCACCCCGTTCTTGGCGGGCGCGCTGACGCTGCTGCTGCTGGATCGGGTGGGCGGCACAGCCTTCTTTGACCCGTCTCGCGGGGGTGATGTGCTGCTGTGGCAGAACATCTTCTGGTTCTACAGTCATCCCGCAGTGTACATCATGGTGCTGCCGGGCATGGGCGTCTTGAGCGAGGTGCTCAGCGTTCACAGCCGCAAGCCCATCTTCGGCTACCGCATGATCGCCCTGTCGAGCTTGGCCATCGCCTTGATCGGCTTCACCGTGTGGGCGCACCACATGTTCACCAGCTTGCAGCCAGAGCTGCGCATCCCCTTCATGATCACCACGATGATCATCGCTGTGCCGACGGGGATCAAGATCTTCGGTTGGCTGGGGACGATCTGGGGCGGCAAGATTCGCTTCACGAGCGCCATGCTCTTCAGCCTCGGCTTCCTGAGCATGTTCGTCATCGGCGGCATCAGCGGCGTGATGCTCGCGGCTGTGCCCTTCGACTATCAAGCGCACGACACCTACTTCGTGGTGAGCCACTTCCACTTCGTGCTGTTCGGCGGCAGCGTGTTCGCCATCTACAGCGGCATTTACCACTGGTATCCGAAGGTGACAGGCCGCCTGTTGGACGAGCGGCTCGGCAAGCTGCACTTCGCCTTGACTTACGTGAGCTTCTTCTTCACCTTCTTCCCGATGCACTGGGTGGGCTTGCTGGGCATGCCGCGCCGCGTGGCGGTCTACGCCCCTGAGCTGCAAGGGTGGAACATCGTCATCGGCATTGCGTCGTTCGTGCTTGGGATCAGCACCTTCGTCATCCTCTACAACCTCGTGTGGAGCTTCTACAACGGCAAGGTGGCCGGGGCCAACCCGTGGCGCGCCCTAACGCTGGAGTGGGCGACCACCTCTCCGCCGCCTGCGTGGAACTTCGACGAAGACCCCGTGCCGTTTGAAGACCCCTACGGCTACGGCACAGAGGCTGCCACGCAGTACCTCGACGCGATCGACCGCACCTTTGGCCTGCCAGAGCCATCCCCCAAGAGCGGCGCGCTCCCGCGGCTGAACCCCTCCCCGGCGGTGGGGGACTAAGCCACGCTCAGCAGTTCAGAAACGATGAATAAGATGCTCTTCTATGGAGCATCTTATTTTTTGTCTTGCTGCATATAATGAAAATACAATCTAGATGACTCAGTTGAGTTCAAAGTTGACATCATTCAACTGCAACTGGACGAAGCCTTCATGCTCAATCGACTGTCGCAAAATCGCTTTATCTGGTGGGGTGTCGCGCTGCTGGTGATCGGCGTGCCGTGGCTGGTGAGCGC
>CALDYP010000011.1 GCA_937944445.1 uncultured Anaerolineae bacterium
CGTGCCATCAGGCCGCACTAACCCGAAGTGGCGCTCATGGGTGGCCCCGTGTGGGTCACAGGGTGGGCGATCCCATAACGATTCGTGATAGTCCGCGAAGCACCACAGCATCGCGCCCGTGGCTCCCACCTGCTGCAAGCGCGGCAGCACAGCTTCAACGTACTCCGCAAGAGCGCGCTCGCTGGCCATGAACTGGGTACGCGGTTGGCCGCCATAGCTGACCCATTCCCACGTTTCGCTGTCGCGGCCAGCGGGCGCAGTGCAGCCGCCCCATTCTTCCGCAAGGCAAGGCTTGCCACACAAGGCGCTGACCAGCGCGCACGTGAACGGCACAAAGTCGGGGTCAAGGTTGTGGCGCGCCCACGGGATATACATCGGGTAGCCGTGCATGACGGCAACATCGGTTTCCGCGTAGACGTCATGCACGCGCAGGCCGTTGTCCTCGAGCAGGCTGGCGACGTGCAGGCCGCAGGTGATGGGATGCTCAGGGTCGATGCTGCGGATGAGCGCGACCATCTCGCGCACCCACGCGCGGCCTGCTTCAGCCGTGTGAGGATGGGCGAACAAGTCCGGTTCGTTGCCGAGATTCCACATCCAGATCGCATCGTGGTTGTGATACTCGCGCACGACGGTTTTGAGCAGCAGGCGGCTGGCGGTCAGTGCCTGCGGATCGTGGAACATGTTGCGGTACAGGCTGGGCACGATCTGGCCGCTGCTGATCACTTGCCGTATGTGGGGCGAGGCGGGCGGTGCGGCATCGTCTAGCAGCCAGCGGGGCGACCAGTTCGGGCCGCTCATGTGGCCGGTGAAGAACGTGACATCCAGCCCCAACCCATACGACGCGGCGACATCGCACACCTGCCCAAAGTGGCGCAAGCAGTCCGCGCTGACGGCGTCTGGTGTTGGTTGCCAGTCGTCCCACAGCAGAAAAATCCGAACGACGTTCAGCCCCAAATCGGCAACGAGCCGAAACTC
This sequence comes from uncultured Anaerolineae bacterium, assembly GCA_937944445.1. Lineage (GTDB taxonomy): Bacteria > Chloroflexota > Anaerolineae > Aggregatilineales > Phototrophicaceae > JANWYT01. Next base: position 976 of record CALDYP010000011.1, read on the forward strand.
TTCCTGTACTTCAGCGAGGTCAAAGTTTGACCACCAGTACATCGCTTTGCGGCGCGGCCAGTAGTTCACGCCGAGGACGAATTGATCAGATGGAAAGCGCATGTCAGAGAGCCTTTTAGTTTTGTAAGGTAAGTATATAGCACTGCGTTAACTGGTGATGCGCACCCGCCGCGTCGCTGACAGAGGCGAGGTGTTGCCCACATTGTCATACGCCTGCACCCGCCACAGATACGTGCCTGCTGGCAGCGGCGCGCTCGTTGGGACGCTCAGGCGCGGACTGGTGACGATGTAGCTGCGCACCAGCGATGCGCCGTCCTCAGTCAGGATGTCCAGTCGAAAATAGGCTGAAGTGGGCGGGCTTGACCAGCTAAAAGATGGCTGTGCCCCAGTGAACACCCAATGGGCCAACGGGCTGATGAGCTGCGGGGCGCTGGGTGGACCCGCCCGGTCAATGAGGATCGTTCTAGGTGGGCTGACACGCTCAAAGTCGTAAGGATACAGCGCGCGCACTCGCCAAAAGTAAGTTCCATCCACGACGGCCAACGCGCTGGCGCTGAATGCTGGTGTGCTGCTAGTCGTGCGGTGCAGCACGCGGCTGAAGGTCGAACTGTTCGACAGTTCAAACGTGTAGCTGACTGGCTGCCACGCTGCCCCTAGCGGGGCGTTCCACGTGAACGCCGCATCAGGGTACTCGGCGGCGTTGAGGCGGTCATCCCCGGCGACCGCGTTCAGCAGCGGGGCGGGCACGCCAGCCCGCGTTTGGGCGAACGTGAACGGCGTGAGCGAGCTAGGCAGCGGCTCATCACCTACGCCAACCCACCAGCGATAGATGCCCTCTGGCAGATGTGGCAGCTGAACGCGGTTGGCGGTGGTAGTGATTGGCGTCAGCGGCTGCCCGTCGACGCTGTCGACGGTGGTGAAGTCACCGTCGGTGTCTAGGTAGAGCGTGTAGCTGCCGCTGTAGCCAGTCGGCACAGCCCATGCGAACTCGATCGGCAGGGCGGCGCTCGTCTGCTGGCGCACTGCCCGATGACGTGGAAGCTGTGACAGGTTGATCGCCCATGTAGTTTGGCTGGCAGCGCTGACGTTGCCCGCCTGATCGACGGCGCGCAGTGTCAGCGCGTGTTGGCCTTGCGTCAGCGCTGCTGTGTAGTGTGTGTTGACCGTCGTGAACGGCACGTCGTCGAGCGTGCCCTCGTAAGCGGTTGCGCTTGGGCTGGGCCGCCACGTAAGGCGCGGCTGGGTGGTGGCCAGCGTGCCGCCGAGCGGGAAGGTGATCATCGGCGCGGCAGGCGGGGTGCGATCCAGCGTGAACGTCCCGACTGCGCTGTAAGGCGAGTGCCCGCCTCGGCTGAGCAGGGCGCGTACTCGCCAGAAGTACTTGCCATCTGGCCACGTGACCGGCAGCGCTGCGCTGGGCGCTGCGTCGGTCGTTTGGTGTGATGCAGTGAGGGGGTGAAAGGTGATGGATCGGCTGACTTGCAGCTCATAGCCCACCACCTGCACGCTGACCAGACCAGCAGGGGCTTGCCACGCAAACGTGAGGCCGTCGCTGGCCTGCGCCGCGTTCAGCAGTTGATCGGGGTCGCCCTCCACTAGTTCGAGCGTGGGCGCAGAGATCAAGTCCGCCTCAGCGAGCACGTAGAAATGAGCCGCTGCGCCGACCGCTGCTGAATCGAATGGCATGGCGCTGGGCCAGACGACCCAGTAGTAATCTGCCCCGCGGCTGAGCGCGCTGCCGCTCGGCAGCGTGAACCGACAAGGGTTGGAACTGCAAGCAATCTCGTGCTGACCGTGCAGCGTGCTGAAGGTCGAATCGCTCGCAATGATGAGCTGATATGTGCCGTTGTGCCACGGATAGCGCTCAAAGATGAACAGCGGCAGGGTTGTGCTGAGATAGGCGTCATGGGCTGGGCTGCTGCCTAGATGCACGGTAAAAGCGCTGCGCGGGCTGGCGCTTTCGTTGCCGGCTTGGTCGACGGCAACAACGCGCCACTCGATGGGTGATTGTGGCAGCGGCGCGAACGTCGACGCGGGCAGCCGACTTGTGACCAGTTCGGGCGCACTGGCAGACACGACGCGGAAAGGATCTGCATGAGTTGGCTCAAAGAACTCGACACGGTAGCCATCACGGGGGCGCACGCCGGCGCTGGCCTGCCATCGGAGAGTGGGCAGCGGCGTTGTGATGCGCAGGGCTGTGCTGGGCTGCAGCGGCACAGGCATAGAGGGCGGCGTCAAATCGACGGTGATGCGCTGCGCGGGGCTGATCAGAGTTAGCCCGTCATGATAGGTCGTGAGCACGCGTACAAATGGCCTGCTGACAAGCTCGTTCGCGGGTAACTGTGGATGGGGCAAGCCATCGCACACGACTGGCACGCGCTGCACGTTTTGGGTGAACGCCGCGTTTGCCGCCAGTTCAACCTGATAGGGAGCAGTGTGCAGCATGGGCGCGTGTTCTGGTTGTGCGCCTTGACAGCTCAGCAACACGTCGCCTGCTGCGTGCTCTGTGATGTTCAAGGTGTTATCTGAAGCGATGAGGCCGAGCGTCGCCCGTGAGAGCGGCGACGCGCTGACGTACAGCGCACGGGACGGCAGATCATCGCTGAGCGCGGCTCCAGTTGGGAACACGCGCCAGTAGAACACGCCCGGCTGAAGCGTGACAGTGTGTGCGCTGCCGTTGATCGTCGTTGAGCTGGGATGCAGCTCGGTGAAAGTTGGATCGGTCGCAATTTGGAAGGTGTACTGTGTGTGGCTGGGTTGGTTCGCCCAACGGAAGGTAACAGGGCTGCGCACCGACGCGCTGGGGGTGGGCGATTGGGCGATGTCTACCAGAACCGTAAAAGTGGCATCAGCGCTGTTCCCCGCCGCATCAAATGCCCGCACGGTCAACACGTTTTGGCCGATTTGGAGGTCAGCAGTCGGCGTGAAGCGCGGCACAGTTAGCGGCGTGGGGCTGATGACAACCGGCGTGCTGCCCTGAAGTTGGCTCACAGTGTAGCGGACTGCGCCAGTCGCCGCAGGAAAGCTCAAAGCGGGACGCAGATTTTGTGCTCGAACAGTCGGAATGGGCACAAACACGGGTGGCTGTGTGTCATAAACAAAGCTGCGCGGCGCGCTGAAGGGGGATGTAATCTCTCTAGAGGCCGTATGATAGATGAAACGCGCTCGCCAAAAGTACGTTGTGCCAGCAGAAGGGGCGAGGTCTTGATTCAACGGGATGGGATTCTCGTCATACAAACCAAGCGCGATCAGCGTCGCATTCGGAGGGAACTGCCGCGAGAGGCTGACCTGTATCTCCACGTCAACGCGCGAACTGGCGAGGGACAACAAGGGCGATTCAACTAGAAACGACGGCGCTTGATTGAAGTGTGCTCTGTCGGCTGGGGTGTTGATGCGCGGCGCGGAGAGCGCCCCGTCAACGACAAAAAAGGCGCGCGGTGGCGTGTAACCACTCGGCTGATTGGGCAGGCGAACGCGCCAGAAGATGACTGCGCCGGGGCGCAGCACATCCCCCATGAGAGGATACAAGGCCTCAACGTCGAAGCGGGTGATGGTGTAGTGATTGGCCTCAAGCGTATGGGTGATGCCTCCATCAAAGAAAGGGTTGCTGGCAAGGTCAAGGGAGTAGGTTGTCATGCCTATCACTGGCGTCCAGTCCAACCGCGGTCGGATGCCAGCAGGGAAGCTTAGCAGCAGCGCATCCGCTGCCGGGGATAGTCTAAAGTCTACATAGCTGTCACGTATGACGGCGCTGCCGACGTTGCCCGCTGCGTCAATCGGGTAAACTGCCCAAAAGAACTCACCTTGCAGCGGGGCAACATAGTTAGGATGGCCGAGCATGCCTGAGCCAGTGAAAGACAACCCGGAGATGATTCGGCTCTCGTAGCCTTCAACGGGGATGCTCAGATCGGGCAGATAGCTCACGAGCAAACGATAACGGACTGCGCCCGTTGCCGATGACCATGAGAAGGTAGGCCGCGTGTTCTGGCTCACCACTGGCGCAGCAGCCGGGAGCCGAAGGGTGACCGCAGGCGGAGGCGTTCGGTCAATTTGAATGGTTTGGGGCGTGCTCCACGGGCTGCTGCCAGCCGCGTTGAGCGCTCTCACGCGCCAGTAGTAACGCCCATCTGGGATGAGATTAGGCGCGATCGTGTTCAGGTCGAGCGCGCTGTCAGGCTGCATTGGCATCGGCTCAACCTCGGAGATGGTTTGAAAGGTGGGGTGGCTCGATAGTTCAAACAGGTATGATGCTGCGCTGCTGCCAGTGGGCATTGTCCAGTTGAAGATGACATTGCCCACCCATAAGGGCATCTCGATGTTGCCACCGATCAACGTGCCGTTGGGTGGGTGGGTCAGGATGGGGGCAGGTGGCGCAGAGGCGGACAAGGGCTGCGCTGCACTGCTGACAATGGGGGGCAAAGTGGTGGGGGTTTCGACTGGGAGGATAGCAGTAGAGGGCGGCGCTGGCTCAACGGGTAGAGCGGAAGATGCTGGGCTGCCCACCGCGAGCTGCACGCGGCGAATGCGCAGCAGCCCGCCGTCAGCAGTTAGTTTTATCGCTTCAGCTTGGGCAAATTGCAGGTCGCACGGCTGGATAAGAGTGATGCCGCCAATTGAAGCGCTAACGCTGTGCTCTGCCCACACAACGCGCAGCGTGTGCCAGCCCGTGAGTGAGACCGTCGCTTCTTCCAACGCGCAGCCCGCGAGAGACAGAATTTGCGGCGTCAACTTGACAAGTGGATGGTTCTCGTCGGTTTGGATCGTCACGCTTCCTGTTTGTAACCAGAGGTCAACCTCCACGTAGAACGGGTAGGGAAGCGCCGCAAACGACAGCATGCCACCGTTCAGGTCTGCTTGCAAGGCATGGCCGCTCTCGGTTTGTACCACCGTCCATAAGCCTGTGAACTGCCAATCGACAGGAATCATGCCCCCCTCAAACGTCGTTTCAAAGCTGGTTGGCGCGATTGATGTTGGCGTGGGTGAGTTAGCTGCGGTGGCTGTTGGCTCGGCTGGTGGGGTAGGTTCCGTTGGGTTATCTGTGGGCGGGGGGCTTGTATCAGTGGGTGTAGGGCTGGGCGGCGGCGTTTCTGTGGGGGAAATTTCGGTGGGCGTTGTGTCGTAGGTGGCGGATGGTTCAGGGGGCGCATCTGTCGCGTCTGGGACATGAGGGATGGCTGTGGGCGTGGGTAGCTCTGTGGCCGTCTCCAACGCAGGGATTTCTGTTGTGACTGCTGCGTCCTCGGTCGGAGTTTTTGGCGGATGCGGTTCTTGGGCGATGACACGGACGATTAGCAGACAAAGAAGTGCTAAAACAACCCCTTTCATACCGTACCCCCTGTTGCTCTAAAGGTATGAACTTGTGCATCAAATGAGCGCTGAAAAGCTGTCTGGACGATGAACCGCGCTCGCCGTGCGTCATAATTTAACGCCGTCGAGCAATTCAGGCAACAACAGTTCACGCCAGAAACCAAGCCCCCATGCGAGGTGAATCGTGAGGAATACGATAGGCAGCTGCGGCAGCAAATCCCAGCCGTTCTGGCTGGCTTGACGCACAGAAAAGGCCAAGTTAGCGACAAGGTATGCCGCGATGCCTGCCAGATACAGGACAGCCAACGCGGGGATGAACAGGCTGACAATCGGCCCCAGAATTAACCCTGCGACGAACAGCGGCGCGACGATCTGACGCGGGCGCAGTGAGCGCGGATGCAAGCGCAAAGTCTTCACTTTGGAGCGACCATAGCGGTAGTACTGTTTCCACAAAGCAGGCAGCGTCTGCCGACCGTAGTAAAGCGATTGAAGCGTGGGCGAAAAGTAGATGCGACCGCCAGCTTGCCGAATGCGCACGTTGAGTTCGTAATCTTCGTTGGCGCGCATGGGTTTGTAGCCGCCTAACGCGGTGATCACCTTGCGCGGCCATGCACCCATGTAGACAGTGTCCGTGTACTGCGCGCGACTGCTGACGTGAAAAGCGCTTGGGACGGCAAATGGGCTGCGCCCCGCGGCAGCAATCGCGCGCCCCATGCGCGTTTCACCTACGGGGTTCATCGGCCCGCCCACGTTGGCTGCGCTCGTCTCTCGTAGCAGGCGGACACACTCGCTAACGTAGTTCGGGGCGATGATCGTGTGCCCATCCACGCGGATGAGGTACTCGCCCTGTGCGTGTTCAATGAGGCGGTTTAGCCCGCTCGCTTGGATGATGTCTGGGTTGTCGATCACGCGGACGCGGCCTGCTGTGTCAATGCGCTGGATGATCGCCACGGTATCATCGTCACTGCGCCCATCTGCGATGAGGATTTCCATTTGGTCAGGTGGGTAATCCTGCGCGAGGATGGCCCCTAAGCTGCGCTCAATGAAGGCAGCTTCATTGCGCACGGGCATCATGATGGTGACAAATGGCAGTGTCATACCGACTCTCCACAGGGCTACCATTGATAGTTGTGTTGATCGAGCGCCCAACCGAGGCTATTTTAGCCGCCACGGGATGCCTGCAACAAGCAAGTACACTTCATCCGCGTGTGTGGCCAGCTGCTGATTGGCGCTGCCGAGTGCATCGCGGTAGAGGCGACCAAGCCGATAGGGCGGGACGATCCCCATGCCCACCTCGTTGCTGATGAGCAGCCACGTCGCCTGCGACTGAGAGGCCACCCGCAGCAGCGCGTCGATCTCAACCATCACAGCGGCGTTGGCCTCTGCTTGGGTGCAGTCCTCTGGCAGCGCTAGCAGCGCATTCGACGCCAGCAGCGTGATGCAATCTACGATGATGACGTCATAGCCCAGCGTGGCGGGCAGCGCTGACATGTGCAGCGGCTGCTCAAGTGTGTCCCAGTTGGGCGGTCGCTCGGCGCGGTGTTGAGCGATACGCTCGCGCATCTCATCGTCGAAAGCCTGCGCAGTGGCGATGAACAGCACGCGCCCGCCGCGCGCTTTCGCCCATTGTTCGGCGGTTCGGCTCTTGCCGCTGCGTGCGCCGCCCAGCAGCAGGATCACGCGGCCAGCCACGCAGCCCCCAGCAGGAACAAGACTTCCGTCAGCTCACAAGTTGCGCCGTAGACATCGCCAGTGAGGCCACCGCCCAGCCGCTGCGCCGCCCAGCCGCCGAACATGAGCGCCAACAACGGCACTCCGACCATCAGTAGCGAGTGATACTGTGTGGCTTCGGCTGCGACAGCGACCACCCCCAGCGCGAACAGGCTCGCGTGGGCAAGCTGCCAGCGCGTCAAGCCTTGCCGAAAATACGCCCCCAGCCCGTCACCGCCGACGTAGGGGAGGGCCACCGCTGCCACCACCATTGCCCAACGCCCCGCCACGGGCGCAAGCAGCAGCATGATCGGCGCTGTTTGTGGGATCAAATAGAGCTTGGCAATCAAAAGCAGCGCGACCCCCACCACCGCCCACGTGCCGGTGCGTGGGTCTTTCATAATCTCGCGGCGGCGCTCGGGTGTGGTGGTGGCTAGCAGCCCATCACAGGTATCAGCGAACCCGTCGAGGTGCAGCCCACCTGTCAAGATGACCCACGCAGCCAAGATGAGAAGTGGAGCAAGCGCCGGCGGCACAAGGACTTGAATGCTCATCAGCACTGTGCCGACCAGCAGGCCAACGAGTGGGAACCAGCCAAAAGAACGACCGGCCGCAGCATGCTTACGGCTGGTCGTGGGCAGCACAGTTAGGAATGAAAGAGCGGCCAGTAAGTCGCGCATGGTCAGGGGCGCTAACGCTGCGGCTCGGGGGCTACTCCTCGCCGAGGTAGGCCTTGCGCACGCTGTCGTTGTTGGCGAGGTTCTGGGCGCTGTCGCTGAGGGTGATCTCGCCGGTTTGCAGCACGTACCCGCGACTGGCCACTTCCAGCGCCATCAAAGCGTTCTGCTCCACCAGCAAGATCGTCGTCCCCTGTTTGTTCAGTTGGAGGATGATGTCGAAGATCACCTCCACCAACACAGGGGCCAGCCCCATGCTCGGCTCATCTAACAGCAAGATGTCCGGGTCAACCATTAGCGCGCGGCCAATGGCCAACATTTGCTGCTCACCGCCAGAGAGCGTGCCGCCTTTCTGGAAGATGCGCTCCTTCATCCGTGGGAACAGCTCAAAGACGCGCTGCTTGCGCTTCTCGATTTCTTTCGACTCTTTGACGTTCCACGCGCCCATGTCGAGGTTTTCCATCACAGTGAGCTGTGGGAAGATGCGCCGCCCTTCAGGCACATGGCTCATGCCCATCGCTTGGATTTCGTGGCTTTTCATGCCAGTGATGTCCTTGCCTTTGAAGGTCACCTTGCCAGTGCGTGGGCGCACCACCCCGCTGATCGTGCGCAGGGTGGTGCTTTTGCCCGCGCCGTTCGTGCCGATGAGCGTCACAATTTCCCCTTGGCGCACGTCCAGCGAGATCCCCTTCAGGGCGTGAATGTGGCCGTAGTAGGTGTTGATGTTGTCGATCTTGAGGACAATCTCTCCCTGTGGAGCGCTCATGCTCTCTCTCCGATTGTGGATGCCCGCCGACCTAGATAGGCCTCGATCACGCGTGGGTTGCTGCGCACGTCATCGGGCGTTCCTTCGGCGATCTTTTGACCATAGTCTAGCACAGCGATGTGCTCGCTGATGCCCATCACCACGCGCATATCGTGCTCGATCAACACGATGGTGATGCCCAACTCGTCGCGCACGCGGCGGAACAAGTTCATCGCGGCGGCGCTTTCCTGTGGGTTCATGCCTGCCGTCGGCTCGTCGAGCAGGATCAACTGTGGCTCTGAGACGAGCGCACGGGCGATCTCAATGCGCCGTTGGTCGCCGTAGGGTAGGTTGCGGCTGACTTCGTTGGCTTTGTCTGCGATCCCCACAAACTTGAGCATTTCCATCGATTTTTTCAACACGTGCTGCTCTTGAGCGCGCATGCTTGGCGTGCGCAGCAGCGTTTCAACGATCGACAAGCGCAGGCGCGAGTGCATGCCCACCATGACATTTTCGACGACGGTCATGCTGGGGAACAAGCGGATGTTCTGGAAAGTGCGGCTGATCCCGGCTTTGTGAACTTGGTCAGGGCGTAAGCCGATCAGGGATTTGCCTGCGAAGGTGATGCTGCCGCTGTCAGGCTTGTAGATGCCCGTCAGCAGGTTGAACAAGGTGGTTTTGCCCGCGCCGTTGGGGCCGATGATCGCGCTGATGCTCCCTGCCTCGATGCTCGTTGTGACGTCGCGCACCGCGGCAATCCCACCAAACGATTTGACAAGCCCTTTGACTTCAAGCAGTGCAGTCATGAATCAGCTCCTTAGGTGGCCGCCGCATTGGGTTCGCGGGATTCTTGTATTTCCATGCGGCGACGCTGTGCGGGCAGCAAGCCTTCCGGTCGGAAGATCATCATCAGCACCAGAATGAGACCGAAAATGAGCGGCTTGAAGCGCGTCGGCTCTAGTTCGGCGCTCAGGTTGGCCATGTTGAAGCCGAGAACTTCCGTGCCGGTGTTGCGCATCTGGTTGATTTGCAGGCCGATGTTCGTCAAGATGTGCAGCTCTAGCAGCTTGACGATGACAGCGCCGACGACTACACCCTTTACGCCGCCCATCCCGCCGAGGATGACCATCGCAAGGATACTGATCGAAGCCAGCAGCAAGAAGCTGTTCGGGTCGATGAAGGACTGCTTGCCGCTGAACAGCACCCCCACCGCGCCGCCGAATGCCGCACCCAACGCAAAGGCGCGCAGCTTCATCCCCAGCAGCGGCACGCCCATCGCTTCTGCAGCAATCTCATCCTCGCGGATAGCCGTCCACGCGCGCCCGATCATCGAGTCTTCCAGCGTGCGACTGATATAGACGAAGAGCATCAGCAGCGCAATCGACATGAGATAAACCATCAAGTTGTTTGAAACAACGTCAACACGATCTACTCTGAGTGATCGCACGTTGACGTCGAGGAAGGCAATCGTGTTGGCGGCAGTGGGGGTGAGCCATTGAGAGGGCACGGGGGCGATGTTGTTCAAACCCAGTGCGCCGTTCGTCCAGTTTACGGGGCGGTCAAGGCTGCGCGCCACCACGCGGATGATCTCCCCGAAGCCCAGCGTCACGATGGCGAGGTAGTCCCCGCGCAAACGCAGCACGGGCACGCCCAGCACAATTGCCGCCAACCCCGCAACACCTGCCCCCAAGATCATCACAGGGATGATCTCGTTTGACGTGAGAATCAGGCCGTTTTGACGAAAAACGGTGTTGGCAGTGGACGTCAACATCCCCCACAGATACGCCCCAACTGCAAAGAACGCTGCGTAGCCGAGGTTAAGCAAACCGGCATAGCCTACGACCATATTGAGGCCAAGCGCGAGGCTCGCAAAAATGCAGATCTGGATGACCACTTCCAGATACTCAGGGAAGTAGATGCCGATAATCGGCATAATCACCAGCAGCGCGATGCCAATCAGGATGCCGCGGTACAGCGCTTTGATCGGCAAAGACAGGAAGATCACAGGCGTGATCACAAATGCTGAGAATGTCACCATGCTGACGAGGTTGAACAAGGGATCGGTGCGCGGCACGACGAACAGCGAAAGTGTCACCAGTACGCCGTAGATGATTGCCATGATCGTTAAAACCACTGGGGATGTTAACGGTTCATACCACGGCCGAGATGAGGTCTGTGTGAGGGTCGTCATGATCAATTACACCTTCTCGTCGACTTTTTCGCCCAAAATGCCAGATGGGCGGAACAGCAGCATCAAAATCAGCACAAGAAACACGAACACATCCGTCCAGCGGAAGCCGAGGCCGATGCTATCGTAGAAGAACAAGAAGCCATTCAAGTAGGACTCGATCAGCCCGATGGTCAAGCCGCCGAGCAGCGCGCCGGTCAGGTTGCCGATGCCGCCCAGCACCGCAGCAATGAAAGCCTTCAACCCCGGGGTTACGCCCATGTAAGCGTTGACTGAGCCGGTGTTTAAACCGAACAGCGCCCCAGCCGCGCCGCCCAACGCGCCACCGATGAAGAACGTCAGCGCGATGAGCTGGTTGACGTTGACGCCGAGCAGGCCGGACATGGTCTGATCTTGCGACACTGCGCGGATGGCACGCCCCCACTTTGTGCCGTTCACAAAGTAGTTGAGAGCCACCAGCATGATGATCGCGGCGATGATGATCAGCACAAAGGTAGGCCGCACCGACACGGGGTTCTCGCCGATGGTGAATCGAATGGGCGTGGTGTAAACCGCAATGTTCTTAGTCGGATAGACCAGATCGAACTGGGCACGGGTGATCTGCATCGTTGCGCGCACCACGTCCTGTAGGATGAACGAGAGGCCAATGGCTGTAATCAGTGGGACGAGGCGCGGCGCGCGGCGCAGAGGGCGGTAGGCCACCCGTTCGACGATCACTGCCAACGTGCCGCTGATCAACATGGCGGTGAGAACCATGAAGGTGACCATCAGCGCGGGGTTCATATCTGCGAGGATGCCTGCTTCGTTTAAACGCATCGTCACCTCATAGCCGACGATCCCACCGACCATGAAGATTTCAGCATGCGCAAAGTTGATAAATTTAAGAACGCCGTACACCATCGTGTAGCCCAGCGCGATCATCGCGTACAGAAAGCCGATGCTCACGCCGTTGATGATCCAACTGGCGAGCTGTCGACCGATGGCATCTGGGACGAACACGCGGGAGTTGGGTGGGGGCAGGATGTAGGCGATCAAGTACACCGCAATCGTCAAAACGACGGTGGCCCCTAGGATAAACAGCAAAATTTGCCCAAGCGGGAACAAGATAAATCGGTAAAACCATGACTGGCGAAACTGCATCAGCGCAGAAATTTTGACTGGCTGTGGCTCGGTAATCACGCCCGGTGCGTTCATGTATGGCTCCACTTGTTCAGAAAAAACTGGCGGATGGGCAAGCCCGATCCGCCAGTGGTGAACCTGTTGCGATTATTCAGTGGGTGGCAGCAGCACAGCGTCAATCACGTGAATTACGCCGTTGGAAGCCTCAACGTCGGCTAGGATGACGTTCGCGCCGTTGACCGTCACACCCGACTCGCTGACGACGATGCTCAGCTCTGGCCCAAGCAGGGTCGGAACCATCATCGTGCTGAGGTCGCTGGAGAAAACTGAGCCTTCCACGACGTGGTACAGCAGGACGTTGGTCAACAGCTCGGTGTCGGCCAGCAGGGCGGCAGCGTCGCCACCGAGGGCCTCAATCGCGGCCAAGAAGGCCTCATCAGTGGGGGCGAAAACGGTGATGTTGCTGTCGGGGTCGGCCAGCGCTTCCAAAATGGCCGGATCGGCCGCCGCGACGACCGTCAGCAGCAGGGTGAACTCAGGCTCGTCGCCTGAGGCGAGGTCAGAGACGATGCTGGCGATGCTGCTCAGCGCTGGCTCAACGGTGGTGAGCGGTGAGGGCAGTTCGACGATGCCGATGACCTCTTTCGTCTCATCGTAGGTGGCGGGGTCACCGCTGCGGACTTCCAACACGTAGTAGGTGGCGAAGGTGCGGTCACCGTTGGCGTCGAAGCTGATCGGGCCGGTGAGGCCTTCATATTCGACCTCGCGCACGGCAGCAGCGACCGCAGCGCGGGTGGGCATCATGCCGCCAGCGTCTTGGATAGCCTTTTCGATGGCCAACAGCAGAACAGCCGTCGCGTCGTAGGCTTCCGTGGCGTAGGTGATCGGCGGGCCGCCGAAGGCTTCGGTGTAATCAGCGATGAACTGGGCCGCGTTCGGGAAGAGGCTGGCCGGGCCAGCGGTCGAGGTCAGCAGCGTGCCGATGCCGGCTTCACCCGCGAGGGCGGCGAATTCAGTGCTGTCGGAGCCGTCACCGCTGAGGTAGATGCCGTCGAAGCCGGCTGCGCGCGCCTGATTGATGAACACGCCCGTCTGGTTGAAGATGCCGCCGAAGAAGATCGCATCGGGGTTGAGCGAGACGATCGGGGTGATAATGCTGTCGAAGTTGGCGGTTTCAGCCGTGCCTTGACGCCCCAACACCTCAATGCCAAGCTCGAGCGCTTTTTGCTCGAAGAAGTCCGCTAGACCGACGCCGTAGGCCGTCGTGTCGTCGAGGATGAACACGCTCGTTACGCCACGGTCGAAGGCGAACTGGGCGGCCGTCGGGCCTTGGAAGTCGTCACGACCGCAGATGCGGTTGACGTTGGGCAGGCCGCGATCAGTCACGACGGGGTTCGTGTTGGAGGGCGAGACCATCACCAAGTCAGCAGTGGCGTAGACTTCGCTAGAAGGGATGGCGACGCCGCTGTTGAGGTGGCCAATTACGCCGAGGATAGCCGCGTCTGCGATGATCTGCTGAGCGTTGGAGACGCCGATGTCAGGCAGCGCTTGATCGTCGAACGGAACGTACTGGATGGTGAAGCCGAGGGCTTCAATCGGGCCGCTGAGCTGACGGATGGCCAGCTCTGTGCCGTTGCGGATGCCGATGCCGAGCGCCGACTGCGGGCCAGACAGCGGGCTTTGCGATGCAATCTTGATGACATTGTCTTGGGCACTCGCAGCCGAGAACCCAAGCGCGCCCATAGCAAGTGCAGCAAACAACAAACCTATTTTTCGCATTTTTTCATCTCCTAACTAAACTGTGACATGAGTGAGCATACCCAAGCCGTGCTATGATTGAACAGCTAGCAACCCTTGAGTGCCACTAATATTCGTGAGTATATCGTGTCGCTAAATGTTCGCAAGCATTACAAGATGAAAAGTTGCACATAAAATTCAGGAGTTTTGCACAAAAATGATGCTTCGCGGAGCGATTTATGGCATCACAGCGAGCGCTATTTGGGGTGGGATGTATGTGGTATCGGATGTCGTGTTGGAGACGATCCCCCCTTTCACGCTGCTCACCATTCGCCTGATCTTAGGCTGTTTGGCGCTGCTGCCATTTGTTGTGCTCTCTCAGAAAATGCCACGCCTCACACCGCGCGACTGGCTGCGCTTGATGGGCGTAGGAGTGATCGGCTTCGGTGTGAGCCTCGGCGCGCAGTTTGTCGGCACAGATATTTCTACTGCAATGAATGGAACTCTCATCACCAGTGCATCCCCCGCTTTTATCGTGTTGTTCGGCGTGGCGCTGCTGCGGGAGCCGCTAACTGCTGCGCGTTTTGCAGCGGTCAGCTTGGCCACGTTAGGCGTGATCGTCATCGTGAATCCTGCATCAGTCTCGCTGGGCGTAGACACGGCGCTGGGTGATTTGGCGTTGGCGGTGGCTGCGCTCACGTGGGGGTTGTACAGCGTCTTGGTGCGCATGGTGAGCCGTCAAGTGGACACGTTGGTCGTCACACTCGTGGCGTTCGTCGGTGGGTTGTGTTTCACTGTGCCGGCGAGTTGGGTAGAGCTGCAAACGCGCTCAATCGGTGAGATCACAATGGTCACGGTCTTGGGGGTGTTGTATCTAGGCGTGGTGTCCACTGCGGCGGCCATGTGGCTGTGGAACCGGTCGTTTGCGCTCGTCCCGGCGGCTACGGCGTCCCTGTTTTTTTTCGCGCAGCCCTTAGTTGGCGCGCTGCTGAGCGTGATCTTGCTGGGGCAAGCCATGACCCCTGCGTTGTGGTTGGGGGCGTTGTTGATCGTGCTAGGGGTGCTGTTGGCGATCGTCGGCGTTCCCGGCGAGGTATCACGTAGGTTTATGAACGTTTTGCGTTACAATGCGGACAAATAGTTGTTACTAAACGTATCTGCGCAATAATTCTTGGGGAAGGAAGCTAGAGGTGGGGATTCAGAACATTCAGATCGCGCCGTCGCTGCTGGCAGCAGACTTTGCGCGCTTGCAAGAGGAAATTCAGACAGTCGAAGCGGGCGGCGCTAACCTGCTTCATATTGACGTGATGGATGGTCGCTTCGTCCCCAATATTTCGATGGGGGTTGTCGTCGTAGAGGCGGTGCGCCGTGTGACCAAGCTGCCGCTGGATGTACACCTCATGATCGTCGAGCCAGAACGGTATGTGCAGGCGTTTGCAGCGGCCGGCGCGAACATGATCAGCGTGCATTACGAGGCTAGCCCGAACCTGCACCGCACGCTGCAGATGATCGGTGATGCTGGCGCACGAGTCGGCTTAGCCTTGAACCCGCACACCTCCGCAGAGATGGCACGTGAAGTGATCGATCTAGTGGATTACGTCAACGTGATGACCGTCAACCCCGGGTTTGGTGGGCAGCAGTTCCTGCCGACGATGCTGCCGAAGATGGCCCGCCTGCTGGCGATGTCCAATGAGCAGGGGCGTCAGATCGACATCGAGGTAGATGGCGGCATCACTGAAGAGACGATTGTCGCCGCAGTGGAGGCGGGCGCTAATATCATTGTGGCGGGAACGGTGATCTTTCAGCACCCCCATGGGGCAGCCGCTGGGGTTGCTGCGCTGCGCACTCGGTTGCAGCTTGAAATGGACTAGTTCGGCGTTGAGCCGCAGCTAAGCTTAAGGAGAGTAAGAAGCGATGATTGCTTCCACCGCGCGAGTCTGTGATGGACTGTTGTTCACTATTTGCATTCGTGCAGCGCTTATGTGGCTAGAACAGCACCGCGACGCCGTCAACGCCATGAACGTATTCCCCGTCCCAGATGGCGACACGGGCACGAACATGTGGCACACGTTGGAGAGCGCCGCGGCTGCCATCCAGCAGTTAGACACACGTCACATCGGGCAGGTGAGCGATGCGCTGGCACGTGGGGCGCTGCGCGGGGCGCGCGGCAACAGCGGCACGATCTTGTCGATGCTGCTGCGCGGATTCGCCGACGGGCTGAACGGTGTGGAGGTCATGGATGCGGAGGGGTTTCTGCGCGCGTGTCAGTCGGCTGTGAACTACGCTTACGAGACGGTGCGCGCGGTGATGCCGCCTGTTGAGGGCACGATCCTGACGGTGGCGTATGCAGCAGCAGAGGCGATCGCTCGACACACTGACCTTGACTTGTATGACTTGTACGCTTTATTCGTGCGTGAGGCACGCCAAGCTTTGATGACGACCCCTGACCTGCTGCCAGTGCTGCGCCAAGCAGGTGTCGTTGACTCTGGGGGGTATGGTCTGGTGCTCATCTTGGAGGGGGTGCTGCGCTTTCTAGATGGCGAACCGTTAAGGCAAGCCGATCTCGCAGGGCTGCCTGCCCTTACGATCCTTTCCGCCCCTGAACAATCAGAAGAATACGGTTACGACGTGCAGTTCTTGATGATTGGGGACAATCTGCCGCTGGAGCAAATTCGGCGTGACATCAGCGCGATGGGTTGGTCACCGTTGGTGGATGGGGATGGGTCGCTGATCAAGGTGCACGTGCACGTCGAGAACCCGGCTGTGCCGTTGGACTATGCGGTGCGTTTGGGCGCGCAGCTAGATGATGTTGTGGTCGAAAACATGCAGCGCCAAGCGCTGGCTTATCAGAATCGCTCGCGGTCGCAAGAACTGACAGTGATTGAAGGGGTCGGCGTGGTGGCGGTTGCGGCAGGCGAGGGCTTGCGACAGGTCATGCTGGAATACGGCGCGGATGAAGTGATCGCAGGCGGCCAGACGATGAACCCGCCCGTTGCGGATTTCGTGGCGGCAGCACGGCGCATTCGGTATCGCAATGTGATCTTTTTGCCCAACAATCGCAATTTGATTTTGACCGCGGAGCAAGCTGCCGCGCTGCTGCCCGATCAGCAGGTTCACGTTGTGCAAACCAAGTCCATCCCGCAGGGGATGGCAGCGCTGCTGGCCTATCTAGACGTGCGAGAGCAGCCTGTAGTAAATATGTTGGAGCGGATGACGTCTGCCGTTCATGTGGTGACGACGCTAGAGGTTACCACTGCATCGCGCGATGTGGCGCAGAGCGGCATCCAAAAAGGGGAGTGGCTGGGCTTGAAGAACGGCACGCCAGTCGCTCATGGCGCGGATCTCGCGTCGGTGACGCTGGCGCTGCTGGCCGATGCCGAAGCTGACCAGCATGAGCTGCTCACAGTGTTCGTTGGCAGCGAGCTGGCCGATGAACAGGCGGATGCCCTGCGCGCACAGATGGCCAAGCAGTACCCTCATCTCACGATTGAATGGTTGAACGGCGGCCAGCCGCTTTATCCACTGCTGATGAGTCTAGAATAGTTCATGTCGATTGCAATTGTCACCGACAGCAGCGCCCGCTTTGCTCGGCGTAACATAGCGCAGCAGTACACTGTGCACGTGCTGCCCAACACGATAGAGATCGGTCCGCATCGGCTTCAAGAGGGGCCGGATTTTGTGCTGGATGACCTGCTGCGGCTGATGGCTGACCCGCACCTTGTGCCACGTGTCGTGCCGCCGTCGATGGAGGCATACGCTGGTCTGTATCGCCAACTGGTGCGCTCACACACGGCCATCGTGTCGATTCATCCCTCACGGGAACTCAGCAAGAGCTTTGATCATGCGCGTGGTGCTGCTGTGCAGGTGCAAGCCAGCACCTGCCCGATCGTTGTGCTGGACTCGCGGACGATCTGCGCGGCACAGGGGATTGTTGTGCAGCTTGCGGCGCAGCTAGCACAAGAGGGAGCACCTCTTGCTGAGTTATTAGACACCGTTCGCTCAGCGTTAGAACGGGTGTATAGTATGTACTATGTCGAAACGCTTGAATATTTGCGCCGCAACAAGATTATGGCAGACTCGCGTGCCGTGCTAGGCAGTCTACTAGGGATTAAGCCGCTGCTGACCATCGAGGACGGGCAGTTCAAAGTCACTGAAAAGGTGCGCACACGTGGCCAAGCGATTGATCAACTGGTAGAGTTCTTGACTGAATTCGACGACATTGAAGAGACGGTGATCCTGCAAGCGCGAACTGGCATGACGGAGCAAGTGCGCATGACCCAAGAGCGCCTGAGCGCTGAGTGGGGCGAATACCCTGTGAACTTCACGACCTACTGTGCGGCTGTAGCTGCGTTGTTGGGGGCCGAAGCAGCTGGAGTCGTGATCCTTGAAAGCGAGTACGAGTACGACGATGACTTTTCAGAAGATTAGGATTGTTACGGATAGCGTGTGTGACATCAGCCCGGAGCTGTTGGCGCAGTGGAAGATTGTAGTCATTCCCTGTTATGTCAGCTATCACAATCAAAGCTTTGCCGACGACGGTGTGCAGCTTGATCGGCAGGCGTTCTACCGTGCCCTGCCGACGATTAACCCCTACCCGACGACAGCCGCCCCCTCGCCGGATTTTGCCGCGGACTTCTTGCGCCGAGCGCTGGAAGGCTACGATCATGTCATCGGCGTGCATGTGCCGGCGGCGCTCAGCAGCACGTTTGCCAACATTCGCGCGGCGGCGGCTCAGATCGACGCGAGCCGCTTCACCCTGATCGACAGCCAGACGCTGACGATGGGGTTGGGGATGCAGGTGTTGATTGCCGCGGAGGTGGCCACCGCGACGGGCAGTGTGCAGGCGGTCGTTGAGACGCTGGAGAAAGTGCGCAAGCACCAGAAGCTGTACGCGGCGCTCTACTCGCTGGATGCGCTGCGCCGCAGCGGTCGGGTGAACAGCTTCATCAGCAGCGTCGGCGCGCTGCTTCAAATCAAGCCGATCATCGAAGTGCGCGACAGCCAAGTGCACCCCATCAAACGCATTCGCACCTTCAGCAAGGCGATTGATCATCTGTACGAGTTGGTGGCGGCGCAAGCCCCGCTTGATCGCTTGGTGGTGCTGCACATCCAGAATCTGGACGGGGCGCGCGCCTTTCTTGACCGTCTAGGAGACATTGCGCCCCCAGACACCCCGATTGTGGAGGTCGGGCCAACGCTCGGCACGCATATCGGGATCGGGTCACTGGGCGCTACAACCTTATCGCGCAATTGGAAAGTGTAGAGGACTATGCCGTCAGCGCTGGAAACACTCGTCAAAGTCTTGAAGCAAGAGCGTGAAAACGGATGCAACAATCAAACGATCATCGGTGGCCTCGGAGCCTACTCAGAGCAGTGGTCGGCAGACGTGCGCAGCGAGGCGCGCCGCGCTGAGCACCTTATTTTGGCCGAGGAACTGCCCGCCATCATGCGAGCGTATGACAGCACCGACGACAAACGCGAGCGCATCAAACGCATCAACTACATGTTGGATCGCATCACGGGGCGCGCGCCTGTGCCGTCGCAGTTTCGGCAGCAGCTAGAGGCGTTGAAGGCGCAGTTCAGCGCGCAGAATGCCACCCCTACGAAAGAGGCACGCGAGAAGCGTGAGCCGGGCGAAGAGCGCTCCCCACGCGAGGAGCCGCGACGCGAGCGCCCCCCACGCGGCGAGCTGCGCCCGCAGCGGGGGGGCGAACGCTCTGCCGTAGAGCCGCCGCGCACGCCGACCCCTGATCAAGCTCCCCGCCCGGAGCGCCCCGCACGGGGTGAGAAATCGCGCCCAGAGCGCGGCACGAAATCCGCACGCGAGGGCGACCGGCGCACAGCGCCTGCGCGCACTGAGCCGCAGCAGCCCCGCATGACGGACAGCCCGCGCGAGGTGTTTGAATTCGAATACAAGTTCATCAACCCGCAAGGGTCTGACCTTAAGCCCCTGCCGCGCATGGAGCGCCCCCCACGCCAAGCGCGCCCCGATTTGAGCCTTGAGGAGGCCATGCAGCGGCTTCAGCAGCTTCGCCAGCCGGTAACTGTCATCAAGGGGGTGGGGCAGAAGATCGCCGACACGCTGGCCCCGCTCGGCATTCGGACGGTCGAAAACCTGATCTACTATCTGCCGCGGCGCTACGATGACTACACGCGGCTCAACACGATCAATCACCTAGAACTTGACCTCGTGAACACAGTCGTCGGGAAGGTAACGAAACCGCACCTGCGCGTGAGCAGCAGCGGTCGGCGCGACTTTGCGCTGACGCTCGAAGATGGCACAGGCCGCATGGACATCACCTTCTTCGGCGGCCACTACCTGCGCAACGTGTTACGAGAGGGGATGCAGATTGTCGTCAGCGGCAAGGTGACGCTCTTCGGCAATCGCTTTCAGATGACCAACCCAGAGTGGGAGCAGCTCGAAAAAGAAAACCTCCATACGGTTGGAATTGTGCCAGTGTATCGGCTCAAGGAGGGGATCAAGCCGCGCAGCTTCCGCCGAATGATGAAGCAAGCCGTTGACACGTGGTCAACGTTTGTGCCGGATTATATGCCAGTTGGAACGCTAGAGCGGGCTGATCTGGCTGATCTAGGCTGGACGATTCGCAATCTGCACTTTCCTGAGGGGTGGGATCACCTCGAACACGCGCGGCGGCGGCGGGTCTTCGACGAGCTGCTGCTGCTGCAATTGGCGATCCTCGGCAATCGGCGTGACTGGCAGGCCGTGCCGGGCATCCCGCTGAAAGTGGAGGCGGGCTTCCTCGACAGCTTCTTGGCGGCTGCCTTCCCGTATGAGATGACCAGCGCTCAGATGCGCGCCATTCACGACATCCTCGACGATGTGCAGCGCCCAGTGCCGATGAACCGATTGGTGCAAGGCGACGTAGGCGCGGGCAAAACAGCGGTGGCGATCACCGCGATGGCGCTGGCCGTCCACAACGGGATGCAGGCTGCGTTGATGGCCCCGACGAGCATCCTCGCGGAGCAGCACTATCGCGGGGTGAGCAGCGCCTTTGCCAACTTCCCCGGCGAGCGCCCCCCAACTGTGCGGCTGCTGACGGGCGCGCTGAGTGCCAGCGAACGCGAAGCGGTCTACCGTGGGCTGGCTGATGGGCAGATTGATGTGGTGGTGGGCACGCACGCGCTGATTCAAGAGGGCGTTGAGTTCAAGCAGCTGGCCGTTGCGGTGGTCGATGAGCAGCACCGCTTTGGCGTGGAGCAGCGCGCACGGCTGCGCGGCAAAGGCACGCACCCGCATTTGCTCGTGATGACGGCTACGCCGATCCCGCGTACGCTGGCGCTCACGATGTACGCTGACCTCGATTTGAGCGTGATCGACGAGAAGCCCAAAGGTCGCCGCCCGATCAAGACCCAGATCAACTTGCCATCGGAGCGCGAGCGCGTCTATGACTTTATCGAGTCGCAGCTTAATCAGGGACGGCAGGCGTTCATCATTCACCCGTTGGTGGAGGCCAGCGAGGACGAAACATCTGAGGCGCGCAGCGCGGTTGAAGCGTATGAAGAGCTGAAGCGCGTGTTCTTCCATCACCGCGTCTGTTTGCTGCACGGGCGCATGTCCCCGCGCGAGAAAGACGAGATCATGGCGGCGTTCAGTCGGCATGAGTACGACATTATGGTGACGACGAGCGTCGCTGAGGTGGGGGTGGACATCCCGAATGCGAGCGTCATCATGATCGAGAGCGCGAATCGCTTCGGTCTGGCGCAGCTCCATCAGTTTCGTGGGCGCGTGGGGCGCGGCGAGCATGAGTCGTTCTGCATCTTGATGGTGGAGTCGGGCATTTTTGAGCCTTATGATTTGGCGGACAACGATCAAGGCGCTGAACGCGAGTGGACGCCTGCTCAGCAGCGCTTGCTCAAGATGCGCGAAACGGACGATGGCTTTGCGCTGGCCGAGTTGGATTGGCGGCTGCGCGGGGCGGGTGATCTGTTGGGGGCGCGGCAGAGCGGGGTGTCATCCTTGCAGTTGACCGAGCTGATGATGCCCGATCTGGTGGCGCTGGCGCAGCAAGAGGCCCGCACCATCTACGAGCAAGACCCGAACCTAGAACGGCCAGAGCATCAACTGCTGCGCCAACTCGTGCTCATGCAGACGCAAGACGTAGGCGATGTATCCTGAAAACGGCGTTGTGAAATCAAACGCGCTGCTGGGGATATTTGGTTGGCGTGTTTGTGATATTCACTATATAGTTATTGATAGCTCTACTGGTTGGGAGATCACATGGGGCGTATTGCGGTGTATCCAGCGTCGCTGGATCCGATTCACTTTGGGCATATCGACATCGCGCTGCGAGCATCCAAGATCTTCGATCAGGTGATTGTTGCGATCTACGCGAACCCCAAGAAGAACGTGCTGTTCCCGCTTGAACAGCGCGTCGCGTTGGCGCAGCAGTGCTTCACCGAGGAAAAGCGGATCACCGTTGTTTCATACAGCGGGTTGACTGTTAATTTTGCTCGGGAGGTCGGAGCGCTGGCGCTGATCCGTGGGCTGCGCGTCTTTGGCGATTTTGAGTTTGAGTTCCGCATGGGGATGGCGAACAAGAAACTCGCGCCGGACGTGGAGACGGTGGCGATTTTGGCGGATGAGAAGTATATGTACATCAGCAGCAGCACCGTTCGCGAAGTGGGCGAGCTTGGCGGGGACGTCTCGAAGATGGTTCCGCCGCATGTGGCGCAAGCGATCATCGAACGCTACGAGTTTTTGAGACAATCTTCTTAGCAGGATGTGCGGGAGGGATAAACGTGGACATTCAACATCTGGTTGACCGGCTTGAAGATCTGATCGACGATGGTCGTCATATTTTCGGCACGAAATATACGCTGATCGACGAGGAGCGCGCGCTGGAAATTATCGACCAGATGCGCATCTCAATCCCTGATGAGATTGAGAAAGCCTCACGGATCATCGCGCAGCGTGACCGCGTGTTGGCAGAAGCCCATGAGGAAGCTGCGCGCATCGTGCAGCAGCATCGTGACCGCGCTGAGCAGCGCATCAATGAGGATGAAATCGTCAAAGCTGCACAGGAACGCGCGAAAGCTATCCGTGAGACGGCGCTGCAAGAGGCCAACCGCATCACCGCCGAAGCTGACCAATACGCGCTGCAAGTGTTGACGCGGCTGGAGCAACTGCTAGTGAGCAACATTACGCAAGTGCGCAACGGCATCAGCGTCCTCAACGAGCAGCAGCAGGACGCTGGGGTAGTGCGTTCAGAGCCGTATCAACCGGTGCATATTCCACGTCCCGTTGACTCGCATGAGCAGCTCGTCGATGCCGACATGGGCGATAACAAGCGGTATTCTTCGTAGTCATCCCCTACAGGCCTGATGCGGCTGGGTATCATCGCGCTGACATGGCTGAGCGGCATGGTCGCCGCGGCCCAGTGGCCAGCGCTCACAGCGCGCTTTTGGGTCGGCATCGCGGTCGCTTCAGCTGTCACTGCGTGGCTGCTGCGGCAGCATGCGACGAGACGGACTGTCGCCTTGTTGGTGATGGTTGGCTGTTTGGGTGGGCTGCGGCTCACTTTCTCTCTCACTGCTTCCTCTCTCGTTGAGTTTCACGGTCGTTCTGTTGGGCTGACGGGTGTCGTCAGCGCGCCCCCGGACTTGCGCGATGATCGCGCGCTGCTGCGCGTTCAAGCCCTGCATGTCTTTGACGGGGCGCTGACTCATCCAGTGAGCGGCGCGGCGCTTGTCACTGTGCCGCGAGAGGACGCCGCCAGCTATGGGGATGAGGTGTCGGTGGCTGGGGTGCTGCTGCCGCCGGGCGAGTTTGACAGCTTCTCTTATACGGACTACCTAGCGCGGCAGGGCGTTCACAGCGTCATGCGTCAAGGGACGCTCACGCTGGTACAGGCGCGGCCATACGACGACGTCACGTCTGTGTTGATCGCGCTGCGCGAGGCGGCGCGCGTCATCATTCTGTCGGCGCTGCCACAGCCGCAAAGCGGCCTGCTCGTCGGGATTTTGCTCGGCAGTGAGCGCGACATCAGTGCCCCCGTGGACGAAGCGTTCCGCCTCACAGGGCTTTCGCACATTATCGCCATCAGCGGCTTCAACATGGCCGTGTTGAGCGGGGCGGTGCTGGCGCTGCTGCGACCCCTCAACGAGCGTCGCCCGCTGCTAGCAGTGCTGATAACGGTCGGCGTGCTTGGGGTGTACACGGTGTTCGTGGGGGCGGGGGCATCGGTCTTGCGGGCGGCGGTCATGTGCGCGTTGCTTCTGGGCGCGCCGCTCGTGCGGCGCAAGGCCTACTTGCCGGCGTCTTTGGCGGCGGCAGCGATCTTCCTAACGCTGCTCAACCCGTTCGCGCTGTGGGATGTGGGCTTTCAGCTGAGCTTTGCCGCAGTGTTGGGCTTGGCGTTGTGGCTGCCGCCCCTCCAGCGTTGGAGTGAACGCTGGGCAGGCGAACGCCTGCATTGGCCGCCTGCCCAGCAGCTCGCCCGCCTGCTAAGCGATCTGCTGTTGGTGACGCTCGTCGCACAGGCGGCGACGCTGCCGCTGCTCATGCTGCACTTTCAGCAGGTGTCGGGGGTGTCGCTGGTGGTCAACCTGTTGGTGCTGCCTGTGCAGGCGGCTGTGTTGGTGGTGGGGCTGCCGGCGGTGCTGCTGAGCGCTCTGCTGCCTGCGGCGGGGGAGGTGCTGTTCGCGTTGGTGTATGTGCTGCTGGCGTGGACGACAGGGATCGTTCGCGCGTTTGCGGCGCTGCCTATGGCTGCTCAGACGGTTTACCTCAGCCCAGTATGGGTGGCGCTCTTCTACGGTGGCATGATAGGAGGCCACATGCTCAGTCATTTTGATCCGTCATGGTGGGCGCGCCTGCGTCGGATGCCGCTGCGGCGGGTGGCTGCGGGGCTGGCGGTCTGCTTTCTAGGGCTGATAGGCTTGGTGCTGGCGCAGCGGCCTGACGGGCGGCTGCACGTGTACTGGCTGGACGCTGGCCGCAGCAGCGCGGTGCTGATTCAAACGCCGCAGGGCGCGCAGGTCTTGATCGACGGTGGACGCTTCCCCACGCGCTTGATGACCGCGCTCGGCGAGGTAATGCCCTACAATGATCGTCAGATCGACATGCTCATCTTGACGCAGCCCGACGACGCAGACAACGCCGCGCTGCTAGAGGCGCTGCGCTTCTATGACGTCGGCGTTGTCGTCAGCACCGGCCAACCCAGCGCGAGCGACACACAAGCCGCCTTGTGGGAGCGGCTGCGCGACGTGCCGCAAGCGGTCGTCTCGCGCGGGTCGCGGATTATGCTAAGTGATGGGCTGTCTTTCGACGTGCTGCACCCGCCTGAGCGGCCCAACTTGGCAACGTCGCTGGCCGAGAGCGCGCTCGTGCTGCGCTTAACTTACGGCGAGCGCAGCGTGCTGTTTGCTGGGAACACACACTACCCACTGTCTGATCAACTTTTGTACAGCGACGTCCTGCACTTGGCTGCGCCGCGGCGCGCGCACCAGTCTGAGCTGTGGTATGTCGAGGCTGCGCAGCCGAGCGTGATCGTCATGCAGCTTGACCGCGGCGGCAGCAGCCGCTACCTGCTGGATGAGCTGGCGCTGCAATTCCCGCTGCCGCCCGTGCTGCGCACAGATCGAGATGGGACGATCCACCTCTTCAGCGATGGCCTGCGCTGGTGGGTGCAGCCGCGCTAGAAAATCTTGGCGTAGACCGCGTTCGGCAGGAAGAACGCCCCGATGACGTACATGCCGGCTACGATCCCAGCGGAGAGGCCCAACGGCAGCGCGAGGCCGCCCTTGCGACCGTGTTTGCGCGTCATTGCGCCGGCGATCATCGGGAACAGACACATGATGATGTGCATCATGAACGTGAGGAAGCCGCGGTTGCTCAGCAGGTTTTCGCCGCCGATTTCGAAACGGTTCAAGAACGGGACGGTGTTCCCGCCAGCCCCGCGCACAAGGTCAAGGACGCAGCAGAACATCGCCACGTAAATCAGGTAGGGCGGCACGACGTTCTTCTCAGGGATAGCTGCCAGCGTCAGGATACACAAAATCAACACCGTGTAGACCATCAGATCCGACAGCGAGTCGGGTCGCAGAACAGTAACTAGATCTTGTCCAAGTTTTGCTAAATCCATGAGGGTTTCCTCCAACGGATGAGTACAATCTATGTGTTTGATTATAACGCGAATTCATCTCACGTGTTTTTTGTTTACAATCATAACAATTCGCTTTGAGGCAATGCGGACTTGAATTGAGCGATTGAGGAGCAGGTTATGTTAAAGCAGATCGTACAGCAGTGGCAGTCTTGGCGTGGCCAGATCGAAAGCTGGTGGCTCACGATGCCACACGCGACTCAGACGCTGCCCGTTTATCTGCTGCGCGCGGTGCGCAACTTCATCACCGTGGGGTCGCTCCATGCCACGTCACTGGCCTACTTTGCGGTGTTCAGCATCTTCCCGCTCGTGCTGCTGTTGGCGATTGCCATCGGGGCAGTAGTCGGCCCGGCGGTTGCGCAGGAGCAGATCATCAACGGTTTGGCGCTCTTTCTGCCGGCTGAGACCGCGCAAACGCTGCAAGAGACGGTGTTCACGGTGGTCGATCAAGGGACGCAGTTCGGCGTGGTGGCGCTGGTGGGGCTGCTGTGGTCGGCAACGGGTTTATTTTCAGGGGTGACGCGCTTTCTGGATGAGATCTTCGTTGTGCCCGCGCTGCGCAGCATGTGGCGGATGCGGCTGCTGGCGTTGGTGATGGGCGTGATTTTGGTGGGGCTGGTGATCGCGTCTTTTTTGACTTCAGGCATTTTGCGGCTGTTCAGCGCGCTGGCGCTGGAGTTGAACATCTGGTTCACCGTGGGGACAGTGTTCTTACCGCTAGGGCTGAACCTCGTAATCTTCGCGTTGTTGTTTCGCTTCGTCCCAACGCGCTATGTGCACTGGGATGCCATCTGGCCAGCGGCGATGTTCGGCGCGGTGGGGTGGGAACTGGCAAAGTCGGCCTTCCAGTGGTATCTGGCGAATTTGGCCAATTACAGCATCATCTACGGCAGCATCGCCACAGGCATCGTGCTGCTGTTTTGGGCGTATTTGCTCGCCTCGATCTTCTTGCTGAGCGCAGAAATCTGCGCGCGGTTGAACGAATGGCTGATTGCGGAGGATGAATGGAGCCGCAGCCAGCCGCCCGCGCGCGTCGAGATGTACTACCCTGAGTTGAGCGCGCTGCGCGGCCTGTCGCCCGATTTGCGCCCGGACGTGAGACAAGAGACACAGCGCGAGCTGACGCGATAAGAAAGCCGCTCCAACAAGGTTCACATCATTAGTTAGGTTCGCAATAGCGCGGTCGTGCGCTCTTAGGTAAACTAGCGGCCTGTTAACATCAGCCCACTGCAAAGACCGTGCCTATGTACGATTTTCCCTTTCAAGATGTGGACTTCGAGCCGGAGGATATCGAGTCGGTTGAAGTCTTGCCGCATGAACGCCCAATGACTGGGCGCAGCCTCGCGCGTCGCCTTGCGCTGCAAGCCCTCTACGAAGTAGACACCACAGGCCACCCGGTAGAGGCGGTGATCGCCCACTTCTTGGCACGGGGCAGCGACACGCTCAACATTGACGTTGTTGTCGCTTCGACAGAGGGTGAACAGCCCACCAACCTCATCAATTTGATCCAAGAGACGCGCACGCTGGAAGACGAAGAGACGCGCATCCTGCAATACTTTCAGCGCTTGGTGTTCGGCATCGTGCAGGTGCGAACGGTGTTGGATGAGCTGTTAGGCGCGTATGCCCCGGACTTTCCAATTGATCAAGTGGCAGTCGTAGATCGAAACATCCTGCGGATTGCCTTGTGGGAGATCGGGGTGGATCGGCGTGTGCCGATTGGGGTGGCCATCGACGAGGCGATTGAACTGGCGAAGCTGTTTGGCAGCGAGGCAACGCCGCGCTTTGTGAACGGGGTGCTTGGCACGATTGCGCAGAACATCAAACAGGTGCGCGAGCTGCTGCGGGCGAGCATTGAGGAATATTTAGCGACGCAAGGGCGCACACTCAGCGGCTTGCTAGCGGATTCTGAGCCGACTGAATAAGCTGATGCTCAAGTGGAGACGCCGCCCACGCCCGCGTGTGCTCGTGATTGGGCTGGATTGCGCCAGCCCTGAACTCGTGTTTGACACCTTTCAAGCGGATTTGCCACATCTGCGCCAGCTCATGGCGGCGGGGCGTTGGGGGGTACTGCGCTCATCTGTGCCGTGTATCACTGTTCCAGCGTGGTCAAGCATGTTCACCAGCCGTGATCCGGGCGTGTTGGGCGTTTACGGCTTTCGCAATCGTGCCAATTACAGTTATGCTCAGCTTGCTAGCGCCGACAGCCGCGCCGTGCGGCATCCGCGTGTATGGGAGCATGTAAACGCTGCGCAGCAGAGCGTTGTCGTCGCCAATGTGCCGCAGACCTATCCCGTGACGCCGGTGCAAGGGGCGCTCATTAGCGATTTCACCACCCCCAGCCCAGACCATCAATTCACCTATCCGCCGACGCTGCGCGCCGAAGTGCTGCGTCAGCAGCCGACCTACCACTTTGACATCAGCGACTTTCGCACCGACGACAAAGCCTCCCTTGAGGCACGCCTTTACGACGTGATGGAGGCGCAGTATCAGGTGTTTGATCATCTGCTGGCGAGCATCGACTGGCGCTTGGCGATCCACGTCAACATTGGCGTGGATCGCGCGCAACATGGATTCTGGCGCTTTCACGATCCCCAGCATCGACGCCATGAGCAGAACCGCTTCAGCGCAGTCATCCGCGACTACTACCGTTGGGTGGATGAGTGGATCGGGCGGCTGATGCGGCATGTGGACGGGGAAACCAGCGTCTTGGTGGTGAGCGACCACGGCGTGAAGCGGATGGATGGGGCGGTCGCGCTCAACGAGTGGCTGCGCTTGAATGGCTGGCTGTGCGTGAGAGAACCGCTGCCGAGCGGCATTAGCCGCTTTGACGTGGCGTGCGTCGATTGGGGGCGCACGCGCGCATGGTCAACTGGCGGCTACTATGGGCGGATTTTCCTCAACGTGCGAGGCCGTGAGCCACAGGGCATCGTGCCGCCGGAAGCGGTTGATGACACGCTGCATGAACTGGTGACAGGGCTTCACACCCTGCGCGACGATCGCGGACAGCTGCTGACTGTGCGCGCGATGCGCCCTGCTGACATCTACCAAGAGGTGAACGGCGTCGCGCCCGATCTGATCGTCTACTTCGGCGACTTGCATTGGCGCACGGTCGGCGGGCTGGGCTACGGCCAGCCGATCACGCTCGACAACGACACCGGCCCAGACGACGCCAACCACGCGGAAGAAGGCTTATACGTGTGGGTTCCTGCGGCGGGCGCTGGGGGCAGGCCGAGCGAGGAACGCCACCTGATGGACATCGCGCCAACGATCCTTGAGGCGCTGCGTCTGCCGGCTGATCCAGCGCATCAAGGCCGCAGCTTGTTCACACTGCTGTAGCGACGCCCTCTGAACATGCGAACAAAACAGGGAGCCAAACTTGGCCCCCTGTTTGTTTGTGGTCTTAGGCGCGCTGCTGCTTAAGGAAGTTGATCAACACCGTCTGCAAGATGCCGCCGTTGCGGTAGTAGTCTACGTCAACAAGCGTATCAAGGCGCACGAGGCAGGTGAACTTCTTTTGCTGGCCGTCTTTGGCGGTGGCGGTCACTTCGATCTTGGTCTTGGGCTGGATGTCGTCCGTCAGCGGGATGTCGAAGGTCTCCTCCCCCGTTAGGCCGAGGGTTGACCAGCCTTGCCCGCTCTCAAACTCCAGCGGCAGCACGCCCATCATGACGAGGTTGCTGCGGTGGATGCGTTCGAAGTTCTCAGCGATGACGGCCTTCACGCCCAGCAGGAATGTGCCTTTGGCGGCCCAGTCGCGGCTGCTGCCCATGCCGTAATCGTGCCCGGCGAGGATCACCAGCGGCTGATTGTCGGCTTGGTAGCGCATGGCAGCATCGTAGATCGTCATGACTTCACCGGTAGGGTGATACTTGGTGACGCCGCCCTCACTTCCGGGGACGAGCAGGTTACGCAGGCGGATGTTGGCGAAGGTTCCGCGCGTCATTACGCGGTCGTTGCCGCGCCGCGCGCCATAGCTGTTGAAGTCTTTCTTCTCTACGCCCTTGCTGAGGAGGTACTTGCCGGCTGGGCTGTCGGCAGCGATGCTGCCCGCAGGCGAGATATGATCGGTCGTGATGCTGTCACCGAACATGGCGAGCACCCGCGCGCCCACAATCGGCTGGATTGTGCTGCCTTCCAACGAGATATTCTTGAAGAAGGGCGGCTCTTGGATGTAGGTGCTGTTCTCGTCCCAGTTGTAAACGTCACCCTCCGCGCTGGGGATTTCGTTCCAGCGTTCGTTGCCGGTGTAGACGTTGGCGTACTGCTGCTTGAACAGGTCAGCGCTGAGCGAGTTTTGGATGGTGTCCATGATTTCTTGCTGGCTCGGCCACAGCTCACGCAGGTAGACGGGGCGATCTTGACTGTCGTAGCCGATGGGGTCGTTCACGAGGTCGATGTCCACTGTGCCAGCCAGCGCATAGGCGACCACCAGCGGCGGCGAGGCCAGATAGTTGGCTTTCACATCGGGGCTGATGCGCCCGCTGAAGTTGCGGTTGCCGCTCAAAACCGCCGCTGCCACGAGATCCCCTTCTTTGATGGCCGCGCTGACTTCTTCAGGCAGCGGGCCGCTGTTGCCGATGCAGGTCGTGCAGCCGTAGCCCACCGTGTAGAAGCCAAGCTGCTCAAGGTAGGTGTCGAGGCCGGCTTTCTTGAGGTATTCCGTCACCACTTTAGACCCGGGGGCGAGGCTGGTCTTGACGTAGGGCTTGCGCGTCAGGCCGCGTTCGACGGCTTTCTTGGCAAGCAGGCCCGCCGCCAGCATCACGCTGGGGTTGCTGGTGTTGGTGCAGCTGGTGATGGCAGCGATCACAACCGCGCCGTGGCTAATCTCGCTGACGTAGCCATTTTGGACGCGCCCGGTGGCGTTCAAGCGCTCATCCGAGAGTTCATAGCCGCGCTCAGTGACTGGGCTTTTGAGCGACTTCTGGAAGGCTTGGCGCACTTCGCGCAGCACGACGCGATCTTGTGGGCGGGCGGGGCCGGCCATGCTCGGCTCAACGGTGCTGAGGTCAAGCGAGAGGGTGTCCGTGAAGATCGGGTCGGGGGTGTCGTCGGTGCGGAAGAGGCCTTGTTCCTGCATATAGCGGCGCACCGTTTCGATCAGCGCTTCATCGCGCCCGGTGCGGCGCAGGTAAGAGAGCGTTTCCTCATCGACGGGGAAGAAGCCCATTGTTGCGCCGTATTCAGGGGCCATGTTGGCGATCGTCGCGCGATCTGGCAGCGACATCGAGCTGAGGCCTGTGCCGTAGAACTCAACGAACTTGTCAACGACGCCCTTCTTGCGCAGCATCTGAGTGATGACCAACACGAGGTCAGTCGCGGTTGCGCCTTCGGGCAAGCTGCCCGTCAGTTTGAAACCGATCACTTCTGGCATAGTCATGTAGATCGGCTGGCCGAGCATGGCCGCCTCGGCTTCGATGCCGCCAACGCCCCAGCCCAGCACGCCGAGGCCGTTGATCATCGTCGTGTGGCTATCTGTGCCGACGAGCGTATCCAACAGCGCCACGGGGCTGCCGTCTTTGTCGGGCTGCACCTGTACAACTTTGGCCAAGTACTCAAGGTTGACTTGGTGCACAATGCCAGTCGCGGGGGGAACAACTTTGAAGTTGTTGAAGGCCTTCTGCCCCCAGTGCAAGAACTCATAGCGCTCACGGTTGCGCTCGAACTCAACTTCCATATTTTGAATGAGCGCCATCTCCGAGCCGAAGAAATCGACCTGTACGGAGTGGTCGATCACAAGGTCAACCGGCACAACGGGGTTGATCTTCTTGGGGTCGCCACCCATGCGCACCATCGCGCTGCGCAGCGCGGCTAGATCCACCACGCAGGGCACGCCTGTGAAGTCCTGCAAGATCACACGGGCGGGTTTGAATGGGATGTCAACAGGGCTGTAAGTGGACGGGTTCCAACTGGCGAGGTTGACGATGTCCTGTTCTTGGACTTCGCGACCATCAAAATTGCGAAGGGCGTTCTCAAGCAGGATTTTGATTGAGAAGGGCAGTTGATCGACGTTGCCGATGTTCTGTTCAGTCAAAGCGTTAAGGCGATACAGCGTCACCGTACCGCTGCCTGTGTCAAAAGTGCTGCGTGCGCCAAATGGGTTGTTCATAGACGAGTCCTGTAATCAGTGATCTTTAAGAACGGACGATTTTTAAAATTTTAACTTTGTCATAGGATGACTGTCAATACTATTAGTTGATTAGTCAATATATGTTGATGAGGCAATCAATATATGGGCTTGCAGTGGTGCAGTACAATGAGATAAACATCAAGGAGGCGAGTGATGAACGAACACGACGAAAGCCAAGCTCATCATGGCTTGTCGCGGCTCCATGAGCGGCTGCGGCGGATGCAGCGTGGCCAAGCAGCGCCGCCTGAAGCGCCGCTGACGCTTACGATGCTGGAGGGCACAGCGCCGATTGCTGCGCAGCAGACGGTGAGCTTGCTGGTCTATCCGCAAGATCCCTTATACAGCGGCCCCGAAATTCGCACGCTGCCCGCCAACGAAGTTGAGCGCGGGCTGCACAACGAGCGCGTGCGCATCGTGGATGATGTGGCCACAGCCGTCCCTGACCAGCACGGCAGCTATCTGTATTGGCCGGGCACGCGCGAGTTTGACCAAGTGAACGCTTTTTACTACGTGACGTTTACCCTGCGCATGTTGGAGCGCTACGCCGGGCGCATGCTGCCGTGGTCGTTTGCGGATCCGCGGTTGAAGGTGCGCCCGAACGTGGGCAGCCGCGCCAACGCCTTCTACAACGAGCAAACGCAAACGTTGGGCTTTCACACCTATCGGGCAAACGGCGCGACAGTGTCAACAGCCCAAAGCGCGGACATCGTGGCACACGAGACCGGCCACGCTGTGCTAG
This sequence comes from uncultured Anaerolineae bacterium, assembly GCA_937944445.1. Classification (GTDB taxonomy): domain Bacteria; phylum Chloroflexota; class Anaerolineae; order Aggregatilineales; family Phototrophicaceae; genus JANWYT01. The sequence continues at coordinate 33,450 of CALDYP010000011.1, forward strand.
ACGGCATCCGTGACTTGTGGAACGAGTCGTTCGGGTTGGGGTCGCGCGCGCTTCATGAGAGCGTTGGCGACATGGTCGCGCTGTTGGTTGCGCTGCACGACAACGACCTTGTCAAGCACGTGTTGGAGTGGACAGACGGGAACTTGCGCGTGAGCAACGTCATCACTGAACTGGCGGAGCATCTGGCACAAGTGGACAGCAGCGAGCTTGACCTGCCGCGCCAGTCGATCTACCTGCGGAACGCGATCAATCCGTTTGTGGATATGCCGTTCGACGAGATGCCCGCGCAGACCTCCGACCCGCTGACGACGCTGGCGCGGCAGGAACACAACTACAGCCGCGTGTTCACGGGGGCGTTTTGGGATCTATTCGCCATGATCTACGAGCGCCTGTGCGCGACGGAAGCGCCGTTCATCGCGGTGACGCGCGCCCGCCGCTACGTCGGACGCCTGTTGATGTGGGCGCTGGACGTGTCGCCAGTGGGAGAATTGAACTTTGACGATCTGGCGAGGGCGTTCCTCACCGCCGATCAACTGCTGCTGGAGGGCCAGTTTGCCGAGGAACTCGTGACGTGCTTCGACGCGCGGCGGGTGCTGCGCGCGGCAGACGCACGGGAGCACCTACGTTCGCTGCGTGAACTGCCCTTGATCGAGGCTCCAGATGAGATCTCACATATGCTGTCGGCTACGTCGTTTTATGAGCGCCACGTGGCGGATCGGTTCGGTTGGCCGGGCGTCGGACAGATGACCCCCCTCAGCTTGGTGCGCAACTCGGCAGGCTGGATGTTCATGACGCTGTTTCAGATGCGCCGTGAGGCGCTGATCGGGAGCGCGTTTCGTTCAGTGGAAGGGGCGACGGTTGACCTCTTCGGCGGTGTGACGTTGGCCTTTGATGAGCGCCGTCGCTTGAAGTCGGCGATATATCGCCCGGCGACAGATGAGGACGCGCGGCGGATGCGCGTGTGCGTGGCGGACATGCTGACGCAGGGCCGTGTCGTCAACCGTTTTTCTGACGTGGGCCAAACGCCAACCCCTGCGCCGCAAGCCCTTCACCTGCCCGATGATGAGGCGTCGCGCTTGGTGCGCTATCCGGTTCTGGCGGATGAGGTGGCTGAGCCGCCGCGCAGCCTTGCTTACTACATGAAAGTCTGGCGAGATCGTCTGGCCAAGCGCGCCTAACTGTGTGAGCCGTGTCGGGCTTCTGGTAAACTGAACTACGTTGAGATCAAACAAGGACGAGGAATCGATGTCAAACAGACCTGATGCACGCATTGCCGAGCGCGCCAAAGAGCGCGCCGAGGAGCGTAAACGCCAACAGCGGCGGCGGCGCACGATCACCACGATTGTGGCTGTGGCTGTGATTGGGGTGATCTTGCTGGCGCTTTACCTTGTGGCGAACGCTCCGTCTGAAGCGCCCATCCCTTCCGAGGCGGTCTCGCGCTATGAAGGGCTGCTTGTAACGACCAACGATGATGGCTTCCCAATGTTGGGGCGGCGCAACGCTCGGGTGAACGTGGTAGCTTACGCAGCCTTTACCGAGCCGCAAGGCTATGAATTCTTCCGCGAGATCTTCCCGGCGCTGCTAGAGCGCGTGCGCGCGGATGAAATCTCGTTTGCGTTTGCGCCAGTGGGGGTGGGGGTTGGGCGCAACCCTGAGGGGGCTGCGCGCGCTGCCCTGTGCGCTGGTGAGCAGGGTCGCTTCTGGCCAGCCTTTGACACGTTCTTCACGTGGGCGAACGAGTTCGGCAACAGCGCCTTCAACACGAACCGCCTGCGCGAGGGGGTCGCGGCGTTGGGCGTGCAGGCCGATCGATTTAACGACTGTTTCGGTCAAGGCCGCATCGGCGATCTGCTGGTGGTGGCGCGCCAATCGCTGACCGCGCCGGTGACGGTGCGCGTGAACGGCGCGGTGGTGGACACCAACCTTGACGCCATCAACGAGGCGATCGACGCCTTCGGCCCGTTCACGCCACAGCCAGAATCAACTGCTGCACCAGAAGCGACGCCCGAAGCTGCGCTCGAAGTGACCCCCGAAGCGACGCCTGAGGTTGAATCTACGCCAGACCCTGAACCCGAGACGACCCCCGAAGCCACACCGGACGGCAGCTAGCAGCGTCGCGTCACACAACAGACAGTCCGCCCACGGCGGGCTGTTTTATTTGGAGCGAACGCGGATCGGCCCGATGCGTTCGCCGCCGAGCAGGTGCATGTGGACGTGAAACACCTCTTGGCCGCCGTCTTTGTTGCAGTTCACGATGAGGCGGTAGCCGCTTTCGGCGATGTTGTGTTCCCGGGCGATGCGCGCCGCCACGGTGAACAGCCGGCCCAGCGCCAGCTCATCGGCCTCGGTCACGTCGTTTACAGTGGGGATCTCTTTCTTGGGGACGATCAAGATGTGCACTGGCGCGACGGGGTCGATGTCGTGAAAGGCGATCACAAGGTCATCCTCGTAGACGATCTTAGAAGGAATTTCACGGTTGATGATCTTGGTAAAGACGCTGGCCATGCTATTCTCCTTTGAAGTTGGGGGCGCGTTTTTCGATGAAAGCCTGCACGCCCTCGTGAAAGTCGTGCGTGGTGAACAAGTAGGCTTGTATTTGCGCCTCATAGTCGAGCGCCTCGTCAAACGTGCGCTCAGCGGCGCGGTAGATGGCGCGTTTGGTGCGGCCAATCGCCAGCGTGGGCAGCGCCGCCAGCCGTGATGCCAGCGCTCCTGCCTCCTGCATGAACGTCTCAGAGGCCACTACGCGGCTCACGATGTTCAGGCGCAGCGCTTCCTCAGCACTGACGCGGTGCTGCGCGTCCGCCAGCAGCGCTAGCTCGAGCGCTTTGCCCGCGCCTACCAACCGCTGAAGCAGCAGTGTTCCGCCGCCATCGGGGATGATGCCCACGTTGACGAAGGACGCGAATACAAAGCTCGCCTCTGCGCTAGCGATGCGGATGTCTGTAGCCAGCGCGAGCGACGCGCCCGCGCCTGCCGCCACGCCGTTGATCGCGCCGATGATGGGCTTCTCGAGGCGGCGCATCGTGAGGATCATCTGGTTGAGGCCTTCGCGCAGCAGGTCGGCCTTGTAGCCGGGGCCGCTGATGGCTGGCCCCAACTCGGCGAGGTCTTGGCCGCTGCAAAAGCCCTTGCCCGCCCCCGTGAGGATGACCGCCCGCACGGCGCGGTCGCGCTCCACGCTGCGGAAGGCCTGCGCCAGCTCACGGTACATGGTGGTAGTTAGGGCGTTGCGCATCTCAGGGCGGTTGAGCGTGATCGTGGCCACGCCTGCATCAACTGTGTACTGGATCGTCTCGTAGGATGACATCGCGCAGCTTCCTTAGTGCCGTGGTGATTTTTAGCTACCAGTATAGCGCGCTACATCACCATCCCACCATCAACGACCAGAACTTGGCCGGTGATGTAAGCGGCGTCGTCGCTGGCGAGAAAGGCGACCGCCTTAGCGACGTCCTCGGGCGCGCCTTGCCGCCCTAACGGGATAGCCTCGATGGCCTTCTTCAGGATGTCCTCGCTGAGGGCTGCTGTCATGTCGCTAGCGATGAAGCCGGGCGCGACGGCGTTCACTGTGACGCCGCGTGAGGCGATCTCTTTGGCGAGCGCCTTCGTGAGGCCGATCATGCCCGCTTTGCTCGCGGCGTAGTTCGTCTGCCCGCCGTTGCCGGCGATGCCGACGACGCTCGTGATGTTGATGATGCGCCCGCTGCGCTGCTTCATCATGCCGCGGCTGGCGGCCTTGCTGCACAGCCACGCGCTGCGCAGGTTGGTGTCGATCACCACGTCGAAATCGTCTGGCTTCAGCATCATGATCACGTTGTCGCGCGTGATGCCAGCGTTGTTGACGAGAATATCGACCTTGCCGAAGGCGTCGGTGACGGCTTTGAAGAGGGCGTTCACCTGTTCGGGGTCGCTCACGTCGGCTTGAACGGCCAGCGCGTCGCTGCCCGCGGCGCGAATGGCGGCGACGACTTCTTCAGCAGCGGCGGCGCTCGCGTGGTAGTTCACCGCGACTTTCGCGCCGTGGCTGCCTAACTCAAGCGCGATGGCGCGGCCAATGCCGCGGCTGCCGCCGGTTACGATGGCCACTTTTCCGTCAAATTTGCCCATGTTGTCTCGTCCTTGTGTAGTCTTTGTCCTGATGTGATAACCCGTGCGTGATGTATGGGCTACGGGCTGCTTCCGCCGACCCAACCGAGGAAGATGATCTGCCCGCGTAGGTCAGAGGTGAGGTTGACAGCGTCAAAACCGCTGGGTGATGCGCTGTAAAGGTCAACGCGCCCATCCACACGCGGGTTGACCCCTGTAAACGCGACAAAGCGCCCGTTAGGGGCGTACTGTGGGTTGCACATGCTGGGGGGCGGGTTGCCACGCGCGATGAAGTCGAAATTGGTATCCACAACGCGCACGCCGTAGGGGCAGACGCCCCCCACACCGCCAATGGCCAGCCGCGTTCCGTCCGGTGACCATGCCGCACTCATGCCAAACCGTGGGAACACAAGGTCATCGCGTCGTTCGCGGACGATCGTGCCGTTGACCGTCATCAGGACGAGATCCGTCGTGTTGGTGGTGGCGCGCTGGAAGAAGACAAGGCTGCCGTCGCGCGTCCATGCATCGGCAAGGTAGAGGCTGTCCTCATCGCCTGCGGCTACTACTCGTCGTGGGATGAAGCGGTCAACGTCGGCGAGGTAGAGCTGCCGCTGGGGGTTGAGCAGGTCGAGTTGGTCGCCACCGGCGATCACAAACTGACGGTTGTTGATCCAGCGCACTGGCTCGGTCGTGTAGACATCGCCCACTTGGTTCAGCGTGTCGCGCTGGAAGTCGTAGACGAACACTGTGCCGCCCTCTGGCTGCGGGTCGATGAGGGCGTCGCAGGCGTCCGCCTCACCGGGCGTCCACGTGGGGCAGGTCAAACGGTCGGAGACGAACGCGATGTAACGACCGTTGGGCGACCAGACGGGGTAGAAGTCGTAAGCGCCGCTGTTCGACAGGTTGACCCGCCCGCTGCCTTGACTGTCGTAGAGGAAGATGTCGAGCGCGTAGCCGGTGTCGAGCGTAACGGCGATCTGCGAGGCGTCCGGCGACCACGCGGGCAGGCTGTTGATGCCGCGTTGAGCGAGCGAAGGCATGGCGGCGATCCGTCCCCCCAACCCAACCCGCAGGTTGAGCATGTAAAGGCCATCCAAGCGCATATAAGCCAGCCCCGAGCCGTTGGGCGCGGGGAAGATCTGGCTGCCAGTGCTGGAGTCTAGGGTGATGATTGGGGTGCGGCTGTTGGGCTGGCCGGGCGTGACGTAGTAGACGATGAGCTGATTGTTCTCAGGGCTGGGGGTGGAGATGTTGGTGATGGTGGTACGATCGTTGCTGTTGGCGAACACGATCAACGGCGTGGTGATGTCGCCGCGCAAGCTGGCGGGAACCTCGACGCGCTGCCAGTTGTCAAAGGTGAACCCGACGGTTGGCTGAGGCGTAATCGACGGGGTAGGGGTGACGCTGGGCGTCCACGTTGCGGTCGGCGTGAGCGTGGCCGTTGGGGTCAGGGTAGGCGTCGGCGTGAGCGTGGCTGTGGGGGTGACGGTCGGCGACGGCGTGATAGTGGCTGTCGGCGTAACAGTGGCCGTGGCCGTAGGGGTGGCTGTTGGCTCGGCGGCTGGGCTGCACGCCGAGGCTGCTGCCATGATAACCACGATGAACGCCCAATAGAGGCGACGTTTTGTCATAATCCCTGTCTCGATTCGATTACAGTTGTTCAGCGCGGCGGTCAGGCTTGTTCAGGGGCTGCCCGCCTGAGCACGTAGTACGACCCACGCTTCTGCCCCATTTTCAATAGGATGCCCTTCTTGACAAGGTCTACCAGATCGCGGCGGATCGTTTCGCTGTGGATTTCTTGGAACTGGGCTTGCAAATCGCTGTTGGTCAGCCGCCCGGAGGGACTTTCTAGCAGCAGGGTCAGGGCGCGCTCTTGACGCGGGTTGAGGTCATGACCAGCGATCAGCTCGGTCAAGGAAACGGTTGAGGCAGGCGAGGGCACGGCTGCTTCTTCGCGCGAGTTGTACAGCACCACTTGGAACCCCCCCGCGCGCTCGATGAACTCCGGCGCGCGCAGCCCATGAGACTGCATCAGCTCGATCACGCGATCCACCCCATAGCCCAACCGCTCGATGTAGAGCATGTCCGATAAGACCTGCACGATGATCGGGTTGCGGCTGAAGCGCTCGTCTTTGAGGTTTTCGAGCGTCATATACCCCGGTAGGCCGCCGGGGCTGTGCACCTCAAAGCGGTTGGTGAACACCAGCACACGGATGTAATCGCCTTGAATGCTGTAATCCCGATGGGCTAGCGCGTTGATGATCAACTCGCGGGCGGCTTCCATCGGGTATTCGTACTGTTCTTCGCGCGCCATCGTGTCTCCTAAGCGAACCTCGCGCCGCAGGTGCGCGCGCAGGAAGGGTTCGATGTGACGAATTTGATCGATCAGCGTGCCGGAGAGGTCTTGACGGGTGTGGGTATCGGTCATGACCGTGCCATCGAAATGCACCGCGGAGATGGTTGCGCCGCGCACAAAACGCTGTGGGTCTTTGCCGAAAAGCAGGATGCCGGCGTAAGTGGGACGGAGCGTGCCGCCGACGTCCACCAAACAGCCGCGTTGCAGCAAGAGCGATTCAGCCGTGGCGGCGCTGTACCCTGCGAGGCTGGCCGCGTACTCGTTGACCTTGTGCCAGTCAAGATCGCTGCGGTTTGCGCCTTCGGCGGGGGTGCTCTCGAACGACAAAGCCCCACGCAGCATCATCAAGCGGCGCAGTTCACGGCTTGGCAGGTTGGTGATCTGCGAGGTGTGGTAGACGACGTAGCGCCCGGCGCTGGTAGCGTAGACGTGCGGCATGCCCGCTGGCACGTGGACGATCACCTTGTGATCGACGATGCGGGGCAGGGGCAGGATGAGCGGCGGATCGAGCGTCAAGGCTGCCTCTAACACGCGATCGATGATCGTCTCCCCATCGGCAGAGTCGTCCAAATGCACGTGGAGCATTCCACCTTGATAATTGGCAAGCCCCGCTAGTGCTTCTTCGATGTCGGTGTTAGACGCCTGTGCCGCCAGTGTGTAAGGCACCAGCGCAGAGGTGGTGGTTGGGGTAGTCATTGCACTTAACTTTCGTCGCCCGCCTCGCGTTCTGCTGCTTGGAGGTCACGTTGGCGCTGTTCAGGCGCGGAGTGCAGCATGATCTCCATGACTTCGTCCATGTGCTTCACGAACGTGATGTTGACATCGCGCAGGGCAGACCTCGGTATATCGACTAGGTCTTTGCTATTATCCGCTGGGAGGATGATATTGGCAATTTGGCGGCGGCGGGCGGCCAGCACCTTCTCTTTGATGCCGCCAACGGGCAGGACGTAACCGCGCAGCGTGATCTCACCGGTCATCGCATAGTCAGCGCGGACTTTTTGCTCAGTGAACGCGCTGATGATGCCGGTGGCCAGCGCAATTCCCGCCGAGGGGCCATCTTTGGGCACGCCCCCTTCCGGCAGGTGCACGTGAATGTCGTAGTTCTCGAAGTCATCAACGGGCACGTCGAGATCAATTGCTTTGGAGCGCATGAACGAAAGTGCAGTCTGAGCGGACTCTTGCAGCACGTCGCCGAGCTGCCCTGTGAGCGTGAGCGTGCCTTTGCCCGGCAGCAGCGTCACCTCGATGATCTGGGTGTCGCCCCCGCTGGGTGACCACACTAGCCCCGTTACCAGCCCCACACTGTCCTCGCGGTTGACACGCGATTCAATGACGTAGGGAGCGCCGAGATACTTCTCAACCAGCTTAGGCGTAATCCGATGAGGATAGGGGCGCTTGGCGGCCACCAACCGCGCCAGCTTGCGGCAGATGTTGGCGATTTCGCGCTCAAGGCCGCGCACGCCCGCCTCTAGCGTATACTGGCGAATGAGCAGTTGGATGGCGTCGGTTTGGAAGGTGATCTTGCGCCGCGCCAGACCGTGCGCGCTGAGCGCTTTGGGGATGAGGAAGCGGCGGGCGATCTCTACTTTCTCTTCCTCGGTGTAGGGTCGGAACTCGATCACCTCCATGCGATCTTCTAGCGCGGCAGGTAGCGGATCAAGGTCGTTGGCGGTGGCGATGAACAGCACCTGCGATAGGTCGTAGGGCACTTCGAGATAATGATCCGAGAAGGCGGTATTTTGTTCAGGGTCGAGCACTTCCAGCAGTGCAGCGGCGGGGTCTCCGCGGTAGTCTTCGCTCATCTTGTCGATCTCATCAAGCAGCAGCACTGGGTTCACCGTGCCCGCTTGTTTCATCGTCTCGATGATGCGCCCCGGCAGCGCGCCAACGTAGGTGCGTCGATGGCCGCGGATTTCGGCCTCATCGCGGACGCCGCCTAAGCTCACGCGGACGAACTCGCGCCCGAGCGCTTTGGCGATGGTCTTGCCGAGCGAGGTTTTGCCGACGCCGGGCGGCCCCACAAAGCACAGGATGGGCGTGCGCATCTTCTTCCCCGCCAGCTTGCGCACAGCGATATGCTCCAGCACGCGCTCTTTGACCTTCGGCAGGCCGTAATGCGCCTGCTCCAATACTTTCTCAGCGTGGCGCAGGTTCAAGTTGTCGTGGCTGGCTTTGCTCCACGGCACGTCAATCAGCCACTGGATGTAGGTGCGGATGACGCCCGCCTCAGGCGACATGTAGGGCATCTGCTGCAAGCGGCTCAGCTCAGTCATGGCGCGCGCTTCAATCGCTGGGGGCATCCCCGCTGCTTGGATGCTGGCGCGCAGTTGGACCATCTCGGCGGCGAAGGGATCCGCCTCGCCGAGTTCGCCTTGAATGATGCGAAGCTGCTCGCGCAGGTACGCTTCGCGCTGATTGTTGGACATGTCGCTCTGCACGCGGATGTTGAGTTCGTTGTGCGCTTCGAGGGTCGCCAACCGACTGACCAACTCGCGCAGCAGCAGCGCGATGCGCTGGTCAACCTCCAGCGTGTTCAACAGTGTAAGCTGCTGATCGGTTGGCAGGTTGAGCGTCGCGGCGATCATGTCGGTGAGAGCAGATGCGTCGTCCGTCTCGATGATGACCTCAGCGGCGCTGGCTGGGATGTTTTCATCTAGCAGCACTATCTGACGATACAGGGCGACCAACTCGCGCAGTTTGCCTTTGACGATGGGCAGCTCAGTCACCTCGCACACATAGGCGCTGGGGATGGCCGTGTCGTGTTGGACTTGCGTCAGCTGCACGCGCCGCAGCACGTGCAGCAGCAGGTAGGTCTCTGAACTGCCGCGTTGGATGTTCATCACTTGGGCTTCCACTGCAATGCTTTGCCCCGCAAGAGCAGCGCTAGGGGCCGCAATGAGCCGGTCGCGTGGGCTAAGCTGCGCAATCAGGGCAGACTGATACGCGCTGTCCAACCGCAGCGTGACGATCTGATGAGGCAGCAAAACACGGTCAGTAACCGTGAGGATGGGTAGTTGATCCACCTTCAGTCTGCTGGGTTGTTCCAGCCGCTGACGGGGCTTGTTGCTCGGCTTCGTCAAGGAAGCTCCTCAATCGCTGTTTAGTAGGTTTGATCTGCGCTGTTAGTGTAGAGCATCCGTCGGTGATGTACAGTCCGATTTACAGCAGAAGGGGGAGTGTCTAAATTCGAACAGAGGACTCATCTAGCCCCCTTCAAGGGGCGCGCCCTAGCTGAGTGCTTCAGCGCTCGGCGCGACGGTGAAGGCCGATGACTGTCTGTTTATCTTTAGACACTCCCGCAGAAGGTTGCCTCTGGGAAGCGCTGGGGCGATCCGATACACTGACAGGCGCGCAACAGTGCTGCAAGCGATGGAGTTGTCTATGAAATTGTCGATTGGGCTAACGCTTCTGGCCGCTTTGGTCGGGTTTGGGTTGGTGGCTGCTGCGGGGCGTTTTCTGCTCGTGCCCACTGGCGAGACCATCGTCATGGCTGAGTTCGCCCACGCGCGCATCACCCCCAACGCCGACGGCGAGGACGACATCACGACGTTCCGTTATGAGCTGCGGCGCAACGCCGAGGTGACCCTCACGTTCACCAGCGTCGATGGACAAGTTTTTACGTTCCGCGAACGTCAGCCGCGCATCGCCGGGGAGTACAGCGTGCCGTTCAGCGGGGTAGTGGGCGGCTTCGTCTTACCCGGCGAGCGGTTCATCAACACCGTCGAGCGTCGTCTGATGCCCAACGGCGTTTACACGTGGACGCTGCGAGCCGTGGACGAGGCTGGCACGCTCAGCGAGCGCAGCGGCACGCTGGAGATTGCCGATGCCGACACCGCGCTGCCGCTCATCTCGTCGTTCAGCGTCGGGCCGTCCACTTTCAGCCCGAACCAAGACGGCATCGCCGATCGCGTCAACATTGAGGTGTACCTAGAAAAAGAGGCGACGCTGCGCGTGTACCTGCTGGACGCGAACGGCGTCGAGATCCCAATTGCGGCGCGGCGCGGCGGGCGTCTGCCCGGCGAGGCAGGGCGTCACATCTTCGACTATGAGGGCGGCGTAGACCTCGGTGCTGATCCGCCGCCTGACGGCACGTACACGGTGATCGCTGAGGCGCAAGACGCCGTGGGGCAGCGCGTCACGGCCAGCGCCAGCCTGACGATTGAGCTGGGCGGCAAGCCGCGCGCGGAGATCGTGCCGCAAGTGCAGGGCGTGGACGTCGTCTTCGTGTCGATGCCCTATGAAGAGCGCTTCGCTAGCGATTTTGACGTGCTGGGGGACCTTGTTCCACCGCCAGATGACCCGCAGAGCCTCGCGTTCAGCAGCATCACCATGCCGCTGGGGCACATGCTGGTGTTTATGTTGACGGTGGAAAATTACAACAACGTGCCGATCCGCACGACGTATCCGCCGCCCGGAACGGTCTATCAGCAGTCGCAGTCAGCGGCCTCGCTGGGCGCGTTTGAGTCGTCCGGCGCGTGGCGGGTGGGCATTCAGTGCGAGACATCTAGGATGTCCTTCCCTTACCGCTGGGCGCTGGGCAGCCCTGAAACGCTTATGGCGATCCCGGACCCGCGCGATGGCACGGTGCACTACTACGTCCCGCCGAACTCGCGCGTAGTGGTGTGGGGCGGCATTCGCTTCACGGACGTCGAGCGCCGCCAAAACCCGCAGCGCTGTTGGGCTGGCCTCATCCAAGAGGACGTGGAGGTGAGCTTGCGCAACAGCTATGTGGGCGCGCGCGAGATCGAACTGGTTGACCCGGATGCGAATAATCCCGCAGAGCGCTAAACTTAGGAGGGTATGACGGTCTATCGGGGGATGCGCACATGAATCGCTGGCCGCTGTTTTCACTGCTGCTGATGATCTTGACGGGCTGCGGCGCGCTAGCTAGTCAGTCAGCCGGGCCGACGCCGCGCCCGACTGTTACCGTGACGCCAATCTCTACCCCGCTGGCTTACCCCGCGACGCCGCAGCCTGTTGGCAGCCGCGAGAACCCGCTGCGCTGGGTAATGGTTCCCGCTGACCCGCAAGCCGCGCAGCTGCTGCGCGCTGCCTTTAGCGAGCTGCTCAGCGATGCGCTGGATGTGACCGTTGAGGTCGAGTTAGCCGCCACGATGGGCGAGGTGATCGAACAAGTGTGCACGCCCTCGCTTGAGCAGGTGACGATGGGCACGGTGGACGCGCTGGGCTACGCAATTGTGCGCGCGCGCGGCTGTGCGAACGCGGCCATGCGGTTGGTGAGCGGCTCAAGCGTTGGCGATGAGGTCCTAATCGTGACGCGCCAAGCCGAGTCGCTGGAGGCGGCGCGCTCTCTGAACCTGCCGTTCTGCCGCTTGAACAGCGCTGACCTTGAGAGCTGGGTGTTGCCGACGCTGCTGCTGCGCACGTTACGTCAAGATGAAAGTGTGCTGGGGCAGCCGCTGGATCGCCGCAGCTATGCCGAATCGCTCCGCACGATTGGCGGAGGGGGGTGCTGGGGCGCTGCTGTGCCCGCGCGAGTCTACAACCCGCTGCGAACGGCAGAAGATCCGCTGGTGGAGAGAATGCGCGTGCTGGAACGCACACCGCGGCTGCCATACGGCGTGGTGATGATTCCCTCAAACGTGCCGCTGGAACTGCAAGCGAGCCTCATTGCGCTGTTGGAGTTGGAAACACAGGCGGCTGATGACTCGGCAGCAGAGGCAACCCCTGATCCTGACGCTGATGGCACGCCTGATAACGATTCAGAGGCTGCGCCGGATGTGACGGCACGCTCGATAGGCGAGCTAGTTGATGCGTTCTTCGGCGATTTTCGGCTGGCTGCAGTGGATGAGAACGATCTGGCGGCGGTGGATCGCTTCTTCACCCAGACGCAGCTAGACTTTGCACGGTTGGGGCGCTGATGCCGACGCTGGCAGTAATCGTCGTCACGTGGAACTCGGCGCATGAGATTGAGGCGGCGCTGCGTAGCTTGCTTGACGATCTAGAGCGCGAGCGCATCGATCATCACGTGTTGGTAGTGGACAGCGCCTCAAGCGACGACACGGCGGCCTTCGTGCGCGAGCGCTTCCCCAGCGTGGAGGTGCTGGCGTTGGCAGTCAATGTCGGTTTTGCGCGCGCGAACAACATCGGCATGCGCCACCTCGGCCTTGACCGTAGTGAGCCGCTGGCCCCATTTGTGCTGCTGCTCAACCCTGACACGGTTGTGCTGCCGGGGGCGATTCGCCAGCTTCTCACAGCGATGGAGGTCAACGAGCGCGTGGGCGTGGTGGGGGCGAATTTGCAGTTCGGGGATGGTTCGTTTCAGCATGGGGCGTTTGGCTTCCCCGGCTTGCGGCAGCTCTACGCCGAATTTTTCTGGCTCCCCGGTCGTTGGCGAGAAGGACGCTTTAACGGTCGCTACGCGCAGGCGCAGTACGCAGGCACAGAACCGTTCCGCGTTGACTTCGTGCTGGGCGCATGTATGCTGCTGCGCTCAGAGGTGATCGCAGCGGTGGGTTTGTTCGACGAAGCGTTCTTCATGTACTGTGAAGAAGTCGACTGGCAGTGGCGCATCCGCCGCGCGGGCTATGAAATCGTCTGCGCGCCAGCCGCGCACATCGTGCATCTGGGTGGGCAGAGCACGTCTCAGGTCAAGGCGCGCAGCGTGCGCAACCTATGGGACAGCCGACTGCTGTTGTATCGCAAGCATTACCCGTTCTGGAAGTGGCAGGCGGCGCGGCTGCTCGTGTGGATCGGCATGGCGCGGCTGCGAGCGCGCTGGAAGCGACAAGGTGGGGCGGGCGATGTCCTCGCTGCGTATGACTACGTGATGGAGGCAGCGCGTTCAGGATGAAGCGGCTGTGTGGCATTGTCATCGCTCAGAACGAAGCGGCGCACATCACCGACTGCTTGAAGAGCCTCGCGTTCTGCGATGGGCAGTTGGTGGTGGACGCCTTCAGCACAGATGAGACGGTCACGCTGGCGCGCGCAGTCGGCGCAGAGGTGATCCAACGGGAATTTGACCACTTTGCCGGTCAGCGCAACGCAGCGCTGGACGCGGTGCGGGGCCAGTACGAGTGGGTGCTGTTCCTAGACGCGGACGAGCGCATCCCGCCCGACCTTGCAGAAGAAATCGCGCAGGTGTTGAAAGAGACATCCTACACAGGATATCGCATCCCGCGGCACAACTATCTGTTCGGACGGTTGACGCGCGGGGCAGGGTGGTATCCTGATTATCAGACGCGGCTGCTGCGGGTGGATGCGGCGCACTATGATCCTGAGCGCAAGGTGCACGAGGTCGTCGTGCTCAACGGTGCGCTTGGCACGCTCTCGGCCCCGCTTGTCCACTACAACTACGCCGATGTGGCTCACTTTCATCGCAAGCAGCGCCGATACACGCGCTACGAGGCACAGATGCTGTATGAGGCCGGCGTCCGACCGAAACCACACAACTATCTCTTGCAGCCGCTGCGTCAATTTCGCTGGCGCTTCTGGACGTTGCGGGGCTACCAAGACGGGCTGCATGGGCTGCGCCTGTCGCTGCTCATGGCGTGGTATGAGTGGCGGAAGTATGTGCTCTTGGGGCAGATGTGGCGCAGTGGGGGCGCTGCTGCCAGCGCCCCAGAGCATTGATCACCTAGTCAATCTGTGGATCGATCACCCCATAGCCACCGTTGCTGCGCTTGTAAAGAACGTTGATGCGATTGCGTTCGGCGTGGTGGAACACGAAGAAAGAGTGCCCCAGCAGCTCCATCTGTTCGATGGCTTCGTCCTCGGTCATCGGTGAGACAGGCACGACTTTACGCCGATAGATGCGCGGCTCAAGCTGGTCAGCGTCGGGGGCGTTGGCGATTTCTGCTTCCAACTCCTCGGGCGCGTCCTCTGCAAGGGTGAGTTCCTCAAGAGTGGCCATGAAGCGGCCGGCGCGTTCGCGGCGGTCTCTGCGCTTACCTTTAAAGCGGCTGATCCGCCGATACATGTTATCTGAGGCTTCATTGACCGCGGCTTTGACATCTGTCAGCAGGTTGTCGCCTGCGTCGAGGTGTTTCTCAGCGCGCAGAATCGCGCCGCGGGCGTGGCGCACGGTGATTTCAGCGCTGATCTGATCCGGCCCGCGGTGGGTTTTTTGCTGCTTCAGGTCAACAGTAACGCTGTTGATGTTGGGCAAGTAACGGTTTAGTTTAGATAACTTTTCATGGATATACTTTTCCATCGCGCCGGATATGTTTACATTCGTGGCGTTTATCTTCACATCCATGATCTTACTCCTTACGTAGATGAACTAATCACTGCCGCGGTAACTGTTACCGCGTAGAGCTGGCCGCTCCCGGCTTGCACAAGCGCTTCCGCACACGCCGCGAGGGTTGCGCCGGTGGTGCACACGTCGTCAATGAGCAGCAAGGTTTCACCGTGGAAGCGGGTGGTGCATCGAAAGGCGTCTGCAACATTTCGCATCCTTTCTGTGCTGGATAGCCCCACCTGTGGCTGCGTGTCGCGCTCGCGTTGGAGTGCTTGTGTTAGGCAGGGGATCGTCAACAAAGCCGATACCTCCTGTGCTAGCAGCTCACTTTGATTATAACGCCTTTTTCGCTGGCGTTCAGGGTGGATTGGCACGGGGAGGCAGGCGGTGGGCTGCCAGCCAAGCGTTGTGATCAACGCTGCGAGGCGTGCGCCGAGTTGGCTCGCAATGGCTGGGTTGCCGCTGTACTTGAGGCTGTGCACGGCATCGCGCAAGATGCCGCGGTGGGGCGATGTTGAAGCGATGCTATTGAAGGGTATAACGTCGCGCTGCACGATGTCAAGCGGCAGGCTGGCGAGTTCTGCGGCACAGCGCGCACACCACAGCGTGTCAACTCGTCCACAGTGTTCACAACACGGCGGATAAAGTAGATCGAGCGCCTGATCAAACAGCCGGCGTAGATAAAAAAACCCGGCCTCGGGCCGGGCTGATGAATTGCTCAAGGGGCTACCACGCGCCTCCGCTGGGGGTGTTCATGATGCGCAAGACGGCAGGCCCTAGCAGCACCACCCAAATCGACGGGAAGATGAGCAGCACCATCGGAATCATCATCTTGACGGGCGCTTGCTGGGCTTTTTCCTGTGCGCGCTGGCGGCGTTTGACGCGCATCTGATCGGACTGCACGCGCAGAATCTTCGACATGCTCACGCCTAGCTGCTCGGCTTGGATGATGGCCGCAGTGAAGCTGTTCACGTCGGGCACGTCCATACGCAGCGCCATATCTTTGAGGGCGTCACGCCGCAGCTTCCCTAGCTGGATTTCGCGCAGCACGCGGCCAAACGCCAGCGCCAGCTCGTTGTCCCATTTTTCGTAGACTTTGCCCATAGCCGCATCGAAACCTAAACCGGCTTCAACGCAGATGACGAGCAGATCGAGCGCGTCAGGCAGGGCTTTGACGATGGACTCTTGACGCTTGCGGATTTTGCTGTTGAGCGAGATCATCGGGAAGTAGTAGCCCATCAAGACGCCGCCACCGGTGAACGCGATCAACTCAGTGAAGCCAGACTGGCGCACGATGGCCAACAGCAGGCCTAAACCACCCAGCATGACTGTCCAGACGATGCGCTGGAGCATGAACGTCGCCGGATCAGTCGTCTGGCCAGCGAGTTCAAGCTTGCGGCGAGCTTGCTCAAGCTGTTCCTGCGGCGTGAGGTTGTTCACTAGGCGCGAGAGAGCCGCCACGATTGGGATGATCACACGATCGCGGAAAGAGAGCTGCTCTTCGATGTCTCGCAGCGATTCCACCGTTTCATTGCGTTCGGCGTAGATTGCGAGGCGCTCTTCCAATGGGTCTACCTCGCGGCGTTCGCGCAGGCCGTTGTAGACCATCAGCCCGATGACCACCACGATCAGACCAACAACCCCGATGACAAGCAGTGTTGAAGTTTCCATAAAGCCTTCCCTGACAATACTTAGATTTCGATGTCGACGATCTTCTGGATGATGGCAGTCCCGATGCCGATCAAGGCAAGGCCTGTGCCCAACATCGGCCAGCCGCACGCGCGGTTAGCGAACATGTCCCCCATGTAGCCCGGGCTGGCAAGGTTCAAAAAGAGCGCCAGCCCGATCGGCAGGAAGCTGATGAGGTAGCCGGTGATGCGCCCTTGTGAGGTCAGCACGCGAATCTCACCTTTGAGCTTGATGCGCTCGCGGATTGTGGAGCCAATCACCTCTAGAATCTCGGCAAGGTTGCCGCCCACTTCGCGCTGGATGTTGACCGCAGTGATGACGAGGTCAAGGTCTGGGCTTTCGACGCGCTCCAGCAAGTGGTCAAGGGCATCTGGGACGTCAATGCCGATTTGGACTTCTTTCACCACGCGGGCGAACTCGGTCTGAGTTGGTTCGGGGGCGTCTTTGGCGATGGCTTCCATTGCTTGCAGCACGCTGTAACCTGAGCGCAAGGCGTTCACCCACAAGCCGAGTGTATCTGGCAGTTGGGTCTCAAACGCGATCATACGCTGGCTGATGAGCCGCCCGACGTAGAGGCGCGGGGCAAAAAAGCCGATCGCGCCGGCGATGGTGGCCCCCATGATGTCCGGAGAGAGCAGGTAGAAGATGCCGAAGCCGCCCACCGCGCCTACCACGTGCGCCAATGCGAACTCCGCTACTGTCAGCTTCAGGTTGGCGCGTGCCAGCTTGATACGCCACGACTTACCAAAACGCCCACGCCCCAGCGCGTCGTTGAGGGGTTTTAGCAAGCTGGCGCGCGCTGAGTCTAGGTTCCTTGACCGTTGGTTGGTCTCGGTGCTGCTGTTGATGAACTCAGACAGCTCGGTGCTGCTGCTGCTCTCTGTCAGATCTTCGATACGTCTGTCGAGATCTGAACTTTCGCGGCGCGTCAGCACTAAGCCAAAGACGATGATGATCAAGGCGAGCAGGCCGCCAATTGCGATAACGATAACAGAAGGATTCTCTAGCATACCTTAGTCTCACACTTGTACGACATCGTAAAGAAGTTGGCGCGTCACCCTTGTTAGCGGCGTTGTCCGATCCCGAAGGTAGACGGCGGCAGAGAGATACCGGCGTCTTCGATGCGCTCGATGAACTTAGGACGGATGCCGGTTGCGCGAATACGACCGATGATCTTCCCTTTTTCGTAGCCCGTCTGCTCGAACTCAAAAATGTCGGTCATGGTGATCATCTCACCTTCCATGCCCTGCACCTCAGTCACATTCATGACTTTGCGCGAGCCGTCGCGCAGGCGGCTTTGCTGGATGATGCAGTCAACCGCGCTGGCGATCTGCTCACGGATGGCGCGCACGGGCAGGTCCATCCCTGCCATCAAGCACATCGTCTCCAAGCGTGAAATGGCGTCGCGCGGGGAGTTGGCATGCAGGGTAGTCAACGATCCATCATGGCCCGTGTTCATCGCTTGGAGCATGTCGAGCGCTTCACCGCCGCGGCACTCCCCAACGACGATTCGTTCAGGGCGCATACGCAGGCAGGCGATCACTAGGTCTTGAATGGTGACCTCGCCCTTGCCTTCGATGTTCGGCGGGCGGCTTTCGAGCGGCACGACGTGCTCTTGCTGGAGCTGAAGCTCGGCGGCGTTCTCGACGGTGATGATGCGCTCGTCGTTGGGGATGAAGCCAGACAGCACATTGAGCAAGGTTGTTTTACCAGAGCCTGTGCCGCCGGACACTACCATGTTGAGCCGAGAAACCACGCAAGCGCGCAGGAAGTCGGCTGTTTCTTGAGACATCGAGCCGAAACGAATGAGGTCGGCGATAGTGAGCGGAACTTTGCTGAATTTGCGGATGGTGATGGTCGGGCCGCACAGCGCAATCGGGCGAATCACGACGTGCACACGTGAACCATCGGGCAGACGTGCGTCCACCAGCGGCGAGCTTTCGTCCACACGGCGGCCCAGCGGCGACACAATGCGGTCGATGATGCGCAGCACGTGTTCATCGTTCTCAAATGTGATCCCCGACAGGGTGACTTGCCCCTTTTGCTCGATGAAGATGTTCTTGGGGCCGTTCACCATGATTTCTGAGATGTTGTCGTTGGCCAGCAGCATCTCGAGCGGCCCAAAGCCGGTGATGTCTGCCACGATCATCTCGAAGAGCTTTTCACGCTCCATCTTGGCGAGCAAGATGTTTTCCTCGGCGATCAAGCTGTTGAACAGCTCCTGAATTTGACGGCGGATCTCGTCTTTGTTGCGCATGTCAAAATCAGGCGGAATTTCTTGCATGAGCTTGTGCTGGATGCGGGCTTTCATCCCTGCGGTGTCACCGGGTTGAGCTGGCCGCTGAGCGCCGGCAGGCATGGGTTGCCGCTGGGGCGGTTGTGGCTGTGCTGGGCGCGGCGGTTGGCCTTGCGCTGGGCGCTGAGGTTGGTTGGGGTTGTTGCCTTGTCCCCCGCTGTTCCCGCCTAAATTTCTCAGTAATGACATGTGCGCTCCTCTACGGACACACTAGAACAACAGGTCATGAATTGAAAAGGCCAAAGAAACCGGACTTCTTGGGCGTACCTTCTGTGATAGAGCTTACTGCATTTATGCCCATTAATTCATTAAAAAGTTGATCAGATAACTTGATCAATTGAGCGATGGGCGCGCGCGAGGTGTTGCGATCACTGGCGATGACAGGCACACCGCTGTTGATCGCCATCAAGATGATATTCTCATCGACAACTGGGATGACCCCACTCAGCGGGCGCTTCAAGTAAGCAGCGATTTTATCAGGCGCAGGGAGCACTTTCGTCGCTTTTTCGACGGCTTTGTTGAGCACGATAGCGGTTTTGGACTGCTCATAGCCGGCACTGTCGAAGACGTTCAGCATGAGGCGTGCGTTCTTGATCCCGTGCAAAGTCGGCGTTGTCACCAGAACGATCTTAGTGGCCATCTCAAGTAGGGGGATGGTGTTCGGATCGAGCGTGTTGCTGGTGTCGACGACGATGAAGTCGTAGTAGTCGCGCACTTGGCGGATGATCTGCGCGACGACGTCAGGCACGCGCTCGCGCACTTCCGCCGCAATGTTGGGGTTAGATGGGGCTAACAGGACTTTCAAGCCGCTGTTGTGAGTCATCACGATGTTGTCGAAGTACTCCGCGTCAAGGTCATTGACCTTACTTGAAATTTCAACGAGGGTGTTTTGTGATTTCAAGTTGAGGAACGCGCCGCAATCGCCAAACTCAAGTGAAGCGTCGATCAACAGCGACTTGATCCCCTCTTTCATCAACCCTGAGGCAAGGCTGGTGGCGATGGTCGTTTTGCCGCTGCCGCCCTGCCCGCTGAACACAACGATGACGTTGCCCGCGCGATCTCCGCCTGTTTTGCTAATCTCTGAGACATCAATGGGAGTGCGCCCGATGCCTTGTTTGGCCTGCTCCCATTGAATGCGGAAGCCAGCGTACTGCTCGTAGACGCTGCGAATTGTGGAGTAGAGCTTGTCCATGTTGACGGGCTTTTCCAAGAAGAAGCGCGCGCCCGCCAACATGGCTTTTTGAATGTAGTCAGGGTCGTTCTGCACCGACATCATGATCACGCCGGTCTTGTAGATAGCCGTCGTGATGCGTTTGGCTGCTTCGAGGCCGTCCATGTCGGGCATGTTGATGTCCATGATGACGATGTCTGGCTCAAGCTCTTTGACGATTTCGATCCCTTCGCGGCCATTAGAGGCCGTGCCGACGACTTTGAAATCTGGCTCGAAGCCGAGGATCTTCTTGACTGCCTCGCGCGTTTCGGCAATATCATCAACCAGCACGATGCGGATTTCACGTTTAGCTGATGAGTCTGGTGTTTTCCCTGCCCCTGACATTCAGATAGCTCCTAAGGCCTCGTCAAGTTACTGGTTGATGGAAATTTCACTGCCGACTTCAAGGCGGCGAATGCTGCGGATGGCCGGTTCAATCGAGTAGTTGAACTTCTCTGGCACGAGGATGTTGAAGCGGCTCATGATGTAATCCAGTGTAACGGGGTCAGTTTGCGGCAGGGCAGTTGCCACCGCAGAGCGCAGCACGAACGTGAACGGGATGCGCGCCTCAATATACCACGCCAGCACGACCGCGTCTTGTGGAGAGACAGCCACCGTCACAATGTCCAGCGGCGGAATGGGTGTTGGTGGAACGGCCTCTTGACCTTCGGGAGTGGGGGGGGGATTCAGCGGCGTCGGTGTGGGGGCTGGTCTGAACAGGCGACCATCTGCCGGGAAATCGCCGAGCCAGATGACCTGCGCGTCGGTGATGGTGCGTTGGACAGAGAGGCGCGGGCGCGGATTTTCGGACGGCTGCACGAACACCGGCCATGAGCCGACTGTCGGAATGAGGCGTGTGTCAAACGCGCCGCGCAGCGAGGATGCGCCAAAATTCACCGAAACAGATCCACCTTGACCTGTTGCGGTGTTACCGCCTTCTTGCGCCACACTGATGAAGCTGAATTGATTCGGCTCAGCCGATTGGAAGGTTTGATCGACGTCAACGAAGAGGAACGACGCGACGATGTCGACGCGGTCACCGGGTTGAAGGGCGAAGGCGACGCTGGTGAGGCGATTCACTGGGACAGAGATCAAAACGCGGTTGGGCGGGGTGATCAAGGCTGCGTCTGAGCCGATGCCGGCGAGGTTCTGGAAATCTTCGACGATTAAGTTGCCGAGGATGGGCTGCTCGCGGAAGATGTCGGTGCGAGCGACTTTGTCGATCACGTCTTCAGGGTTGCTGACAGCGTTCACCAGCACCGCATCGGCCGGCCACGGGTAAATCTGCACTGTGTCGGGGCGAATAATTGTGCCGCGCGGGATGTCTTGAATGGCGACGACGATCTCGACCATTGGGACAGGCGTGATGGTGGGTAGAGGCGTGGCTTGCGCGATCGGTTGTTGTTGCTGCTGTTGTTGTGGTTGCTGGGCCGTCTGCTGAGTGCCACCTTGACCCGTATTTAGAAAGACTAGGACCAAGACAACGGCTGCAACGCCTAAAAGAAGCAATAAGATAAGACCTCTGTTCATGATGCCCCTCCGGTTGACCTGCCACAGCAGGTGAGACTCATAGTAAGTTGATTGTTCCTCTTCAGCGGTTGGTATACGCCAAAATCGCTTGTCCCACTCAATGAGCAGTATACGACAACTGCTGAATTTGTCACATGCGAATGTCGCTTGTGACAATCATACTGTGAATGCCTATATTGTGCGACTAGGTTACTCGCCAGATGGTATCTCCAAACGAATGCTGCTGCCCTCGTTATCGCTGCTGTTTAACTGCATCGACCCACCGATGAGTTCAAGCTTGCTTTTGAGCATGCGCAAAGTTTGGACGCGGGCATCGTTTGTGTCGTTTTCGCGGGCGGTGACCTTGGACGTGTCGAACGCTCGTCCGTCGTCTTCAACGGTTACTTTGATACGATTGCCGGTCAAATCGAGCGTGACGTTCACTGCTGTCGGCGAGGCGTAATCACGGGCAGAGATGAGCAGGTCTTGGATGCTGCGGAAGATCAGCACCTCGCGGTAGTTTTCGAGGCGACGTTCTTCGCCGAGGATCGTCACTTGGGTTTCGATGTCGTTTTTGTCTCGATAGTTGTCGAGGTACTTCCGTACAGTTGGGGCCACGCCGAGGTCGTCGAGCATCATCGGGCGCAGGTCAAAGATGAACTCGCGCACCTTCTGAAACGTGTTATTGGCGTTTAGCTTTAAGTTGTTGAGTTCTTCAGCGGCACGTTCTGGGTTGCGATCGAACAGCCGCTGACAGATTTCTGATTGTAGGATGAAATTCGTCAGCGCTTGGGCGATGCTGTCGTGGATAGCGCGAGACAAGCGCATGCGCTCGTCTTCTTGGGCGTTGATGATCCCTACTACGTCTAGGTTGCCGCTGACGCCGTTATCACCGATAGAGGCTGGCAAACTTTCCGCGCCTTGCAGCTTGCTGATGACGAGGTTCATCAGGCTTTGACGGCTCTCAAGTTCGTTGTAGATCGATTCGATTTTTTCGAGCTGTCCACGCATAGTAGCGAGGCGAAAACGAGCTTCGAGTGCCTCATCGTATTTGTCGCGGATGTCCTCACGCGGGACGGTATCAAGATTCTCTTTGATGTTGCGAATTTCGGCAGCGATGCCTGAGTAGCGCATCTGCTCACGATCGACTTGCAACTGCATCTGATCGAGCTGCGATTTCACCTCGGTCAGCCGACGGCGCGTGGTGGCCATTTCAGCGCTGATTGCTGTGGTCAACTCCTCAACTGGGTTGCTGCCTGTGTTGGTTAAGTCATCCTGAAATGCCATGATCTCTGCTCCTCGGTCAATTATTCCTGAAACGAACCCATCCACGACGGATGGCGGTGACCGCAGCTTGGGTGCGATCTTTGACGTTGAGCTTGCGCAGGATGGATGTCACGTGATTTTTGACAGTTTGTTCGCTCAAGCCAAGCTCGTGAGCAATTTCTTTATTCAGCATCCCATCGACCAAGTAGCGCAGGATCTCCATCTCTCGATAAGTGAGCACAGGGCCGATGTCATTTGTGGTGGCTTGACCGTGGAGGCGCGTCAATCGATTCTGGAACCATGTTGCGAATTCATCGGGTGACATGAGCTGCCCCTCCACCACGTGATAGCCACGCGCTGCGCCGCGAACGAAGTGCACGAGCATATCAGGGTGAACTGTCTTGTCTGTGAACCCGATTGCGCCGCTGCCGAACACCTGCAACAACTGCTCATCGTCATGATGTGCTGTTAAGATGATGACCGCAGGGGCCTTGTGCATCTCACGCCTGAGGTGGCGCATGGCCAAAATGCCATTCTGGCCGGGTAAATTGACATCTACGAGCATGATGTCAGGCTGAAGCTGCTGCGCCATGATTACAGCCTTGATTCCATCTTCACAAGTGCCAACGATCTCGATGTCTTCATGCCCTTGCAATGCATTACACAAACCATCCCGGAAGAGCGGGTGGTCTTCAACAATCATCACGCGTATGCGCTCAGCGGCTCCTGTCATAACTGATGGCCGTGCTTTGGTGGTTAAGGCAACTTATATTTGCCAGTATAACATGCTTTCATGGCGCATCATATAACGAACACCTCTGGGGTGTGCCCAAAGATAAACAGACAGCCAGAGGCCCCACCTCTGCATACGAAGCACACTTACAAGGTATTTTGAGTGGGGTGAATATCTGAGAAAGTGGCAAGGGAGTTTGGTATACTTTTGTGTGATAAATCTGTGGAGTGGCAAAAGCTTTGGAACTGATTGAGTGGCAGGGGCTGCGATACTACAAGACTTGTCTGGACGTGACGCATGGCATTTTTACACGGGCGGGCGGCGTCAGCCCTGCGCCGTTTGAAGGGTTAAACGTTGGCGGCACAGTGGGGGACAGCGTTGAAAATGTGCGAGCCAACCATGCGTTGATGTATGATGCGCTGAAAGTATCTCATCAGGCAGCGGTGACGACGTGGCAGGTGCACGGCGCGGACGTGGTGGCGGCGCACGCGCCGCTGCTACATCGCAAATGGCAAGCGCGCGCCGACGCTATCATTACTGACCGGCCTAACTTGCCGCTGGTGATGCGCTTTGCGGACTGTACGCCGCTGCTCTACTATGATCCGGTTCATCGCGCTATTGGGTTGGCGCATGCCGGGTGGCGTGGAACGGTAGAAGGGATTGCTAGCGCCGTCGTTCATGCGATGCGCGCTTGTTACGGATCGCGCTCGGAGGATTTGCAAGTGGTGATCGGCCCGAGCATCTCTCAGCAGCATTTTCAAGTGGGGGAAGAGGTAGTGGCTGCAGTAGATCGGCGGTTCGGTGAGGACGCGGGATTGGTGCGTCGTGATCCAGTCGATGGATCGGCCTACGTTGACCTGTGGCAGGCGAACAAGCTGGAACTGGAATCAGTCGGCGTGCGCAGCATCTATGTGATGGGCTTATGTACGTATGCGCAATCTGACGTGTTCTTCAGCCATCGTGCGCACCGTGGCCGCACAGGACGCTTTGGAGTGGTGATGTCTTTATGAGCGCGATCCAGTCACAGGTAGCCGAGGTGAAAGCGCGTGTGTGTGCGGCGTGCCAGCGAGTCGGTCGCTCCTGCGACGAGGTAACGATCATTGCCATCAGCAAGACGAAGCCCCCAGAGGCTGTTGCTGAGGCGGTTGCAGCAGGCCTGCGCCACTTTGGGGAAAACCGCGTAGAGGAGGCCACCGTCAAGATACCGCTGGTGAGTGAGATCGTCACGGAGCCACTGACGTGGCATATGGTTGGGCATCTTCAGAGCCGCAAAGCGCGCGATGTAGGCATCTTCTCCTTCGTCCATAGTGTGGACAGCGTCAAGCTGGCGTCGAAGCTCGATGAGATGTGTCGAAAACGTCAGCAGCGGCTCGGTATTTTTTTGGAAATTAACATTTCTGGGGAAGAATCAAAGCAGGGTATGTTGGCGGTCGGTTGGCGCGATGTGCCAGCCGTGAGAGAGCAGCTTTGGCTAAGCTGCGCAGCGATTGCCCGATTTGAGTGTTTAGATGTGCAAGGGCTGATGACCATGGCCCCGTTTTACGCTGATCCTGAACAGACGCGCCCGGTCTTCAGGGGGTTAGCCGAACTGCGCGACGCGCTGCGGTCAGACCTTGACCTTGCGCTGCCATCCCTGAGCATGGGGATGACAAACGATTATGAGGTAGCTATCGAAGAGGGCGCAACGCACGTCCGCATTGGGCGAGCGATCTTCGGTGAACGGTAAGCTGTTGTTGAGGAGGTTGAAATGCTAGGTATGTTGTTGCTGCTGCTCATTCAAGGGTACATCTTGATCCTGTTTGCCCGCAGCATTCTGTCGTTTTTCCCAAATGTGAACAGGCGGCAGCCGATTGTGAAGTTGATCCACGATGTGACAGAGCCGGTCTTGAAGCCGATCAGGGAGCGGGTTGGCGTGCAGAACGGCATCGACTTCAGCCCGATCATTGTGTTCATCGGCCTGTACGTGCTGATGATGATCGTGCAGCGTGTATTCTAAGCAGTTTGTGTCGTACCTACTGACTTAAAGTGGGGGTGGAAAACCCAACCCCACAAAACGTTATTGTGCGTTAGAATATATAGCGTACGTAGGCAAAGAGCGGACTCTACAGACAAGCAAGGACGTTGCTATGATGGAACACAGCTTTACCAACGCCAAGGGTGGGTCAGCCATCGGTGTGAGGGTGATTTCACGCTGCGCCACACGCGAGATCGTGGGTAAAAACCGTGATGGTAGTATCGAAGTGAGGCTTACTGCAACGTCAGCCGGATCGCAGGATGCCAACGATGAGTTGATTCAGTTCATCGCAGAAAAACTAGGCGTTGATGCAGCCAAGCTTGAAGTGGTCGCTGGATCGGGCGAGCGCGAGAAGATCCTTAGCATCGAAGGCATGACCGCACAGCGAGTGGATGAACTGCTCTTCCCAGCGTGAGGCTCGTGCCTGTTGTGAATCTCCTGAAGGGGCGCTTGTGGTGGGGCATTCTGCTGCTGGCGACGCTGACTGCATGTGCGCCAGCCTTGCCAGAGCCTGTGCCGACAGTGACTTTGGTTCCGCCCACAGAGACCCCAACCGCAACCCAGCCGCTGCCAACGCCTACGCGCTCTGACTTGCTCAACCCATCTGACCTTGTGCAGCGGGCAACCGCTGCGGCGGCTGAGGCACTCTTGCCCTCGGCAAGTGTTCCGCTTGATGATATTGAAGCGCTCAAGGCGCTGTTAGCTCAGGCTCTTGAACTGGACGCTGGCTTAGTGCGTTGGGTCAGCGCGGAGGTGGCGCGCTGGCCTTTTGCCTCAACGCGCTGCCACAGGCCGAACACAATCGGACGTGTGGATGGGCTGCGCGTCTTTTTCCTTGTCGGCACGACCGTTTATGAGTTCCAAAAGCAGGGCGATGCCCCGTATCGCTTCTGTCGTGAGACCAGCGAGGCGCGCGATGAGCTTTTGCTGGCGGTGGACCCAGTCGCTGCGGAACTAGTGCGGCTGGCACAGCAGCGTGTTGCCACTCAGCTTGACTTGCCAGTGCGACGAGTAGAATGGATAACCGTGGAAGCTTACCGTTGGTGGGATACCAGCCTCGGCTGCCCGCTGGCTGGTCAGGCATATGACGTCGCGGATGTGCCCGGATATCGCATCGTGCTTCAGGCTGGCGACACGCGCTATGCGTTTCACACCGACGCAGAGCGTTTGTTCCCATGTGCAGAGGGGGCAGAAGTGTTGAGGCCGCCAGCCCTGCCTGCCCCCACCGTGGAGACAACTCCCGCCCCTTGAGCGTTATGCCACGTGCTACATCGGCAGCGGCAGGCGCACCCCCCAACCCTGCGCTAGTTCACATAGGCTGCGGTAGGCGTAGTCGCGGATGGCCGGTTGTGGGTCGAAAAGCGCCTTGTAGAGCGCGTTGTTCGCCCACAAGAACCCCTGTTGACCTGCAAGGATGACGAAGAACACGCTGATTTGTGGGTCTTTGCGCTGCTGCATGGACGCCAAAACGAGCGGCTGTGTCTCGTATGTGTTGGGGATGATGTTGTTCGCAATAGCGCGGTGTGCCCACGCTTGAATCCACTCAATTTCAGGGACGATCGGATAATTGCGGATGCCCAGCGCCCCCACTTCATAGCGATCTGCATACACCTGATGCACCGCGAGGCGCACGTACTCTTCTTTGTCGTCCAGAAACACCTGATTGAGGGCGATGAGCGCCCAATCTGTGCCGATGCGCCCCAACCCCCAGACGACTGCGCGGCGCACGTAGTCATCTTTGGAGTGGATGGCGTCGTAGAGCACCGGATAACCCAGTTCGGGCAGCGCAGCCAAGCTCTCAGCGGCGGCACGTTTCACGTCCGAGCTGTAATGCTGGTTGAGGATAGCAATGAGCAGGTTCGCGGCGGCTTCTGTGCGCATTGCGCCCAACGCCAGCGTGGCCGCAATCTGTGTCTCTAATTCTTCGGTGTTGTTCTTGATGACTTCAGCGAGCGGCTTGATGGCCTCAACGTCCTTCAACGCGCCGAGCGCCAACGCAGCCACCTGACGACAGTCAGAGTTGGGGTTGCTCAACATACGCCGAAACACGAGGTTGACAGTCGGATCACCGCTCATGAGCAGCGCCGCGGCGATGTTCTGGCGCGCATACAAGTACTGCTGAGGCTGCATGAGCCAGTGCGCCAGCAGCCGCAAGTAGGGCACGCGCCACTCTGATTGACCCGCGAACAACAACCACTTTGCTGGGCGCAGCAAATGACGTAGGTCGATCCATGCCTCCGATTCGATAGCGACGGCAACCAGCTTTTCAGCGTCAAGGTAACCGGTCGCGTAGCAGATCACCAAGTCCCAATCGGGGTCATTCAGATGGGCGAGGGCCTGTTCAAGTGTGAGGGATGAGGCCGCAAGGGCAGCCATGATGGCAGGCTGGGCGAAGCGAAAGCTGCCGCTGCGGCCTTTGGTGAGAAGGTCGGCCTTGACCAGTTCGATCAGCTTGCTGCGCTGCTGGCTGATTGCTTGAATGCGCAGTTGATTTTGCTTCTTCGTGTCAGGGCTGCCGACTTCTGCGGCGGCAGTGGTATCGGTCGCATCGACGAGATATTCAGGGCGAATGCTGCCGTAGCGAAGCTGCGTGCTGGCCAGATCCTTTAGATAGGACATATCGCTGATGTTGAGGGACTGCGTCAGATACGCCATGATGCGCTCACCCGGGGTGGCGGCGGTGGGGTGCAGCAGCGACAGCACAACCTCCCGTGGGATGAGCAGCCGCGCTTGTTTCAGCCAGCGCGCTTGAGTATCCGCGACAGGCAGGGCGATTCGCCCGGCTTTGGCGCTCACTTTTTGGTAGAACTGTTCACAATCAGCCTCGCTCCACGGGCGGAGGTGGATCGTGTGAAAACCAATGCTTTGCAATTCAAAGACGCCAGATGCGCCAGTCGTCAGCACCACGCGGTTTGCGCCGTATTGGCTGAGGAACGCTTTCAACCACGCCAATTTGTCTGCACGTGCTGCCTGCGGCACTTCATCCAGCCCATCGAGCAAGACCAGCGCTTTGCCCTTGCCGAGCAGGTCATAGAGAGTTGGCGGCATCATTTGAGAGGTGACGTAGCTCACGCGGGCTTGCAGCGCACGGATGAGCGGCTCTGCTGGGTCTAGCACGCTGCCATAGTCTGAGGCGCTCAAGATGATGTCTGCGAGGTGGACGTACATCGGCGCGAGTGAACGCAGGTCTTCTTGTGCGGCAGCAGCGGCCTCCTCAGTGTTCATGATGTCCACGTAATCCTTGCCCTGAAACGTTGCAAGGCCTTCGCGCGTCTTTTGCGCAAGCTGCACATTGCGTTTGACTCGCTCAGCGCGCTCTTCTGGTTTTAGCTTTTTCTCCTCTGCGGCGAGGCGCTCCTGAATCGCGTCTGTCGGCGGCGGAAAGCTGAGAGCGCCCATGCTGTAAAGCGCTAACGCCATCAACGCGGTGGTACGACCACTGCCGGGTATGCCGTGAATAGCCACATGGCGCGCGCCGAGGCCGACTTCATCCAGACTGTGAGTTGTGATATTGTAAGATGCGTACAGGGCAGGGTATTCATGAGTGTGTGGTACCCTGAACATGACGCTCTTGGTCAGGTTCTCATCAATGGGCGCGATGAGTGGTGGCTTTTGCACGAAACGTGGTTCAATCAAAACATCAGTGAGCGGGGCAGCAAACCCCAACAAATGATGGCGTTGGCAGAACGCTCGCAGTTCAGCTGCGTAGCCGCGATGCTGGCGAGCAGGTGCAGCAGCACGGGGTCGTTTGGCCAGAGTCATAAGGTGTGCCTTTCAAAATGGATTTGATTTTAATAACTAAATGTGCGAACAAAATACGATAGTATTGTAAGGGGCTTTGTCGGTTTTAACACAAAGGTTGTGGCATGCGCGTGTCGTACTCTAGTTATATTGCCCGCAGTGAGTGGCACTGGTTGGTGGCTGTAGCCGCGTTGATCGTGACGCTGACGGCCCTGCCGGTGCTCATCACGTCGCTGCTGGTGACGACACACCCAAACTTAGAGTTCATGGGGGCAGTGCACCATACGCCGCTGGTTGCCGCTGACCTCAGCCGCATGTTCCAAGGGGGCAGTGGGCAACTCCTAACCTTCTTTCGCCACACCGCTGAGCCGCATCTGCCTGTGTTTGTTCAGCCTATTTACGCTCTTTTAGGCAGTGTCGCAGCGTTTACAGGCATTCCGCATGCCGTGATCTATCACGTGGGTCGTATCTTGGCCAGCTTGTTCACGGCAGTGGCGCTCTATCACTTAGGGGCGAACATCTGGGTGAAGGTGCGTGCACGCCGAGTCTTTTTTGTGGTGGCGTGGCTTGGCGGCGGGATCGGTCTCTTTTGGTTGCTGATTGATTCGTCGGCGCGGCCTGTTGACATCACTCTGCCGGCTGCTTATCCCTTCTACGCTGCGTTGGTCAGCATCGATCTTCCACTGTCGATCGGCTTTATTGCGTTGATTGTGTCGGTATTCATCAATGTGCTCAGGCCCGGGTTTCGTGAAGGGCCAACCATCAACAACGGCGGCGTGACGTTGATGCTGAGTTCTCTTGCGCTGGCGCTCCTGCATCCAGCGGCGTTGCTGCCGCTCATGGGCGCGTTCATGCTTTGCGTCACACTAGATTGGATCTCACAACGTCAATTAGTGGTGAACGAATGGCGTTGGGTGCTGTGGAGTGTCGTGCCTGCGCTGCCGATTGCAGCCTATCTAGCAGCTACGTTCTCGGCTAATCCTGT
The DNA here is from genome assembly GCA_937944445.1 of uncultured Anaerolineae bacterium. Taxonomy (GTDB): domain Bacteria; phylum Chloroflexota; class Anaerolineae; order Aggregatilineales; family Phototrophicaceae; genus JANWYT01. Next base: position 63,535 of record CALDYP010000011.1, read on the forward strand.
AGTCAGCTTGTGGCTGTCCCAAGAGTATCAAGCACCCTACACACTCGGCGATATTCTCGGCAGTAATGTTATCCTTCTGTTGGTGGCTGTTCCTGCGCTGTGGCGGGCCGTACGCAGTTTTGCGCGTGACACGGATCGGTTGATGCTGTTGTGGTTGCTGTCTGTTGTTTTACTTGGGGCATTTGCGCCGCGTTTTTCAATCAATTTCATGATGGCGCTCACGCTGCCGCTGGCGTATTTCGCAACACGAGCGATTGACTCCACTTGGTTGGAGCGTATTCAACGATCATGGCAGCGCTGGGTTTACGTTGCAGCTTCGCTGCTGCTGGCGTTGACGCCGTTGTTTATAGCCTTCAGCCCGCTAGTTCCCATCCTCGAAAATGTGCAGAACTCGACTGCAATCTTGCCAACTGCATACCGTGAAGCCCTCGGATGGATCGACGGCCAGACGTCAAGAAGCGTCGTCATTTTGGCGTCACCCACTGTCAGCGCGTGGATCCCGTCGATGTCGCGTCATCGCGTTGTGTATGGTCATCCAACTGAGACAATGTTCGCAGCGGCGCGGCGGTCGGATGTTCTGGAATGGTATGGGCGTGCCGACCAAACCGACTGTGATCTGCTGGCGACGCAGCAGCGGTCAACGTTGGGCGGCTTTTACGTGGAGTATGCCCTTGTCGGCCCGCTGGAGCGTCAGCTAGGGGCGGCTGCCTGCACAGCGCGTTGGGCGTTGGTGCACTCTGTGGATGGGGTGGATGTGTATCAGTGTGACTTTGCGTGTCGGACTGGGAGCCGCTGAGGCATGATCTTCGCACCGAGTGGGATCAGTCGGCGGCGTCTTCAACTGCAAATTTCTGAGCGGCGGCTGCTGCTTATGGCCGGCGACCTTGTGGCGTGTGTGTTAGCCGTGTTCATCGCGCTCTACATCTGGACGTTGGTGGCGCGCGAGCCGTTCAGTTGGGAGTTTATCGTGCCGCAGTTAGCTTGGGTGGTTGTGCTGCCGAGCTTGTGGCTGCTGTTGGCTGGGGCGAACAACTTTTATGAACTGCGCGTCGCAGCGGATCGGGCGCAGTCGGTAAGACGTTTAGGACTCATCACTTTACAGATGTTGGTGGTCTACTTGCTGGTTTTTTTCTTGTCAGATCGCACGTCGCTGCCGCGCTTGTTTATCGTGTACTACGGCGTGGCGGCGTTTGCCCTTGTGGGGCTGTGGCGCTTTCTCAACCCGGCTCTGATTGGGTGGGCGAGCACCCCGCGGCGTGTATACATCATCGGCACAGATTGGGCGGCTGCGACGTTGATCGAAACGCTGCGATCTGAGGCCAGCGATGCTTATGATGTCGTCGCAGTGATCGGCCAGCCAGAGCAGGTCGGTCAGTCAGTGGGCGGCGTGCCGGTCGTCGGCACATCTGACCAACTGCTGACGCTGCTGCTGCGCGATGAAGTGCGCGAGATTGTCGTCACCTCCACGCGCGAATTAGACGGCAAGACGTTCCAAGCAGTGATGGACGCTTACGAACGCGGTGTCATCATCACGCCGATGCCGCTGCTGTACGAACGAGTGACCGAGCGCGTGCCCGTGGAGCACGTGGGCGACAATTGGGCCGTGGTGCTTCCTGTCGTCAATGAGAATGTGTTGAACCCTTACCCTTATTTGAAGCGCTTGATTGACATCACACTTTCGCTTGTGGCGCTGATCCCTTACTTACTCTTGCTGCCTGTTATCGCCATTGCTATCAAGCGTGATTCGCCCGGCCCTGTGTTCTACACGCAGACCCGAGTTGGGCGCTACGGTCGGCTATTCAACATTGTCAAGTTCCGCACTATGGTTGCCGATGCTGAGAAGTACAGTGGTGCGGTGTTCGCCGGTGAGAACGACCCACGCATCACACGAGTCGGGCGGCTGCTGCGGCGGACGCGGCTAGATGAACTCCCGCAGTTGATTAACATCCTGCGTGGCGATATGAGCTGGGTGGGGCCGCGACCAGAACGACCAGAGCATGTGGCGCGCTTGCAAGAGAAGATTCCATTTTATCGCACTCGTCATGTGGTGCGGCCCGGCCTGACAGGGTGGGCGCAGGTGCGCTATCACTACGGCGCAGACGACCACGACGCTATGGTGAAGCTGCAATATGACCTGTACTATATTCGGCATCAATCAGTGCTGTTGGACGTGGATATCCTCATCCGCACGGTGGGCAAGGTGCTCAGCATGGCGGGGCGCTGACCGTCTTACTTGAGACAGGATTCTTGTGTGAGCACATTTAGCCATCTTTGGCCGGCGCGGGTCGAGTCATGACAAACAGACGGCAAACGCTTGAGCGGGTCTTGTCTCCAATATCAGTCATCTACTTGCTGCTGCTGGGGGGCACGTGGAACGGAGTGCTTGCGTCGCAGTTTCAAACGCTTACGCTGCTGCTGTTGGGTGGGGCGGTCGTGTTGTGGCGCGTTGTGCGTTGGCGGGCGGGTTGGGTGTGGCATCGCACGCCGTTGGATGGGCTGCTGGTGCTGTGGGGCGCTGCGTTTGCTGCGTCCGTTGCCGCTAACCCTGAAACATGGCGGCGCAGCGCTGAAGCCCTGTGGTATATGCTGCTGTACGTGCTGGTGTGGTATGCCATAGCGGACACGCTGGCCAATGGGATGGATCGGCGCGCATGGCTCAACGCAGTAGCATTGGTGGGCGTGATTCAACTGCCGATTGTCGTGCTGCAAGTGGTGAACTTCTACTCTCAAGGCGGAACGGGTCTGCCGCGCCCGGTGGGGCTGGCAGGCAATCCGAATTTGCTGGGGGCGTACTACGTCGTGTTTCTGCCGCTGGCAGTGACAGCTTGGTTGGAGGCGCAAAATCGGCTGGCGCGTGTGGTGCTGGGTGGATACGCGGTCGTTACAGCGATCGTCTTAGCGGCGACGTTTTCGCGTGGGGCGTGGGTGGGGGGCGCGGCGGCCATCAGCATGATTGGCCTGTTCGCGCTTGTCCAGCACGGCATTACCTCGCCACAGTCTGCGTGGCGAGCGTGGCATGCTCTCACCAGACGTAGGCGGCAGCAGGTTGTGGCGCTGAGCATTGTTGGCTTGGCGGGGGCGGTGGGTCTGATCGTGGCGCTGTTGGCATCGATCAACGCGAGCGGGCGCGGCGCAGAGCTGCGAACGCTGCTGTGGCAGTACGCATGGGAGATGTTCGCACGACAGCCGCTCACTGGCGAAGGACTGTTCACGTATGGGTATCACTTAGGGTCGTTTTGGTCGATCCCGCCAGAGCAGCCGCATTCACACCCGCACAACCTGCCGCTGCTGGTGCTGTCGGAGTTGGGCCTGCTGGGTGGGATCGTCGGCGTGGCGACGGTGGGCGTGATCGCTTGGAGCGTGCGCGCCACGTGGCCGCGTCTGGCGCTCAATCAGCGCTGGCCTTACGCTGCTGCAGTGAGCGCGCTTGTGGGGAGCGCGGCTCATCACCTGCTCGACACGCCGATGATGATGCCCGCGGTGGCCCTGTTGATCGTCTTGCTGGCTGCACTGGTGGTTGTGCCGCATCCGTCTGTGCCAATGCAAGCGACGTGGCGCAAAGTGGGGCATCCGATCGGGATGGGCGTGCTTTGGGCGGCTTTGCTGGGCGTGGGGGTGTGGCAGTCGGGCATCATCGCGCAGTATAACGCGATGCTGGCTGACGCGGTTCGCGCTGGCAACCCATCGCTCGCAGCGCAGCGGCTGGAACAGATCATCGCACAGGATCCGTTCAACGCGGCGTACCGACGGCAGCAGGCTTACCTGCTCGGCCTCGCAGCAGATCGTGACCCTGCGAGGCTCGAGGCTGCGCTCAGCGCTTATGAATTTCTGCACACGCTGGAGCCGTTTTACGCTGTGGACTTTCTCAATCACGCAGCGCTGCGCTGGCAGGCAGGGCAGCAGGCTGAGGCGCGAGCGCTGGCGGCACAGGCGGCTTCTATCGCGCCGAATTGGCGGCTCGCGCGCGACCTCGCCGCTTACTATGACGGCGAGGCCTCAAGTCCACCGCGGCGAGTCGAGTCGATTTACGCGCCCAACACGGCCTACTTTCAGATGCTGCGATTTATCATTGTGGCGGAACTGCTGCCTCAGATTGAGAGACCAACCCCGTGAAGCTCAGCCTTGAACAAGCGACTGTGTTGATCGTGATTGCCCTGTTGGTGGCAATTGCGACGCGCGTGCCCGTGGACACTGACACATGGTGGCATCTGCGCAGCGGCGAGCACACCCTCACCCACGGGATGATCTACGCGGATCCGTTCTCGCACACGTTTCAGGGTCAGAAGTGGGTCAACCACAGTTGGGGCGCGCAGCTCGTGCTCGTGGGGATGTATCGGCTGTTGGGAAACGTTGGGCTGTCGCTCTACACGACGCTGTTGGCGGTGTGGGGGGTGATGGCGCTCTACCCGGTGATGCGTGGGCCAGCGCTGCTGCGGGCGTTTGTGCTGGTGTTGGTTGCGGCGACGGCGTCGGTGTTTTGGTCAGCGCGCCCACAGATGACCTCATTCTTGCTGAGCGCCGTCTTTCTGGCGGCGCTGTATCGCTACACGCAAACGCCGACGCGACACATCAGCTGGCTCGTCCCGCTGATGGCGCTGTGGGCCAACCTCCACGCGGGTTACAGCATCGGCTTTATCTTCATGGGCGCTTTCGTGGTGGGGATGGCGCTCAATCGGTTGAGCCAAGTTGAAACTGCGTACACCCTGCGCGATGTGGGCGTGTTGGCGTTGGTGGCGGCAGCGTGTGTGCCGACGCTGCTGCTCACGCCATATGGGCTTGACACGCTGCGCGTCCCATTTGAGACGGTCGGGATCGGCGCACTGCGCCAATTCGTCCAAGAGTGGAACTCGCCCAACTTCCAGCAGAGTGGCACATGGCCGATGATCGTGATGGTGGTCGTCAGCTTGGGGGCAGCATGGGCGAGCCGTTCTAAGTGGGATTGGGTGAGCTTTTTGCTGTGGAGCGGGACGCTGTTCATGGCGCTGCTCTACGGACGGAACTTTGCGGTGTTTGCGGTAGCGGCTGCGCCGATTTTGAGCGTCTGGCTGGATGACGCGCTGCGAGCGCGCGGCTGGGCGCTGCGCTCACGTCCAGCCGTAACGGCGCGTCAAAGCCGCTTGAACTGGGCGCTAGCGATTGTTGTGTGGGTGGGGGTGCTCTTGTACGTCGTGGGGGCAGTGTGGCCCGCGCGCGTCATCCGTGAGGCCCAGCGCGCCTTTTTGCCAATGGACGCGGTGGCGTGGTTGCGCCAGCAGGCCCCAAGCGGCAACTTGTTCAACAGCTACAATTGGGGCGGTTACATCATCTTCGCTGTGCCAGAGCAGCCGGTCTTTATCGACGGTCGAACCGACTTGTACGGCGAATTTGTAAGACAATATGTTCAAATCGCGAACGCGCTAGGGCGCTGGCGAGACTTGATCGACGAATACGAGATTGACGTGGTGTTAGTAGAAGCCAACAGCGGCTTGAGCACAGCCCTGCGCCGTGAAGCGAGCTGGACATTGGCCTACGCAGACGAGTTAGCTGTGATCTACACCCGTGAGGAGGCCGCGCCGTGAAACCGCTCACCTTGCGCAGCCTGTTGGACGATTTCCGCTTGCTGCTCATCCTGTTCGTGTCGTTCCGCTTCGTGCTGCTCATCGCCTATCAACCGTTCTTCATCAACGGCGTTGAGCGCGGCGTGGGGGTCGGGGGCGATCGGCTGTACGTGTGGCTGCTGACGAGCCAGTACGCTCAGGGTTTGCTGCCGTTCCGCGATTGGTGGAGCGAGTTCCCCCCAGTGTGGTACAGCGTGACGACTGCGTTTTACGCGCTGCTGGGGCCATCCGCCAGCTATGACAATTGGTCGCTCTTGTTGGGCGTGCTGATGCTAGTGTGCGAAGCGGGCACGCTGGCGCTCGTGTGGCAGATTGGCGGTCGCCTGCACGGCAAGGAGACGGGTGCAGTGTTGGCGTGGGTCTACGCGCTGATGATCGCGCCGGTGGTTTTCATGTGGTGGAACTTCGACAGCATGGTAACGTTCTTCTCGCTGGCGGCGTTGGCGGCGCTGATTGCCGGGCAATCACGCGCTTCCGCCGGTTGGATGGCGTTGGGGGCGCTCACCAAGTTCATCTCGTTTCTCTTGTTCGGGGCGATCGTGCGCTTCTACCCGCTGCGCAAAGCGACGTGGCTGATTGGAGGGGCGCTAGGGCTGTTCGTGCTGGCCTATGCGCCCCTGTTCGTCGTCAACAGCGAGTTTGCCCTCATCTCGCTTACGGCACAGTTCGGCAAGCCAAGCTATCAGACGGTGTGGGCGCTGATCGATGGCAACTACGGAACGGGCAACTTCGGTAGCGTTGAGAGCCACTTGACAGCTGAGGGGGTTTCCGAGGGGGTGGAGGACAAGAATCCGTCTGCCATCCCCGGCTGGCTGCGGCTTGGTTTGGCGGGGTTGGTGGGGCTAGGCGTGTTCGTCAGCGTGCGGCGCTTCGATCAGCTCGGCGTGGTAGCTTTCTTCTTAATCACCCTGCTGATCTTCTACTTGCAGTCACAGGGATGGTCGCCACAGTGGCTGACGCTCATCATCCCGCTGACGCTGCTCGTCATCCCCACACGCGACGGGGTGTTCTTGTGTGTCCTGCTTTCCGCGCTGGCATTTGTGGAATATCCGTTTATCTTTGTGCGGACGGGGGCAACAGGCGGGTTGGTGCTGCCGCAGCTTCAACTCTTCACCCCGTGGGTGTTGGTGGTCGTGGGGCGGACGGCGCTGCTCGCTGTGATTGCCCTGCTGTGTTATCAACGGCTGCGCCAGCAGCCCAACCCTGATCTGAGGATTGTCTGATGAGCCGACCGATTGCCGCATGGGAAGCCCTCATACGCGAGGCGACTTCCGCCGACTATGACGAAATGCAGGACGCGATGTTTCGCTTGTCGCTCGTGTTGGAACGGCACAACTATCCGCATCGTATCAGCGAGCAGCTCTATGAGGAGTACCTCTCGCGTGATCTGCTGCGGTTGACGCTCGACGAGCGACGACAACGCGAGGTGGTCGATTTTCTAGTGGCTATGACCCGCGCCCGACGCGCCGACGCAGATACGTTCCTGTTCGCGTTGGCGCGCGTTCGGCCTGATTTGATCGCTGAGCCGCTGCTGAGGCTCATGCGGGAACTTGGCGCGAGTTGGAACGATGAAGCCAAGATGGAAGCGTTGAACGCGCTGAACGCTGCCCTCAAAGCTAACCCCGATGGCATGGTAGAACTGCTGCGCGCGTTTGACCCGTCCGATCTGCTGGACGAGTGGGCGCAGAGCGACGATCAAAGCCTTGCCGACGAAGCCGATTTGGTGTTGAGCAAAGTCGAGAAGCTGCTGGGAGATCTCCCTGCGTGAGCGGTCAGCGCAAGCCTACTGAATGGCGGTTTGCGCTGGTGGCGCTGCTGCTAGCGCTGTTGATCGTGCGCCTGCCGAACGAACGCCCGGGGTTCACTGACGCTTATTACCACTACAACGCGGCGGTGCGCCTTGCACAGGGCGACGGGTTCGTAGATGACTACCTGTGGACGTACATCAGCGCGCCAGACGGGCTGCCCGCGCGCTCTCATCTCTACTGGATGCCCGGCACGAGCCTCCTCGCAGCGTTGGGGATGCTCGTGTTCGGGGTGAGCTTCGGCGCGGCACAGGTAAGCTTGTGGCTGTGTTTGTGGGGCGGCGCGCTGTTGACGTATCACCTTGCTTTGGCAGAAACTAGCAAGACCCGCCATGCGTGGGCGGCTGGGTTGGTTGTCCTCTTTGGTGGGTTCTTCGGGCGCATGTGGGGCACAACCGACACCTTCGCCCCCTACTTGTTCTTCGGCGGGGTGGCGTTGTGGCTGATGCAGCGCGCCGTCCGTGCCGACCGCTGGCAGAGCTGGCTGCTGGCGGGCTTGTTCAGTGGGGCGGGGCACTTGATCCGCAGCGATGGGCTGCTGCTGCTGTTGACCGGCCTATGTGTGCTGGCGCTGCTGCAGCGCTGGTCGAGCGTGCCCAATGCTGCGGCGCTGCTGGGCGGCTACCTAGTGGTGATGGGGCCGTGGTTCGCGTTCAACTACGCAACGCTGGGGGCGCTGCTGCCAGTGGGCGGCACACAAGCCATCTGGTACACGACCTACGACGATCTGTTCAACTTTCCCCCGGCTGCTAACCCGCAGCGCTTCTTCGCCGGCGGGCTTGATCTGCTGTTCACCTCACGCGCGGAGGCGTTCATCACCAACTTGCAAACGCTGCTCTTCGTGCAGGGGCTGTTGATCCTCTTCCCGCTAATGCTCGTTGGGGCGTGGGCGCGCCGTGCTGAACGCGCGTGGTGGCCGGTTTTCATCTTCGCCATCGGCTTGCACGCGGCGTTCACGTTCGTGTTCCCATTTCCGGGCATGCGCGGGGGCCTTTTCCACGGGGCGGCAGCGTTGATGCCGTTTTGGGCGGCGCTGGCGTTCGACGGGCTGGATCGCGCGGTGGAGTGGGTGGCGCGGCGGCGGCGGCATTGGCGGGCGTCAAGCGCTCAGCAGGTGTTCACGGCCGGGGCGGTGCTGCTGGTGATGGGCTTCAGCGTGTTGTTGATGGCTCAGCGCCGCGTGCCCGCCGATACGCCCGTCTACTTCGAAGCGCTGACAGAGGTGATCCCCGCAGGCAGCCGCGTCATGCGCAACGACATTGCTGAGCTTTACTTCTTCACGGGGATCGGTGGGGTGGTGCTGCCGAATGAGCCGTATAATGTGGTAGAAGAACTGGTGAAGCGCTATGAGATCGACTTCGTGTTGATAGAGTATCCGAATGTGCCGCGGCCTTTATATCGCACGCCTGCACCTGAGGCGTGGCAGTTGATCCCGTTGTCGTTTGAAGGGGTAGAGCTTTATGACACGCGCCGCCTTGCGCCGTGATGCCGTCCTGATCCTCGTTGCGGCTGCGCTGGGCGCATGGTACGTGCTCGCGGCGGGGGGCGGCTTTCCACTGGACGACAGTTGGATCCATCAAGTGTATGGGCGCAACGTCGGCACGTTGGGCGAGTGGTCGTTCATCCCGGGTGAACCTTCTACGGCTTCGACATCGCCGCTCTACACGGTGCTGCTGTCTATTGGCTATCGTCTGGGCTTGCCATTTGCTGCTTACACGCACGCGCTAGGGATCGTCAGCTTGGGGCTGATGGGCGTGCTGGGGGCGCGCTTGGCGGCAGCGCTGCTGCCAGATCGCCCGTGGATCGCGTGGGCGGTGGGCTTGGCGTTGGTGGGCACGTGGCATCATGTGTGGGCGGCTGGGGCCGGCATGGAAGCGATCATCCTGATGATGCTGTCGTTTGCGCTGTACTTGGCGGTTGTGCGCGAACAGGCAGCGGAGCGCTTTTCCTACACGCGCGCGGCGCTGTTCGGCGTGGGCGTAGCACTGGCGACGCTCACACGGCCAGAGGGCATTTTGCTGGGGGCCGTGTGTGGGCTGACGCTGGTTGCGCTGCGCCCGCGTGGGCTGCTCGACGTGGTACGCTTCGGGGGGATCGCCGTGTTCGCGTGTGGCGTGGTGCTGCTGCCCTATCTGCTGTTCAACTTGCAGCAGACGGGCGGGCTGCTGCCGAACACTGGGGCGGCCAAGTTCCGCATGGTGGAGGCGCTGCTGGCTCAGCCGCTGCCGGTGCGCTATTGGGGCGTGTTCGCGCAGATGATCGTCGGGCCACAGGCCATTTGGTTGTTGGGGCTGATTCCGTATGCGCTGTTGGCGTGGCAGCAGCCACACAAAGCGTTGTTCTTCATGCCGCTCGCTTGGTACGCTGCTCAGACGATCCTCTACGCAGTTCAGCTCCCCGCACCGATGCAGCACGGGCGTTACTTTCTGCCAGCGCTGCCGTCGCTCGTGTTTGCGGGGGGGGTGGGGGTGTGCTGGTGGTTGGTGAGCGCGCGGCGTCGGATGGTGGGGCGTGTGCTGTCGCGCGTCGTGGCGCTCTCCAGCGCGGGCACAGCCGCGGCGTTTGTGTTATTGTTGGGGTGGCAGGCTTACGTAACGGACGTGCGCATCATTAACGAGGAACAGGTGGCCAGTGCGTTTTGGATTCGTGACAACCTGCCGCCGAATGAACTGCTCGCCTTGTACGACATCGGGGCAGTAGGGTATTTTGCTGGGCGGGATGACTTGCTGGATGTGGCTGGCTTGATCGACCCGGAGGTGATCCCGCTTTTGGGCGATGCAGAGGCGATGTGGGCGTGGATGCGCGAGCGCGGCGCGGCTTACTTCTTGGGGTTTCCGTACCAGATCCCCGGAGGAAACCCGAATGACCCGCGCTTGTGCCGTCTGTTCATCACCAACAGCCCGACGACACTCGCGTTCGACACGGAGAATATGTCAGTTTACCGCATCGCGTGGGACGAAAATTGTGACGTCAACAGCCCCTAGTTGGGGTATTTATGGAGGTATCTCATGGCTGATTTCTTTCGTAAGCTCAACACACTGATCTCAGCGCAGATCAACGACGTGCTTCGTCCGATTGCGGGCGAGGACGACGAACGAGGCCGCAAACGGGTGGCGCGCAGCCAAGTGAAGAGCGGCCTCTCGCGGGATGTTGAGGTGCTGCGCAAGCGCATTGCCGACGCGCAGGACTATCAACAGACGCTGCAAGCGCGCGTGGACAAGCTGCGTCAAGAGGTGATGCGTTGGGACGCTGCGGCAGATCAAGCTGTGGCTGAGGGGCGGCAGCTTGACGCGCGTTTTGCGCTGGAACAACTCCAGAAGGCGCAGCAAAACCTTGAGCGCACGGAACTAGAACTGCGCCAGCATCAAGAAGTGACCGATGAACTCGTCAACAAAGTGAACTATCTGGACTATATCGTTCATCAAGACGATGAAACAGACGACAACACGCCAGAGGTGCGCCCGACGCCGACGACGGAAACGCGCACGTCCACAACCGAGCGGTCAACGCCTGTAGCTCCGGTGCACGTGTTGGGGCAAGCCCCGCGCCGCGATGTTCCGCCTGCGCCTGAGCCGAGCGCTGCTGCTGCGCCGCGTGAAGCCGAGCCGACCAAAACGCCCGCAGAACCGCGCAAAGTCAGCGTTCGCGTTGAGATTGACGACACCCCCGCAGAGGACACAGCGACAGCAGTTGAATCAGCGCCGCCGACCGTTTCGTCTGCTCCGCCGCAAGCGCCCAAAGTCGACCCACAAGAGCAGGCGATCCGCAAGCGCCGCAGCAAATACGCCAAGATCGGCGATGAGGAATATGCAGAGGGGGTTGAACTGGCCAAGTCGATCTCGCAGAAGCTCGACCAGACGCGCGAAAAACTCGCCCAACTGACGCAGGAAGCGATGCAGCCGATGGAGCGAGACGTGATGGATGAGGTCAACGCCGAGGTGAACCAGATCGCCGTGGATGATGAGCTTGAGCGGCGTATCTCGCGCTTGTCTAAACCCACCGAGCCTGAGGATAAATCCGAGTAGCTGCGCAATGAGCGCGTAAACAAATCTGTACAAAAACTGAATAAACGCTGAACAGTCGCGTTTTCGCCGTGTGGTATGATTTAGGTGCCCGATTACGTCATCTAGCGGGGTATCTTTATGAGACGAATTGTTCATGCTGTACTGCGCGTCCTTGATGGCGCACCACGTCCGCAGTCGCGCGGGGCGCAGGCTGGCCAAAGCCTGATGGAGATGGCTTTTATCATCCCGCTGCTGGCCATTATGATCGCGGGCATCGTCGAAATTGGCTGGTTTGCGAATCGCTACTTGACGTTGTTAGAAGTGACGCGCGTCGGCGCGCGCGCAGGCACGGTGCTCACTGGTGAGTTTAGCCCGCTTAGTTGGAACGAGCTGGCATCTGCGCATCCGGTGGTGCATTTGCAGGCTTATGGCTTGAGCGAAGCGGAGATCCCTGCTGAAGCTCGTCAATATCGTGACTGCAATTTGGTGACCACACGGACAGGTTTCTACAACTTTATCGCCTGCACGATGGTCAACTCGTTTGAGCCGCTGCGCTTGGCTGGGCGCGCGCCGACCTCCACTGATAGTGCCGTCAAACTGATCCGTGATCGGCAGGGCAACGTCATCGATACGATTCCCTTCCCAGATGACATCGTGATCTCAGTGTTTGCCACGCAGGCCATCAACAACGCTAACCCAAGCTCGATCACGCTGCCCTCCTTGACCGCACAGCCCCGCCAGTATCAATTGGCTGCTGCATTGTACAGCCGCACCTACAACTTTGAGGCCATTGCAGCTAGTGCTGGGCGGTTCAGGCCCGGGCCACAGGTGATCGTCGTAGGGCGTTACCCCAAGCGTGCGAACGAGTGCAATGTGTATAACGACGGCGGTACACGCATCGTCATCCCGGGGCAAGACCCGTTTGATTACATCCCGAACAACACCCGTGACGCAATTTTGGTGTCTGGGCAGCCGCGCTTCATCGAACTAGAAGGGATGGACCCGAACCCGCAGCATCAACAGCAGGCTGAGGCGCAGCTTGGCTTTGTGTGGACAGCGCAGAAACTGCGGAGGGACATCGAAAATGCTGGTCGTCGGGCGCTGTGCTGGGGGTCAGATTTTGACAGTGCCGACGTAGAGCAGTTGATCAACCTGCCGACGTTCATCGACGATGACCCGCCCGGCGTCGCGCCGTGGAACTTACGGCGGGCGGCCATCCCGAGCAACGGCATCGTTATCGTTGAGATGTTCTGGCAGCATGAGCCGCTGCTGCGCTTTCCGTTTGTGGAGCCGATCATCGCGGCTTTTGGCGATGTGAACAACATTGTGATTTCAGTGTGGGCGTCGTTCCCCGTGCCGTCTGCTGAGCCTAACATTATCTATGGTCTGCCATAAGTGTGCTGAACGAGGGCATGATGAGATCGTTCTACTATCGTAAGTTTCAGCGTTGGATGCGTCGCAATGAATCAGGTCAGTCGATCATCGTGCTGGCGATTGGCTTCATTGCGCTGGTGGGCTTCGTGGGGATCACCACGGATGTATCCCTGATGTTCGTGCGCTATGCGCAGCTTGCACGGGCGACGGACGCGGCAGCCATTGCGGCGGCCAACCAGATGCGCCAAGATCGCACGCAGGCGTCGCTAGGCTTGGCCGCGCGCCAGTTCATCGAGCTGTACGGCCTGAACCCGCTCAACGTGTTGGTGGACACCTGCATCAGTCTGCCGGTGGAAGCGCGCGCAGGCGATGAGCTGTGCCGCGACGATCAAGCCAAGCTCGTCCGCGTGACAGCGCAGATTGAATCGCCGACGGTGTTCATGCGCCTGCTAGGCTTTGAGAACTTCATCTTGCAAGCCTCATCTGTCTCAGAGACGGCGGCGCTTGATGTGGTGGTCATCATGGACGTGGGCGAATTCATGGCCTCGCTCACGACGATTGAAGACTGGGCGCGCGATGTGCGGCAGGGGATGATCTATCGCCCCCCGCGGGCGCTTGAGGTGTACTTGACCAAGTACCCATCCACCATGGCGAATCGCCCTTCGGAGTTTGACTTCTGGAAGGGCAATGGCGCGGTCCCTGCGGAGTTCAGCTTGCTCAACACGTGGCAGGCCAACGTCAACGCGCGCTTGTACTATCCGGATGGCAATGGCAACACACCACTTTCCGATCCTGCTTACACCGTGCAGTTCAACTCCACGTTCTTCAACGCCAAGTATGGCCCGCAGAGCCACCCGCGCGTGGAGTGCCGCGTGCGCTTCTTCCCGCAGGCGCATGAGTTCAACACGGTCTTGTATCAAGGGCACTTTGACAGCAACGGAAAGTTTGTGCGCCTGCTGAACAACAGCAACGCCGGAACGTTCGCGCAGTCTACCTTCGGGTTGGCAGGTCTGCCGTGGCCAGCCGGCGAAACCAACTGGGACGGCTTCGTCCCCACGTACAACTACTTCGGCTGCTGCAACGACCCCAACGGCGACTACAACTTCAGCGACCTCGTATGCCAGCCGTTCAAGCAGGCGCGTACCGCCGTGTTGGAGTTCATGGATCGCGTCGACTTCACGCGCGGCGACCGCATGGCGATCGTGACCTACGACCGCACGGCCTTCCTTGTGAACCCCTACGGCTATCTTGTGGGTGGTCAACCCTTCTGTACGGCGGGCAACACGGATGAACGCTGCCGCCCGGGGGCGATGATGGAAAACGCCGACGACGCTCGTGAGGCGCTGCGCCGCTTGGTGGGGGTGCGCGCTGAGCCGAACTTCTACGTCTACACCCCGGGCAACATCACGAACGCCGCAGTGCGTGTGACTGGCCAGTGGACGAGCTTTGCCGCTGGCATCAACGAAAATGGCCAGTCGATCCCGATCGATTTCGGCAAGAACAGCGATCCGCCCCAGCCCAACGGCCAGCAGTTTGCTGCCCCCAGCAACGTTGATGGCACCACCGTCTACCCTGAGCTGTACAACTTCCCTGTGTGGAACGCTTGCCCCTTCGGCAACGCGGGCGCAGTGCGCCCAGATCGCACGCTGTTCGAATTCGGCTTGCAGCGCGCGAGCATCCCGAATGCTGGGCTGGACGCGGCTTGGGGCGGTTACATTGACCCGAACGGCGTGCGGCTGTACCGCGGGCCGATCAGCGACCCGAACAACTACAACACGGACATGTCTTACGACCGGTGGGCCTCGTGCCGCGGCGCGAACGTGGGCGCGGGCCTGCGCGAAGGCAGCAACGCTCTGGTGAACCCGCAGACGATCCGCCAGAGCGGCACGGTCTGGGTGATGATCTTGCTCGCCAGCGGCGGCGCGGCCGGCAGCGACCCGGTGCGTCGCAACCGTAACCCGATTCCGGCTTCACAGCCTTATGCATGGAATGATCCGTTAAACGGATTTGGTCGTCCGGGCCAGTATGGTGGTCACGGGTTGTGCCCATTCGGCACGCCCGGTCGCCCCGCCGAGCTAACGCTGCCGGGCAACGACTCTGCGGCGGGCTTCGCGCGCTTCCCGCACTGCTCGGACGAGTCGCCGCGTTCGCGCCACTTCTGCAACTTCCGCCCGCTCTACAACCCGCCGGTGGCTCCGGGGACGCCGGTTGACCCGCTGCCGCCGATCTACAAAAACGTAGAAACAGGGAATGTCTGCGCGGGGCCGGGCGGCAACTGTGTGGCCATCCCGCCGATGGGCGACCGCGATTATGTGCTGTTCGACCCGACGGAACCGCGCTGGTATGGCTTAAACGGCCCACAGAGCGCCCAAGAGGAATTAGCTTGGAACCGCGCGAATAACAACCTGTATGATGTCGATTTGGATGGCTGCCGTGACCCGCACACGGGCGTCGACAACCAGTATCACTACGACGCAGACGACTACGCGCGCGACTGGGCGGATTACATCGCGCTGCGCCGCGATTCAGACTCGAACATCCTGCTGCCGTCGATCTTCACCATCGGCTTCGGTTTGGAGTACTTCAACCGTACGCTCAATGGTGTCGAGTACAACATCCGCGACAGCAACAACGCGCAGCTCCTGTGCCAGTTGAACCCGGGCAACTGCCTCGCGGAGCAGCTCCTGCGCTACATCGCCGACGTGGGCGACAACAACCAGATCGACAACCACTGGTACAAGGCGATGCTGTTCCCGCTGAAGGACGCCAGCGGCAACATCATCCCCGGCACGACGTCGCGGCCCGGCGGCTTTGGCCCGCGCGACCCATGCCAGCGCCAAGATCAAGGCCCAGTTGGCGGCACGTATGACACAGATGGCAGCGGCAGCTTGTCGCCTACGGAAGAGGATCGCATGTATGGCCATCTTGCGCCACAGACCAACTGCGGCAACTACTACTACGCGCCGGATTACAATCAGCTGCAGTTCGTATTCGACGACATCGCTTCGCGCATGTTCACCCGTCTCTCGCGCTAGGCCGGGAATAGACTAGGAGTGTTTATGGATAATCAAAGTGTGCCAATCGATCCAAGAGCAAAAGGGCAGACGCTCGCAGAATTTGCGATCACGCTGCCCATCCTCCTGCTGCTCTTGTTCGGGATCATCGAGTTTGGTCGGTTGTTTCAATCGTGGGTGACGATCCAGAACGCCTCGCGCGCTGCAGCTCGTTACACCATCACAGGCCAGTTCGACGAACGTCGCTACAGCTTCGATATGATCCCTTGCACAACTACGCGAGAGAACTTGAACGTTGGCGTCCATGAAGAGCGCCTGTGGACGCCCGCCAACTTCGACGTCATCGCGTTCGAGCAGCAGGTTGGCCCGGAGACGTTTGCGAAGCGCTACCGTTACGAGAGCGGGCAGCTTTTCATCCGTGTGCCGATCTATGAAGATTCAGGGCAGCCCGATTCAGAGTTCCTCTACCGCACATGGTACGGCGAACGCGACTGCTTCCCTGACCCAGAGAGCGATCAGGATCGGCGTGACATGCTGCGCTTGCCGTCGATCTACGACCAAGCGCGCATCGGCGCGGCTGGCCTTGCGCTCGATCCCTCGCAGACGAACCTGCGTGATGGCGAGACGCCTGCTCAGATGCTGCGGCGCTTCCTTTACACCCAGTACGGCAACCCCAGCCCCAGACTGGACGAGCCAGCCTTTTTCACGGTGACGGTGTGCAGCGCGCGGTCGCGCCGCTTCCCGCCTGAGTTCACCTCGATTGTGAACAACCCAGACGATCCAACGGGTTCACGGCTGCGCTATCAAACTGCCACGGATACAAATCAGTTTATGTTTGCGCAGGGGGCCTGCGTGCTGCGCGAAACCCCGCTGCCGAACGTGACCGAGGTGCTGGATCAGTACGGCGTGTCGACGATGGACGCAGGCAGCGCGGGTGAGCGCGTGACGATCATCGTGACCTACAATCATCCGTTGATTACGCCGCTGCCGTTGGGGCGTTTCGTTCGGTTGCAATCCACCCGCGCAGCCATTAACGAGTCCTTCCGTGTGACGAACGCGGAGCGCGCGCTAGGCCCCAGCGGTTTCCAAGGGCCGCCTTTCCTGTCGCCGACGCCCATTCCGCCTACCAATACGCCGACCGCGACGATGACGGCCAGCGCTACCTTTACCGCTAGCGCCACTTCAACCGCAACCGCGACTTCGACGCCGTCGCCGTTCGAGTGCTCCAAGATCACGCTTCAGCCGCTCGCTTTGATCGATAATCGGGTGATCGTGAGGTTCTTGAACCAGAACGATATCCCGACGTACATCACGGGCGCGCGCCTCGTCTGGGCGAATGATCCTGCGGAACAGGCGTTCCCCAACATGCGCGTGACGATGTTCACGCTGAATTTGCAAGTGTTCTGGCGTGGCAACGACCCACAGTCTGACACGGATACGCGCAGCGCGGCGATCTTCCCCGCCGGGGACATCAACAGCCCGCAGGGTGTGGTCTACATCGGCCCGAGCAACCGCTTCTGGATTGAGCCGTCACCGACGGGCGTTGAGAATGACCCGACGGTGTTTGAAGCGACGTTCACCGATGGCCCGACGCGCCTATCCCAGTGGTATCAAGGGTGGGAGTTCTCGGGTTCTGAATTCTACTTCCATAACCCGCTAGGGACAGAGTGTCGGGTGGCCTTCGTCACGCCGCCGCCGCCGCCCACCCCAACGCCGCCGCCGGTCAACTTCACCCCCAGCCCGACCTTCACGCCGGACTGTGCCTCGAGCCTGCTGCGCGTGACATTCGAGCGTTTCGACCCCTTCGGTGATGTCGTCCTGCGTGTGACAAACAACCGCACAGTGGACGCCCCGTTCCTCGGGTTTGAACTGGTCTGGCCTGCGTGGCGCTCGGCTGGGCTAACGCTAGAAAGCGTTGTCGTCAGCACGAACCCGGGCATCAACGCAAGCATCCCCGGCACGGGCACGACCGTCTGGCAGTCGAACGCGGTGGGTGGCTATCGTCCGCCCGGCGTCGTCGTGGGCCAGCCGAACCCACCGACGGTGACGTCAGCCTATGACACGAGCGCCGGCGTGTGGCGCGACAACGGCAACCCGTTCCGCGTCGCCTACACCATTGACCCGGGGCCGGGCAGCGTGACCTTTATCTACCTCAACTTCTCAGGGGTGGGCGCAGTGCGCCTAGACGCGATCGGTGTTGGTGCGTCTGACTTCAACGGGTCCCGCTTCTTTATCGACTGCGGTCGTCCGGGGGGCAGCGGTGGTGGTGGCGGCGGACGGCCTATAGGGGAAATTTTCCTGAATGAGAATCCGACCCCGCTGCCGACGCAGCCGCCGCGCCCAACTAACACGCCGGGGCCAACGCCGACCTTCACGCGCACGTTCACGCCCGGGCCGCCGACCAACACGTTTACGCCGGCCCCGCCGACCAGCACAGCTTCACCCGTGCCGACGCAAGGGCCGACCAACACGCCACCGCCGACGTTCACCCCAACGAACGTGCAGCAGGACTGCCCGACCGGCAACTGCGGTTAGCGCGCTTGCCAGCGGCGTAGTTTCGAACGAAGTTGGCTGGCTGTATCCTGCATCGCAGCGTCGATGTAGGGGAAGGCCAGCCAAGCGTTCATCAAACCGAACATCGCACCGGTCGCAATCCGGTAAAACGGAGCCGTTTCGCGCACATCCCACAGCCGAAACGGCTCATAGCTTAGCAGCTGGCTGAACCCGTCGAGGGCAATCGGCATGAAGCCGGCAATCACGTAAATCCACAATGGCACGGGGCGCAGGCGTTGGCGCGTGAACGCATACACAATGCCGCCCGTGAAGAGCGCTAGATAGATCGCCACGTCGCGCGCGCAAAGCGTCGTCTTGTACCCGATCTGCTCGTTGCCCACGAAGCTCCGCGCGGACAGCACAAACGGCAGGCTGAAATCGTCTGGCGATTTGGGCTGAACGACGTCTGGCAAGCCGCGAATCACCGTCTCATACGATACCCATGGCGTGCTGGCAATTTCGCGCGGATAGAAGGGCTGCTCCCCGAACAAGAAGATCGAACGAAATGCGAACTGATGGCACATCGGGCTGTAGAGCGTGTAGAGGACGTTGGCTGGGCCTTCCCAGCCGATCTTCATGAAGGTGGGCGCAGCAAACGGCAGCAGGGCATAAGCGCCGATTAAGACCAGCGCAACCCGCAGCCAGTTGTCAGCGAGACGCAGGAGAAAGAAACTTGCGCGCACGCGCGGCGGAAGCGGGGTAGAGGTCATCGGGGATCACTCACTTTTCAAGGTTGCAACAAAGATCGCAGCGTCGCCTCGCTGGCTGCGCCGAAAACGATGTGGCCTATTCTACCATCAGGGCGCACAACATACGTGCTGGGTTGGCCGCGCACATGGTAGAGCCGTGTAATGACCAAGTCAGGATCGAGCGTGACAGGCAGTGTCAGAGCGCGCTCACTGAGCCAGCGCTCGACTTGATCTGATGGCTCTCCCATGTTAACTGCGAGGACGAACGCCTCTCCCTCATTGTGCAGCGCCTGTAAAATCGGCAGTTCTGCTTCACATGGGGCGCACCACGTCGCCCAGAAGTTGATCAGCACAATGCTGTGTGGGCTTGGAACGGCCACCGTGGAGCCGCCCAACAAGCGCGCGTTGATGGGGGGGGCGAAGGCGTTGATTTCAGGCGCGACACGCCCCAACCCTTCTGTGTACGTTCCGGTGTAGTCTGAACGTTTTGGGAGGCCTGCCGCGGCTAGGATCAGCGCTGCCACGAGCATGAGCACAGCCGCGCCAAGCACGCGGCTAGCTTTGGCGCTGAAGCGCATCCTCGATCAACGGGGTAAGGGTGTCTGCTGTGACCATTGAATGAAAGGTGTGCAGGATGATCCCATTCTTCCCGATTAGTAGGGTGGTAGGCTGACCGATGACGCCATAGCTGCGGGTAATGCTTAGCGAATCATCCAGCGCGATGGGGAACGTCAGGCTGTGTTCTGTGATGAAGGCGTCGACTGCTTCAGGCGTGTCTCTGACTGCAAGCCCAACCACTACCAGCCCATCTGTGTGAAAACGTTCATGCAGGGCTTGCAGCTCTGGCATTTCGCGCTCACATGGGGCGCACCATGTGCCCCAGAAGTTGACCAGCACGACCTTCCCGCGCAGGTCTGCCAGCGTGATTACCTCGTTGTTGCGTGTGAGAGTCGTAAAGGCGGGCGCGGTATTCCCAACTTCCGCGCCCACCTTCACGGTTTGGCTGGCTAACTCAGTGAGCGTGGCAACCGCCAGCGGATCGCTGC
The DNA here is from genome assembly GCA_937944445.1 of uncultured Anaerolineae bacterium. GTDB lineage: Bacteria > Chloroflexota > Anaerolineae > Aggregatilineales > Phototrophicaceae > JANWYT01. The sequence goes on from CALDYP010000011.1 coordinate 83,617, forward strand.
TGATGGATGAGGTCGTTTGTGGGCTAAGCACGGTGCGGAAGCGGAAGCGGCCTGCTGCGCCGCTCACTGTGATCGTGTAGCGACCAGTGGACGGGATGTCCACTTCAGACAGCGCCGTGTGAACTGTGCCGTCTGCGTCAGGGGGCATGGTGGCTTCTGCGATGCGCTGGCCGTCGCGGTCGGTAACAATGAGTGTTGGGCTGAAGCCCGTGGGATAATCGCTGATCTCGACGTTGATGCGCTGGCCTGCCTCCAATTGCAGGACGAACTGCTGCTTGCTGCCTTCTAGGAGCGTGACCGTGCTGCCCTGACGCAGCACCAGCGTGTGCAGCGTGCCGTTCAAACAGTCACCGACCTGAGAGGCCGCCAGCCGTTCCTGAAAAACGCCTATGCCGCACTCCTCGATGCGAATCGACAGATCAGCGAAGTCGTTGTTCAGCACTTGGGTGAGGCGGGCCATCTGGCCGCTGGCGACCATGACGCCGATGAGGACGAGCAGTGACCCCGTTACGATCTCAATGCGGTGGACGTGGCGCTGAAGTTTGCGCAGCACCGACTGCGTCTGACCTAGGAGCACCGCTGCCAGCACAAACGGCACGCCCAAGCCGAACGAATACGCCATGAGCAGCGGCATGGCATAAGCGACATCGCCGGTGTTGGCAGCGACGGTGAGAATCGTCCCGTAGATAGGGCCGATGCAGGGCGTCCACCCTGCGGAGAATACGACACCCATCAAAAACGAGCCGCCTATGCCCGCGTTGGCAGATGCCTTTGAGAGGTCTCGGCGCGTGTCGCTGTAAAGCACTGTTTCAATGCGGTCGATGACATCTGACCAAAAGCCGTGCGCCTGTTGAAAACCGCCGCCGAGGACGAGCCACAACCACAGCGCCGCGATGAACGGCAAGGCAGCGATGGGTTCGATCAGCCCCCACAGCAGCAGCCCTGTCAACAAGCCGCCGATGATCGCTGTGGTGATGGGCGTTGCGATCAAGATAGGACGCTGGCGAAGCTGCGCGAAGAGCCAGCGCAGCACCCCCATGAAGTGCAGCCCGAACAGGATGATGATGACGCCGCCGACGCGGCTGATGATGTCAGTCATCAGGGCGGCGGTGCTGCCGAGGATACTGAACAAGGCGGTAGTGGCTAAACCGATAGACACGAACACAACGGTAAAGCCGGCCACGAACATCAGGCTGTGGGCGAGCATGTTGGCACGCTGTATGGTGGTTACAGCGTCTGGCAGGCCCTTGCTAGCGCCTTGCAGCGCGAGCGTGTGCGTCATGCGCCCCCCCATGTAGCCGATGTACGCTGGCACGAGCGGCAGCACACAAGGCGACATGAACGAGAGCAAGCCAGCGATAAATGCTATGCCGAAGCTGACATCAGGTATCATGTCTGTTGAACTCTCACCGTTGACAACAGTAAGAATAGCAGCAATTTCTTACATAAAACAGACGACCCTTCTGTGATGGGGTCGCCTGTTAGTGGTGTTTACTGAGGAAGTGAAACCTCAACGCAGCGGACGCCGGTTGTGCCCACTTGTATCCCGTGGCGGACGTTGGGCGCAATCTCAAGCCGATCCCCCACCCGAAGCCTGACCACAGTGTTTTCATCGGGGAAGCTCACATCGACGCTGCCTTCCACCACGTAGAACACTTTCCGATAGTTGTGCGTGCGGACGGCGTAGCGGTAATTGGGCGTGTTCTCCCAATGATAGGGGCGGTAGTTTTGCTGTTTGAGGAGGGTGACGATGGTGCTAAGTGTTGGATGTTGATGCCCTGTCCACGGCACGACTCGGAAATTATTGCTGACCTTTTTTGCCATAGAACCCTCGATGCAGCAGTCAGTTGACTGCACTACATCCCTTCGATAACTTACGAAACGTTACAAAATTTTTAGACCTCTGCCATTCTAGGATACATGCAAAGATTTTTCAAGAATATAGCATGGTTCTGTGACTTTGCGTAATACGCCGCGATGATCGAGATATGACCAGTCTCCATTATCCGTGCTGGTAAGTTGGTAACCATGGCGTTGATAGAGGCGCAGGGCGCCTTGATTTGTGCGTGCAACCGAGATGGCCGCAGTGTGGAACGATATACAGCGCAGGTGGGCCTCGGCGGCTTGCAGCAGGGCACTGCCGATGCCCAGCCCGCGGTAACGCTCCAGCACGTAGAAGCTGTACAGATACCCGCGTCGCTGCCACGCCGGGCGTTCAAGCTGGCTGCGACGATGCAGCACGAACAGGCGACCAACAAGCTCATGATTGATTTCAGCGATCAGCAGGTGGCGGTCGCCGAACTGCTGTTCAACGAACGACTTCCAGAACACGTTGCGAAAGTGGATGAACAACCCGTTCCACTCAAGACGAGGCAGATCATCGTGTGTCACTTGGCGGATGCACAAGTCGCTTAGGTTGTGGTGGTCACTGGTCATTCCGTCATGAATGGTCATGGCGCTCATCCTGAAGCAGTGTCTGAAGCAGGTCGGCTTCTTCCTCGGGTGTGGTGATCATGCCGTCAAGGTAGGCATCGCGTAAGTGAGACAGCACACGTCGGTAGGTTGGCCCAGCGCTCACTCCGAGCGCTTGAAGAGTGTGGCCGGTAGTGCGTGGCTTAAGGCTGCGCCACACCTGCCTGAACTGCTGAACGTAGCCGCCGAGAACGCCACCCATGCCCAGCACCCACAGCGCTTCCCATGTGCTAGGATGGGCGTGTTCAAGCAGCGCTACGATCTGACTAGGTGGTGTCTCCGCGGCGTGCAGGGCCGGCGTTTGCCACAGGCGAGCGGTGTCCTGAATGTGGCGCGTGTGCTGGCCGGGCAGCAAAAAGCGACTGGCAATCTCATGCAGTGGCGCTTCTTTCAGGTCAGCTAGCAGCAGATGCCAATGCAGCCATACGATGTCCTCTTGAAGCATCTCACGCTGCTGCCAGAGCGTTTCAACGCGCGCAACCACGGCCTCGCTCAGCGTCAGGTGGGGCGTCATCGCGCGGTCAACGCCGAGGCGGTGCAGTTGGCGCAGCGCTTGCGGGGCGCTCGGCTCGGCAAACAGCCAATTGAGTTCGTTGCGCAGCCGTTCCCCAGTGATCCGCCCCAGCATCGGCAGCGCGTTGGTGAGCAGCTCGGCGGTGCGCGGTTCCAAGTCAAACTGATAGCGGTTAGCGAAGCGCACCGCGCGCAAGATGCGCGTGGGGTCGTCAACAAAGCTGAGGCTGTGCAGCACGCGGATGAGTCCGCGTTCGAGGTCGTGCCGCCCGCCGAAGATGTCGATGAGCGTGCCCGCGCTGGCCGCCGGGCTGATTTGCAGCGCCATCGCGTTGATCGTGAAGTCACGGCGGCGCAGGTCAAGCGTGATGCTGCTGTTGTAGACGCTCGGCAGGGCTGTCGGGTAGGCGTAGGTTTCATAGCGGGCGGTCGCAAAGTCTACCACGGGTGGCAGTTGTTCCAGCGGCACTTGAAGCTGCTGTGCTACTGCGTTATCGAGCACCCACTTGGCCGTCCCGAAGGGGGCATAGCTGCTGCTGCTGCCGCCGTAGCGGGCGCACAGCCCTTCAACGAAGCGGATCGCGTCGTGCTCGATCACGATGTCGATGTCGTGGTTGGGGCGTTTCAGCAGATAATCGCGGACGACCCCACCCACTAGGTAGGCGCTGGCGTTGACCGCTTGCGCCTCTTGGGCGATCAACCGCAGCAGTTGGACGATAGCCGGCTCAAACGCATCCTCTAATGGTGTGACCTTTGGCATGTCAGCGGCGGCGCGCGGTCGCGGATGCGTGCTGACCCAGTAGCGCAGCAGATCCGTCCGTGTGACGATCCCGACGAGACGGCCACCTTCCACCACGGGGATTTGCCCCCATCCGCTCTCAAGCATAAGGCTTTCGAGCGCAGCGACGGAATCATTCGGCGAGATGAACACGGCCCCGGCCTGCATCACCTCGCGGACGGTGGCGTGTTGTAGGCCGTGTTCGAGGGCGCGATCAGCGTCGCGGCGCGTCAAGAGGCCGATCACTCGCCCGTTTTCCAGCACAGGGTAGCCCTCGTGGCCGATGCGGCGCAGGCGCGGCACGATCTCGCGGATCGTGTCGGTGGGTTTGACGGTTTGTGCGCCGCGCGACATCAACTGTCGAACAGTGGTAGCGGGTTTGACCGCTGCTTCCAGCCATGCCCACACCGCACGGCGCACGTCGTCGAGGGTTTGGCCTTCGATGGCTGCGGCGGCTGCCCGCGGGTGTCCACCGCCGCCCAAGCTGGCCGCCAGCGCGCCGACGTTGACCGCGTCATCGCTGCTGCGCGCCACCATCTGCACGAGATTGTCCGCCGCGACCAACGTGATGATGGCGGTTGGCTCCAGCGTCTCGGCGATGCGCTTGGTGACGACGTTGATCCCTTCCATCATCTGGTCAACGGTTGTGGCGCACACGGTGACCGCGTAGCCGTGCAGCAGGCGCGTCTCAGCGGATTGGCTGAGCGCGACGTACAAGCGCTGCTGAGCGTCCGTCAGTGGGGTGACGAGAAAGCGGCGGATCGTGTCCAGCTCTGCGCCTTGATCGATCAACCACGCTGCGGCTTGCACGTCGCGCGAGGTCGTCTGCGAGTAGGTGAAAAGCCCAGTGTCAGCGTAGATGCCCAGCGCCAAGAGCGTTGCCTCCAGCAGTGACAGGTTGATCTGGCGGCGGCGAATTTCTTCGACGAGCAGCGTTGTCGTCGCGCCGAGCGGCTCATACCACCATGTTTCATGCGCGGCAGGCGAGCGGTCAGGGGTGTGATGGTCGATGATGAGGGTGGGGGTATGTTTGCGCGCGCCGCGGATGGATGGGGCGTTCGCGGTGTCCGTCATGATGATACGGGCGAGGTTCTTGACGCGGACGTCATGCCAATTGACGAACGGCAGGCCGGAACGATAGAGCATGATGAACTCGCTCACGTCGCGGTTGACGCGCACCGGCAGCACGGGCACAGCTTCAGGGAACAGCTTGTAGGCGGCTAGCTGGCTGGCGACCGCGTCAAAGTCGGCGTTGTTGTGCGTAACGATGACTTCCATGTGTTGTGCTCACTGCCGTTCGATCAACGGCAGACCCTCAGAGCTGTAACCTGTGACAGCAACCCCTTCTGCCAGCTTGTAGTACAGCCAAACATCCCCGACTACGATTACCTCCGCGCTGGGCAGCAGCGCTTGCCAGCGGCTGATGACTTGTGGATCGGCTAGCAGCGTCCAGTAGAGGTGTGCTTGGCTGCGCTGTGCAACAGCGGGGCGCTGTGAGCTTGAGATGGGCAGCGTGACAAGCTCGACGTTGGCTTGTGCCAACTGCGCTGTAATCTCAGGGATCAACAGGTCAACCTCATAGGCCAGCACAAGCTGAAGGCCGTCGGGCAGCCCGTGTGTGAGCCATGTCGTGCGCGCTTGCTGGCGCACGCGCTCAACTGTTTCGCGGTTGTGGTTGGTGAGGCCCGGCAGATCCAGATGAGCGAGCAGCGCCTGCAAGCGGTCGTAGAGCGCGCTGTCCTCCAGCGGCGGCGTCTGGCTGAGCACGAACCCAAGCGCGAGCGGCTGGGTGCTTTGGATGAAGTCGTCTTGTGGCAGCAGACTGATAACGATGTCGTAGCCGTCGGCGTTGTCGGTGGTCAGCTCGTCGACGAGGGCGATCTGACGAAGGGGCTGATCGTTCAAGTGCAGCGGGCGCAGTGAAGCCCCCAGCCCATAGCGCAGCGGCACAACTGCCGTGGCCGCTGCGGTCGCGGTGGGCGTGGCGATCACGCTGCCTACCGGCTGACGCTGCGGTGCGCAGGCCGCTAGGATGAGCATCAGCGCCGCCAACCAACGCCACTTTACGGGAGCGCCCACGTCACTAGACCGCGCTGAAACATGCTGATCGAAACCGAGGCGTTGAAAAGCGCCAGCAAGCTAAAGGCGATGGCTGCGTTGCGGTCATCGCGCCCGCGCAGCAGGCTGAACAAGCCGGGCATGATGACGCATAAAAACGCCATGTACAGAAAGTAGATGGTGTTGCGCCCCCCAGACACTACTCTGTAGCCGTTCAACGCAAGGATGATACCAACGACGAGCGTGATGCCGCTCAACCCCGCGTAGATCAGGATCGTGCCCCAGAAATTGCCGCTGATCGACTGCTGACGCGCAGCGAGCGACGCGGCATACACGCCGATCAGGATGCTGTAGATGATCTGCATGTTGAACAGAATGTCGTGTAAGCTGGCCATGTGTGATCTATCCAGTGTGTGATCGGCGCAATTGTAGCACAGGCCAGCTTAAAAGAGGGTAGGGTCAAGCCCTCACATCTGCATGAAGCCGATGCTCTGCGCCAGCCACGTGAGCATGACGATGTTCAGCATCAACAGGGCTGGCTTCTGGAACGCGCCGCTGCCCTCAGCTTTGTTGCCGCGCATGTCTGTATCCCACAGGAACAGCGCACAGGCGAAGATCGACACCAGCGCAATCGTCGCCAACCATGATGGGAACACCCCCGACAGGATGCCGATGCTCGCAAAGGCCACGGCGAAGAAGGCGCAGACGTACATCAAAATCCGCGTGCCACGGCGACCGAGCAGCACCACCGTGTTGCGCAGCCCAGCTGCCTTGTCCACTTCATAATCGTCGATCTGATTGAAGAACTGGCCGTAGGCCGAGAAGAAGAACGCGCAGCCGAACATCCACCACGCGAGGCCCGGCACGGCGCTGTAGGTGAAAAAGCCGGTCATCACAAGCAGGGTGGAGAGCATCAGCGCGTGCGAGATGACGTCTGTGCCAACGCGCGCCTTCCAACGGAAGGGGTGAGCGCTGTACAGGTAGCACAGGATGAGCTGAACCGCCCCGAGGACGAACGTCCACGTCCCGGCCAGCGCGAACAACCCCAGCGCCAAGACGAAAACTCCCCAAGACCAAGCCATCCCCTCAAGCTGGCTGAGGGTTCCGTTGCTGATCATGTTGCGCGCGCTCTTGGCTGGATCGAGCGCGTCGTCTGGCGCGTCCGCCACGTCGTTGATCATGAAGGCGAACGACTGCGCCAAGATGTTCGCCAGCACCACCGCGACAAGGCGCAGATCAGGCTGCCCGTCCGTCTGATGCAGGGCCATCATGGCGCCTGCGATGACAGCCGGAATGGTGTACGGGACGTGCTCTCGCCAGCGTGTGAGGCGCATGATGGCCCCGAACTTGCTGATGCGAACAATTTTAACGCTATCCCCCAGCGAAATATCGACCATGCTTCCCTCGTCTTGTTGTCTCCGATGATTTCTTTTGCTGCGCTAAATATCACTAAAGCTAACACACAACTCATCAAATTGTTACGGTAAAATGGAGTTCTGTGCAAGTTGGCTCAAAGGCTGGTGGGATAAGCTATCATGATGCGATCTGTTACTTTGCTGTGGCTGTCTGTGATGGTGCTGGTGGGGTGTGCGCCGCGCGGCGATGCGCTGTCAGAGCTGCCGATGCCAACGCTGGCCCCGACCATGCCGACGGTGCGCATTCAAGCCAGCACGCCGCCCACAGACGCCACGCCCACGCGCGAGCTGCGCGCAGTGGAGGCTGCCACCTCGACGCTGACGCCTACTGTTCCCCCGCCAATGGTGTATCGCTGTGACGATTTCACTGATCCGTACCCTGCTCACTATAACTTAATCGCTGGTGTGGATTACGCAAACAAGACCGTGGACGTTGCACAAACCGTCCATTTTCGCAACCGCACCAGCGAGACGCTGACTGATTTAGTGATGTCGGTTGAGGCGAACGGTGTGCCCGATCAGTTCCAGTTAGGGGCGATTCGCTTCAACGACGTCGAGATGACGCATATCCTTGATGAAAATCGGCTGTGGCTGCCGCTGCCGGTGGGGTTAGAGCCGGGCTGTGAAGCAACCGTTGAACTGACCTTCCGCCTGCGCATCCCGCGCATCGGGGATTCGCGCATTGCTTATAAGGGCTACTTGGGCTACAGCGAACGTCAGATCAACCTCGGCAACTGGATGCCGGTCATGGCCCCGCGCTTGGATGGCCATTGGATCGTGAACGACGTCACGCTGATCGGCGAGCAAACCGTCTCCGATCAGGCGCTGTGGACGGTCGTCCTCAACGTGCTGAACGCGCCCGATGGGCTGGTGATCGCCATGCCCGGCGAGGTGACGCAGCCTGAAGCAAATCAGTGGCGGGTTGTGTTTGAAGGCGGGCGCGACTTCACGGTGAGCATGAGTCCGTTCTATCGCGTTCTGCGGCAGCGCGCGTTCAGCGGGGTAGAGGTTGAACTTTACGCCTTCCCTGACGCCATCCAGACGGTCAACGGCACGCCGCTGGACGGGGCGGCCCACGCTTTGACAGAGGCGACGAAAGCCTTCCAGCAGTTCGAGGCGCTGTTCGGGCGTTACCCGTTCACACGGCTAGCCATCGTGCAGGGGGACTTCCCCGATGGGATGGAGTTCAGCGGGTTGGTGTATGTGAGCACGACGTGGTTCTACAGCTTCCGCGGTGGGGTGCGCAACTATCTGACGATCATCACGGTGCATGAAGTGGCGCATCAGTGGTGGTATATGCAGGTGGGCAACAACGCGGCGCTGGTTCCGTGGCTGGATGAGGCGCTGTCTACGTACAGCGAGTACATCTACTATGAAGAGTTCTACCCGCAGGATCGCAATTGGTGGTGGTCTACACGGGTGGGTTATTATGACCCACGCGGCAAGGTGGACAGCACCGTTTACGAGTTCAGCACGCCGCGCGACTACATCAACGCGGTCTACCTGCGCGGGGTGCAGATGCTCCAAAAGCTGCGCGAGGATATCGGCACGGAGGCCTTTTTTGACCTGATAGCGACCTATGCGGAGCGCTCTAACGGCAAGATTGCCACGTCGGAAACGTTCTGGAACTTGCTCAGCCCGACGCAGTGGGAACAAACCCTGCGCACCCGCGAGCAGTTCCTGCGCGACCCTACATTAGGCCGACCTTAAGCCGATACTGTGGCTTGGCTCATCCTGCGGCAGTATGGTCGCGGGCAAGACTAACACACTGGGATTTCCTTATCAGAAAGGTGAGGGGTTATGCAGAGCTTCAACCCGAATGAGCTGTATCGTTATACGGCGTTGGGGCGCGCCATCGATCCTATCAACTATCGTTCAAACTTGTACATCGTCCTGCTGACGCCCGCAGCGGGCATCGTGGCCGGGCTGGTGACGCTGTTGAACGGCGGCGACTTGGGCGCAGCCGTCGCGGCGGGGTTCTTCACCGCAGCGGCAGTGTTCATCGCGTGGGTCTACACGCGCGACATCGACCCGGATTACAACGCATCAGCCTTTTTGGCAGCGGCGGCAACGCTGGTGACAGCGCCTGCGCCGCTCGTCATCATCTCACTGGCGGCCCTCGCGCCGATGCTGCGCGTCGTCAGCCGCATTGTTGGGCCTGTGCCGCGCCTGCCGGAGTACATCGGCGTGCTGGTGCTGTTGGGGATCGCCAGCGTGCTGGACGGCGGCTTGGTCGCGCTGGCAGCGCTGGTCGGCTTCTTGCTCGACGCGCGCCTGCCGCAGGCGACGCGCTGGGCGTGGATCGGCGTCGGGATGAGCGCTGCCCTCGCGGTGGTGGGGTTCGTCCTGCAACCGTTGGTGATCACGCTGCCCAGCGTCCCCTACCTGCTGCTGGGGCTAGGGCTGCTAGTCGCGTTTGGGTGGGCGATCTGGAGCAGCCGCAGCTTCACCTCCACCTGTGACGATCCGATGGTGACGGTGTGCGGTGAGCGCATCCAAGCGGCGATGGGCGTGGTCGCAGCCGTCTGCCTGCTCAGCATGGCGGGCGGGGACGCGCTGATGCAGGCTTACGCCCCAGCGTGGGGCAGCATCGTGGGGGTGCTGCTGTGGCGCGCCAAGCTGCTGATTGCGCGCTAGCCGGTCGTCTTCATGCCGGCGGCGATTCCGTTGATGGTTGCTAGCACGGCGTCGAGCGTGGCCGTGTAGGCGTCGCTGTCTGGCTCAAGCTGGCGCAGCTCGCGCAGCAGTTCGACTTGCAAGAAGTTCAACGGGTCGACATACGGGTTACGACTGTCGATCGATTTGAGCAGAGCAGGCGAGTTGCTCAGAATCGCAGTTTGGCCGGTGATCTGGCAGATCATGCGGCAGGTGCGCGCGTGTTCGCTCTCGATCAAGCTCATCATCTCTTCGGCCATCGCTTGATCGTCTACGAGGGTAGCGTAGAGGCGCGTGATGCCCATGTCTGCTTTGGCGACATCGAGCTGACAGTTTTCGATCAACGCGCGGAAGAACAGCCAATTCTGGTACATCGCTTGCAGCGTGGCAAGGCCGTTGGGGTCCTGCTCGCAGTAGGTCTCAAAGGCGTAGCCCACACCGTACCATGAGGGGATGATCGCGCGGTTTTGCATCCATGAGAACACCCACGGGATGGCGCGCATGGCCGCAAAGCCGCCTTTGTCCCCGCGTTTGGCTGGGCGCGACGAGATGCGAAGCTGGGACAGCTCATTGATGGGCGTGGCCTGCTGCCAGAAGTCGATGAAGTGCTTGTTCTCATAGACGAAGCCGCGGAACGCTTGCTGCCCCAACGTGGACAGCTTGTCCATCGCGGCTGACCACTCCGGGCGGACTTGATATTCTGAGGCGTGGCCGAGCGCCAAGATGACCGCGTTCATCACTTGATGGAGGTGTCGGCGGGCAATCTCGCGGTTGTTGTAGCGGTAGCTGATGACTTCGCCCTGTTCGGTGATCTTGATGCCGCCGCCGAGCGAGGTGGGCGGCTGAGAGAGGATGGCGCGGTTGGTGGGGCCACCGCCGCGCCCGATTGAGCCGCCTCGCCCGTGGAACAGCTCCAGCGAGATCCCATGACGCGCGCAGGTGTCCGCGATGGTTTGCTGCGCCCCGTAGAGATGCCAGTTAGAGGCAATGTAGCCGCCGTCTTTGCCGCTGTCGCTGTAGCCGATCATAATCTGCTGGCGCATGCGGCGCTTTTCGAGGTGTTGGCGGTAAAGCGGCATCTGGAAGAGCGCATCGATGACGCGAGGGGCGTTTTCGAGGTCTTCGATCGTCTCAAACAGGGGCACGAGGTCGAGATGATGGGCGACGCCAACTTCATTGGCCAACAAGAGCATCGTCAGCACATCGCTCGGCTCTTTGCTCATGCTGCTGATGAACGTGTCGATCACGCCGATGCTGAAGCGGCGGTAGGCCTCGGCGATCATGCGCCATGTGGCGATGATGCGCTGTGTGACCTCGCTGAAGGAGCTGAGATCGCTTGGGAAGAGCGGGCGGCGTGATTCGATCTCGCGCAGCAGCAGGGCCTGTTTTTCCGCCTCAGGCAGGTTCAGGTAGTCCTGTGCGATGCCGTAGCGTTCGAACACCTCGGCCACCACTTGGGCGTGAAGCCGCGCATCCTCGCGGATGTCGAGCGGGGCGAGATACAACCCGAATAGACGTACCTTGCGGATCACCTTGCGCAGCTTGCCTTCAGCGACGCGCTGACCGCCGTGCTGTCGCAGCACTTCTTGTACAAGGCGCAGGTCGCTCAACAAGGTGATTCGGCTGCGATAGCCGTCGCGCTCCAACCGTTCGCGGATGGCGCGGATGATCGTGCGGAAGCGCTCACCGTCACTGGATGGAACAGTGGGGAAGGCTTCATCTAGGCGCGGCTCGTTGAGCGTGTCGGTCATCTGAGTGAGGTGCTGCTCAAGGAATTGCAGATCGCGCAGGTAGACGTGACGGGCAGCGTCGCGCATCGTTTGCAGCGTCTGCAAGGTGACTTCGGCGGTGACGTTGGGGTTGCCGTCGCGGTCACCGCCGATCCACGAGCCGAAGCGCAGCAGGCGGTGCAGGTCTTGCCAGTCTTCTTCGGGGTAGAGCTGTTCCAGCGTTTCATACAGCTCGCTGTAGAGGTCAACGACGACGTCCATGATGACGGTAGTGAGGAAGTAGATGCCAAACTCCACTTCGTCGCTGACGCTTTTCTGACTGGAGCGGATGGGGCGGGTCTGCCACAGTTCTTCGATTTCTTCGAGGAGCTGCGCTTCCCACGCCTTGCGCTCGCGCGGGAGCATCGACATCCGTTCATGTTCCATCATCATCTGGCTGATGTGGCGCAGCTTGACGAGGATCTCGGTGCGTTTGGCTTCACTCGGATGAGCTGTGAGGACGAAGCGCAGGCGCAGCTGCTCAAAAAGCTGGCGGACGCGCGTCTCAGACATGCCCTGTGCGCGCAGGTGTTCCAGCGCGTCAAACAGATACTCGCTGAGCGTGCCTTTTTGCTCGCGGTCGCGCAGAACGCGGATGCGCTCTTGGTCTTCAGCGATGTTGATCAACTGGAAATAGTTGCTGAAGGCTTTGATGAGGATGTTTTTCTGTTCTAGGTTGGCGCTGCGAATGGTGTCGACGAGTTTATTCGTGGCGTCAGGGTCGCCGTTGCGGCGAGCTTTGGCAATGGTTCGAATATCTTCTACCAGTTGGAAAGAGGCGTCCCCATGCTGCTCACGGATGACGCGCCCGAGCAGGCTGCCGAGCAGACGCACGTCAACGCTGATAGGGGAGGAGTTGGTGGCTGGCTGGTTCGGTGAGGTCATGGCGCTCTTCACATGAGGTATTGTCAGTAAGTCAATCGATACAAGTGTAACGACATTTACGCGCTGTGGCCAAAGCTGTTCTCCAACTCGTGCAAACTGCCGATATGTGCCCTCAGCAGTTGCAGCAGGTGCGGCTCACCGTCTGGATGCCATCCGTCGGCCAGCGCCTCGTCAAGGTCGATCCATCGATCGTCAGAGTTCAGCGTCAGCGGGTGGCGTAAGTTGGTCATCAAGTAGAAGTGAAACGTGTATTCAGTCAGCGCGCCGAACGTGGGGGAGAGAACGGGCGGCGTGCGCAGGTCAGCCGCCAACAGCCGCAACGTGTAATCTTTGGGGGGGTGCAGGTCGCTGTTGAGTTCCTCTGCTATTTCGCGTTGGATGGTGTCTTCAAGCGTTGTATCGCGCGTGGGGCTGAAGCGCCCACCGATGAGCTGGTAACGTTGAGCGTTGTGATCGTACTGAAACAGAAGCTGCGGCGCATGTGTTTCCGGGTCGGCGCGTTTGATGAGCACCTGTGCGACACGCTCGCGGCGAGTGGGGGCAGCCGCGGGAAGTGTGTTGAGGCGGTGCAGCTCCAGCAGGTACAGGAAAGACGCGCCATTTTCAAACGGCGCGTGGTGAACGCCTCGCGTGTCCCAATCGGTGATGATCGGCTGGCCTGACTCTAACCACTCGGCGAGGCTGAGCAGGGCATAGTGCGCCGTCTGAGAACTCGCGCGGATGTGATCACCCGTTAAGGACACTAGCCCCCACATGGCCAGCGCCTGCGCGAAACCCTGCGCAAAGCTGACCTGTGCTTCTCCGACGAGGGCAGCGAGGGGCTGAGCAGGCTGGTTTGATGGGGGAATTGTGCGCAGCAAGCGCACCGGCACGGTCTCCATAACAGTGGCCTCAGCAGTGTTCACGGCGGATAGTGCCACTAATCTTACAACAGGTCTAGGCCGTTCGGCGCTCAATAGGCCGCGCCATACGGCAAGCTGCGCTATACTCAGTGCTGAGCGGACGACAGCGAGGGAGGCGAGACGTTGCTGGCAATCGTACATGCATGCGCCATTGTCGGGCTGGAAGGGGAGCAGATTGAAGTGCAGGTCGATTTCAACCCGCGCGCTGCCGTCCCTCAGTTCAGCATCGTTGGCTTGCCAGACAGCGCTGTTCGTGAGAGCAAGGAGCGCGTGCGCGCTGCGATCAAGAACAGCTCGCTTCAGTTCCCACAAAAGGGGTATGTCGTCAACCTTTCCCCGGCAGATTTGCAAAAACACGGCCCCGCTTATGATCTGGCGATTGCTGTAGGCGTGTTGGCTGCGACGGATCAAGTGCCGCTGAACGCGCTGCCGCAGGCCATGTTTGCGGGAGAGCTGTCGCTAGATGGTCGCATCTGCCACGTCAAAGGGGCGATGTCGATTGCCTACTGCGCGCGCGCGGCTGGCCTTAAGACGCTGTACGTCCCAGAGGAGGATGCCCGGCAGGCCGCGCTCATCGACGGCATCGACGTGATCGGCGTGGCCTCGCTGGGCCAGTTGGTGGAACATCTCTACGGGATGAACGTCATTCCGCCTCAGCCCAACGTAGCAGACGACAGCTTGTTTGACGCCGTTCCGACTGATCTCGTCGATTTTGCTGATGTGCGCGGCCAAGAACACGTCAAGCGCGTGCTGGAGATTGCCGCTGCGGGTGGGCACAACGTGCGCATGGTGGGGTCGCCGGGAGTGGGCAAGAGCTTGCTGGCGCGCGCGATGGCCGGCATCCTGCCGCGCTTGACGCATCAAGAAGCGCTAGAAGTCACGCGCATCTACAGCGTGGCGGATCTGCTGGAAGGGCGACCGTTAATCACACAGCGACCGTTCCGCGCGCCGCACCACACGATCAGTCAAGCGGGGCTGGTCGGTGGTGGCTCGCTACCGAAGCCCGGTGAGGTCTCCCTCAGCCATCGTGGGGTACTGTTCCTCGATGAGATCAACGAGTTCAACCTCAAGACGCTGGAAGCGCTGCGCCAGCCGATTGAGGATCGTGTCGTGACGATCAGCCGCGCGCACGGCACGCTCACTTTTCCGACGAACTTCCTGCTGGTGGCGGCGCACAACCCCTGCCCGTGCGGCTATCATGGGGATCCCACGCACACCTGCTCATGCAGCCCGACCGCAATCGAACGATACATGAGCAAGCTCTCTGGCCCGCTGCTCGATCGCATCGACATTCACATTTATGTGCCGCGCGTCGATTATGACCGACTGCTGTCGGATGATCGCGCTGAGTCCTCAGCTGTGGTGCGCCAGCGGGTGGAGGCAGCGCGTGCGCGTCAGCATGAACGCTTCGCACAGCACCCGCACTTGTTCAGCAACAGCGACATGACCGCGCGCGAAGTGACCAGCTTGTGCGTCCTCAGCCCTGAAGCGCGGCAGATTCTCGACCTGACCGTGCGGCGCATGCAGCTCAGCGCCCGCGCCTACCATCGGGTGCTCAAGCTCAGTCGGACGATTGCCGACCTTGCCGATAGTGAGGTGATCCAAGCGCCGCACGTGGCCGAAGCGGTGCAGTACCGCCCTAAGCTGGACTTAGCCTGAGGCTGTGCCGCTGTCGATGGTGTCGGGGGGGTTGCCGGCCTCATCACACTGCGGCAGGCCAAACTGCACGCGCTGGGTGCAGGTGAAGGGCGGTATGTAGCGGTTGGCTCGCGCCCACTCCGCGATTTGCGCGGCAGTGTCCACTTCCCACAGCGTGGTGCGCCCATCGAGCGATCCAGACAGCACCTGTCGGCCTGTTGGGCTGAACGCAACGCTCACGATCGGCGACTCTGCGCCGATGAACTGCTGCTGCGACTGCCCGGTGTCGATGTCCCAAACAATCATGCGCCCATCTGTGGAGCCGGTCAAAATTTCACTGCCGGTCGCGTTGAATGCGACGCTGTTTACCGCGCCGGTGTGGCCGGTGAAGCGTCTGAAAAGCTGGCCAGTTTCGAAATCCCACAAGATAGCCGCGCGATCCGCTGAGCCGGTTAACACGCGCTTGCCGTCCGCACTCACGACGATCTGGGTGATGCGATCAGCATGGCCGACAAACTCACGCACGAGCGCCCCCGTCCGCACGTTCCACACGTAAATTGTCCCATCCTCTGCGCCGCTGATGAGGAAGCGCCCGTCTGGTGTGAAGGCAATGGCCGTCACAGCGCGGTTGAGGCCTTCTACAAGCCGACCTTCTTCATCGAACACGTTGTGCGCGTCGAACGTGCGCACCAGTTCGCCTGTCTCGACGTCCCAGAGCGTTAGAACGCTGGCGCGTGTGAAGTCGGGCAGGCGCTCACGGAAGAAGAAGCCCCCGCCCCACGCCACTGTGCGGCCGTCTGGGCTGAAAGCAAGGCTCTCGATGAAGGACCGCGGCTGCTCGGTGGTCATGCGCCGCAGCGTTTCCCCCGTCGTGAGGTTGATGTAACGCAGCTCTGTCGAACCCCACGCGGCGAGCAGTTCATCGTCCGTTGCCAATGGTGACAGAACGAGGCGGGTCTGGGGCACACTGGGGCGGTTGATGACGACAGTCCGTTCTTGGCTGTCAATGCGGAGGTCCCACTTGCTCACTGCGCCGTTATCAAGCGCAGTGATGATGTAACGCCCCTGCGGGCTGAACATGGTTGTGCTCAAGCTGGTGTTGTTCGCGTTCTGGTTGACGAACTCGCGCTTTTCCGACGACTGCACCACATCCCATTGATAGATTTCGCCTGCGCTAGAGGCTGAGAAGATAAACACGCCGTTGGGGCTGAAGGTCGCATCAGTGACGCGGTTGCTGTGAGAGGTGTAGCGTCGGATCTCTTCACCCGTGCTGGCGTCGGACTGAATGAGCGTGAAGTCGTCGCTGGCGCTCAACACTGTGCCGCCATCTGGGCTAAAGTGAACGACGTTGACGGGCGCGGTGTGCGCAGGCAGTGAGCGAATGAGCGTGCGCCGTCGGGCGTCCCAAATCTGCGGGACGCCAGTTTGGACGTTGCCAGTGATGACGATCTGGCTGCCGTCTGGACTGAACTCGCCATAGCGCACGCGGCTAGGCGAGTTGGCAAACTCTTGGAATGCCGCAGCGGCAAAGTTCCACTGGCGCATTGCATCGTCTGAGATGATGAGCAGCACACGGCCATCGGGGCTGTAGCTGAGGCTGTTGACGGCGTTACGGCTGTCGGATGTGAGCGTGCGCTGACGCTCACCCGTGGCGACGTTCCACAAGATGACGCTGGCATCGGTCGAGCCAGTGGCCAATTGGTTGGAGCGCGGGCTGAAAGCCACCGCGTTGATAGCGCCCGTGTGGCCTGTGAGTGTGAACAACGGTTGGCGCGTTTCGAGATCCCATAAGATGGCGGTTTGATCGAGCGATGCGGTGGCAAGGAAACGCCCATCGGGGCTGATGGTCATGTCACGAACAGCGCTGCGATGCCCTGTGAGGGTCTGAATCGGCGTGCTGCCTTCTGGATCCCACACGGAGATCGTGCCGTTGATGTTAGCAGTGTAGATCAGATCGCGGCGTCTGTCGTAGAGAATGCGATTGATGCCAACGCGATTGTCGCGGAAGCTGCGCGGCGCAGTGTAAACAACGGCAAGCAGCACGCGCTGCACTTGCAGCGAGGGGTTGGGCAGGCTGTTGGCTTCCAGCGCAAGGGCAAGCGCCAGCGCGCTGTTGCTATTGATGAACTGGTTGGCATAGGCAGCCAAAGCGAGGCTCTGCGAGGCGAGCGCCTCACGCTGTGCTTGGCTTTGCGCTGTAGCAGCGATGTTGGCCTGTGCAATGGCGACCGCTTGGGCGGTGGCATTGGCGTTGGCTTGGTTTTGCGCTTCGGCCAGCGCAAAGGTGGCGGTGGCGGCTTGGAAGATAGCCTCACCCTGTGCGACGGTAGCGGTGGCAGCCTGTGAGATGGCCTCGCCTTGTGCGACGGTAGCGGTGGCGGCCTGTGAGATGGCTTCGCCTTGTGCGACGGTGGCTGTTCCAGCCTGCTGGAGCGCTTCGCCCTGCGCCACAGTAGCCGTCCCCGCTTGCTGGAGCGCCTCATTTTGCGCTAGCACCGCAGTCTCACGAGCCGCGTTCGCTTCCACTGCTGATTGGTTCGCGGAGATGCTGAGTTGGAACGAGATGATCACCAGTGGGATCAAGATAGCCACGCCAGCGGTCAGCACGCCGATGATGACGCGGGTTTGACGGCGGTTGCGCTCGATCTGGCGCTGCTCGCGTGCAACGCGCTCAGCTTCTGCTTTCTCTTCCAACTCACGTTTTTGGCGGCTGGCGCTGATGTATTCGCGTTCCCGGGGTGAGACAGCGATCGTGGTCGTTTTGAGCCACTCTTCGAACTGTTCTAGACGGCCGCCGCGCAGCAGGTAGCTCACGTCACGGTTGTTCTCTTCCCACTCGCGCACGGCGTTGTCGAGCAGGCGCTGCGTGCGGATGTCGGCGCGGCTGTTGTCGAGCCACTCGCGCAGGCGCTGCCACTCGCGGATGAGGGCTTCGTGCGCGACTTCAACGGTTGGTGTGCGGGTGATCGGGTCGCGGTCATAAGTCAGCAGGCGATAGCTGCCGAAGGTGGTGATGACCTCTTCCATCATGCGCGGGTTGCCGCTGGCGGCGTAAAGTTCGCTCTGCAAGGCGCGGCGGCGCGTGTCCTCTGTGCCTTCGCCGAGCGTCACCAAGCGTAAGAAAAGCTGGCGTGCCATCTCTTGCCGTTCAGGGTCGAGCTGGGTGTAGAGTTCCTCAGCGCGCCGCGCCAACGCGCCCAACACGCCGCCGATCTCTTGATAGGCTTTTGTGGTCATCAGCGAGCCGTCGCGCCGCTCGAACAGCTCTGTCAGCGCGTATTGCAGCATCGGCAGCACGCCGGGCTGTTCGTTCACCTCGGACACAATGGTGGCGGCCAAGCCCTGCTGGAAGAACACTTTGACTTGGCGGGCTGGCCCTGTGATGGCGCGTTCTAGCTCATCGACAGTGAGAGGGATCACCACTTCCGTGCGCTGCTGCATCAACTGGCTGAAGCTTGGAACCATCAGCGGCCGGTCGTAGAAGTCAGCGCGCAGGGTCACAATCACGCGCATGCGGCTGTCTGGTGCGGTGATGGCCGCCTGAAGCGTGTCGAGAAACAGATTGCGCTCGTGTTCCTCACACTGTGTGAAGATCTCTTCGAACTGGTCGATCACCAGCAGCAGTTCAGAATTCCAAGTTGGGAGAACTTTTTTCAGCAAAGCGTTCAGGCCGCCGCTGGTAGGGTCGGCGGCGTGCTGCATCAGGTCGGGCAGCAGCGACGTAGCGATGCTGCTCAAAGCTTGTGAGAGTTCGCCAAAAGGGGTGACGCCCGGAACCATCTCGACGATGAACCAGTTTTCGCTGTTGTGGATCGCGCCCTTGCGCAGCGCCGGGATGACACCCGCCTTGACGACGGAAGACTTGCCGCTGCCGCTCGGGCCGACCACAGCCAGAAAGCGATAGAGTTCGTGGTCATCATCTAGCCGTTCAAGCAGCAGCTTCGTCAGGTTCTCGCGCCCAAAGAAGTCGTTGGCGTCGCCCTCTTGAAAGGCGCGCAAGCCCTTGTAGGGGTTGACAGCGGAGAGAGTGGGCGTTGTGGGGGTGAGTTCGAAGCTGCTGTCGAACTCTTCAACTTGATTGCGCTGCTCAAGGCTAATATCGTGCCCCACTGACTGCGCTGCGCTGCGGAAGGCATTAGCCATCTCCAGCATGTCAGCGTAGCGATCTTCAGGATTTTTAGCCGCGGCCTTGAACACAACCGCTTGCAGCGCTTCCGGCACGCCGTCCATCAAGGGCAGCGGCTCGTTGGCGTGCTTGATGAACAGGGCAACAGCGCTCTTCGCGCCGGCGTAGGGGTGCGTCCCTGTGAGCATCTCGTAGAGGATGATCCCCATCGCGTACATATCGCTGCGTGGCGTAACTGGTGACAGGTTGATTTGCTCAGGTGAGATGTAGCCAGCAGAACCGCTCACGCGGCCAGACTGGCTCGCGCTCTTGCTGCCTTCGATTTGGGTGGTCGCAATCCCAAAATCGCTCAGGTAGGCGTTGCCGTCTTCGTCAAGTAGGATGTTGCTGGGCTTTACATCGCGGTGGATGACGTTGTTACGATGCGCAATCATGAGCGCCGAAGCAATTTGATTGACGACGCGCACGGTGGCTTTTAGGGAGTAGGGGCCTTTTTCGATAGCGCTGCGCAGTGTGCCCCCACGCAGGTAGCGCATGACGAGGTATGCCCCTGTTGGATCACGCCAATAATCGTACAACGGGACGATATGCGGGTGTTCCAAGCGGGCGACAAGCTGCGCTTCAGCCTCAAAACGGCGAATAAAGTCGGGTTGGTTGGCAAAATTGGGGAGGATGATCTTGATGACGACTTCACGGCCTACTACGGTTTGAGTCGCTCGATAGACAGCCCCAAAGCCTCCCTCGCCGACTTGCTCGTGTAGTTCATACCCGCGAATACTTTGCCCAACGAGTTCATCCATAGCCTGTTCCTTTTGAAGCGAGCTAATCTATTATAGAATATTTCAACAACCTTGCGCATCAATCTGCGCGAGAAGGATGTAGACTTAGATACAATCGACTGCGAAAGTTAGGGAAAAGAGTCGGCATGACCGAGTCGTTAACAGGGCGCGAGATCAACGGGTATCGCATCGGCCCACTGCTAGGTGCTGGTGGCATGGGTGAGGTCTATCAGGCGCTGGTCATCGCGAGCAATCAAGTTGTGGCTATCAAATTTCTGCGCCGCGACATTGTCGTGGACTCGCGCTTGCAGGGCCGCTTTGCCCGTGAAATCCGCATCATGCAAGACTTGGAACACCCACACATCATGCCTATCTATGACAGCGGCTTCTTCGGGGATATGCTTTACTACACGATGCACCTCATCAACGGGCAGACGCTCTCGACTTTCCTCAAACGCCGCAAGCTCTCACCGTTGGAGTTTTACCCCATTCTTGAACAGTTGGTGGCTGCTCTGCATTACGGCCACACAATGGGCCTCATCCACCGCGACTTGAAGCCCGACAACGTCTTTATCGAACGCAACCGCGAGACGAACAAACCTCACATCTATCTGGGCGATTTTGGGCTAGGCAAGCGCGAAGGGATCGATCAAACGCTGACAGATGCCGATGCGGTGTTGGGAACGCCCTATTACATGGCTCCGGAGGCGGTGCTGGGTGAACCGCTTACGATCCGCAGCGATTTGTATGCGCTGGGGATTATGCTCTACGAGGTGCTGCTAGGCGTGATGCCCTATTCTGAAGAGTCGGGGCATCTTACCGCGATGGCACACGTCACTCAGCCGATTCCTGTGCCGACTGACATTCACCCGAACTTCCCACAGGTGTTGAGCGACCTGCTCGTGCAGGCGATTCAAAAGCGGCCTGAAGACCGCTTTCCGAGCGCGGCGCAGATGCTGCAAGCGTATATCGACGCGATGAACGCGCTCAGCGCGGAACAACGGAAAACCGTTTACCATCTGATAGGCTAAGCGAATGGATCGTCAAAGTCCATGTTGTCGAGGGCATCGAGCGTGTCTTTTAAACTGCGCCGACTGGCATTGTGGAGGCTTTGCTCGTCGCGCTTGTCTGGATTGAGGTCATCCACGACCAGATAGAACACTTGGCCGTCTTCCACAAAACTGCTGAGATACCCCTGCATGATCAACTCGTTGAGGGTCGAATCGAAATTGTGGACGTCGGCGGCTTGTGGGCCTTGTAGAACGCCCTCGCGCAGTGCCCAGTAAGACATCTCTCCAAACGGAAGGATCGCTGCAATGACTGCTTGCTGGTGCGGCGGCATCTCAGCTAGACGCTGCGCGCGTGTTTTGGGGGGCTGTGCACTCAACCGACTGGAGGATGTGGCCATGATTCGCCTGCTCTTACATCCAACGATACTGAGAGTATACCATTTTTCACTAAGTACGAACTAATTGTCATGAAATGTGAATTTGAACGAGTTGATAGGCTGCAGACAGTACGATTTCAGTTAAAATGCTTCTAATCAGATTTGTCGTAGGCGAAAAGGTTGGGCGTGTGCCGCAAAAAACATCCATTTGGAGCCAAATTTTTCCCATTGCGCTCATCATTGGGCTAACGCTGTTCATCTATTTGCAGACGGCCACGTTTCGCTTGCAGTACTCATGGGATGACAATCGCTACATTTTTGAGAATCCATTCTTTCAAGGCTTCCCCGGTACGCTAGGGGCGATGTTCACGCAGCCTTACTTTGGGGCGTTCTTGCCTCTGACAATGCTGGCGTATGCGCTCCAATATCAACTGTTTGGGTTTGAGGTACAGGGCGGCTACTTTCTTATAAACATGCTGCTGCATGCTTTAAATGGCGTGCTAGTCTACCGATTTTTGACGCGCTTCACGGGGCATCGGGGGGTGGGGCTGCTAGCGGCGGTGCTGTTTGTGGTGCACCCCGTCAACGTGGAGAGTGTGGCGTGGGTGTCTCAGTTGAAGACCACGCTGAGCATGACGTTCTTCTTGTTAGCGTGGCTGACCCACATTGAGGCTAACGAGCGCCGCGTAGGCACGCCGTACCTTGTGCTGTCGTGGATGTGGTTTGCATGTGCGATCTTCTCTAAGCAAACTGCCGTGGGCGGGGTGGTGTTGTTTGCGCTGTATGATCTGTGGACAGGCTACAGCCGTAACCTCATCCGCGTAGGGCTGCGCAACCTGCCCTATGCGCTGATTGGAATCGTGGGTGTGTACACGATCTTGACGGCGCACACAGAAGTAGGCGGGATCAAAGCCCCGTGGGGCAGCACGCTGGCGGAAAACATCGCGCTGCAGCTGCGCGTGACGGCGGATTATGTGGGGTCGATATTGCTGCCGTTGAACCTCAACAACATGTACATCTACACACAGGCAGAGGTCATAGGCAACCTGCCCTTGCTGGTGTTGGGGTTGTTGGTTTTGTTGGGGCTAGTGGTCTTTGCGATTGTTCAGCCGTTGGGTCGCCCTTTCTGCGCGTTGGCTGTGCTGTGGGTGGTGATTACGATGCTGCCAACGTCCAACATCATCCCGATTGCCATTCAGCGGGCGGATCGCTATCTGTACTATCCATCGGTGATGATCTTTATGGTGTTTGCGATGGCTGCCTTCCTCATCTGGGAGCGGTTTCGTGCGCCGACGCAGCGCTATGTGCTGGTGGGCGTGGCGACAGGCTACGTGGCGATGATGTGCGTTATGGCGTTCATGCGCACCAGCGTCTGGGCAGACACACAAACGCTGTGGCGCGACCATCTCACGGACTATCCCAACAGCCAGACGGGCCTGCTCAACTTGAGCGTGGGCTACTTCAACGATGGCGATCTGCAAAGCGCTTTCCAGACGCTCACGCGCCTCGTCCAGATCAACCCGAACCATTACCGCGGGCATCGCCTGCTAGGGCTGACTTATCTGCGCGCTCAGCAATATACGAACGCGATCACAATGCTGGAGCGTGCCCGTGCGCTTGCGCCGAATGGTGTGATCGACTTTGGCCCGCAGCTTGGGGCAGCTTATTTTGAAGAGGGGCTGCGGCTGTTCAATCAAGGGGATTATGTCAACGCACTGGTGCGCTACAACCAGTCGCTGGACTATGTCCCGTCGGATCGTGTGCCGGTGGTGCTCAACAACGTAGGATTTACCTTACAGAAGGCTGGACGGCTTGAAGATGCGGTGTTGGCTTTCAACGCCGCGCTGGAGCTGCGGCCGAACTATCCGCTGGCGCTTGTCAACCTCGCGGAGACGCTGCTGCTGCAAGAAAACTACGCAGCGTCGCGTGATCAGTATGAGCAGGCCATCGCGCAAGGCGTTCGGCTGGACGCGCGCGGCTTCAGTAACTTGTGCCTTGCGAAGGCGGAGATGCGCGACGACTTAAACGCCACGCTTCAGCACTGTCAAACTGCGCTCACCGCGGAGCCGAACAACGCCGCGTTCATGGCGCGCACGGCGCACGTGCTGCTGCTGTACAATCAAAACGACGCCGCGCGGCAGGTGGCCGCCCGCAGCCTGCGCGAACAGCCTACTTCATTAGGTTACCGCACGCTTGGGGACGCGCTCATGCGCACAGGGGATGCCACCGGCGCGGCGGAAGCCTATCGGCAAGCGCTGCTGCTCGATCCGAACAACCCGCGCGCACAAGCTGGCTTGGCAGCGTTAGGTGAGCAGCCATGACGTCCCTCGTGGAGTGCGTCCCGAACTTCTCAGAGGGGCGCGATCAGCAGGTGATCGCCCAGTTGGCGGAAGCCGTCCGCGGCGTGCCGCGCGTGCGCCTGCTGCACGTCACCAGCGATTACGATCACCATCGCAGCGTGCTAACGTTCGTCGGCGAGTCCGAGGCTGTGCTTGAAGCGGCCTTCCGCGCGATTCAGGCCGCCGCGCAGCTCATCGACCTTAAGCGGCATCATGGGCAGCATCCGCGCATGGGCGCGGCAGATGTCGTGCCGTTCGTGCCGTTGGGCAGCACTAGCCTTGATGCGTGTGTTGAGCTGGCGCGTCGCCTCGGGGCGCGGGTGGGGGCTGAGTTAGGCCTGCCGGTGTACCTGTATGAGGCGGCTGCGCAGCGCCCAGAGCGCCGCTTGCTGGCAGAGGTGCGGCGCGGAGGCTATGAGCGGCTGCGCGAGACGATTCATCTGCCGGAGCGTGCGCCAGATTATGGGCCAGCGGTGGTTGGCCCAGCTGGGGCGGTCATCATCGGCGCGCGCCTGCCCCTTATCGCATATAATGTCTTTTTAAAAACAGATGATGTGTCCATCGCGCGCCGAATCGCCCGCGACATCCGCGAGAGCGGCGGCGGTCTGCGCGCGGTGCGTGCGTTGGGGCTGCTGGTGAGCGGCCAAGCACAGGTGAGCATGAACCTAACGGATTATCAGGTGACGCCGCTGCATGAGGTGATGCAGGCCGTTTCGACGCTTGCATCTCAACACGGCGTGGAGATAGACCGCTCTGAGTTGATCGGGCTGCTTCCTCAGCAGGCGGCGCTCGACGCGCTGGCCGCATACTTGAAATTGCCTGCGCTGCGCCCCGAACAATTGCTCTACGACAACTATCTGTTAGAGGGGTGAGTTGATCCTCTACGTCGTTCGTATGTCGTGCCAGTAGTGAGTATAATCCAGTTGTATTTTTCTAAATCACCAGAGCAACCGTTCTATGGAATCTTCGTTACCGCTCGTCCTTGTTGTAGATGACAATGAAATGAACCGCGATATGCTAGGGCGGCGATTGCAGCGTCAACACTGTGAAGTTGTCATGGCGGAAAATGGCGCATCTGCTCTAGAGATCGCTGGCACGCGGCCTTTCGATCTGGTGCTGCTAGACATCATGATGCCCGGGGTTAGCGGGTATGAAGTTCTAGAGCGCATGAAGGCTGACCCCGCGCTCAAGCACATTCCCATCATCATGATCTCAGCTGTGGACGACATCGACAGCGTGGTGCGCTGCATCGAGATGGGGGCTGAGGACTATCTGTTCAAACCGTTCAACCCCGTGCTGCTGAAAGCGCGCGTCAGCGCTGTGTTGAGCCGCCGCGCGGGGGTGCGGGTTACAGTAGATCGGACAGTGCTGGCCGCTAGCATAAAAGGCCTGCAAGAGACGCTGACGACTCTTGAAGAAACTGACCTGTCGGAGCGGCAGCGGTCTGTGCTGGGGCAGGCACAGCAGCATGTAGATGCTCTGGCTGAATTACTGGCACAAGGATCATAAACGATGGACATCACCCCCAGCACAATCGACAACTTGTGGGTTCTCGTAAGCGCTTGCTTGGTGTTCTTCATGCAAGCCGGTTTCTTGTGCCTTGAGAGTGGCTTTACGCGCAACAAAAACAACATCAACGTTGCGCTCAAAAACGTTGTCGACTTTGGGCTGACGACGGTGCTGTTTTGGGTGATTGGCTTCGGTTTGATGTTCGGCGCTTCGGCTGGTGGTTGGTTCGGGCAGAGCATGTTCGCCCCAGAATTTGGTCAATACGACGGGCGAACGATTGTTTTCATTATCTTTCAGTTGATGTTTTGCGGCACGGCGATCACGATCACATCCGGCGCAATTGCTGAGCGGCTGCGCTTCAGCAGCTTCATCCTGTTGGTGCTCGTGATGAGCCTTATCACGTATCCCATCTTTGGCCATTGGGCGTGGAATGGGATCCTGCAAGGCGAATTTACTGGCTGGCTGGGGCAGTTGGGCTTTCGTGATTTTGCGGGGTCAACGGTTGTGCACAGCGTCGGCGGGTGGTCTTCGCTGGCGATCTTGGTGCTGATCGGGCCGCGCTTGGGTCGCTTCAACCCTGATGGCAGCGCCAACACGATCTTCGGATCCAACATTCCGCTGTCGGCGCTCGGATTGATGATCCTGTGGATTGGGTGGTTTGGCTTCAACGGTGGCAGCGTGTTTGCGATGAACGACACCGTGTTGAGTGTGGCGCTGCACACGGTGGTAGCAGGCGCAGCAGGCATGACGATGACCACGATCATGAGCTACTTCATCAAGAAGCAGGCGGATGTCTTTTACCTCGTCAACGGCGCGCTGGCTGGCCTCGTAGCGATCACAGCGAGCGCGCACGCCGTCACAACTCTTGAGTCAGCGGTGATCGGCGCGCTGGGTGGCGCAGTCATGATCGGCGTGGACAAGCTGCTGCTGCGCCTGCGCATCGACGACGCGGTGGGGGCTGTGCCGGTGCATCTGGGTGCGGGCGTGTTTGGCACGTTGGCGTTAGCGGTGTTCGGCGCGCCTGAGATGCTAGGCGTCGACCCCGCGACGTTCAACCGATTGGATTTCTTCATCGTCCAACTGTTGGGTGTGATCGTCTGTGGCCTATTTGTGTTCACGGTGACCTATGCGATTTTCTATGTGTTCAATCGCTTCAAACCGCTGCGTGTGACCTCAGATCAAGAACTGGTTGGGCTGAACATCTCTGAGCATGGCGCGCGGAATGACTTGTTCAACTTGTTCAGCGTGATGGACGAGCAGCAGCGCACGGGTGATCTGTCGCTGCGCGCACCAGATGAGGCGTTCAGCGATGTGGGCATGATCGGCGCGCGCTATAACCAAGTGATGCAGGCCTTACAAGAAGCAGTGACTCGCACCGATGCAATTGTGCGCACAGCGATGGATGGGATCATCACGTTTTCAGCGCGCAACTTCGAGATTCAGACGCTCAACCCCGCAGCAGAACGTATCTTCGGGTATCAAGCAGTTGACCTGCGCGGCAGATCGCTCACTCAGCTTTTGATGCCGTGGAGCGCGATGGCGCGTTCTGGCCGTCAAGAAAATATCGTCGTCGACTTCGCCCAAGTGGTACAGGAGACCGCACAGATCGACACATACCGCGAGATGATCGGTCAGCGTGCGAACGGGCAGCCCTTCCCGCTTGAAGTGCAGATCACCGAGGTGCGCACCGAGGACGAGACCTTCTACACCGGAACTTTCCGCGACATCACCGATCGTAAGACCACGGAGCTGGCCTTGCAGCGCAGCGAGGATTACTACCGTCGGTTGATCGAAAACGCCAGCGACTTGATCACGATCTTCAGCCAAGAAGGGATCATCAAGTATCAAAGCCCTTCGGTCACGCGCTTGTTGGGGTATCAGGTGTCTGATCTGGAGGGGCAGAGCATCTTCAGCCTGCTGCACCCGGACGACGTCACGATCTTGACGACGCACCTGCAAGCGTTGATGAAGCGCCAGCGGGTGACCCCGCTGATGGAATTCCGCATGATGCACCGCAGCGGGCATTTCCTGTACTTTCAGTCACTGGCGTCGAATTTGATCGACGAGGTAACGGTAGCTGGCATTGTGATGAACGCGCGCGACATCACGTCTCAAAAACAAGCAGAGAGCGCTCGCCGAGCCAGCGAAGCCAAGAGCGCGGCCATCATCAGCAGCATTGAAGAGGGGTACTACGAGGTTGACCTGCAGGGGGCGCTGGTCTTTTGGAACGATGCGCTGCTGCGATTGCTGCAACTTGAGGAACGCAATCCGTCGCTGATCAACAACCGTGACATCATGGACGAGGAGAGCATCCGCCGAATTGGGAAGGCGTTCCGACAGGTGTATGAAACGGGCGAGCCGCTGCGCTCGTTCGACTTCACGCTTGCCAAGACTGGGCGTCAGTATGAAGCTTCGGCAACAATCATCTTGGATGACAACAATCAACCGATAGGGTTCCGTGGGTTGGTGCGCGATGTCACTGAGAAGCGCG
The DNA here is from genome assembly GCA_937944445.1 of uncultured Anaerolineae bacterium. Lineage (GTDB taxonomy): Bacteria > Chloroflexota > Anaerolineae > Aggregatilineales > Phototrophicaceae > JANWYT01. The sequence continues at coordinate 111,333 of CALDYP010000011.1, forward strand.
AGGCTGAGCGGCGTCTGAAGCGTCAAAACCAATACTTGGCGACGCTGCACGAGATCGCCCTGACGTTGATGGAACGACTTGAGCTAGAAGATCTGCTTCAGAGCATCGTGAGTCGGTCGGGTGAACTGTTAGGGACGGAACACGGCTATGTGTTCCTGCTGCATCGAGACACCAACGAGATGACTTTGCAAATCGCAACGGGGCGTTTTGCCGATCAAGAGCGTACAACGGCTGAATTGGGCGTCGGTCTTGTGGGGACGGTGTGGGCGACCGGCGAGCCAGTAGTCATCGACGACTATCGTACATGGGACGGACGGCTGAACAACAACGTCAGCGATCTTGTGCGCGCGTCTTTGGCTGTGCCGCTGCGGCATGGGGCAGAAGTTGTGGGTGTTCTGGGCTTCGCGTTTTTTGAAGAGGATCAGGTAATCACAGATGAGATGGTTGAAAATCTCACCACCTTTGCGGAGCTGGCAGCGATTGCGGTAGACAACGCCCAGTTGTACAACGCGATGCAGCAGGAAATTGAGGAGCGCATCCGTATTCAGATGGCGCTGGCGGCCAATGAAGCCAACCTGACCGCGTTCATTGAGAACACGCGCGATGCGATCTGGTCAGTGGATCGTGATTATCGGGTGGTGGTTATCAACACGACAGCGCGTGAGATGTTTTCAAATTTCTTCAACGCGACGTTGGAACAAGGGTCTGAGATGCTCAGCGCGTTGGCAGATTTGCCACGCGAGGCGTGGCTCATCCGCTACAATCAAGCGCTAGATGGGCTGCGCTTCACTGTCGAGGAGCAGTACAGCTTCAACAATGAGCAGTTCGACTATGAGATTGCGTTCAACCCGATCATCGGTCGGGACACTCGCTTGACAGGGGTTGCCTGCATTGCGCGCGATATTACCCTGCGCAAGCTGGCTGAACGTGAGCTGCAAAACGCCAAAGAAGCGGCTGAAAGCGCCAACCGCGCCAAGAGCGCTTTCTTGGCGAATATGAGCCATGAACTGCGGACACCGCTGAATGCCATCATCGGCTACAGCGAGATGCTTCAAGAAGAAGCAGAAGAGTTCGGCTATGAGGACATCGTCCCCGAACTGAACAAGATTCAAACGGCGGGCAACCACCTGATCGACCTCATCAACAACATCCTTGACCTGAGCAAGATCGAAGCGGGTCGTATGGAACTGTACCTCGAGACGTTCGATGTGCAGTCTGTGATCACAGACATTGCCAATACTGTTCAGCCGCTGATGGCGAAGAACAACAACCGTTTCGAAGTACGCTATGTGGACGACCCGGGGCGGATGCACGCTGATCTGACGAAGTTCCGCCAGACGCTGTTGAACTTGTTGAGTAACGCTACGAAGTTCACCGATAGGGGGGAAATCAGGCTCTTAGTCGAGCGTCGCGTGGAAGGTGGGCGCGACTGGCTTTACTTCTCTGTGCAGGATACCGGCATTGGCATGACGCTGTCACAGATGCAAGAGGTGTTTAAGGAGTTCACACAAGCGGATGTCTCCACAACGCGCAAGTATGGTGGCACAGGGCTGGGCTTGACGATCAGCCGCCGCTTTTGTCAGATGATGGGCGGCGATATCCTCGTAGACAGCGAGTATGGGGTTGGCACAACGTTCACGGTTATCTTGCCGGCGGATGTTGAAGAGACCAAGAAAGACATGCAGACTGAAGCGTCAACCGACACGCGCAGCACAGGCGTCATGCAAGCTGTTGAGAGCCTAGACTTCTGGAAGCCGCGTGTGCTGGTGATCGACGATGATGCCAACGTGCGTGAGATTATCTCGCGGGTGCTTACGAAAGATGGCTTTTTGGTCATGACGGCAAACAACGGGCGCGAAGGCCTTGAAATGGCGCGCGAGCATCGCCCAGACATCATCACGCTCGACGTCATGATGGGGGGAATGGACGGTTGGAGTGTGCTGGCCTCCATCAAAGCGGACGCCCAGCTGGCCGATATTCCAGTGGTGATGTTGACGATGGTGGATGATCGGCGGCGTGGGTTCGCGTTGGGCGCGTCTGACTATATGACGAAGCCAATCGACCGCAAGCGGCTTGCGCAAATCTTGCAGAAGTATCGCAACAACAAGGGCGATACGGGGCGGATCCCAGCGGGCAGCGTGTTGATCGTCGAGGATGACGATGACACGCGCGATGTGTTGGCGAAAACGCTGGAGCGGGTGGGCTGGGAAGTGCGCTCCGCTTCGAATGGCAAGGAAGCGCTGGCGCACCTCAACGAAGTGGGCTTGCCGACGATCATCCTCGCTGACTTAATGATGCCCGAGATGGACGGTATCGAGTTCATTACGCAGATGCGCCAGCGGTCAGATTGGCAGGCCGTGCCGATTATCGTGCTGACGGCAAAGGACTTGACCGCAGAAGAGCGGTTGATTTTGAGCGCCTATGTGGAACAAGTGTTGGAGAAGCAGACGTATTCGACAGATCGACTGATTGAAGAGGTGCGGCGGCAGGTGCTGACCTTGATGAATTTGCAGGGGAGAGAGAAACCGTCCGATGACTAAAATATTGCTGATTGAAGACAATGAAATGAACCTTGATATGCTTACGCGGCGGCTGGAACGGCGCGGCTTTGAAATCTTGGTTGCCGTTGATGGGGCGCAAGGGATCGAAGTCGTCAAACAAGAAATGCCTGACCTCATCCTGATGGACATGAGCCTGCCTGTGATGGATGGCTGGGAGGCGACACGCCGCTTAAAAGCGGATCCCAAGCTGCGTCATATCCCGATTATCGCGCTGACGGCTCACGCTATCGCCGGTGACCGTGAGCGTTGCCTTGCTGCTGGCTGTGATGAATACGAAAGCAAACCTGTAAAGTTCCCACGTCTGCTGGAAAAAATCCAACTCATGCTTGGGATCGAACTACAGGGTGGTGACGAGTAGGCTGCTATGGCCTCTGAACAGACGTCATTGCTGGCGCGGCGCTATGTGATCCATGAACGACTCGGCAGCGGCGGCATGGGGACGGTTTACCGTGCTTATGATCGCTTGAACAATCGCGAAGTCGCGCTGAAACGGATCATTGAAGAGGCGTCAGCTACGCATTTGGGCGACTCAACCGACGGCAAAGAGTTCCGCGCGTCGCTCGCGCGGGAGTTCAAGCTTGCCTCCACCTTGCGTCATCCAAACATCGTGCAAATGCTGGATTACGGGTTCGACGAATTACATGAACCGTATTTCACAATGGAGCTGCTGCCGTCCCCGCGCACGCTGTTAGAAGCCTGTGCTAACCGCTCGTTGGAATATCGCCTTGATCTCTTCGTCCAGATGTTGCAAGCACTGGCTTATGTTCACCGGCGCGGCATCATTCATCACGACCTCAAGCCGGCCAACGTGGTGGTGACAACGGAGGTGAAGCTGCTCGATTTTGGGCTGGCAAAACTTCATGAGCGTAACTCTGCTGACGAAGATTATCTGACAGCAGGAACACTGGCGTACATGGCTCCGGAGATTCTCGCTGGCGCGCGCGGGGACGTAACAAGCGATCTCTACGCCGCAGGGATGATGGCCTACGAAGTGTTTTCTGGTGGACATCCCTACACGCTGAATCATGCCCCGACACTCATTCATGAGATCATGAACATAGTGCCGGACATCAACGGGATGGACGTCCCTGTCGACCTAGCGTTTGTCATCTGGCGAATGCTGGCCAAAGACCCCAACGATCGCTACCAGTCGGCGGTTGATGTCATTCGTGCTATCAACCGCGTTGGCATTCGCAATTACCCCGTAGAGAGCAGCGCCACCCGTGAGAGCTTTTTGCAGGCGTCTCGTCTCATCTCGCGCGAGGCTGAGATGTCTTACCTGAAGTATGCGCTAGATGACGCTGAGAAATCTCACGGACGCCTGATCTTGATTAGTGGCGAAAGCGGGGTCGGAAAGTCGCGCTTGTTGGATGAGCTGCGGACGCTGGCGATGGTGCATGGCACGATTGTCATGCGAGGGCAAGCCAGCGAAATTGCCAACCGTCCTTATGAGCTGTGGCAGCCGGTGCTGCGTTGGTTGGCGTTGATCGCGTCGACCTTGAGTGAGGATGAGTTGGCGGTCATAAGCCGCCTCTTGCCTGACGTTGACCGCTTGCTCGATCGGGATATATCTAGAATGGCGCCGGCAGAGTTAACTCCTGAGGCGCATTCACAAGCGCTGGCGCAGCTCATCGGGCGCATCGCTGCGGCGTCAAACACGCCTATGTTAATTCTACTCGACGATTTGCAGTGGGCTGGCAGCGAGTCGCTGCGGCTGTTGGCGCAGCTTAGAGAGATCTTGCCCCCGCTTCAATTGTTGATCGTCGGCACATTCCGCGACAATGAGGCTGATCAGCTGCAGGTGCTGCTACCGCGTGCAGAGGTTATCAAGCTGCGCCGACTGGATGTACAGGGCATTGAAGCGCTTGGTGAGGCGATGCTAGGCGCAGCAGGCCGACGGCCACAGGTCGTTGATTTGCTGCAACGTGAGAGCGAGGGCAACGTCTTCTTCATCATCGAGGTGGTTCGTGTGCTGGCCGCCGAAGTGGATGAGTTGGATAAAATTGGCCAATCGACGCTGCCCCCATCAGTTTTTGCAGGCAGCGTTCGCCAAGTGATGCAGCGCCGCTTGCGTCAGATCAGCGAGCCTGACCGTGTGGTATTGCAGTTAGCGGCGGTGATGGGGCGTTTCATCAACTTTGAGGTGCTCAGCGCAGCCGTGGCGTTTAACCGCGAAGCATGGCTCACTGCTTGCGCCAACGCCAACATTCTGGAGGTGGACGATGAGCGCTGGCGTTTCTCTCATGACAAACTGCGTGAGGATTTGCTCGACAGCCTCAAGCGGGAACAGCGACAGGCGCTTCACGGACAAGTGGCGCAGGCCATGGAAACACAGTTTGCGTCTCATCCTGACTATGCGCGGGCGCTGGCCTATCATTGGGGGATGGCAGGTGACCTGCCGCGCGAGCTGCACTACTCGTTGGTGACGATTCGGCAGCTGCTGCGCGAAGGAGCCTACGACGAAGCAGCGCGCATGGTGCGCCGCTGTTTGGATCTGCTGCCGCAGCTCCAGCTAAGCAGCGTTGAGGGGGCCGCCACAGAAGCTGAAGTCCGCCAGTTGATGGGAGAGGTGCTGCTAGCGCGTGGCCACTATCAGCAAGCTGAACACGAGTTTAGGCACATGCATGAGCTTGCAAGCAGCAGTGGTCGTCAACCGCTGGTTGTGCGCGCGCTGCGCATGATGGGTGTGACAGCGATTGCGCTGAATGCCCTGCAAACTGCGCTTCAGCACTTCAGTGCAGCCCTGTCGTTGGTGGATGTCGATGATTCAGCTGCGCGGGCCGAACTGCTGAACCAGATCGGCGATGTGTACTTCGAGTTCGGCGATCAAGACGCGGCCATGAGCTACTATCAAGAGGCGCAGAACCTCGCGCGCTTGCAGCGGCAGGGATGGTCAGCCCCAAGCGCAGATCAAAGCCGTTACACGCTGGCGCAGGCGGTGGGATCTGTTGAAAGTTTAATCGATAAACCGAACGAATCCGCAGCGAACACGTTGTATCAAGTGGCAGAGGACTTGATAGCGTCGGATCAACTGCTCGCATCGTACTACATTTGGGCGTTTCTAGCCCAATGGCCGAACACGCCGGATTCACTCATCGACGAGGTGGAGACCGCCGTCTTCACCCTTCAACAGCGGCTGCCGACTGAACAGGCGGATGTCGCGTGGGAACAAGTCAAACACGCTGATCTTCAACTTCTCGTTAACACACTGCGCCAACTGCGTTAAGCGGCTGGAATTGGCAGCTATCTCCTGCTAAAATAAAGAGTCGGTGCATCATAAAAGGGTGGTGATTGTATGGACATGTCCATGCAGCGCAGTCAGGTGCGCCACAACTTCCTCGTGAATCTGTTGGATGGGACATTTTTTGGGTTGGGGTTGGGCTTCGCCTCATGGGTGACGGTCATCCCGCTTTTCTTTGCGTCCCTCACAGAATCGACCGTGCTGATTGGCTTGGTAGCAACGATTCACTTGATGGGGTGGCAGCTTCCACAGTTGTTCATCACAGGTAGAATGGCGCGGCTGACGCGCTACAAGCCGATGGTGTTGGCGATGACGCTTCACGAGCGCATCCCGATGTTCGTGCTGGCCGGTTTGGCGCTGCTCGTGCCGTCGATCCCGCGCGAGGTGGCGCTGGTGGCGGCCTTTGTTGTGATTACGTGGCAGTCGCTCGGCGCAGGGCTGACAGCCAACGCATGGCAGAGCATGGTCGCCAAGATTCTGCCCCGCACGATCCGCGGGACGTTCTACGGCGTGCAATCTGGCAGCGCAAACTTGCTGGCGAGCATTGCGGCGTTCATCGCCGGGTCGCTGCTGCTGCTGCCGTATCCGTTGAACTTTGCGATCTGCTTCTTCCTGACGGGCGTCGCAATGGTCATCTCGTTTGTGTTCTTGGCGCTGACGCGCGAAGTGGAACACACGCCTGTTCAGACAGCGCCCAAGTCCTTTGCTGACAACGTGGCAGAGTGGAAAGCGCTGCTCAAGAGCGACGTCAATTTCAGGTGGTTCATTGTGGCACGCGCGCTGATGCAGTTCGGGCAGATCGGCGCGGCTTTCTACACGGTGCATGCGCTGCGTTCCTATGGCGTCAGCCCACAGCTTATCGGGGTGATGACTGGTGTGATGCTGCTGGCACAAGTGGTTGCCAGCCCGCTTCTGGGGTATTTGGGCGATCGGCTGGGGCATCGGGCAATGCTGGCGGTGGGCTGCGTGGCGATGGCGCTGGGCGCAGGGGCAGCCATTTTCGCGCCAACTGGTGAATGGTTCTTCCTCGTGTTCATCTTGACTGGCCTCGTGAACAGCAGCCAGTGGACGAGCACGCTCGCGTTTACGTCAGAGTTCGGCAGCGCCAGCACGCGCCCGTACTACGTCGGGCTGAGCAACACGCTTATCGTGCCGGCGACGCTCGTTGCGCCGGTGCTTGGCGGTTGGATCGCAGATGTAGCCGGCTTCAACGCAACCTTTCTCACGGCCATGGTGGGGGCAGGGCTGGCGGCTCTGGTGATTTTGGTGATGGTCTACAACCCCAAGCCTAAGCGCGACGCTGACCCGGCGCTGCCATTCGTGCCAGCCATTGGCGATTAGCGCTGGCTGGTGAGGATGTGAACAGCCTGCACGATGATCTGATGCTCTGCCGCATGCATCCGCGCGGCGAACGTCTCTAGCGTGTCATCTGGCAGGAAGGGGACAACGGCCTGTACGATCACGTCCCCCTCATCCACCTCTGGGATGGCGTAGTGCACCATGCAGCCGCTGTGGGTCATCTCGCCTTGTTGGAAGGCCGCAAACGCGCGCTCAATGGCATGTGTGCCGTTGAACAGGCCGGGCAGCGCCGGATGCAGGTTGATCACGCGGCGTGGAAAATGCGCGAGGAAGTGACCGCTGAAGATGTGCATCCAGCCCGCCATGACGATCAGATCGGGGCGGTATGGCAGCAGCGCTTGGGCAAGGTCGGCGTCGTAGTCGGTGCGATCACGGTTGGCGTCGCGGTAGGGCTTCAGCGGGAAGTAGAGCGTTGGGATGCCTGCTTTTTCCGCGCGCTGGAGGCCAAAAGCGTCCTTGCGGTTCGAGACGACCAGCACGATCTGAGCGTTCAGCTTGCCAGCCGCGATGGCGTCGATCAGCGCTTGCAAGTTGCTTCCGCCGCCGCTGATGAGGACGATCAGGCGCGCGGGGTCAGCCATGTTCGCCCTCACGGATATGGCCCACGACGCTTGCGCCGTCCACGCTGGCGACGGCTCGTTCAGCTTGATCGGCGGGCACGACAGCGATCATCCCCAAACCCATGTTGAACACGCGCATCATCTCCTCGTCGGTGATCTGCCCCTGCTGCTGGATCAAGCGGAAGATCGGCGGGACTGGCCACGTGTTGGGCAGCAGGTCGAAGCTCAGCCCCGTGGGCAGCACGCGCGGTAGGTTCTCCACGATGCCGCCGCCGGTGATGTGCGCCAGCGCACGGATTTCAACGCCTGCGCTTTGAATGGCCTGTACTTCATGCAAATAAGGACGGTGGACGGCCAGCAGCGCCTCACCGATGGAGACGCCGTTCAGGTCAGCGCGCGGCGCGTCCCAGTCGAGATCGGCCAGCACGCGGCGCGCGAGCGAGTAGCCGTTGGTGTGCAGCCCAGATGAGGGCAGGTTGACCAGCGCATCGCCCATCTGCACGCGCCGCCCGTCGATGATCTGTTCACGCTCCACCACGCCGACGATCGTTCCGACGACGTCCACTTCTCCATCGAGGTAGACGCCCGGCATTTCAGCCGTTTCGCCGCCCAGCAGGGCGATCCCCAGCGCTTCACACGCGGCAGCCATGCCGCCGACGATCTCGGCGATCTGCTGCGGGATGAGCTTGGACGAGGCGACGTAGTCAAGGAAGAACAGCGGCTGCGCGCCCTGCACGAGGATGTCGTTCGTGCAGTGGTTGACCAAGTCCTGCCCGATGGTTCCCCAGCGGTTGAGGCGGCTAGCAACTTTGGTCTTTGTGCCGACGCCATCCGTCGACGCGACCAAGACCGGCTCGCGCATCCCAGCCAACGCCTTGAGCGAGTAGAGGCCGCCAAAGGAACCGGTATCAGAGAGGACGGCAGCGGTGTAAGTGCGGCGGATGGCGGCGCGCATCAGATGCACTGCCTCGTTGCCGGCGTCGATGTTGACGCCCGACTCAGCGTAGGTAGTCATGTGTGGGCTGCTCCTGTTTGGCCGATGTCTTGGCGGTAGAACGCGCCGTCAAAGCGCACGGCAGCTGCAAGCTGGTAGGCCCGTTCAGCGGCGGCGGCGAGCGTCGGGCCGGTGGCGGCAGCAGTCAGCACGCGCCCCCCGCTGGTGACGACTTGATCACCGTGTTGGCTCGTCCCGGCGTGGAACAGCACGCTGTTGGGCAGCGAGGCGTCCAGCCCGCTTATTGGCAGGCCGCGGCGATACTCGTTTGGGTAACCTGCTGACGCCAAGACGACCGCCACGCACACCTCGTCTGACCATTCCACTGCCACGCGATCAAGCTGGCCGACAAGGCAGGCGTCGATGACGTCGATCAGGTCAGTTTTGAGCAGCGGCAGGATTGCCTGCGCTTCGGGGTCGCCAAAGCGGCAGTTAAACTCTAACGTCATGAGGCCGCGTTCCGTGAGCATGAGACCCGCGTACAGCACACCGCGGTATGAATTTCCTGAGGCGATCAAGCTGTCAAGCGTCGGCTGGATCACGCGCGTCACAACTTCGTTGACGACGTCGGCGGGCACGTCGTGGGCGGGGGCGAACGCGCCCATGCCGCCAGTGTTTGGGCCTTGATCACCGTCGTGGGCGCGCTTGTGGTCGCGTGCCACGGGCATGACTGCCGCGCGTCGCCCATCGCAGAACGCCAGCACCGACAGCTCGCGCCCGACAAGACGATCTTCCAACACAACGGCGCTGCCGGCCTCGCCAAATGCGCGGTCGACCATGATAGCCTGCACCGCCGCGCGCGATTCCTCTCGCGTGTCGCAGACGAATACCCCTTTGCCCGCCGCCAGCCCATCGGCTTTGACGACTAGCGTTGGCTCGTGCTGGTCGATGTAGGCGAAGGCTTCTTCAGGGGTGCGCGCGACAGCGTAAGGCGCGGTTGGGATGCCGTGCTCACTCATGAACTGTTTGGCGAAGGCCTTGCTGCCCTCTAGCTGTGCGACTTGTTTCGACGGCCCGAAGATGCGCAAGCCCACCTGTTGGAAGTAATCGACAATTCCGTCGACGAGCGGCCCTTCTGGCCCAACGACGGTGAGATCAATCGCATTGGCCGCCGCAAACTCGCGCAGGCGCTGAAGGTCATCCGCCGGGATCGGGAGGGTCTCACATGGGGCGACGCCTGCTGAGGCTGGCCAACGTGTGCCCGCGTTGCCGGGTGTGACGTAAATTTTGGTAGCGCGGGGCGAGCGCGCCAGCTTCCACGCGAGGGCGTGTTCTCGCCCGCCGGATCCAATGACTAGAACGCGCATCAGTTCCCCCACATGCTTTCAAAGATGGTTTTGTCGCGGTCTTCTTCGAACAGCCACTCCGGAATGCGCACTGGATACTGCCCGCTGAAGCAGGCCGTGCAGTAGTTGTTGCGGAAGCCGACGGCCTCGGCGATGGCGTCGAGCATGCCGGGCAGCGAGAGGTAATCGAGGCTGTCCGCGCCGATATGCTCACAGATGCCGGCCACGTCCAGCCTGTGCGCGATCAACTCTTTGTAGGTGGCCATGTCGACGCCCATGAAACATGGGTGGCGCACGGGCGGGGACGACACGCGCACGTGCACTTCCTTCGCGCCGCCGTCGCGCAAGAGCTGCACGAGTGGGCGCGAGGTGTTGCCGCGCACGATGCTGTCATCCACCAGCACAACGCGCTTGCCTTCAAGGTTGCTGGTGAGCGCGTTGTACTTGAGGTTGACGCTCTGACGGCGCAGGCCGTCCTCGGGTTGGATGAAGGTGCGCCCGATGTAACGATTTTTTGTGAGGCCTTCGCTGTATGGGATGCCCGATTGCAGCGCGTAGCCGATGGCAGCGGGGGTGGCGCTGTCGGGCACGCCGATCACGATGTCCGCTTCAGTTGGGGCTTCGATCGCAAGCTTGCGCCCCATGTACTGGCGCGTCTTGTGCAGCACTTGGCCGTCGAGGATGCTGTCTGGCCGCGCGAAGTAGACGAACTCAAACACGCAGAGGCTGCGTTTGGGCGCTGGCGGAACCCCCTTGAACGAGGTGAGACCCCTGTCGTCGATGCGGACGATCTCGCCCGGCTCAACGTAGCGGATGTACTCTGCGCCAATGGTGCTCAGAGCGCAGGTCTCGCTGGCGATCACGTAGCCTTCTGGCAGCTTGCCGATGCTCAAGGGGCGCAGCCCATGCGGATCGCGCACAGCGTAGATCGCCTCTCGCGTGAGCAGCGCCAGCGAGTACGCCCCCGCGACGGCCTCCATCATGGCGCGGATGCGCGCAATCCAATGATCGTGGGGGTCTTGCTCGACGTAGATGCCTTCCTGCTGCCACACTTCAACTGGCGCGGCGAGAATTTGAGTCATCATCTCGGTGTCGCTGGTGCTGCTGAGGCCGACCCCGCGCTTGAGCAAGAGCTGGCGCAGCGTCAGCGCGTTGGTCAAGTTGCCGTTGTGTGCCACGCCCAACGGCCCGTAGAGCGTCTCGATCAGGTAAGGCTGAACGTTGCGGACGTGCTGGCCGCCGGTCGTGCTGTAGCGGGTGTGGCCGATAGCCATGTGGCCGACGAGGGGCGACAAGTTCTGCTCGTTGAACACCTGCGAGACGAGGCCGATGCCCTTGTGCAGGTTGGCGCGCATGCCATCGCACGACACGATGCCCGCGGCTTCCTGACCGCGGTGCTGGAGGGCGTATAGCCCAAAGAACGTCAAGCGGGCGACATCGCGCCCGGGCGCGTAGATGCCGAACACGCCGCACTCCTCACGGGGCTTGTCGTCGAGATATTCATGTAAGGTGACGTTGCTCATCTTGTCCTCGAATGTTTGGGGTCATGCTGGGGGATGATTGGCTGCCCATTGGGCTAGGCAGCGCTCGATGCGCGCGCGCGCAGGCTGCTCACCTGCGATGAACGGCTGCTGGGTGAGCGTCTCATAGGCGTAGATGTAGCGCGCAGCGACTTCTTGCACAAACTCAGCAGGCATGCGCGGGATGGGGCCTTGCCCACGGTAGCCCTGTTTGACGAACCACTCGCGTAGGAACTCCTTGCTGTAGTGGATGGGCGTGCCCGCGCGGTAAGAGTCAAGCGTCCAGAAGCGGCTGCTGTCGGGGGTGTGCAGCTCGTCGATGAGCGTAAGCTGCCCGTCCACTAGGCCGAACTCATACTTGGTGTCAACAAGGATCCAGCCCGCGCGTTCTGCTAATGCTTGCCCGCGTTGAAACAGGGCGAGGGCGGCGCGTTCGACTTGTGCCCACAGCTCAGCGCTCACAAGTCCCCGCTCGACGATCTGCTGGGCGGTGATCTGCTCGTCGTGCGCGCCGTCTTGGGCTTTGGTGGTGGGCGTGATGATCGGCTGGGGCAGCGGGTCGTCCTTCTTCAGCCCATCGGGCAGCGGGATGCCGTAGGGTTGGCGTTCCCCTTGTTGGTAAAGCGTCCACAGGGAGGTGCTGGTGACGCCGGTGATGTAGCCGCGCACGACCACTTCGACGGGCAGGGCTTGTGCCTCATGCGCAATGGTGACGCACGGATCGATCACGTCGATTACGTGGTTGGGGAGGATGTCGGCGGTTTGCGCGAACCACCACGCCGAAAGCTGGTTGAGGACTTGGCCTTTGTAGGGGATCGTGCCTAGCACGCGGTCAAACGCGCTGACGCGATCTGTCGTGATCAAGACGCGCTGGCCGCGATAGTGGTAGATGTCGCGCACCTTGCCCTCCGTTTTGGGGCCAAGCGCAGGCACATCCACCGCGTCGAGCGCGTGCGGGATGGCGTTGAACAGGTCTTTGGCGTTCATGCTGCCCCCTCTAGGCGAACTTGACCGCGTTTTGGAAGATCACGAGGCCGAGCTTGCCGCCTTCACCTCTATGATAGCGCGGATGCTGCCAGCCGAAGATATGGTTTTCAGGGTGTGGCATCAGTCCCATGACGTTGCCAGCGGGGTTGCACAGCGCGGCGATGTTCCAAGCGCTGCCGTTGGGGTTGGCAGGGTAGCTCGACAGCGCGCCGCTGTTTGCGTATTGGAGCGCAATCTGCCCTGACTGCCACAAGCGGCTGAGCGCCTCTTCGCTGCGGGCGACGACGCGGCCTTCCCCGTGCGCGACTGGGCAGAGGATTGGCTCCGTCAGCCCGTCGAGGAACAAGCTGGTGGTGTGCGCCACAGGCAGCAGCTCCACCCAGCGGCATTCGAAGTGGCCTGCCTCGTTGTAGGTCAGCGTGGCGCGGCGCTGGGTGCTGGGGGCAAAGTCGGCATCTGGCAGCAGCCCAGCCTTGATGAGCGCTTGGAAGCCGTTGCAGATGCCCAACACAGGCTTGCCCGCCGCGACGAACGCTTCAAGGTCAGCTTGTAGGTGATGGCGCAGATCGACCGCCCATAGCTGGCCCGCGCCCAGATCATCCCCATAGCTGAACCCACCCGGCAGCACCAGCAGATGATAGTCCCGCAGGCGAACGTCACCTGCGATGATTTCGTTCATGTGGGCGACGCGCGTTTCAGCCCCGGCCACTTCGAGCGCGAGCGCTGCGTCATGGTCGCGGTTTGTGCCGTTGGCGTGCAAGATCAGCGCGATGGGGCGGCGCGCGCTGGCGGCGCGTGGGCGTGGGGGGCGCGCCTCGGCAGTGGGCAGCGTGACGTTGACTGCTGCTGGCTCAGGCGGGACGCCCCACGCAGCGGCCAGCTCATCGACGGTAAGATGAACCAAGCGCGCCCCGCCGGATTGGATTGTCAGGGCGGGCGTTTGAGTGACCGCTCCGAGGCGTTGGTACGGTAGACCGTCAAACAACGTTTCAAACTCAGCGATGTGGTCAGTCGGCACGCTGACGACAAAGCGCCCGCAGCTCTCGCTCAGCAGGGAGGTGTGCGGGTCATTCGGCAAGACAATCATTGCTCCGAGCTGGCCGCCGATGCACATCTCTGCCAGCGTGACGAGCAGGCCGCCCTCGCTCAAGTCGTGGCAGGCGTTGACGTAGCCGCGCCGTATGGCTTGATGCAGTTGGCGCAACAGCGGCAGCGGGTCGCGGATAGGCTGCGGCACGGTTCCACCGCTGAGGCCGCGCACGAGCAGCGCGTGGCTGCCGCCGAATTCGGCGCGCGTCTCCCCCAGCAGGTAGAGCGTGTCACCCGCCTGCTTGAGGTCGGCGCTGGCAGTGCGCTGCACGTCGGGGACGATCCCCACTGCGCTGATGAGCAGCGTCCCCGGAATAGCGTGGCGCTGGCCGTCGGCGTCGGTGTATTCGTTGTTGAGGCTGTCCTTGCCGCTGATGAAGGGGGCGTTGTAAGCCAGCGCCGCGTCGTGGCAGCCTTTGGCGGTCATCACCAGCGTGCCGAGTCGATCCGGTAGGGTGGGGTTGCCCCAGCAGAAGTTGTCGAGGATAGCGACTTGATCAGGGTCCGCGCCGACCGCAACGAGGTTGCGGAAAGCCTCATCGACAGCCGCCCACGCCATCGCGTAGGGGTCCTCTCCGTACTGTGGGCAGATCCCCGCGCTGAGGGCTGCCCCGCGCACTTGGCCGTCTGCGTCGGCTTGGTGGCGCGTGCTGAGCGGGACGATCACCGCGCCGTCGTTGGGGCTGTGTTCCCCCATGCCGGCGTAGGGCTTGACGACTGTTCCGCTCTGTACCTCGTGGTCGTAAAGTCGCACGATCGGCTCTTTGCTGCGGATGTTGGGGTGCGCGAGCAGCGCTAGCAGCAGCGCGTTGTAGTCGTCGGGCGGCGGGATGGGCATGTTATCAGTTGGCGGGCGCTGCCAGTGAGCGGTCAAGCGGCGTGTGGGAATGCCCTCGTGCAGGAAGCCTATGTCCATCTGGCTGATTACCTGCCCTTGATAGCGGATGATCAGCGCGCCGTCGCCGGTGAAGGTTCCGATGCGAGTGGCTTCGACGTTTTGCCCGGCGCAGATGGCTTGAAAGCGCGGCCAGTGCGCGGGTGGAACCGCCAGCACCATGCGTTCCTGCGCCTCGCTCAGCCAGATTTCCCACGGTCGCAGCCCCGGATATTTGAGCGGGACGGTGCTCAGCTCGACATCTGCGCCCAGCGTCTTGCCCATCTCGCCGACAGCGGAGGAGAGGCCGCCCGCGCCGCAGTCGGTGATGGCGTTGTAGAGGCCTTCATCGCGGGCGCGCAGGATGACTTCCTGCACTTGCTTCTCGTTGATCGGGTGGCCGATCTGGACGCTGACGCTGGCGATCTCGCTGGTTTGGGCGTCCATCTCCATGCTGCTGAAGGTTGCGCCGCGCAGCCCATCGCGCCCGGTGCGCCCGCCGATCACCACGACCAGATCGCCTGCTTGCGGCTCTGTGCGGTGGCTGCCGCGCGGCAGCACGCCCAAGCAGCCGCAGAACACCAGCGGGTTAGCTGTGTAGCCGCGGTGGTAGAGCACTGCCCCGTTCACCGTCGGGATGCCCATCTTGTTGCCGTAGTCCTCGATGCCTGCGATCACGCCTTGTTCGATGCGACGCGGCGGCAGCACCCCTTCCGGCAGCGTCTCATCGGGCAGGTCAGCCGGGCCAAAGCACAGCACGTCCGTGTTAGCGATGGGGCGCGCCGAGACGCCCAAGATGTCGCGCACGACGCCCCCTACGCCGGTGTTCGCGCCGCCGAACGGCTCTAGAGCGGACGGGTGATTGTGCGTCTCGACTTTGAAGGCGAGGTCGTGCTGATCGTCGAAGCGGATGATGCCGGCGTTGTCGACAAACGCGCTGACGACCCACGGCTTGGCGATCTGTTCGGTGGCAGCGCGGATGTACGTCCGCAGCAGGCCGTGGATCGTCTCGCGCTGGCCGTGCTCGTCGGTGAAGTCGATCACCGCGCGGAAGGTCTTATGGACGCAGTGCTCGCTCCACGTCTGCGCGATCATCTCCAACTCGATGTCGGCTGCCGCGCGCTCGATGCTGCGATAGTGCGCTTGGATGGCCTTCATCTCGTTCAAGTCGAGCGACAGACGGCGCTCTCGGCTGAGCGCAAGCAGGCCGTCATCGTCCAGCCCACGCAGATCGATCTGCTCAACGTGCCCATCGCCCGCGTGGGCTTCCACGAAGGGCGCGCTGATCGGCTGGTCGATCGCGTAGCGGTGAACTACCGGGTTGCTCAACGCCCCACGAGCGAACGCGTCCAAGTCCTCTGACGACAGGTCGCCGACGATTTCATAGCGCTGGCCGGTGGCCGTCTGGGTCACTTGGCGGTATCCCATCTGATGGAGCGCGCGCAGTAGGCTCTCGGCAACGGGATCTGTGACGCCCGCGAGCGGAGTGACCTCGACAGTGTGGCAGTCGTTAGGTGACGGTGTGCCGAGCGTGTAAACCTCTACGACGTCATCCGCGAGCAGTTGACCAGCGATCTGATGTAAGTCCTCAGAGGTGAGCGCGCCGTGCATGAAGTAGATGCGCGCGTTGGTGATGCGTTGGATGCGTGGTGCGAGGCGAACATCCGCGATGCGCAAGGATCGCGGGACACGAGAAGCAACTGTAATGCGATGCGTGTTCACCGGAAATGGCGTTTCCTCTTGGTAGGCGAATCTAAAAGGAAGTTTAATGCAGGGGCGGAATCATTTCAATGATGCTTAACAATTTTGTCGAATGAGGTAGTATTTTCCAAAAACTGTTACCAGCTTAGAAAAACCTCAAAGGATGAGATCGATGATCGTTCATGTGGTGATGTTCAAAGTGCGCGATGACCTCGACCGTGAGGCAGTCAAGCGCGAGATCAAGGCACGATTGGACGCGCTGCCCGCCAAGATCGATGTGATCCGCAGGTGGGAGGTGGGTCTGAACGTCGTCGCTAGCCCACGTGCCTATGACGTGGCGCTGATCGCAGCGTTTGACAGCCTCGAGGCGCTGCAAACCTACCAGCAGCACCCCGATCACGTGGCGCAGGTAGAATACCTCAAGTCGGTCAGCGCGAGCATCGTTGCCGTGGACTACGAAGGCGCGGGCTGACGCACTGCCACAAGGCTGAGCAGCGCCAGCAGCAGCATGGCTGCGCTGCCAGCCCCGAACAGGACGCTCGGCCCGAACTGCTGAAAGACGAGGCCGCACACGATCGGCGATAGGCCGTTGGCGGCGCTGATGACGGCAGCGCTGACCCCGAGGATGCTGCCGTAGTCGTTGCCGTGGGCGTAGCGCGTCAGCAGGCTGTTGGCGTTGGGGCGGATGAGCGCCGCGCCCACACTCAACGGGAAAAGCGCCACTAAAAACCATAAGATGCCGCCGACGCCGTTGTTGCCCTCTGCAGGCAGCTCCACCCCCAGATCGCCGAGGATCGCCTCGGTGCTGGTAGGGATTTGGGCGCGCAGGTCGAACTCAACCAACACGCGCACGTAGAAGGGCTGCGGTTGTTCGGGCGTGGTGGCGACCAGCGCCAACCCCAGCCCCAACAGCGCCAGCGCGGTGGCCAGCACGCGCTGTTCCCCGTATTGGCGCACCCACTTCCCGATGTAGCGCGCCTGCACGGTGACGAGGATGAGGCCGATCACGAGGAAGAAGAAAGCGTTCCCGCCGCCCAGCAGCCCCAGACGGCTCAACGTGAACACGCCCATGAGCGCCTCGAAGCCGAAGAAGATGAACTGCTCGGCGAAGAGGATGAGCAAGATGACCAGCGCGGCGGGGCGGCTGAAAAGCTGGCGAGGAAAGAGCTTTACGCGGCGTGCAGTCTGTCGTCTTTCAGGCGGCAGCGTCTCTTGAAAGGCGAACAGCGTGAGCAGGATCGACAGAAATGAGTAGGTTGCTGCCGTCAGCGCGGGCACAGCCAGCGAATCGGTCAACTGGAGCGACAAGAGCGAGATGACCGGACCGAAGATGAACCCGATGCCGAACGCCGCGCCCGTCAAGCCGAGGCCGCGCGCGCGGTCTTTCTCAGTTGTCAAGTCCGAGATAGCCGCCTGCGCTGTGGCGAGGTTCGCCCCGAACAGGCCGTCAATGACGCGCGAGAGGATGACCATCTCGAGTGACGCAGCGAACGCCAGCATCAGAAAGCTCAAGCAGGTCGTGACTTGGCTGATGAGCAGCAGCGGCTTCCGCCCAAAGCGGTCGCTGAGCGCGCCCATCATCGGCACGCCGATGAGCTGGGCGAGTGGGAAGGCGGCCGCAATGAACCCGATTTGCAGCGGCGTCGCGCCGAACGCTGCGCCGTAGAGGTGCAGCAGCGGCAGAACGACCGTCAGGCCGAGCACATCGACAAATGTGAGCGCCACAATCGGCGCGGCGCGGCCAAATGTCAGATTGCTGCTGGCGGGCGCGGCGCTTACTTGCCCTTCCATTCGGTCACCTGCTTTTTGGCGATTACTGCGTTGACAGCTTCCAAGAAGTCCTCTGTGCGCAGGAGCTGTGCTTGTGCCCACGCCTCAATTTGCAGTTTGCGCTGGGTTTCGGCCATGTCGTTGAGGGCACGCTTGGCGTAGCTGACGGCCATCGGCGCGGCCAGTGCCAACTCGTCGGCGAGTTCTTCCGCGCGTTTGAGCAAGTCCTCTTTGGGCACAACGTAGTTGACGATGCCGACGCGCTCGGCATATTCCGCGTCGAAGGTGCGGCCTGTCATGATCAGTTCTTTGGCGATGGAGAGGTTGACGAGGTTGAGCAGGCGCGCCGTGCCGCCCACGTCGGGGATCATGCCGAGGCGCGACTCTGGTAGGCTGAAGCGCGACCGCGCCGCCGCGATGCGAAAGTCACAGGCGAGCGCCATCTCCAGCCCGAGGCCGAGGCACAGCCCATGAATCACACAGATCACCGGCAGCGAGCACTGTTCGATCCGTGTGAAGATGCGCTGCAAGTCGTCCGTCATGGGGAAGAGGTTGTCGCGCCAGTGCTCACCGTATTTGTTGGCGCTGACGGTGAAGCTCTCAAGGTCGATGCCGCTGCTGAAGAAAGCGCCTTGAGCCGTCACGAGCACGGCGCGCGCCGCTTTCTCGTTGTAGAGCCGTTCAGCTTGGATGAAGGCTTGCTCAAGCTGTGCGAGCAGTTCCCAACTCATGGCGTTGCGCTTCTCAGGGCGGTTGAGGCTAATCTCAAGCAGGTGACCGCGCTGCTCAACAAGGATCAATGGGGCTGTCATAAGTACTCTCCTGATTGACTGCTGTTGAGTATAGCGAAGGTTGCGCGCCTTTGGCAGATTGCACAAAAAAAGCCGCTTCAGAGTGTCGTAATTGGTCACATTGACAGTCGGTTGTGCGCATGTCACAATCAGAATCGTTGAAAAGAGGCAGATTGATGCTCACATTTACCTGCAAAGTGACTACGACTCATACGCGAACGCGAATGTTCGGTGGGCGTCGTGCTGTCTGTTGCAGATGACACAAGAACACAGGCCCCAAGTGGGGCTTTTTTTTGCACAGCCAATGAGGAGGATAGACATTGTCAGCAGTAAGCCATGACACCCCCGTCTACGCGGTGGATGCACAGTACTTAATTGGGGTGGACGACTACCCGGCTAAGATGACGCCGATCCCGCCGTCACGGATGTTCACAATCAAAAAGGCGCTGGACGCCTACAAGGCGAAGGTGGGGCAGGATGCGCCCGTCTACGACGCCTCGCAGGGGGACGGCGGGGCCAGCCTGCCGGGTGTGCCGTCGCAGTTGTTGGAGAGCGCCCTAGAACTCCAGATCAAGCAAGGGACGGGCTACGATCAGCCATTTGGGACGCCGCTCTTTCGCAAGGTGGCCGCTGAAAACTACTGGAAGCTGGACGCTGCGTCGGGGTGGACGCCGGCCAACATCATCTTTGTGCAGGGTGGGCGCGATGGGCTGAACAAGGCCTACAACGCGATGGTGACGCTGGGGCATGGCCGTGTTGGCGATGTGCTGTTGGTGTCGCGCGTGCCGTGGATCAGCTACAACTGGGGACCGTATGGACTTGGGTTGAACGTGCTGCAAGCCCCGGGCGACCCGGCAGACGGCTGGCGCTACACGCCAGAGGGCATCCGCGCGGCGGTGGCGTTCGCGGCGCGCGATGGGCGCAAAATCGCGGGGGTTGTCATCACCTCACCCGATAACCCGACAGGGCGCACGATCCCGTTAGATGAACAGATCATGCTGGGCAAGGTGGCGCTTGAGGCGGGCGTGGCGTTTGTGCTCTACGACTGGATCTACCACTGGGTGAGCGACGGCGGCCCGTATGACATCAACACGGTGCTGCAAGCCTTCACGCCAGAAGAGCGCGAGCGGTTGATGTTCCTCGACGGGTTGACGAAAAGCCTCGGCGCGAGCAACATCCGCAGCGCGCAGTTGCTGGCGGGCAAAGCAGTAGTCGATCACATCGTGAGCCAAGCCTCGCATGGGGTTGTCCCGTCGTTTTTTGGTCAAGCGGTGGCGATTGCCGCCTATCAGCAGGGCTTTGGCGAGGCTGCACGCAGCATCATCGAGCCGTGTGCCCAAAGCCGCCAAGTAATGAAGCGCATGTTGAAAGACAGCGGCCTGCCCTACGTCTTGGGTGATGGCTACTACGCCTTCATCGACGTAACGCGCTACATCGAGGCCGCAGGCTACGCCAGCAGCGAACAACTCGGCGGCTATGTCGCTGAGGAGTACGGCGTGGCTGTTGTGCCCGGAGCGTACTTCAGCGACGCCGGGGCGAACTGGGTGCGCTTCTCGTATGCGCTGCCGCCGGAAAAAACCG
Source organism: uncultured Anaerolineae bacterium (assembly GCA_937944445.1). Classification (GTDB taxonomy): domain Bacteria; phylum Chloroflexota; class Anaerolineae; order Aggregatilineales; family Phototrophicaceae; genus JANWYT01. The sequence continues at coordinate 131,647 of CALDYP010000011.1, forward strand.
AAAAAGCTTTGCAGCAGTTCATGGTGGGGCTGCAATCGCTGTTGAAGTGAAAATCAACGCCGGGCAGCCATGCGCTGCCCTCAGAGGTGTGATGGAGCGTCGGAATGCCCTCAATTGCTCGCCGTGTGCAGCCGTTTGGCACGACTATTTTTGCGCAGATCAACACATTGGCGGCCCGCTATGGCGCTGTCAACTTGGGGCAGGGGCGTCCAGACGTGGACGGTCCCGCCAGCATCATTGAAGCAGCGGTAGACGCTTTGACCAGCGGACGCGGCAATCAGTACCCGTCTGGCTTGGGGGTGCTTGAACTGCGCGAGGGCATCGCGCGCCATGTCGAACACTTCTACGGCCTGAAGGTAGACGTTGAAAGCGGGGTGGTCGTCACGAATGGCGCGGCGGAGGGCGTCTACTCGGCGGTGCAGGGCATCGTCAACGAGGGCGACGAGGTCATCCTTATCGAGCCGTTCTTTGACACCTATCTGCCGTCGGTAATCAACGCGGGCGGCGTGCCGGTGTACGTGCCGATGCGCCCCCCGCAGTGGACGTTTGACCCTGACGAGCTGCGCGCGGCGTTTAATGAGCGCACCGCAGCGATCATCCTCAACACCCCGCACAACCCAACGGGGCGGGTCTTCACGCGGGAAGAGCTTCAACTCATCGCTGACCTCTGTATCGCGCATGATGTGGTCGTGATCAGCGACGAGGTGTACGAACATCTGACCTATGACCACCATCACCACATCCCGATCGCCACGCTGCCGAACATGTTTGAGCGCACCCTTACGATCAGCAGTGGGGCGAAAACCTTCAGCTTCACCGGTTGGAAGGTGGGCTGGGTGTACGGTCATCCGGACTTGATGACGGGTGTGTGGCGGATTCATCAGAACATCGTTTACGCGGTGAACGGGCCGGCTCAGTACGGCATTGCGCACGCGCTGACGCTGGACGACAGCTACTACAACGCGCTGCGGACATCGTACAATGAGCGTCGTTTGCAGCTTTTGGAAGCGCTTCAAGCGAGCGGCTTGAAGCCCTCTACGCCGGAAGGCGCATTCTACATCATGGCTGATTTTTCTGAGGTGTTCGACGGGGATGATCTCGCCTTTGCGGAGTTCTTGATCCGCGAGGTGGGCGTGGCAACGATCCCGCCGAGCAGCTTCTTCTCTGACGCTAACCGCTGCATCGGCAGTAAGTCGGTACGCTTCTCGTACTGCAAGCAAGCGCGTGTGATCGACGCGGCGGCTGAACGCCTGCTCAAGCTCAAAAGCCGCGTATGAACCGTGTGTGGTGGATATGCGCGCTGCTGTTGGCTGCTTGTGCGCCACAGGGCACGCCCTCAGCAGCGCCGACGGCCGAGAGCGGCACGGTCTCGATCCTTGTGCCGGCTGAGGGCACAGTTTACTACGGTGACGTGATCACTATACGCGGGACGGCGCAGGACCTCCCCCCGGATGGCTTTGACCTGCGCTTGCTGCTGGGCGATGCGACGCTCGCGCTCGTCCGTATCGTGCCGATTGGGGTCGACTGGTCAGCGCTTGTGCCGATTGATGCAACAGATGTTGGCGTTCTCACGATACAGGCCGAGTCTGTGTTCACGGGTCGCATCTATGCGACGGCCACAGCAGCGCTTGGGAGGTCACAAGATCGGCCAGCGGGCGCTTATGGCATGATCCTCTCGCCCACGTCGGAGGATGTGGCCGGGGGTGAACAGATTATGGTGCGCGGGGTTGTGTCTGGCGTGGAAGATGGCGTGCTCATGCTAATGTTGACCGATGAGCGCGGGCGCGAGGTGCAGCAGGTGCGCGTGCTGGTGGCGTCGTTGCAGCCGTGGGATGAGGTTCCGTTTCAAGTTGACCTGCCGACTGGCAGCGGCGCAGGGCGCTTCACGCTCGCGTTGACGCTGAATGAGCGCGTGCTAGATGAAGTAACCTTCTTCTTAGGACAAGTCGCAGGCTAAGAGGACTTGCGAAGTAGATAATTTGTTCTAAGATGGATAGCCTAAATTGACATCACCTAAAGAGGCTGAGCATGGCACATCATTTCATCGCCGTTGCGGGGAATATTGGCGCGGGCAAGAGCACCTTGACGCGGCTGCTGGCCGAGCGCTGCGGCTGGACGCCGTTCTACGAGGCCAACGCAGAGAACCCCTATCTGGCTGATTTCTATGCCGATATGCCGCGCTGGAGCTTTCACTCGCAGGTGTTCTTTCTCGGCAAGCGCTTGGAGCATCACTATCAACTGCTTCAGCAAGATGGGATCGTGCTGCAAGATCGCACGGTGTATGAGGATGCTGAAATCTTCGCGCGGAACCTGCACACACAAGGGACGATGAGCGACCGCGACTACGACGCCTACCGTCGGCTGTACAAGGCGATTGCGGCCTTTCTGCCACCGCCGTCGCTGATCGTCTATTTGCAAGCGGACGTCGAGACGCTGCTGCTGCATATCCGCAAGCGTGGGCGGGATTATGAGCGCCAGATTAGCCCTGAATATCTAGCGCGCCTGAACCACCTATACGACGAGTGGATTAATGAATGGACGTTGTGCCCTGTTCTGCATCTAGACATGACCGAGATCGACTTCCAACATAACCCGGAGGACTTGGCGATGGTGATTGAGCAGGTGCAGGCGACCCTTTCGATGACGTAGAGCGACGCACCCTCACATTGGAACTGACCTGAATCAAACAGACACACCCTTGCTGTGCTTACAGATGCGGCAGGCGCTGTGCCGGCTTTCGTTTCATTTGTACTTGTTCATAGGTGTTGATCGTCGCTTACATAAACAAAAAATGAGTGTTATACTGAACAACAGAAAAGTACTGTCACTTCATACTAGAAAGGAGTGCGCAGGTTATCTGCGTCAATCTGTATGGTTATTTCATCCCCGCTCGAGTCTGCATCGTCCCTTACGCAGACCCCAATCATCAACGATTTTGCTTTTACCGTCGCAACGCAAAATGGATCCGGCAGTCAAACGTCAAACAACGTGCTGGTGAAAACGCTGTTTGACATGGGCATCCCTGTCAACGGCAAGAACCTGTTCCCGTCGAACATCAAAGGTCTGCCCACGTGGTACACGATCCGCGCGAGCAAGTTTGGCTACACCGCACGGCGCTACCAGACCGAGATCGTGGTAGCTTACAACCCTGACACCGCCGCCGAGGACATCGCTAAGCTGCCTGAGAACGGGGTGTGCATCCTGCCGGCTGACTGGAACTGGACGCACAGCCGCACCGACATCACCTACTACGAAGTGCCGGTGAAAGACCTGATGGCCAAGACGGACATTCCGTCTGACTTCAAGAAGCGCGTTGAAAACATGACCTATGTCGGGGCAGTGGCGCAGCTCTTCAGCATCCCACTCGACATGATCTACACCGCGCTGCTGGCCAACTTCAACGGCAAAGCCAAAGCCGCCGACATGAACATGCAGGTGATTCGGTTGGCATACGAGTATTTTGAGGCCAACGTCGAAAAGCGCGACCCCTACCGCTTTGAGCCGATGGACGAAACGCGCGGCAAGATCCTCATCACTGGCAACGAGGCGGGCGCGCTCGGCAGCATCTTCGGCGGCGTGAACTTGGTCGCGTGGTATCCGATCACCCCTTCCACTAGCCTTGTGGACGCAGTGATCAGCTTCAAGCATCTGCGCACTGACCCCGAAACGGGCAAGAGCACCCTAGCCGTGGTGCAGGCGGAGGATGAGCTGGCCGCGGCAGGCATGATCCTCGGCGCAGGGTGGACGGGCGCGCGTGCGATGACCGCCACCAGCGGGCCGGGCATCAGCTTGATGTCGGAGTTCAGCGGGCTGGCTTACTTTGCTGAGATCCCATGTGTCATCTGGGACATCACGCGCATGGGGCCGAGCACCGGCCTGCCTACGCGCACTAGTCAGGGCGACCTGCTGTTCATCCACTTCTTGGGGCACGGTGACACGCGCCAGATCGTGTTGATGCCCGGCACGTGTGAAGAGGCGTTCGAATTCGGGTGGCGCTCGTTCGACATCGCCGACCGCATGCAAGCGCCGGTGTTCGTCGCCAGTGACCTTGACCTCGGCATGAACAACTGGATGGCCGAGCCGTTCCAATACCCCACCGAGCCGATCCAGCGCGGGAAAGTGTTGGATGAAGAGGGCTTGCGCAGCTTTATCGAGCAGCACGGCAAATGGGGCCGCTATATGGACGTGGACGGCGACGGCGTGGGCTACCGCACGCTGCCCGGAACCGATCATCCGATGGCAGCGTACTTCACCCGCGGCACAGGTCACAACCCGATGGCCACTTATAGCGAGCGCAGCGATGACTGGATTGAGAACATGCAGCGGCTGCATCGCAAGATCGAAACGGCGCGCGCACTGCTAGAGAAGGAAATCCCGCCGGTTGTAGACGTCAGCGCGGGGGCAGAAGTGGGGATCATCACGTTTGGCACGAATGAGCCAGCCATCGACGAGGCCCGCGACTATTTGGCGAGTCGGGGAATACAAACCGATTACCTGCGGGTGCGCGCGCTGCCGCTGCCGAGCGCCGTCACGGAGTTCATTCAGTCGCATCAGCGGGTGTACGTGGTCGAGAACAACTTTGACGGGCAGCTCTGTCAAATCATCTCGCTTGAGCACAAGCAAAGCCTTGAACATGTGACATCGCTCGCGTTGGGCGATGGCTTGCCGATGACGGCGCACTGGGTAGTAGAGCAAATTGTGGCACGGGAGGGCAAATAACATGGGACGCACTGCCAAAACGAACAAGATCGGCCTCACGCGCGAGGAATACAAGGGCAGCAAGAGCACCCTCTGCCCGGGCTGCGGCCATGATTCAATCTCGAACCAGATCATCAGCACTGCTTATGAAATGGGCATCGAACAGCATCGCATCGTCAAGCTGAGCGGCATCGGGTGCAGCAGCAAGACGCCCGCCTATTTCTTGGGGCGCTCACATGGGTTCAACAGCCTGCACGGCCGCATGCCGAGCGTGGCCACGGGCGCGCTGATGGGCAACCCTGAACTGCACGCGATCGCTGTCAGCGGTGATGGCGACACTGGCTCCATCGGGTTGGGGCAGTTCAAACACGTGATCCGTCGCAATGTGCCGTTTGTCTACGTCATCGAGAACAACGGCGTGTATGGGCTAACCAAAGGTCAGTTCAGCGCGACCGCGGACGAGGGGCAGTATCTGAAGTACTACGGCAAGAACCACATGCCGCCGATTGACCTGTGCCTTGAGGCGATCATCGCGGGTGCGACGTTTGTTGCGCGCAGCTTCAGCGGCGATGCCAAGCAGGTGCAGTCGCTGCTGCAAGCGGCGCTGCGCCACCACGGAACAGCGGTGATCGACATCATCAGCCCGTGTGTGACTTTCAACAACGACCCGAGCAGCACGAAGAGCTACCCCTACGGCAAAGAACACCAAATCGCGCTGCACGAGATTCAGGTGCTCGCGCCCGATTACGTTGAAGGCAAGGAAGAGATCACCATCCCCGAATACGACGAGGGGGAGGTGATTGAAGTCGACATGCACGATGGGACGGTGGTGATGCTCAAGCGGTTGGCGCAGGATCACGACCCGCGGAATCGCCTACAGGCCATCAGCGCGCTGGAACAGGCGCAGCGCGACAACCTGTTCATCACAGGGCTGATCTACTACGAAGAGCCGCGCCAGACGCTGGCCGAGACAGAAAATCTGCTGCATGCGTCGTTTGCGCGCCTGCCAGATCGCCTGAACCGCCCCAGCGAGCAGGCGCTGGCCGACGTGATCAAGAACTTCATGTAAAATATGATGAAGAGCCGCCCGAAAAGGCGGCTTTTCGTTTAGGGTGTTGGCGGCAAATTGGCCATGTCGAGCGCGGTGTACAGCTCGTGGAGCATGCGAATGGCCAGCAAGTTTTGCAGTGCCACACCGTACCAGCTTTCAAGGCCGCGATCTAACACGATGTTGGGGTAGCCGGTGTTGAGATAGTGCACTTTGTCGACGTCGAGGCCGTACTGCGGCAGAGGGCGCGCTGCCAGCCACAGGTTGATGAGCGGCACAGCGAACTCTTGGCTGATTTCGACGATGGCGAGGTTGAACGCCATCGACTTGTTGGCGAGCTGGTAGCTGGGGTCAACGCTGAAAGTGGAGAGGATCGGGATGACACCCGTTGTGAGCGACTCTTGGACGATGCGCCGCATCTGCTCGCGGAATTCCTGCTCGCTCATACTAATGACGTCGTTTGGGCCGAACGAGACGAAGGCGAAGGCTGGTTTTTTGACGCGGTACTCGCAGGCGAGGGGCGTCTCGTTGGGCTGGCAGAGGCCGCTGCGCGCCCACAGCGAGTCGAACACGACGAACGAGGACATGCCCACTTGGGCGGCGATGCTGCTGTCAGCGAGCGATGCGCCGAAGTAACGCACGGTGGGGATGAGGTAGTCATACGCGCCGTAAGCGACATCGGGTTGAGCAAAAGGGCGCAGGTAGTATTGGTTCTGGATGACGCTGTCGCCAACGCGAGTGACGACGTTCGGTGCGTGGCCGTTGGCGAGTCCTGCCTCCAACACGACGCGCATGAGCGGGTTGACGCGCGAGATGACCGGCACTTGGGCGAGAGTGCGCTGGGCGGCGTTCGCTAGGGTGCTGGGGTCGCCATCGGCCACGCGCTCGTTGACGGGCACATCGGTATAGCGCAGCTGTGGGTGAAGCCGAATGTAGCCGCGCATGATCCAGCCCTCGTAAAGGACGTTGGGCGGGTCGCCGCGCCGCACGTAGAGCCAGTTGCCGATGCGGTTGCGCTCGATGATGCGCAGTTCTGCGCCCTCGCGCACGAACCCCACTTGGCGGAATGTGTCGCCCGGGCCGGCGTACAGCACGGCGTTGCGGTGCGTCGTCGTGATGAAGACGTCGTCTTGTGCAGCGGCAGGCAGCATAAGCGCTATCCCCACGAGCAGCAGCAGGAACAATCGCATGGTGTGCCTCGTCATGCTTGTGTTAGGAAGGCGTCCAGCGTGGCGACGTCGCTAATGCGTAGGATCGCTACCGCTGGGTTAATGCGACGAATCAGACCGCTCAACACGTCTTTGTTGCCGACCTCTACAAAGATCTCCGTTCCATCGGCGATCATCTGGCGGATCGTGTCTGTCCAGAGGACGGGGCGGGTGAGCTGGCGGCTGAGTTCATCTCGGAAGGCGTCAGCCGTCTGGATCGGTTGGGCGGTCAAGTTGGCGTAAACGGGTGTGCGTCCGTCGTGGAAGGGCGTCGCAGCGACCACCTGTGCGAAGGCCTCTTCAGCGGGCTGCATCAAAGGGGAATGGTTGGCTGTGGAGACGTTCAGCTTGAGGGCGCGTTTGGCTCCGGCGGCTTTGGCGCGCTCCATCGCGGCGGTGAGGGCTATTTCATGGCCGCTGATGACGATCTGCCCCGGGCAGTTGTCGTTGGCGATGACGACTGTTGCGCCGGTTTCCGCGCTGGCTGCCTCGCAGACAGCTTGCAGGGCAGACTTTTCAAGGTTGAGGATGGCCGCCATGCCGCCGCGGGCACGTTCACCGGCCTGCTGCATGAGCGTGGCGCGCTGCTGCACGAGGCGCAGGCCATCCTCAAAGCTAAGGCCGCCGCTGGCTGCAATCGCCGTGACCTCGCCGAGGCTGTGGCCTGCGAGCATGGCGGGCGCAGCCTCAGGCTGTTGGCTGTGGAGCACGCGCAGCAGCGCCATGCTGTGCACAAACATCGCAGGCTGGGTGTTGATGGTCTGCGCTAGCGTGGCCTCGTCCCCTTCGAACATCAGCCGAGACAACGCGACTTTGAGAACCTCATCCGCTTCTTGGAAGGTTTGGGCTGCAATGGGGTAGGCTGCGGCGAGGTCACGCCCCATGCCAACGCTCTGTGACCCTTGACCGGGAAACACGAAGGCAGTCTTTGTCCAGTCCATAACCGTTGCCTTTGTCAGAAATAAAAAATCGTGCTCATGGTAGCACGATTTTTGTATCGGGTGTACCTGAAATGCACCCGCTTAGTCTTCCTTGACTTCCATCACTGTTTCGCCGCGGTACGTGCCGCACTTGACACACACGCGATGGGCAATGTGATATTCACCGCAGCTCTCGCAAATCACGAGGTGATTGAGCGTGAGAGCGTCATGGGCACGACGACGGTTGCGCCGCGACTTAGAGACTTTGCGTTTAGGTAATGGACCCATGAGATGCTCCTACTACGACCGGGGTCTTAAACAGAACTTTGGCATTATACGAGCGCCAGTCATGTAAATCAATGGTGGCTCACTCAACCGTGACGCTCTTAGCGAGGTTGCGCGGTTGGTCAACGTCTGCGCCGCGCAGCACCGCAATGTGATAGGCGAGTAATTGAAGCGGGATGACGTTCACCAACGGGCTGAGCAGCGGCGGGCAGGCAGGCAGCTCGATCACGTAGTCTGCTTTGTCCGTCATGACGGGGTCGCCTTGCGTCACCACGGCGATGACGCGCCCGCCGCGCGCTTTGACCTGTTCCACTTGGCTGAGCATCTTGTCGTACAGCGCATCGCGCGGGGCGATGCACATGACTGGCATCTGCTCATCGATGAGCGCGATGGGGCCGTGCTTCATCTCGCCGGCGGGATAGCCCTCAGCGTGGATGTAGCTGATCTCTTTGAGCTTGAGCGCGCCTTCGAGCGCGATCGGGTAGTTGATTCCGCGACCGAGGTACAGGCTGCTGGTGAAGTCGCGCAGCTCGGCGGCAATCTGGCGCGTTTGAGCGTCCGTTAGCAGCGCGTGGCCGATGAGGTCTGGCAGCAGGGCGAGCGCCTCGGCGTGCTGCTGGGCTGCGGCTGGGCTGAGCGTGCCGCGCTGCTGGGCGAGGTAGAGCGCGAGCAGGTATTGATCGACGATGCTGGTGGTGAAGGCTTTGGTGCTGGCGACGCCGATTTCCGGCCCGGCGTGCATGGCGATGTGGCCATCAGCGATGCGCATCGCTTGGCTGCCGAGCGCGTTGACGATGCTCCAGACGCGCGCGCCGCTGCGCCGCGCTTCGTCAATCGCCGCGAGGGTGTCCACGGTTTCGCCAGACTGGGTGATCGCCAGCACGGCTGTCTGTTCGTCGAGGATCGGCTGGCGGTAGCGGTATTCGCTCGCGTAATCGACCTCCACACGGATGCGGGCGATCTGCTCGATGAAGAACTTGCCCACGAGGCCGCTGTAGTAGCTCGTGCCACAGGCGACAGTCACGATCTGGCGCAGCGCGCGCGCCTCTTGCGCTGTGATCGGCAGCTCTGGCAGGCTAATTTCACCCGTCGCAAAGTTGACGCGCCCGCGCAGGGTATCCGTCACGCTGCGCGGTTGTTCGTAGATCTCTTTTAGCATGTAGTGGGGGTATTCACCGCGCCCGGCGCTGACGGGGTCGTAAGGGATGTCATGGACGGCAGGCTGAGCACGGCTGCCGTCATCGTTGAACACCTCACAGCCGTCTGCGGTCACGACGGCCATCTGTCGGTCATCCAAGAAGACGATGCGATGGGTGTGATCGAGCACAGCGGGCAGGTCAGAGGCAATGAACGTCTCCCCCTCGCAAAGGCCGATAGCGACGCCACCCGCGTTGCCGACGCGGGTCGCAAGCAAGCGGTCGGGTTGGTGGCGGCTGAGCACGACGATGGCGTGTGCCCCGCGCAGCCGCGGCAGCACACAGCGCATGATCTCAATCAGGTCGTGCGTGCCGTGGCGGTAGAACAGCTCGATAAGCTGAACAATTACCTCACTGTCGGTGTCAGATTGGAAGCGCAGGCCGTGGGCTTGCAGCTCCTCGCGCAGTTCGAGGTAGTTTTCCACGATGCCGTTGTGGACGACGACAAAATCACCGCTCATGCTGATGTGGGGGTGGGCGTTGCGCTCAGAGGGCGCGCCGTGGGTGGCCCAACGGGTGTGCCCGATGCCAATAGAGCCGTCGAGCGCGTGTTCAGCCACGCGCGCCCGCAGGTTGACGAGCTTGCCGACGTCGCGGCGGATGTGAATCTGATCGCTGTGTAAGACGGCGATGCCCGCGCTGTCATACCCGCGATACTCGAGGCGTGCCAATCCTTCCAAGATCAACGGGGCTGCTTGGCGCGTGCCAACGTAACCAACGATACCACACATAGGGAAGCCTCCTCACAAGAATGCCACACGCAGCAGCCGACGACGCCAGCGCGCGGGCAGGCGAATGAAAAAGCCACAGCACATCAACGCAAGGGCAAGCTTGCACCTGCGCTTGAAAGTGCTTCTGCGTTTTAGGAGAAGAGCAGAGAAGGACTGTGGTAAGCCCTGACGGCATCCGCCGAATGTTCGATTTTCCTCGCTGCTGCGAGTTAGCCTCTGCTTCGCAGAGGAACCGTCACCTCGTCAGCCTACGGTGTAGGCTCTGGCGCTATCTGTTTCTCCAGCCGCTTCATCAGCAGCTAGCTAAGAGTCTACTCAGGTTTTTTCAGAAAGCAAGCGCTAGACAAACTCGATGGTGTCGGTGGTGGCGTTGGCCACGTCGGCGTAATGGCCGCGCAAGTTGGCATATTCCTCAGGGATGGCCAGCGCGAGCTGGTACATTGCCTCGCGCATCATCTGGGCGCGCATGGCTTTGGTGAGGCGGTCACCTTCGACCGGGCGGAAGCGGAAGGGCCGCCCAAAGTGGATGCGGGCGTAAATCCGACGCAGGCGCATCAGCCGCTCACGCCAATCGAGCACGCCAGCAATCGCCACCGGCTGGACGATGGCGTTCGACTTGTGAGCGATGTAGGCGAGGCCGTCTTTGGGTTCTTGCAGCCCGTCACGGTGGCGTGTGCCCTCAGGGGACATCAAGAGCATCTGGCCGTGTTTGACGAGTTCAATGGCCGCGTTGAGGGCGAAACGGTCTACCTCCCCCCGCCGCACCTTGAAGTTGCCCCACCAGTTGTTGGTCGTCTCGATGAGCAGGTTGTCTTTGGTCTCCATCTTGGCCATCGTGATGCAGTGGCGATGGCCGATGACAGCAGTAATGAAGGGCGGATCCATCGTGGAGATGTGGTTCATCATCACGATGGTTCCGCCGGTTTTAGGGACGTGCTCAAGGCCGGTGACTTCGAGGCGAGCAGCTAGGCGCACGATCAGCCGCAGGCCCGGGTGAAGAATCCAGCGTCGACGCCGTTCGTAGATTGGCTGCCGCGCGATGAATTCCTCGACAGTCAGTTGATTTGTGTCCATGTTGGGCGCGGCGTTGCCTTACTGGCCGTGCTTGCGCTGGAGCGGCGGCTTGTTGCTGCGCCCTTTCTGAACAGGCGGACGGCTCCCCCCGCCCGGGCGCCCCCCTTTGAGGGGCGGGGTCGGCTTCGGTTTGTTGGGGCGCGCTGGCCTGCTCGGCGGCGTTTCGGGGGTGTCTTCGGGCGCGCTGGCGTGCCGTGGTGGGCCTTGTTTGCCACGATTAGCGCTGGGCCGTGGCGATGGGCGACGATTGGCTGGCATGGGATTTCCTCCTTCAACACGTTCAACGCGGTTCAAACGGGCGCGATGCGCGGTGGGCACTTCAGCGGGGTTGTCGGGCGTGCTGCCGCGGCGATGAAGATTCTTCAGGATGAGCGAACGCGCCACGCGCGCGGGCTTGCTGCGGTCGCCGTGTGGTGGCACAACGTGCCTTGCGAGCGGCTGGTCAGCCGCAGGGGCTGCATCTGATTTGGGGCGGAAGGTGCGACGCTGGCGGATGTACTTCAACTCATCCGCTGGCATGAGCATCGCCGCTACCTCTTCCTCAGACAGCTCGTACCAGGCGCCCTTTGCCAGCGTGCCCAACCCCAACTTGCCGATGTGGGTGCGCACAAGCCGCTGAACGTTGTAGCCGAGCACCCCCGCTACCTCGCGGATTTGGCGCTTGCGCCCTTCGGTCATCACAATGCGCAGGGTGGTCATCTGAGGGGTCTTCTCCAGCACGCGCACGTAGCAGCGGGCAGTCTTCTTGCCGTCCAGCCACACCCCTTCTTCCCATTGGCGCAGCTCGGCTTCTTTCGGGTGGCCATAGACGGTCACCTTGTAGGTTTTGGTGTGCTGAAAGCTGGGATGTGCCAGCTTGTGGGCAAGCTCCCCGTCGTTGGTCAGCACCATCAGGCCTTCGCTCTCGGCGTCTAGGCGTCCGATCACGAACAAATGCCCCTCCACAGGAACCATATCGCGCACAGTGCGGCGATCATCGCCCGGTTGGGGCTTTGTTACGCTTAGCACGTTGCGCGGTTTGTTCAGCACGTAGTAGCGCAGTTTTTGTTGGGCGGCCTTCAGCCGCGCCCCATCTACGCGGACGTCGTCTACAGCAGGGTCGGCTTGGTCGCCGAGCGCGGCAATCTTGCCGTTGATGGTCACGCGGCCATCGCGGATCATCTGCTCACAGGCGCGGCGGCTGCCGTAATCGGCGCGCGCCATCAATTTTTGAACCCGTTCTTTCACGGTCGGTCTCTCCTCTCGTGCGTCCTCCCGACGCATTATGTCATTGTAATGGAGTAGTAAGTCAGTGAGAAGGCTGAGATGAACCCTTATGATCCTACAGAATTTAACTGGTGTGAGGGGCGTCTAGCGTGGGTCACACCTTGCGGCTGACTCTGAATTGCAGCGGGATGCCGAGCAGCAGGCGCGTTTGAGCTTGAATGGTGGGGATGGCTACCACGAACAGCGTCAAGATCGGCAGCATCGGCAAGCTGATGATCGTCCACAGCAGTTCAGGCAGGGTGATGGGGCGCGTGCGTGGCGGTCGGACGGCGACATCGATCAACCAGAACACGATCCCTAGCACGACGACGAGCGCTCCCGCGACGAGGATGAGCAGCCACGCCGGGCTGTTGGCGATGTTCTGGGCGGCCAGCGGGATGTTCTGCGACGGGTCTTCTAACAGCGCGCCCGCGTTGAAGGGGGTGATCTCAGGGTGCAGCAGCGCGGGAAGTTGTGAGCCGACGGTGAGGATCACCCAGCCCGCGCCTGCCAGCAAGATATCGTGTGAGATGCGAATCAGCAGCCGCAGCGAACGCCAAAAGCTGACCTCGGGGTGGTCAATCATCTTGGCGATGACGTAGCCCACCTCTTTGCTGCCCCACGCATGGCGCAAGGTCTGCTGATAGCGTTCCCAAAGCTCGCCCAGCACGCCTTTGCCGATGGTTGCGTCTGCCATGAAGGGCAGCATCACCCGCTCCAGCTCGACGCTACCGCCCGTCGCGTAGAAGCTCTTGATGTACATGTGCCACTCATCGGCGATCACGTCCACATCCCAATAGCCGCAGGCGTCTAACAGGCGCAAGCTCAAGCTATAGGACGACATCGGCATGGGCTTCCAGTAGGGGTTGGCGAGGTAAGCCAGCTCCAGCGCCGTGGCATAGGCGTTGACGATGCGCAGCAGCGGGTTGATCTCCCAGATGTTGCCGTGATAGCGGATCGGCGCTTGCCAGAAGCGCAGATAGCGCTGCGGGTGCAGGGCAAAGAGCGCCGTCAGCGCGGCAAAGTGTTTGGGATGCCAGCGAGTGTCGGCGTCCTGTGTGGTGACGAGGATATGATCGAGGTTGAAGCCGCGCTCATCGACGAGGTGGCGCTTGATCCAACGCCCGGCCCACGCCTCATTGGCAGATTTGCACTGCATCTCTCCGGGCAGGCCGCGTGGATGCACGGTGTAATGAAAGCGTGAAAAGCGGTGACGATATTCGCGCTGAAGCAGTTCGGCTTTTTCGACGCATTCGGCTTCTCCCGCCTCCATCGCGAGCACAATCGTCAGCCGCTGTTGGGCGTCGCATTGGGCTGCTAGGTTGTCGAGCGTGCGACGCAGGACGGAAAGCGGTTCTTTATAGTTGGGGATGATGACCACGTGATGTACGTCTTCCCAGCGCAGGGCTTGGTCAGTGCGGCGCTGCTCGTAGTAGGCGCGCCAATCGCGTTCTTCGGCATGGCGAATCTGGCGCAGGCCTATGATCGCAGCGCAGCCCGCGATGAAGAAGCGTACTGCTGAGTAGAAGCCAATGACAGCGGCAATCAGCAAGACCGTTCGCGGAAAGGCAATTGCGCTAGCAACTGAGAACAGCAGCGCCAACCATGCGAGGAAACCCGGGATTCCATCAAGGATGCGCTCAGGGATGGGCGTCGTGGGCACGCCGCCAAGCAGCGACCACCCAGCGCCAAGTTGCAAGTTATTACGACGAGGTTCATCAGACCGATAAGGCACAAGTAGCTCACGACTGAGACATAAACACGGTCTTAAGGATACGAAGCAGGCTCAATAGGCGCAAGGTGTGAACAAAAAAGCCTTGCATCGATCGACGAGCACGAGGCTTCGCATGTGAAGAGAAATTTTGCTAAACTAAAAGCATGGGTTAATAGGTTTTAAGGCATCGCATGGCGACGCGCGTACTAATCATTGATGATGATTATGAACTGGTGCGGCTGCTTCGGTTTGACCTTGAAGCGCATCAGTATGAGGTTATCTCAGCCGCTGATGGGCTGGACGGGCTGCGGATGTATCAGGAATATCTGCCAGACCTCGTTGTGTTGGACGTGCACCTGCCTCAGATGGATGGACTGAGCGTCTGCCAGCGGATTCGTGAGCTGACGAACGTGCCGATCTTGATGATGACGGCGATGGCGATCAGTGAGCACGACATCGCTGAAGGTCTCAACCGTGGAGCGGATGAGTACATGCTCAAGCCGCTGGGGCGGATTGAATTTCATGCGCGGGTGCGGGCGCTGCTGCGCCGTGCCCGGCCAACTGACGATTACACGATCAGCGGCCCTGACTTCGACGACGGTTATCTGATGGTCGACATTCGTAATCGCCGTATCACGCTCAACCAACGTGAGATTAAGCTCACGCCGACTGAGTTCAAACTGATGTCGATGTTTGTGAAACGCCCGGGTGAGGTACTGACGTTCAACCAGATCCTTGAATTAGTGTGGGGCAGCGAGTACATCAGCGAGCATCACTACCCGCGCATCTATGTGTCACATCTGCGCAAGAAGATCGAGCCGGACCACAAGAACCCTGTCTACATCCACAGTGAGTACGGGATAGGCTATCGCTTTTTGCATCCGCAAACGACCTGACCCCCTTTTTTACTTCTTCGTGCCTTTAATGCCGCGGGCAGCCGCCAGCGTCAGAAGGCTTGTTCGATAATCGGTGAGGCTGCGGCGCTTTTCGGCGTGGGCTTCGCGCGCGTAATGCATGAGCTGGTCGATCAACTGCGATTCGCTCAGGCCGCTGGGCCGCCACAAGTAGAACGACAGCGAGCCGGGCAGGGTGTTCAGCTCGTTGATGTAAATGCGGTCGGTGCTGCCCTCGAGTAAAAAGTCGATGCGGACGATGCCGCGCCCGTCCACTGCGCGGAAGGCCTCTAAGGCTAAGCGTTGGATTTCGCGCGTCTTGGCCTCGTCGAGCGGGGCGGGGATGATGCGATCGGCGCTCTTCATGCCCTTGCTGCCAGCGAGGTACTTGTCCTCATAGGTGAGGAAGTCGGTGTAGGTGAGCGGCTGCTCTAGCACGGAAACGCGCACGTCGTCGCCAAAGCCGATAACCGAGCAGTTGATCTCAGTCGGAGTGTTGACCGCAGGCTCGACCATGACCCGCCGGTCAAGGTTGGCTGCCACGTCAATAGACGGCCGCAGCAACGCCGTGTCAGCCACGCGCGAGACGCCGATGCTGCTGCCGAGCGTGGCAGGCTTGACGAACACAGGCAGCTCGAACGCTTCGTGTATCCGCGCAAGGACAGTGTCAGGGGTGTGCTGCCATTGGCTGCGGCTGAACCACACGTCGTCTAGCACGGGCAGCCCTGCTTGGCGCAGCACCTGCTTGGTCATGATCTTGTCGTTTGTGAGTGCGCTCCCTAACGTGGCAAACCCCACGTAGGGGATGTCTGCCAATTCGAACAGGCCTTGCAGCGTGCCGTCCTCGCCGTGTGTGCCGTGGATGGCGGGAAAGAGCACATCCACTCGGATCACCTGCGGGCGTCGGAACAAGCCGCGCGCCAGCGGGTCAACCAGCAGGCCGTGATGACGCACATCCGGCGACAAGATGACGGGGATCACGTCTTTGTGGCGCAGCACCGCGTCGTCTTTGAAGTTGGCGATGTCGGTCAGCGGATCACCAGTGAACCATTTGCCATCGCGCGCGATGTACACCGGCACGACTTGATAGCGAGTACGATCCATCGCTTTCATGATCTGTTGGGCGGTGACGATGCTCACGTCATGTTCGACGCTGCGCCCACCAAAGATGACCGCAACGGTCAGAAGACGACTGCTCATGGGTCTGATCCTCGTTAGTAAGTGTCGGGTAGGTCGTTCAAGAGCAGGACGGCGTCGCCTGCGTTTAGTTGCTCACGATACCATGCGATGGCCTCGCTGACGTGGGTTACTACTTGGAGGCGTTCGCGCGGGAACGCCGTGCTTTCAACGCCCTCGCGGATGGGCTGCGTTTGCTTTGGCCCGACTAAAATAATATCCGTGGCGAACTGCGTAGCAAGTACTCCGAGTTTGAAGTTCTCTTGATAATGCAAATCGCCCAGCTCTACCATGCCGGGGGTGATGAGGGCGCGCCGTCCGCTGTGCATGCCGAGCACAGCCAGCGAGCTTTTGACCCCGACGGGGTTAGCGCTGTAGGCGTCGTTGATGACGACGACACCGCGCTCATCTGTCTGAGTGACGAGCCGACTTTCAGCCGGCTGAAGCTGCGCGACGCGGCGTGCCACGTCGTCCAGCGTCATCCCTTCGTGGACGGCGACCGCCGTCGCCAGCAGGATGTTCAGGACGTTGTGCCGCCCGACGACAGGCGTTTGAAACGTTCGGGTGGTGCTGGTGGCTGTGTCGGTGACGTTGAAGCGCAGGCCAGTCAATGATTCTTGAATCTCGTGGGCGATGAACCGTGGGCCGTCTGGCAGTGGGGTGTGGGGGTCAGCTTGGGTGCTGACCGCGATTCGATTCTGTGGATAACCGCGCTCGTACATCTGGCGGACGTACGGGTTATCCCAGTTGAAGACGCCCAAGCCGTCAGGCCGCAGCGCCTTGATGATCTCGTATTTGGCGATGGCGATGTTCTCGAGGCTGCCGAAGCGTTCAAGGTGCTGCGGGCCGACCTCGACGACGATGCTGATGTCAGGCGGCGTCAAACCGCAGATGCGTTGAATTTCGCCGCGGATGTACGCGCCCATCTCACAGATGAAATAGTCGATGCTGTAGTCTTGGGCAACGTCGTTGTTCAGCGCGATGCACACGCCCAACATTGTGTTGTAGCTCTTGGGTGTCGCGTAGGCTTTGAAACGCCCGTTGAGGATGTCGCGCAAGTAGTTCTTGGTCGTGGTCTTGCCGTAGCTGCCGGTGATGCCGATGACTTTGGGGTGCACGTCGGCTAATACCCCCCGCGCGCGACGGATGAAGAGGCGGCGCAGCGTTTCCTCAATGGGCAGCATCAAGACGTTGGCGGCAATCAACCAAGCAGGCGCTAGGTAGAAGGCCACAGCACCCGCGACGCCGACGCTCAACGCGCTGACGAGGCTGCTGCTAGAAACTGTCAAGCTCAGGTAGACTGCTGCGATCATGACCAGCACGATCAACGTGAACGCGGTGATTAGCAGGCGTAGGGCGCGCTGCGTGCGCACGAAGGCCTTTTTTACTGGCGGCTCTGGCAGGGGAACGAGCGCAGCGACGCCAGCGGCGAGCATCGCGGCGAAGGGGATGAGCGAGAACCCCTCAGGCACAGTGTCGCTGAAGAAAGCGA
Organism: uncultured Anaerolineae bacterium; assembly: GCA_937944445.1. Classification (GTDB taxonomy): domain Bacteria; phylum Chloroflexota; class Anaerolineae; order Aggregatilineales; family Phototrophicaceae; genus JANWYT01. Next base: position 149,327 of record CALDYP010000011.1, read on the forward strand.
TCAACGCGCTAACGATCAGCGCGACGAGTGGGCGAGCGGGCAGCGCGCGGCTACGCTCGCGCAGCACCCAGCGCGCATACCGCAGGTTCATATACTCTTCGATCTGGAAGAAGCGCGCCTGTCGATACACGCGCTGAATGGCCGCTGCCGCCCACACAGCGGCGATGAGGATGCTTCCTACGATAACAGGCGTTGACACGGTGGCATCTCCGAGGGTAGATCAATCGTCGAGCAGAAAGTGTGACATGATGTGCGCGGTCTCAGCGAGCCGATCCAAGTAGCTGTAGTGGCCTGCGCCCTTATGGACGATGAGCGCGGCGTCGGGGATCAGCTTTTCGAGGGCTTGGCCCATCCACAGGGGGGTATCGCTGTCTTGGTCGCCCCAGAACAAGAGAGTCGGCTGTGTCACGCGGGCCGCGTACTCGCTGAGGTCTTGATTCACCACGTGGATGAACGTCTCGCGCATGACGCCCGATAAGGCGTTGAAGTCGGACGAGCCGTAGCGGGCGTTATAGCGCTGACGGAGCTGCTCGGCGAGGCCACCCGCGCCGACGGCCGTCAGCGCGCGGCGGACGCTCTTGTAAGCACGAGTGCGGATCTGAGTCACCAGCGGTAGAGGGGGGCGCAGCCCTGCGCTGTTGGCCAGCACGACGCGGCGAAAGCGCGTCGGGTGCTCGGCGGCGAGGATGAGCGCCAGCCGCCCCCCGAAGCTGTGGCCGAATAAGTGGGCTGTGCTGAGCTGCAAGGCGTCCATCAGGCGCAGCGCCCATGTCGCATAGTCAGTAACACGCCATGCGACGGTGGGCGCGGGCGTCTGCCCAAAGCCGGGCAAATCAACGGCGCAGACGCTCAACCCGCGCTCTGCTAGCTTGGCTGCCAGCGGCCACACGAGCGACGCCGACGCGCCCCAGCCGTGCAGCATCACCACGTTCGGGCCTTCGCCGACCCGGTAAACAGCCGCAGGTGCTCCGGTGATGTCAACTAATGTTGATGGGGGCAGTTCTGGCATAGCGTCTAGTCATGTCTCGATCTCGCGGCGTATTATAGACGAGTAAACCGAGGAAAGAGAGGCTGATCCAATGGGATGGCTTGGGGTGCTGTTTTTGATGATGACGCTGACGGGGGTCTACACTGCGCCGATCATGCTCGATACGGTGTTCTATTTGCAACCTGTGGACGAGTTAACCTTCACCGAGGACTTTCAACAGGGGTGGTTTGTGCTGAACGACGACGGCACGGCGGCAGTGGTCTTCGACCGCGAGGGGGGCGTGTGGCGCTATGACATGGGCGGCGAACTGCGCTTGCTCTACAGCGATGAACCGCTGTCGATGGTGACTGGCTTGTTCACGGGCGAGACGTTTCACGGGCTGCACAACATCGGCGAGACGATTCGCATTTACCGTGTCATGGATGAGATTGAGATCATCGACATACCGAGCGACGCGCCCGCGCTCGACTTCTGGACGCTAGACGACGGCTCATACACGCTTGAGCGCCTCTCCGCGCCGATGCTGGTAGTCGACCCAATGGGGAAGGTGATGTATGAAGAGGCGCTGCTGCTGCACAACCCTGAGAACGTGGTACGCATCGGGCGCATCCCCAGCCCGTATGAAGTCACCTCGACCGAGGAAGGGTTGGTCACGCTGTGGTACTGGCCGCTCAACCGCGCGATTGTAACCGTTGACAACGGCACGGGCATCCCGTCGGTGTTCGGCAACATCAACAGCCCCGTGACGCATCTTGTCTGGCGCGACAACTTCGACACGACGCTGTACTTGCTTGACTTCAACACGGGTGAGAATCGAGCCATTGCGCCGCTGAACGATGAGTATGTGCAGTGGTTTTTTCTCGGCCCAAACGCTGATGTCATTCTGGGGGTCAACGTCAACTTTGTTCCGAACGTGTTTGTTTGGGATGTGGCCACTGGTGAACGGTTCGACCTCGGCCCATATTTGACGTGCGAGCGCCCTCAGCCCGACCGCGCCCGCCTGAGCACAGACGGCACAACGCTGGTGATCGGCTGCGATGCGGGGTTGCAGTTCTGGCGCGTGGTGATCGACGCGCTGGGTTAACCTACAAACAGGCCGCAATCTGCGCAGCGATGCGGGCGTTGTTCGCTAACAGCGCGCGGTTGGCCGTCATCGAATGCCCCCCCGTGAGCTGAGCAACCCGCGCCAGCACGAACGGGGTGACCGCTTTGCCGTGGATGCCCTGTGCTGCGGCTTCATCAGTCGCTTGCTGGATGGCCGCCTCAGCGGTTTGATAGTCGATGGCGTGTTCAGCGGGGACGGGCACAGCGATCAGGATGCCATGCTGCGCGCGGATTTGCTGAGCCGCACGGACGACGCTGGCGGCTTGTTCTGACGTGTCAACGCGGGCGTCAACCGCAAGGCCGCTGTCGCGCGAGTAGAACGCGGGCAGGCTGTCAGTTTGATAGCCGAGGATCGGCACGCCCTGTGTTTCGAGCACCTCCAGCGTGAGCGGCAGGTCAAGGATCGACTTTGCGCCCGAGCAGACGACAACCACGGGGGTACGGCCTAGCTCCATCAAATCAGCCGACACGTCGTAGGGCGCGCCGCGATGCACGCCCCCGATGCCGCCGGTTGCAAACACGCGGATGCCCGCCATGTGCGCCACGATCATCGTCCCCGCGACGGTTGTTGCCGCGTCCTCTTGCAGTCCCACCGCAATCGGCAGATCGCGCCGTGAGCATTTGCGCACGGTTCCCGATTCAGATTGACCCAATGTTTCGATCTGGTCGTGGGTTAAGCCGACGGTGATCTGACCTTTGAGCACGGCAATCGTCGCGGGGACTGCGCCCCCCTCGCGCACAGCTTGTTCCATCGTTAGCGCGGTTTCGACGTTGGCGGGGTAAGGCAGCCCATGCGTGATGACGGTCGATTCCAGAGCGACGACGGGGTGACGCTGACGCAGCGCATCGGCGACTTCAGGATGAAGGTAGAGCATAAATGTGCGTTCCTATTGGTCTGTTAGAGCATGAGAGGCGGGGTGACCGCCTCTCTTGTGCTCTATTTTAGGGCTGAACAGCGATGGCGTCGATGCTCAGCGGTCGGTTGTGGTCGCGGTTTTCGATGATGAGGGTGTGAACCCCTTCGCCGAGGCCGTAGATCATGACCGGTGACATGCGTCCTGCGCCGGCTTGTGACCACCACGCCTGCTGAACGGATGGACGCTGGACGGTCTGCGAGGTTTCACCACAGTGCACGTTGCCGGGGTTGCTGCCCGCTGCTGTGATGAGCAGACACAGGTTGACATGCCGTGAGGAACCGCCGGTCAGGCTCTGGAAGAACGTGACTGAGTTGCCCTCCACGCGAAGCTGCGCCACGCTGCCCGCCAAGCGGGTGATGCTCTCGGCGCGCCCGTAAGCGCCAGCGGGTGGCTGAGCTGGGGTCGCCTGCCGCGCCCACGCGAGCGACGGCTCGTAGCGAATTGATGGCACGTTGTCGTCGTGCAGGCCGGGCTGAAGCGGCGGCAGGGTCGTCGGATTGCTGAACACATTGACAGCGTCGATCACCACGCGGCCCGGGTTCATCACGGGCAGGATCGTCCGCACTTCGACTGTGTAGCGACCCTGTGGCAGCCCATAGTAGGCGAACGTGTAGCGGAAGCTGGCGTTCGGGTTGATGAGGGTGCGGTTCAAGCCTTGCCACGGGGTCGCCCCGGTCGTGGCGGTGTTCAAGCGCACGCGCTCGCAGTAGATGCCGCTGTTGCTGTTGACGTTTAGTTCGACGTCCTCGGCGTCTGTCTCACCGCCAATTGACGGGAAGGCGGTTTGGTTAGAGGCGCGCTTGTAGCAGATGCGCAGGTCGCCTGCATTCAACTCCGGCTGCACCATCAGGCCAAAGCCCGTGCCCTCGAAGTTGAAAGTGAGCGTGGCGTCATTGGCGCGGGTGTAGGCGGCAGTCGTGCCGAAGTAGCTGTTGTTGCGCAGCAAGCACCACTGTTCGGTCTGACGGCAGCCTGTCGGCACTGCGGCTGAGAACAGGCGCGCGTCGCGGTTTACGCCGAAGTTGTTGCCCACAGCGAACTTGAGCAGAGCGGCGTTCTGAGCAGCGATGCTGTTTGTAGGTGGCGCAGCAAGGAAGTCGTCGTTCAGACCACTTGGCAGCGCGTTGCCTTGGATGTACGTCACGCCGTCAATCTCGAAGCGACCGGGCACGAGCGCGGTGATGCTCACGCGGACGGTTCCGCTGGCAGAGGTGCTGAGCGCAGACAGATCAGCTGCGTTGACGATCAACTCGCGGTCAGCGCGGGCGGTTGTGCGCAGGGTGCAGCTTCCGGGTGTGCCTGCGTTGGCCATCTGGAAGGCCACACCGTTCCACGCAATTGCCCCGTTGATGTTGTTGCCCGCGCAGATCAACACTTGTGTGCTGCGGCTGGCGTTGACTGGCCCCAGCGAGAAAACCAGCGTAGCGCTGCGGCCCTGCTGCTTGTTGATGTTGAAGACCATCGATGGCCCAGCGAACGTGTTCGAGATCGCTCCGTTGTTTTCGACCACTGCGGCAAAGCTCTGATCGCTGAAGGCCGCGGCCGGGCCGCCGGTGATCACACGGAAGCGATTCTCTGGGAAGAAGCGGAAGTACGGCACACCTGACGGATTGGTGGCGTTCTCGTTGAAGCTGCCGGTGGGCAGCGCGGGCAGGGTCGTCGCGCCGAAGATTTCGACGGTGTCCAGTGCGACGCGCGAGATGACGTTGGCGTTGGGCCGCAGCGCCTGCGGGTTGTTCAGCACGAGCGTTGAGAAGCCATCGTCCATTTCACGGATGCGCACCACGTAGGTGTTGAGCGGCAGCCCAGCGATCACGCGGCTGACACGGGCGCTGGGGGCGGCCAGTTCGTTCTGGTAGACGAAGCAGTTCGTGGGCGTGCCGACGCCGTAGCAGACCTCGGTTTCACCGCCGCTGCGGTCAACCAGCATACCCAACGCGAAGCCTGTGCCGGTGAAGTTGAACGTGGCGCTTGCGCCGGCGGTCAAGCTGCGGCGTAGGCTGCCGCCGCTGTACGTGCCGTTGAACTCAGTCGTCCACAAGCCGCCGGTGTTCACCTGCACGGCGTCCACGCCGACGATGGCGCTGGCGTTGGTGCTGACGATTTCGATGAAGTAATCGTTGCCAGCCACCAACTCAAACGACTTGCGGTAGACCTGCCATACATTGCTGGGGCGCGTCAGCGGGAAGATGTCCGTCACGACGCCGGTCGGCGTTTCTTCGCGCAGTCGAACTTGAGCGGAGCCGCGTGTGAGCAGCACGTAAACTGCGATGGGGTAAGTTCCGGTCGTTGGCACGGTGAACGTCTCGCTGCGGATGCCGGTGTTGACGCCGCCGCTGAACGTCGCGTACTTCGTCCCGTTGATCACGGCGCTGTTCACCGTGGTGAAGCTGGTGGGTGAGCCGACGGTCGTCCAATGGAGCGGCACACGCGCGGCGTTGGTGACCTCAAAATCGCCGTTCGGGACGAGGTTCTGATAGGTGCGATCGTAGCGGATGCGCGCGTCGCTGGACTCGTAGAGGCCCGGCGTCAGCGCGACCGTGCTGTCAAAGACTTGGATGGCGTCGAGGTGGAACTGGGCGTTGCGCTTGGTTGTGATGCTCACCACATACTCATCGACAGCGTCCCCGAGCGTGACGTTGATCGGCTGCTGGAACCCTGTGCCGCGCAGCGACTCCTCGACGCAGGTGGTAGAGCCGCTCTGGGTGAGCGGGTTGAGGTTCAGCGGCGTAGCGCAGATGATCACTTCAGTGAAGGCGTTGCCGAGCGCCGTATAGAGCGTGATCGCGTTGGCGTTGGCAGTGCGGAACAGGATGCCCGCGCCCGCGCTGCTGGTCAGATCGTAGCGGCCACCGCTGTAGCGGGCGTTGGCGACGTTGCTCCACGTGCCGAAGAACTGCACGCGCCGATCCGCCATACGGTTGTTGAAGTTCGTCTCGACGCGCCCCATCGCTGGCGTGATGGCTGTGGTGTGGGTGTCGTCCAGCCAGTTCGGCTCGCTGTTGGCGAACCACATGTCATCGTAGATCGTCACCGTGTCGATGTCCATGCGCAGCGGCAGTTGGCTGGGCGCGTGGACGGCTGGGATGCCGTTGTCCGCAAGCATCTGGACGACGCCGGCATACGTGCCCTGCGGCAGACCCAAGATGGAACGGTTGACGCGGAAGGCTGTCGCAGCGCTCTGGTTGTCGAAGGTCTGGCAGCGGCCTGTCGTGAGCACGGTTTGTACGTTCGGCTCTGGGCCGGTGTAATTCAGGTAGCAGATGCGCACCTCGTCTTGGAACGGGTCGTTGACGAAGCCGACGCTGAAGCCTGTGCCCTCCATCGTGAAGTAGAGGCCGCCGTTCAAAGCGCTTGTGCCAGCAGTTGTGGTGGCGGCAACGTAGCGGCGGACGAACGTGCCAGACGCGCCAGCAGCCGTGATGCGCGGCAGGATGTGCATACCCATCAGGTCATCGGCGTTAGCGCTGATGTCGTAGGTAGTAGAGCTGGTCTGGTTGAAATGCCGCAGGCCGGGGAAGTTCTCCTCATAGAGGCCAGCTTTGAGCGGCTCACCGGGGGCGACCAGCCGCACCAGATCAAGCGCCACTTGGCGATCTTCTGCCGGCCGAACGATGACCCAGCAGCCCGCCGTACAGGTGAGCGAGGTGCTGGCCACCGTGGCGCGCGCAAAGGCGTTGGCCTCTTTGTTGTCCACGTTGACGCAGTTCGTCGTGTGGTTCGCCCACAGGCTCGCTGTGCTGCCGATTGGCCCGAAGCAGATGTCCACGTTGCTGAAGGCCGTGCTGATCTGGCGCACGTACTCGACCGCAGGGAAGCTTCCAGCGAACTCGAAGTAGAACACGCCGCCGCGCCGTGTGCCGAGCGCTTGGCTGTCGCCAGACACGCTGCCCGTGCGGTTGACCGTGAGCACTGTCCAGTTAAATGGCAGAGTGCGCAGGCGTGGATCGTCGTCTTCAGCGCGCGGGCTGCTTGCGTCCAAACGGAAGCTGGAGGGCTTCGCGCCGAGGATGTGCAGGCCGCTCACCGTCAGCGGGCGCGTGTCGGTGCTGCTGAGCGTCACGGTGTACGTCTCGTTCTGGCCGCTGGCGTTGTGCAGCCCGACGACGGTCAGCGCGAACGGGCTGGTGGCCAACGGCGCTGGGATGCGGTTGATCGTCTGGTTGACGGTGTCGCAGGGGGTGGCGCGGGTCACGCACAGCGTGTAGGGGCTGGCGCTCGCGGTTGATTCGTTCAGCAGGATGCTGAAGCCGATGCCCTTCATCGTGAACGTGAACTGCGACGCAGGCGCAGTGCGCGTGGCAGTGGTCGCGTTGGTCGCGTTGTTGAACGTCCACGTGCCGTTGAAGTTGGCGTTTGTGTCGTCGCGCAGCTCTTGCACCGTGTAGATGCCTTCCGTCAGCCCGCCTGCTTCCATCACCTGCACGGCGTCAAGCTGGAGGCGCTGGTTGAGGGTGTTGACGATGCTCACGGCGTAGTGGCCCGCGCTGGTGAACATCTGCGTGGCGCGGCCAGAGGTCAAGTTGAGTGGGCTGCCGCACTGCTGAGCGCTGGCGGGCGTGTCAAGATCCTTCCAGCACACTTGCACTGCCGTCGCAGCGGTCGGGCTGCTGGTGTAGATCTTGATGCCGGTTGCTGGGTCGTTCTCGCCGACTTCGAACATGGCGACCGCGCCGGCTGCCGTGGCCGCGTGGAAGGTGCGGTTCAGGCTGGTGGCGGCTGGGTTGCCCTCAACGCGCGTCCATGTGTTGACGGATGGGCCGTAAGTGATGAGCAGGTCGCCGTTCAGGTCGCGTGCGCTGTCGTCGTAGAGGCTGCCCAGCGCGTAGAGTTCACCGTACACCTCAATCGCGTCTACGTAGAGGTTCACCGCGGTGGTGTTCTCGATCGTCACAGTGTAGTTGCCAAGCGGCAGGCCTGTGAACGGGATCGACACGCGGTTGAACGTCGCGGGGGACTGGGTCGTGCCGGTGAAGGTGAAGGTGTTTGTCCCTACTGCTGTGACATTGAAGCTGCCGCCCAGCGGGTTCGTCGTCGTGATCAGCGAGAAGCCGGTTGCGTTCTCGATCTGGAAGGTGAGGCGTGACGGTACGCCAGTGCGCGGTGACCCTGCGCTGCCGACGGTTCCGCTCGCGTTAGAGAGCACGAGCGACGTGCCGCCGCTGAAGGTTGGGCTGCTCTGGCGGAACCAGTTGCTAGGCGTGTCGGCGCTGAAGATGCTGCTGCTGCTGCCGCCCACACAGCCGTTGTTCGACAGCGTGCCGACGCACGTTCCGCTCTCTGAGAGGCTGGTCTCGTAGTAGCCGGGGGCGAGCTGCGTCCCCAGCAGCACCTGATAGCCGTCAATCAGCAGCGGGGCTGGGGCCAGCGCAGTAAAGGTCAGGGTGCTGTTGGCCGTTGCCGGTGACAGCACGAGCACAGCTTGCGCCGACGTCGCCAGCGCGGACGTCACGCCGCAGCGGGTCGAACCGGTGATGCCGTAGCGGCGCGTCAGCGGGTTGAAGGTGATCTCGCCGTCTTGCCCGTCCACGCAGTAGAGCAGGTCGGCTTTGGTGGCGTTGGGCGCGTCGCTGTAGAGCACGACCGTCGCCCCTTGCGACAGGTCGAGCCGCATCACGCCGACGTGGCCGGCGATGACGCTGGAGACTGCGCCGCTGTTGGGATCAGCCACGGCGACGTTGCTATTGCCGCTGAAGGCGGTGAGGTTGGGCGCGCTGCGATACAGCCAGCCGTTAGTCGGCAGCAGTTGCAGGGCGTTCACGCCGCTGATCTGGAACGTCTCGTTGGCGGTCACATCGGTGAGGATGGTCGGCGGCAGCGGGTCGTTTAGGACTTCGACGAAGTCGATGGCGACGCGGCCCATCGGCGCGGTGCGCGGGCGCGACGGGTTGCCCGCCGTGAGGGCAGTCGTCCCCTCTTCCGTGTCACGGATGCGCACGTAGTAGGTGTTAGCCGTCAAGCCAGCGATCGTGCGCGAGACGCGGGTTGTGGCCGCGGCGCGCTCGTTCTCATACTGGACGCAGTTCGCGCCGGTCAAGGCGGGGTTCGTGGCGTAGCAGATCTCGACGCGCCCGGCGAACGTGTCCAGCACCATCCCGATGCGGACGCCCGTCCCTGTGAAGCTGAAGCGCGCTTCGGCTCCGGGTTGGATGCTGCGGGTCACGTAGCGCCCGAAGGCCGCGTTGTTGACGACTGTCTCCCAGTCGGCTTGGCCGACTTCGAACACGCCCACCTCATCCACGAGGAAGCGGCGGGACGCTAGATTCGTTGGGGTCGTCGGCTGTAGGTCGTTCCCGACGAAGCGCAGCCGCCCGGTGACGTCTGAGGCTGGAGAGAAGACGTAGTAGACCACTTGGTAGGCGCGGGTGGCGATGTACGACACCGTCTGCGGCGTGAAGGCGCTGATGGCTGTGCTCCCGTCGAAGAGGTCGAGCGTCACGGTAGGCGTGGGCACGCCCGTCGCCCCGTCGATCATCACGCGGGCGGTGACGATGTAGGAACGCCCGCCCTTGAAGGCAATCTCAGAGCTGAGGATGCCCTGACCGTTCCCTGTGACCACAGCTGCGCCGGCCAGCGAGCCGTTGAACGCTGGCGCGCCGCTGGTGAAGTTCGCTGCAGGCAGGCTACCAGTGACCGCCCACGCGCTGGGCGTGCGCTGCGTGCCGACCTGATCGAACGATTCAAAGCTGCCATTAGGCACGAGGTTGGCACTCGCGCCGCCGAAGTAGCTGATGCCAACCGCGTCGTCGTCGTAGAAGCCCGCTGTCAGCGGCGTGGTGTTCACCACAGGCTCGATTGTGTCGAGGATGAAGTTACCCGCCGTCAGCGCGGTGATGCTCACCACGTGGGGCGCGGTGCTGCCGGTTTCGTTCAGCAGCACGTTGACGTGGTGGCCGAAGCCTGAGCCGGCGTTGTTGACGACGACGCAGCGGCGGTCGTTGGGCGTCGTTTCAAGCGCGGCGCAGAACTGGAGCAGCGCCTGACCCGCGCTGAGGTTGCGGCGGAAACGCACTGCGTCCGCGCCCGAGGTGCGGAACGTCACGCTTGCGCCCATGATGTTGCGGCTGATGTCGTAAGAGCCGCCGCTGAACTGCGTGACCGGCCCATTGACGGTTGACCACACAGTTGGGCTGTAGGCGAAGCGGTTCTGTGCGGCGCGGTTGACGAAGCTCGTCTCGTAGACCGTGCCCGGGGTGAGCGGGGTCAGCGACTGCCAATCGTCGTTCAGCACCGTCACGCCGTCGAACCACATGTTGAGGTACGGGGCGTTGATCTTGACTGGCGTCAAGTTGTCGCCGAGGTGAGTGATGGCTACTGCGTAGTAATCTGTCGAGCTGATGGTGTTATCCAAGCCGGTGATGGGGCGCATCTGGTTGAACAGCAGGCCAGCCGAGAAGTTCTCGTAGATGACGCATGTCCCTGTGCTGCGGATGACGTTGGGCAGCGGCAGCGGGCCGCTCGTGCGCAACCAGCAGATCGATACTGCATCCGACTGACGATCCAGTCGGAAGCGCGGGATGAACCCGTCACCGTCGACGCCGAACACGACGCTGGCCCCCACCTGTTTCGTCCAGACGACGCTGCCGCTGCTGTCGCGGGTGGCTGTGCCGTCGTTAACGATTAAGAAGGTGTTGGCGGTGGTGGTCGAGGCGTTGAAGTTGAGGACGGGATCGCGCGGGTTGAACACGCCCGGCGTCATCAACGTGTTGGTGTTGTCGTAGTACTGGACAGCCGCGGCGAAATCCTCATGAACCCCCGGCGGCAGAACGCCGGCGCCGTAAACCGTCACGCGGTCGAAGTTGAACGGCTCGTTGAGGAGGCTGAAGATCTCAACTTGATGATAGCCGGGGGTGGGGTTGACGTTTGGCCAGCCGCCAACGAACAGGTCATCGCTGATGAGGAGCGTGTTGCGCGTCGGGCGGATGTTGGCTGTGCCGTTCGTCGGGGACAGCGTGCCGTCGTCCCCCAGCACTTGGCGGTACGTTCCGGCGCGCGTGTCTACGACGATGCAGCGGCCAAAGTCGTTGGTAGCCGCGGTCAACACGTGACGATCCACGCAGATCATCAACTGGCGAGTCAGAGCGTTGGTGTTGTTGAAGTCGTAGAGGAAGTACTCGGCGTCGGCGGCGATGCGGAAGGCGAGGAACGGCCCCGCGTGGGTCACAGTCGTGGTGCTGAGCGACTGGTTGCTCGCAGCGGGCACGTTGAACGCATGTACCCAACTGTCCTCAATCCCGCCCAAGTAAGCGAAGTCAACCAGTTGATCGTTTTCGGTCGTGCCGTTGGGCAGCGTGCCGTTCATGTTGTGCTGCGGGCCGAAGACGACCAAGCCATCCAACACCAGCGTGCCGAGGTTGCTCAGGACGGCGGGCAGCGCAGGCCGCACGATGCCGCTGATCGTGATCTCGTACTCACGTTCGTCGTTCAAGCCGTACCACGGCACGTAGGCGTTGTAGGCGAGCGGCGTAGCCACGCCCAGCGGCGACGTGTCGACAAGCTGGCAGAGGTCGTGGTTGTTGCTGACGTCGCGCACGCACAGGCGGAACTCTGCGCCGGCGGGCATCAGCGTCGTGCCGAGGGCGAAGCCCGTCGCGCCGTTGATGCGGAACGACACGTCATCAGCGCCGTCTACTGCGCGGAAGGCGATGGCGCGGGTGAGCTGCGGCACGCGCACCTCCGCCCAGTTGGCCTTGCTGGCAAAGATGTTGCGCATTTCGGCGTTGTCGAAGTCATACGTGCCCGGCCCAAACGGCCCTGAGCTAGTGACGGGCGTTGTGTCGTCGAGCAGGCCGAAGGCGTCTATCGCAAGGGTCGGTCCGTTGGGGCTGCCGTTTTCGATGACGACTTCCATTTGTTGGTTCGTTGTGCCGTTGCACATGACCGTGTACGGCCCGGGCATGTTGTTGCTCAGGAAGCGCGTAGGCGTGCTGGCGGGCAGAACGACGTTGCGCGCCCCTGCGTAGCAGGTTAGAACGCCTGTGCCCGCGCTCGCTGCGTCGAGGTCAATCGTGGTGGTTGAAATCGGCGGGTTGCTGGCGGCTGTTGTGCTGAAGGCATACGACCATACGTCAGTCTCAACGTCGTTGACGCGGATTTTGTACTGCGCGCCTGCCCCGCCAGTGCCCTGCATGTAGAGGACGAAGCCCGTGCCGATCATCTGGAAGATGGCGCGGTCGCCGCTGCCGTTGCTCTGGTGCAGCGTGTTGTTGATGGCGCGCGGGTTGCTGAGCGCCTGCCAGCGGAACGTGCCGACCTGCGGCGAGGGCTGAGCGTTTTCGTAGCGCCAGTAGATGCTGCTGTCGTCGTAGAGGCCCGGCTCGTTCGGGATGACGCTGCGCACGCGCACGCGCACGTAGTTCGTGGTGGACTTGCCGTTTGCATCGGTGACGGTGTAGCGAATGACGCCCGTGCCGCGGTTGTTGGTGGAGGTCACTTGCAGCTGGTTGTTGACGATGGCCGGCGCGGGACTAGTGGAGATGACCCCGCGCGGGTCGCTGTCGATAATCGGGCTGGAGAGGGTGAACGGGTAGTCGGCCATCGCCCCAGTTGGCAAGTTGAACTCAGGGTTTTCCGCCTCTGACCATTCGAAGTTGCCGAACACCACAAACGGGCGCAGCGGCAGCGTGGCGGTCGTGTTGGCCAGCATCGTGATCTCGAGGATGTCGCCGAGCGGCACGTCATCGCCGATGGAAGCCGTTAGGGGCAGATCAGCCGTCGGGTTGATCGTGACCTCGATCTTGCCCGTGGCTGTCGCGCCTGCTTCGTCTGTGACGATGTAGAAGATCTCAACTTTGGCGTCTGGGTCGGTGATGCCCTGATTGTAGAAGTGCTCGGGTGGGCAGTAGAGCAGGCGTCCAGAGCCAGAGGCGGTCGTCAGGGCGACGACGCCGCGCGTGCCCTCAAACTGATCGCCGCAGCGCGTGCTGTAGTTGCGCACGTTGTCGTAGTTGATCGGAGCAATCGGGCCGGCGGGGCCGTCTTCGTCAAATGTGCCGCTGTTGGGGATGGCAAAGGTGATCGAACCCGCCGCGCCTTGAATGAAGGACGTCATGCCCTCTGGGCCGGGTGGATCGCACTCGAGGTTGATCACGATGTAGGGCAGGCTGCTGGGGAATTGATCTTCGAGGATGCCCGTCAGCTCAAAGACGCTGCGGCGACCGTTGCCGTCGCAGTCGTTGTCGTCGATGACCAGCTCAGTGAACTCAAACGCGCCGATGTCGGTGTCTGTGGGGTTGGTCGCTGCGCCGAGCGAGCTGTTGCTGCGCCGCCGCCCGAAGGCGTCCACGTCGAACGGCGCAGCGTAGTTGTTGGCGTCTGCGGTGGGAATGCCGAACTGGTCGATCGGCCCGCCTTTGTCAATAGCGTTGTCCGATGTCTTGGCGTTCTGAGCGAGGCCCCAATAGCGCCAATCGGTCGTTTGCAAGTTGGCGTTGAACCCGCTGAAGTCGCTGAAGACGAGAGACGCGGTGCGGTTGTTGTTAGCGGCGATGCTCACCTGCCCACCACAACTGCCAGCGCTGACCGTCGTTTGCGAGAACCAATTGTAGGTAATCGCCGCCGTCGAGGTGCTGGGGTTGGGATTGCACGCCCCATTGATGTTGGAATAGCGCAGGATGCCGTGCTGGAAGGTGTTGCTGTGGACGAGGTTGTTGTGGAAGTTGAGGGTTTGATAGGTGGCGCTGTTCGGGTTGCCCTCCAACACATCGATGTTGGGAACGCCTCGGGTCACAATCGCGCCGAGGTTGCTATTCGTGAACGTGTTGCCCACGATGGTGTTGTTCACGACGTAGAGCTGGGGCGTGAAGTAGACGCTGATGAGGCCGCCGGAAACGTCTCTGAGTGGAGAACTGGGGTTAGGGCTAGGCGCTTCGAAGCCCACGTTGTTCAAGAACACGTTGCTGACGATCCGCGTTGCCAGCGCGGTGTCTTGTGCAGTCGTGCGGGCTTGGATGACCGTGTTGGCGCTGTTGCCGCTGAACGCGTTGGCGACGATGTTCGCGCTGGATTGTTCGATCAACAGGATCGGGCTGAAGTCGAAGAAATCGAAGGTTATGTTGCGGTTGTCGAGGAACTCGTTGCGGCGGATGAGGGCATTGGTAGAGTCCACAACAGCGAGCGCTGCGGTGACGTAGTCGAACGTGTTGCCGTCAACCGTGTTGCCGCGGAAGCGGTTCTGCTCAATCGCCACGTTGTCGCTCTGGATGACCAGCATCGGGGTCGCTTCTGGGCCTTGCCACGCTTGCGTCGTGCTGTTGAAGCGCCCCCAACCTTGATAGTCAACTCCGTTGACGGTGGTCGTGCCGATGCGGTTGCGCCGAATCTTGACGTTTGGACTGCTGTCGATAACCAGCGCTTGCGGGGCGTATTGGTTGTCGTTGAGCGCGGTCAAGTCAGCGGCAGGGATGAAGTCAAAGCCCTCCACCGTTAAGCCGCCGGTGATATTGCGGATATAGAAGCCGGCCACCCGCTCGAACCGCTTGGTAGTCCCAAAGCCTGAAACCTCGTAATCTGGCTCGGTTGGATGACTGTAAGTCTGGCCCGTGATGCGGATGATCGTTCCGAACGCGGGCAGCTCAGACGCGCCACTGTACGAGATGAGGGTGATGTTGTTGTTCAGGCCAGTCGCCACGATCGGCGTCGTGTATTCGCCCGGGTTCACCACCACGCAGTCGTTGGCCGCCGCTTGGCGCAGCGCCAGCCCGATGCTGTAGAAGGGGTCGGTAATCGTTCCTGTGCCGCCGCTGTTGCGATTGGCTTGGCCGACATAATGAATCGTGCCAGCGCAGGTGAACCCATCCGGTGGGGTGGTGGGGTTGGTGACGTGGTTCAGGTTGAACCGCGGGTTCCCTAGCGTGGCGATGCCTGCGCCGTACAGCATGTCGAAGCCGTTAGCGGTGGCAGCTGGCAGGTCAGCTGAGCGCATCTGGAAGTAGAAGCGCACGTTGTTCGTGACCTCGTCAGGGCTGATGAGCAAGCGGCTGAAACGGTTGTAGCTCGGCGCGCTCGTGTTGGAAAGCAGCAGGGCGGTCATGCCCGCCGCGTGCGCCGCCGCCGCCGAGGAGCCGCTGAACTTCTTGGCATCGTCCAACCTGTCGACGGTTCCGTCACACTTGCTCGGGTTGCCAGCGCTGAAGATCGAGGTGGTGACGACGGATGGCGCGACGAAGTCCGGTTTGATGACGTTACGGCTGTAGCCGATGGACGGCATGGAGGGCAGAGTGGAAGGCGTCCCGCCCGGGCCGTAAACCGGGCCGACGGAGGCATCTGGCAGGCGCACGAAGTTGATGCCGACGCCCTGCGCCGCACAGACTGCGCCGACCGTGATCACGTCTGGGCTGTCGGCTGGGCGCGCCAGCGAGCCAGCGTTGGGCACGAGTGTGCCGCCGCTGACGCTGGTGATGAACACCGCAGCCGTTTGAGAGGTTTCAGGGGTGGTGCGCACGGGCACGATCTGCACCTGCACGGTCGCGCCGCTGGTCGTCCCGCTGATCGTGATCGTGCGGGCGCAGGGGCTGGTCGAGCAGTTGGTTGAATCTGAGAACACGCCTGAGCCGCCAATTTCGCCCGGGCCATCGCTGATGGAGACGGCTCCGCTCACGCTGAACGTGCCCGTGCTGGTGTTCACGCGGACGATGTCGCCGTGGGTGATCTGGACGTTGACGGTAATTGCGCCACCCGTGCTGGTGATGGCGGCATAACGCGGCGCTTGGCCGCTCACGCCGATGTCGGCGGGGTTGCCGTTGTTGCCCGCAGCGGCGATCACCACGATGCCGTTTTGACGCGCTAGCGCCAGCTCTGCGTAGGGGTCGCTGCCGCCGCGGCCTGTGCCGTCGCCGAGCGTCTCGTGCACGCCCAAGTCCATCGTGATGAGCAGTACATCGACATCGTCGAGCACGCGCGCGCGGTTGATCGCGCTGGCCAGCGATGCGTAGCTGTTCGCCTCGTACATGAAGACGGTGGCTGAGGGCGCAATGTCGCACAGGATCTCAACCACGTTGCGTCCGTGATTGGAGACGCTGGCTGGGTCAGAGTGGGCTTTGAACACGCTGGCAGCGTTGATGCAGGCGTATTCACCCGATTTGGGCGGAGCCAGTGAAGCAACGCCCGTGCCGAAACCGGTGTCAATCACGCCGATGCGCACGTTTTGGCCGCGCAGGTTGTTCTCGTGCCAGTCCTGCACGCCCAAGTAGTTGAACGCTTCGGTTGAAACCGTGCCAGTGGGGGCGCTGGAAGGGGCCGCGCTGATGTCGGTTGACGACGCGCCGACCCACTGCCGCAGCATGAATACATCCGAGCGCAGCGCAACCGTGAGCAGCGACTGCGGCGTGAGATAGGCGTGGACAGCCAGATCGTCCGTGTAGACGACGACGCCGTCAAGCGCCTCAACCGCAGCAGCGACGTCGGCCAGCGCGCTGTAGCTCACTGCGAACACCTCAACACGCACGCGGCCGGCCTCGTCCGTCACGAAGAGGGCTTCTGTGATGAAGGCGGCGATGGCGTCCGCGTCCCCGGAGTTGATCGCTTCCTGAAGCTGGCTCAGCGTGCCGGTCAGCTTGTCGGAGGCGGTTGGAGCCGTTTCGACAGTCAGCGGGGCGAAGTCGGTCAGCGCGACGTCGTCCAGCATCACAGCGCCGCGGGTGGCGAGGCTGAACGCGGCATACTCAACGCGGGTGGACTCAGCGTCGATGGTGAACAGCGCGCTGTCGACGTTCACTTGCACGCCAGCGGGACGCAGCGCCACGCGCACGGGATACCACGTGTTGGCAGACAGCGCCAGTTCATGCGCCTCGGTTGTCTCATCAACGGTGATCATGAGCTGCGAGGGGCTGAGCGACACGCTACGGCTGCCCAGTGTGATGGTCAGCGCGGCGTCCTCTTGCAGCCAGCGCACCCGCGCGACGAGTTCAACGTCAAGGAACGTTGTGTCGACGGCTGGGGCCAGCAGGCCTTCACCGGCCATCAGCAGCACGTGGTTCACGTCGTTCTCGGCGACGACGCTGCCCGTCGTCACCCAACCTGTGAGTTCACTCTCGAAGTCGCTTGTCAGGAACGGGGCCGCGCTCGGCACAAACAACGCTACCTCAGCCTCGTTGTTTACAACTAGCGCTTCCTCAGTGTCGGGTTCGCTGGTCTCTACGGGGTCAGCTGTGCTTTCAGGTTCAACCGCGGCGTCGGTGGTCTCGGCGGTTGGGTCAATTGTCTGGGTAGGCTCAGTGGGAGGGAGTGTGATCTCTGGGGCTGTCGGGAGAGGGTCGAGTTCTTGGAGGATCAACTGGGAAAGCGCCACGCTGCCACCCTCGGCGGGCGACGCCTCAAGGCGCAGTGGGGCAGGCAGCATGCCATCAAGCGCAGCAGAATAAGCGTTCATCCCGTCGATGGTGACCGTGACAATGCCCGCTTGGGCGGTGATTTGCAGCGCATACGAGCGCGCTTCACCATCGGGCGACGTGATGATGGGCGACGTGGTGAGCACTTCGTCACCCTGATACAGGCGGCTGTTGCCGAACGCATCGAGCAGCAGGTCAACGCCGCTCACTTTCACGCGCAGGGTGCTGCCGACGCTGACAGCGACCTGTGCGTTCAGCGTGAAGTTCGCATGGAGGAAGTTGTAATAAGCTGCCGAAGCAGGGGATGTCTCAGCGATCAACGCCGCGTCGCCGTCTAGGCTGCCGAGGCCCCAACCAGCTAGTTCCCATCCATCGCCGGTGAACGCATCAAAGGTTTCGACGATTAGCTGGCGGCTGTTAATCCCCTCGGGGGTAATGATGATGATGCCAGCGTCGGATGTGGGAGCGGGTGAGGGGAACGGTTCAGGCTCTGGCGCGGCTTCAGCCGGGGTTCCCTCGGTAGGGGGTGGCGTCTCAACAGGTGCGCTGAGGTCAGCCGTTGGGGTGGCAGGAATTTCTGGAACTTCCGTGCTGAACGGAGTTTCCGTGACGATGATGGTAGACTCAGATTCGAGCGGCTGTTCAGGCGTGGCTTCGCCTGTGTCCTGCGCAAAGATGGACAGCGACACGCTAAACGCCAACAGGATCAACCACAGATGGCGCATCTGAAACGTGGTTGTTGGGCTAGCTCTCAGCAAACGACGTGATTTCCCCATGGCTTTCCTCCAAAATGCCTAGCGCCCGATTATTAATTGTGGATTAATTGATAGCGGGTTCATGGCGCTTTCCCTGCTTCATTATCGTTCAACGTGGTCACTGTTTGTTGTATGGGCTTCTATACAAAGGTATGATCTGTACAATATCCGTACATTTGTTTAATCAGTGGATGAGGCTACGTCGTGACCGTTCCTGAGGAAGCAAAGCAAGGCCTACGCAGGCATCACCGCGAAACGCGCTGGCAAATCTGGCTGCCTTTCATTGGAGCGGTTTTGCTCACGGTGTTGTTGAGCATGCTGTTGGTGGTGCTGCGAGACGAGAACACGCTGGCGCGAGCAAACGCGATGGCGAGCCTCGCGCTCATCGTTGCGTGCCTGCTGCCGGGGGTTGTATTCGCGCTCGTTGTGTTTGTCGTTTTGGTGGTGCTGGTGGTTGGCATGAACGCTTTGCACCGCATGACGATCCCGCCCTTGCAACGTGTGGAGCAGGTGGCTTATCAAGCACGTCTAAAGGTAGACGGATGGGCGCAGCGGGCGAATCAATCGGCGCTGCGCTGGGGCAGCTTTTTTGCCCCACTGGATCATCTCTTCGAACGACTCGATCAATTCTTGAAGGAGCAGCAACATGACCGTGAACAAGGATGAACGTTGGAAGTCTCGTACCTATGTGATGGGGCTTGCGCTGGGCGCTGTGGTCGGCCTGATGTCTGCCTATCTGTTTGTGCGTTCAGCCGAGGAAAACCCCGAGACAGGTCGTCCTGAGCCGATCCAAA
Organism: uncultured Anaerolineae bacterium; assembly: GCA_937944445.1. Lineage (GTDB taxonomy): Bacteria > Chloroflexota > Anaerolineae > Aggregatilineales > Phototrophicaceae > JANWYT01. The sequence goes on from CALDYP010000011.1 coordinate 168,212, forward strand.
CTGGCACGCTCATCACGTTGGTGTTGGGAATTCTAGGGCTGATGCGGCAAATTGCGGAGAGCGGCAAGCCGCGGCGCAAGTAGCCATGTGTGGCCGTTACACGCTGAGTGCAACGCCAGAGGCGATCCAGCAGGCGTTTGACCTTGAGGCTGTGCCGGATGGCCTCACGCCGCGTTACAACATTGCGCCCACACAGGCGATACCGATCATTACGAACGAATCGCCACGGATGCTGACTTTCGTCACGTGGGGGTTGATCCCGTCGTGGGCGAAGGATACTTCGATGAGCGCAAAACTCATCAACGCGCGAGCAGAGACGCTCTCTGAAAAGCCGTCGTTCCGCAGCGCTTACAAATATCGGCGCTGTCTGATCCCTGCGGATGGGTTTTACGAGTGGCTGCAAGACGGCAAAGCGAAGCGCCCTCAGTACATCTATCGACGGGATCGGGCGTTGTTCGCGTTCGCCGGGCTGTGGGAGCGCTGGAACAGCCCTGACGGGAGCGAAGTGCTATCTGCCACGATCATCACCACGGAGCCAAACGCGACAATCGCGCCACTGCATCATCGCATGGCTGTCATGCTGGATCCATCAGATTACAGGACGTGGCTCGACGCAGATGCTGAACCAGCGGTGCTGCAAGCGCTGCTGCGCCCCGCGCCGGATGATCTGCTGGTCTACCACGAGGTGTCACCAGCGGTTAACAACGCGCGCCATGATAGCCCTGACATGATTGAACCGGTGAAACCGATCGAGCAAAGGCCGCTGTTGTGAACACCCCCAACAGCGGTTCTTGGCTTAGTCTTCGTCGCTGAAGTAATCGTCGTTGGACAGTTGGAGGTCGTCTTCATCGTAGTATTCTTCGACGGGGCGGCGCGCGGATTGCAGCGGTTTGTTGCCATGCCGCATGCGCGATTCGATGATGCGCTTGAAGGGGTCTTCGCCGCGTGGGATGAGCACTTTGCGCGCTTTACCACCGCCGACGACCTCGCCCACGACGCCTAGTTCCTCTAGCATGTCCATGATGCGGGCGGCGCGCGGGTAGCCGAGGCCGAGCTTGCGCTGGATGATGCTGGCGCTGGCTTCTTGGGTTTCGACGACGAACTCAATCGCATCTTCTAACATCGGGTCGGTCTCGGCGAGGAACTCGCGGCGGGTGAGGCCGCGCTCCCACGGGCTGGGGCTGGCAGCCGGGGCGCGACCTGCGGCAATCTCCCCTTGATGCCAATCGATCCAGTGTTTGACGATCTGGCGCACCTCGTCATCGGTGACGAAGCAGCCCTGAACGCGCTGCGGCCCGGCGGCATCTTGGGCGAGGAACAGCATGTCGCCGCGCCCCAACAGCGCTTCTGCGCCGCCAGTGTCGAGGATCACACGCGAATCGACGCTGGAGGCGACGCTGAAAGCGATCCGACCGGGGAAGTTCGCCTTGATGAGGCCAGTGATGACGTCTACTGAGGGGCGCTGGGTGGCGACGATCAAATGCATGCCGACCGCGCGCGCCATCTGCGCCAGCCGCGTGACGGCGGTTTCAGTTTCTTCAGGACGTGACAGCATCAAGTCACCGATCTCATCGACCATGATCAAGATGTAAGGCAGCATGTCCTTCTTGCTGCGGCGCAGGCCGAAGCGGGCGTTGTAAGCGTCAATGTTGCGCACGCCGGCTTCTTCCAGCAGTTTATAGCGCCGATCCATCTCGCGCGTGCACCACTTGAGCACGCCGATGATGCGCTCTGTGTCGGTTTCGACTGGGCCGAGTAGGTGCGGCAGCCCGTTGAAGCGGCTCAACTCGACCATCTTCGGGTCAAGCATGACCATACGAACCGTGTCGGGGGTGTTGCTCAGCAGAATGGCAGCCGCAATCGCTGCGATGCAAACAGACTTGCCGGAGCCAGTCGTGCCCGCGATGAGGCAGTGGGGCAGGCGGGCGAGGTCAACTGCGAGGGGGCGGCCTGCCACGTCCCGCCCCAGCGGCACGAGCAGGGGCGAGCTGTTCTTCTGCTGCATGTCGTAAAAGTGCTTGCTCTCGTAAACGGAGCGCAGTGTAACAACGCTCGGCGTCTTGTTAGGCACTTCGATGCCGAGGTAGTTGGTTCCCGGCACAGGCGTCTCAAGCCGCAAGCGCTTAGCTGACAGCGCCAGTGCTAAGTCATTAGCATAGGACGCAATTTTGCTCAAGCGGGTGCGCTCGGTGGTTCCGTCGCGCTTCGTCTGAAAGGGCTGCACGGCGAATCGCGTCACCGTTGGGCCGATTTGAACGTCGACTACGTCAATGTCGATGTCAAACTCGAGCAAGGTGTTTTCGATCAAAACGACGTTGCGATTGATTTCTTCCTCGTCGGGCGTAACCATCTCAGCATCTTGGAGGATGTCAAGCGATGGTAGCGACTTCTCTCGTTTGCCAACTTTGCGCGCTTCTTTGAACTGCTCCATGGAGAAGTAACGTTTCTCACGGCCATCAGGGCGAATCACGATGCGGTGGCCGTCCTCGGTTTTGCGGTTTGTTAGTTCGCCGATGATGTTCACGTTGACTTTTAGCTCGCGCCCGGCCACGTTGAACAAAGGATGCTTGGCCAGCTCCTCGTTTTTCGGATTTTTCTTGACTTCGACAATGCCGCTGGGAGTAGGACGCAGAGAGGGCGGCAGATCTTCAGGACGGCGGCGTATGCGCATGATTTGGGGGCGCTTGGCGGATGTGTCGCCTTGTGGGGCGACGATCTCAACAGAGGGCGGCGGAGGGGCAGTGCGGTCTGCTAGCTGGAACAGCGCCTCTCCGCTGCGGCGCAGCCACATCATGACGTGGGCACGGCGCAGCCCCAACAGCACTGCCACGCACAACCCCAGCAGCAGCGCAAACAAAGCAATCGAAAGAGAGCGCCCAAAGAGCCAATCGGGCAGGGCACTCAACCCCCAGCCAACTACTCCGCCGCCCTGCCCGTCGCGCGCAGTGGCGCGCAGTTCGGCGTCGCTGGACAGCAAGTGAATCAACGCCAGCCCGCACAAAAAACCTAGCTCAATGGCGAGGACGCGCGTCGTCGACAAGCGCACATCTGGGATAGCGCGCTGCAAAAGCCCCCATAACCCGATCAAGAAAATCAGCACTGACACCACCCAACTGCCGTAGCCGAATAGGCTAAATAGGATGTTGCGCCACGTTGTCGCGGTAGTGGTGGCTGTGTCGTTGTTGAGCAAGGCCAAGAACGACAGCAACCCAAACACGATCACCACCAAAGACAAAAGCTCTGCTAGCCACGGGGGCAAGCTGTCTTTGAGGTCGTCGATAAAACTAGTGCGACGGGTGTACAGCGCTTCCAGCGGCGCTTCTGACGGTTCAGCGCTGGGATCGGACGTGCTCGCTGGTCGCACCCGTTGGATTGGAGTCGTTTCTGGTTGTGTCACAGGTGACAAGACGCTTTTTCAGGTTCACACATGCATGTCAGTATACCATTGCGTACACCACGTGCTAGGCAGATGCTAGCTGATGCGCAACGTTAGCCCCAGTCGCCGAGCGCTGCCGTCGATGTTGAGGATGCGCGCGCGGATGCGCTGCCCCTCGGTGACAACGTTGCGCGGATGAAGGAAGTGACCCTCTGCTAACTCAGAGAAGTGAATCAATCCTTCAAGGCCGTCCTCGACACAAGCAAATGCCCCAAAGTCAACCACGTTGGTGATGATCGCTTCGATGATTTCACCGACGGTGTAGCGCTGCTCGACGGTCGCCCACGGATCAGGCCGCAGCCGTTTCAGGCTGAGGGCGATTCGCGTGGCGGCAGGGTCTACATCCATCACATAGAGCTGCACGGTTTGGCCGCGTTTGAGGATGTCGGCGGGATGAGTGACGCGCCCCCAGCTCAATTCGCTGATGTGAATGAGGCCTTCAACGCCTCCCAAATCGGCAAAAGCGCCGAACTCGACTAGATTCGTGATGCGACCCTGCACGATGTCCCCGGGGCGGATCGCATTCAGCAGGCGGTGGCGCGCTCCGCGCTCGACTTGTGCAGCGCGCTCCGAGAGGATCAGTCGGTTTTTGTGCGGGTCGATCTCAATGATGCGCAGGTTCAAGTGTTTGCCCACGCACGCCTCAAGCATCCCCCTACTGGTTTGATGAGAGCTTTGAGGCACATAGTTCACGAGCTGGCTTGCAGGAACAAACCCACGCAAGCTGTGCCAGTTAACGAGCAAGCCCCCACGGTTGAACCCTGTTACCTCTAGGGTCAACACGCCATCTTCTGCCATGATGCGGTTAGCTTCTTGCCAGTCGTTGTAGGCTTGGTGATGATGAACCGCCTCGTGATCGTCTAAAGCCCGTGAACGCGCCTCTGTGTCTGCTTTGGGTGCGCTAGTTTGATCTTCAGCAAGGATTGAACGCCAATACGCTTCATCAACCGTCTCATTCTGATGCCACTCAGAATCGTCATAATAAGAACTCGACATCAAAAAACCCCCTTCTGATGCCTGCATTAACGATACACATGTCTCCTAGACTCACAGTATAGGTTCTTTAAGGGGGATACGTCAATGATGTAAGTAGAGAGGTAAATATCAACATTACAAGGGGGCGGCTTCTGAGCGTGCTGCTGCTTCCATCTCGTGCAGTGTCGTGCTCAGGGCTTCAATGGCGAGCCGTTGTTTGCGGTAAAGGTCTGCCTCACTCATGCTCATCCGTCGAGCGACATCGCGGACTTTTTTGCCTTCCAAAAAGCGCAGCGTCAAGATGTTGTAGATCGTCCACTCGGGGGCAGTGAGCGAGCGTTCCCCACTTGGGCGCTGCTGCTCGATTGCTTGTTGTAGCACGGTACGCAGGGCAACGGTGGGGTTATCCCCCTGCGCGACTAGCTTTTGAACGATAGTCAAATCGTGCAAGCGACTGCGGGTGATACCCGGGCCGCCCCAGTAATGGCGCAGTGCGGCGCGCACCTGCTCGTAGAACTCATCGCGGTCGGACGTGCTGTCTGTTACCACTTGTGTTCTAAATTCCATCTCGTCGGCGCGCTGACGATTACTGGTGATCTGCGGCAGCAAGCCCTCGACCGCAGTAAAGATTTCAGCTTGCAGGCGGAAATCCTCGATAGTCTGCTCAAGCCGTTGAATCATCGGTTGCAGTGTTTCTGGTTCAACGGTGTCGAGTTCGGTGCTCGAAGCTCTCACCCCCAGCAGCCCGACAACGGCTCCTTCATCGGCTGCGCGACGGCTGTGCAGCGGCAGCATCTGGTACTCACGCCATGCGATGAACTCAGTGGTATCTTGTGCAGTAGACAGCACGGCTTTCAGATCTGCTTCTTGTTCTTGTAGAAAACCGTTGAGGTAATCCATCCCGACAGCTTGGATCGGCTCGATGTCACCATCACGAACTAGCAGCAAGAACGCCTCTTTGGTGCGGAGTTGATCGGCCACGGCGGCCAGTGTCGCCTCGGTGTATTGCAACAGATCAGCGCGGGTGACGATGCGCTCATTCAGATCGCGCAGGCGCGACATCTGATCTTCATCTTCACTGCGATAGATGAGCCAGTACTCCAGCGTCGGCATCAGCAGGTGTATCCCCCACTGCCACATGAGCACCACAGCCACCACCCCAAATGGCAGGAAGTCGTCGTTGTCTAGCCCCAGAACGCGGGTGGCTCGCCCGATGGTGAGGATCGTCGCAAGGGCCAGCAGGCCTGTCCCCGGGCCGCGCAGCAAAAAGTGCAGCAGTTCCACTTTGACGATGCGATCGGGCTTGTTCGAACCAAAAAAGCTCAACGGATAAGACAGGAAAATCAACATGGCGATGACGAACAGGTTCGCCAAGATCACAAGCAGCGTGAAGCCGATGGCCTGCTCATCAGCAGGGGAGATAAAGATCGAAAATGGGAAGATGCCGATAGCAGGGAGCAGAATAGCGTACTGCAAGTAGCCCATGCGCCGCCGTGTGGTGCGCGTCAGGCAGCGGGCACGCGCGCGCTGCATATTGATGAAGGTGACGATCACGACGCTGATGAAGTAGATGATGAACAACCATGCCAGCGGCCCCGCGTCGAAGGACACAATGCGGCGAACGATGGTAGGGATGATGATGGCATCGCTGAAAGTTGCCATGATGAAGAACAGCGCGCTCATCAGGTACAAGATGCGGATGATGCGCTTGCGGCGACCACGCGAGGGCAGCCCTGTTGTAGCCAGCAGCGCATCCGATAGATGGAAGAGCGTGGCCGGGATGAAGGCGATGCCGATCCATTGCAGCCGCGCAACGATGAGAGACACCTCTAAGTCTGGTTGCAGCGACAAGAACACATCGCACACGTAGGGGATCGTCACACATGCCAGCACCGCGCCAGATGTGCGCGCGACACGGTTGTGCAAATCGCGCGTCAGGTTGTACAGAAGCATCGAGAACGCGAGTATGACGATGCTAGAAGCAAGGATCTCATTGGTGATTTGCAACAGATCAAGCAAGCTGTCGGGCATGGTGCAGCGTGTAACCTAGATGAGTTGAGTGAAGAACAGCGCGATCTCGTGATCGGCAAAGTATTTGTCGTTGATACCGCTGAATTCTAGCCCCTGCCGCAGGCAAAATTGAACGGCAGGGTAGTTCTTGTGCTGCACCTCGCAGGCCAAAAAGCGGGCGTCATGAGCGGTGGCCCATCGTCGCAGAATTGCAAAGAAGCGGCTGCCCAAGCCGCGCCGGCGCGCAAAGTGATCCACTACAAGATCGCACACGGTGACAATTGCATTATACGGATCGTGGCGCACCACTGCATAGGCTAGAAGTTGTTCAGTGTCGCGCTCGGTTGCCAGCAGCAGTTGGTGGCTTGCTGCTGCGGCTTTTAACCGCTCAAGGCTGACCGTGTGTGTGAGAGTGACGCCACGCGGCAGCCGTTCAGGCCGCAGCGTAAGCTGATAACCCGGCGTAAGCGGCAGAAACGTCACTTGCCATACGTAGTCAGTGTGATAGGTGTGATCAAGCAGTCGGCACTGCTCGATGTCCGCTTCCAGCGCATCGCGCACGATGAAGTTCAGAGCAGTCATCTCAACTCAAGTACACGTCACCGAAGGTTGTCTTGAGCAGCACTGTGACAGGGGGGGCTTCTGGGTGCGCGTCGAGCGCTTGATAGCTTCCATCTTCCATGTGGGCATAGCGGCTCGAAGCTGCGTGTACTTTGGCAAAATGACCCGCTCGCACGATCACGCGCGTGTTGTAACCGATTGGCGTGAGCAGATGAAGGTTGCCCAGCAGCGACCGAGCGCTGATTGGCTCGCCAAGCAGTTCTGCGGGCGCAACAACGCGCACACTGCCAAAACCGCTGCTGAAGCTGGCGGTGTTGATGACCAACCCAGAAAGGTCGGCGTCAATCTGCCCCAACGATGCGCTGCAACGCACTACCCACGGCATGTCTGGGGCAAGGGCGACTTCCCAATCGGCGAAGGTGAGCAGCGAAGTTTTGGCCCGATCCATCACCAACACAGCTTCAACCTCTTGAACCTCCAGAGACGGCCTCGCGTTATAGGCGTAGCGCCCTGCGATGAGACGCTCATTAGATGGGAGCCGGTCAAGGTATACGTCGATATCGCCCGCGTTGATGGTGAGGTCGCCTGCCTCGACGCTGCCGCGCGTGATGCCAAACGTGCGCGCTTCGTTGGAAGGGGTTAGGTCGCCTCGAAGTAAAATCACCATGCCCATCACTGCTAGCAGCAGGAAGGCTAGATTGATGGGATTGAACTCATCAACGAACAGAAAGCTGCCAGCTAACAGCACCCCCCCAGTAACCACCAACAGAACGGGCAGGAAGAGTGGGGTACGGGGGGATGATGTCGTGCGGGCCATAGGCGACTATCCTTCGAATAGATAGTCACGCAGGATAACATGAGCGGATGACTGGCGCAAACGGTTGAGCGCCTGCGCTTCCAACTGGCGCACACGCTCGCGGGTTACGCCGATGTTCTGGCCGACTTCTTCCAGCGTGTAAACGCGCCCATCGGCTAACCCATAGCGCAGGCGCAGGATTTGCGCCTCACGCGGGGGCAGCTTGTCGAGCGCATGCTGAATCTGCTCTTGCAGCAGGTGAGTGGCCACCTCCTCGGCAGGAGCAGGGCTGTTCACATCCTCTATGAAGTCGCCGAAGGTGCTTTCGCCCTCGTCGTCGATGGGGGTCTCTAGGCTTACAGGTCGCCGCGAAATCTCCAGTAAGTTTTCCACTTTGTCGGGCGTGGTTTCCATGCCAGCGGCCAGCTCCTCAAGCTTGGGGTCGCGCCCCAACTCTTGCAGCAGTTGAAGCTGCACGCGGCGCATACGGTTGAGCTGATCGCCCATGTGGACGGGCACGCGAATGGTACGCCCCTGATCGGCCACAGCACGGCTGACTGCTTGGCGAATCCACCACGTGGCATAGGTGCTGAACTTGTGGCCGCGCTGGTATTCGAATTTGTTGGTGGCGCGGATCAAGCCGATGTTGCCTTCCTGAATCAGGTCGAGAAAAGGCACGCCACGCCCGATGTACTTTTTCGCTACGCTGATGACCAAGCGTGCGTTAGCACGGATGAGATGTTCTTGTGCCATCTCCCCATCTTGGATCACCTCACGCAGGGCCTGCTCTTCAGACCAGAGCAGGCTGTCTTCGTCGGCTTCTTCAAGGCGCTTGCGTGCCCAGATAGCTGCCTCCATTCGCTTGGCCAGTGCCACTTCTTCCTCGGCAGTGAGTAGGGGCACACGACCAGCTTCCTTGAGGTAGAGACCGACGACGTCATCTGTGTCGAGCGCCTGTTGATAGCCGGCATCATCGATGAGGTCATGCATGAGGAACTTGCTGTCGAGTTCGGCCTCAAGCGAGGCTAGGTCAAGGTCGGCTGGCTCAATTGCAACAATGTCTTGATCAACATCACCCGGCGAGGCGCTGCCCGGCACGACTTCGATGCCGGCATCGAGCAGCTCATCCATGATGTCGTCTAGCAAAGCGACATCCTTTTCAACGTCCGGCAGGGCAGTGAGGATGTCATCGTAAGTGATGAACCCCTGCGCGCGTGCTTTGTTGACGAGTTGAACGCGGAGTTGATCTTTTTCCATAGTCGGTACCATCTTACGTCACCTGTGCTATCTCACGCTGTCTGTGTGTCACAGCGAATCTTCATCTGATGAAAGTGCCATAGAGTATGACATTTTAAGAAAGTACTGCGAGGTCTACGCAGTACTACTTTCATTTTTCTAATCTAATACGCTGAACTGGCGACGGTCGTATTTTGGAGCTTCTGACAGCAAAAACCCGCTCGATAGCGGTTTAGCAAGGCCGAGTTGTTCTCATACTCGACCTATAAAGATATCGTTCTTTTAAATTCTTGTCAAGCAGGCAAGAAGGGCTGAATTTGCCGCAAATAGCCTGCCAAAAACTCTACTGCGCCGCGGTTCAACACATAAATCTCAGGACGATCATCCACCAGCGCGTAATAACCTTCGCCCGTGCCGGGCACAACGTTACCGACGACAATGTTTCTTGTTTCCATTGTCGTTAGGATAACCTGAATTTGTAACCAAAAGGTTTCAGACGTTAACCCATAATTAACCAAGTTGACATCATCTGAACTTGGCAGAACCTCAACATATGGAATAAACGCTACTGTCTTGGCGATGTTGTTGGCAACAAGCGGGTCGAGCGCGTTAGGGTCTGCGACTCCAACGAGACGCCAACCGCCGCTGCCGTTGGCCTCAAGGATCAGGTCACGAGTGCTGTTGGGGTCGTCAATGCGCAGGGCTTGGATCGTCTCAGCTGTGATATGACGGAACACGGTCTGCACATCGCGCGGGTCAGGGGTCGGGGTGACAGTTGCGCGCGGGGTAGCGCTGGGCAGGCTCTGCCATGTGGCTATTCCTACCAGCGCCATCAGAATAATCACGAGGACGAAAGCAGTTGGTATCTTTTTCATGCGGCTCTGTAGCGCCTCCAGTAGATGAACCCAGCGATGGCCAGCATCGAGCCGGGCATCAAGAACAGGGTGATGAACGCGATCACGTCGAGCTGCTGCCCCCCGCTGAAGAGCACGGGGGTCGTCATGAAAGCGCGCGGGGCGAACGTCACTTGTTGAGAGAACCCTGTAAGCCAACCGATGCTGTTCATGAACAGCGTCGCGTTACCGGTCGCGTAGAACTGGCTTTGCGCGCTGGTATAGCCGTTTGTGAGGAACTCGCCATCGCCGACGAGCACGATGCGCGCGCGGGTGGCCGGGTTTTCGGCGAACGCGACCAGCGAGAGCGGCCCACGCAAGTCTGCATCAGGGTCTGCGATGAACTCGTTGCGCTCGACGATGGCGCGCGTGTCCGTCTCGCCCCAGCTTTGTTCTGACGAGAAGATCACTGTGCCGTTAGGGACGGGTGGCTGAGGGTTGACCTCAATCGCGCGCGCCATGTGAAACATCGTGGCGGTGGATGGGTCGTTGGGTTGGTTAAGGCCAGCCGTCAGCACATTTTCCGTCACCACTTGAGCGCTCACCACGTGGAGCGCGCTGGGGCCGGGGGAGCGCGTGTCCACAACCACAGCATCTGTCATGCGCAGGCCGAACGTTTCCCACAGATAGGCGTTGAAGGGACTGCTGGCGTTGAGGAACACATCGCTCGTTGGGAAGAAATCGGCGGCGATGAAGAGCGCGCCGCCGCGCTCGACATACTCACGGACGACGGCCAGCTCTGCATCGGTCATCTCGCGCTGAGGGCGAGCGATGATGAGGGCAGAGGCGTCGCGCGGGATGGTTTGGCCAGCCTGTGCAAGGTCGGAGAGGCGCAGCGCGTCCGTCACAATCCCGTTGGCACGCAAGTTGTTGTTGAGGATCGACATCCCTTGCTGCGAGTTGCTCAGCGCGTCGAGCGTTTGCAAGCCCTGTTCGAAGTAGACCTTGAAAGAGCCGCCGGCTAGCACCCGTGCGATGGCCTCCGTCATGCTGCGCTCTTGCGTCGCTTGATTCGACACCGGGGTTACGGTCGATAGGTCAAGTGTGCCGTCGGGGTTCACGAAGCCAACGAACACGTAGTAGTTAGCTGCGAGCGCTTGAGAGAAGGGGGCAGCGATGCCCGGTTCACGGATCGGGTCGACGTATTGGCGCGTGATGGCCCCGTTGGAGGCCGCTTCATATAGCTGCCAATAAGCGTCGTCGATCTCGCGCTGGAGCAAGTCTTGTGGTCGATAGAAGCCGAGGATGCGCAGCGGGCGCGGGCTGCGCTCGACCACGCGCAGCAGCTCAAGCGTCTGTTCCGTGAGCGTGAAACGACGGTCAATCGTGAGGTCGCTCACGATGACGGCGCGTTGGACGATGATGTAAAACACCGTCACGATGGCCACTAGCAGCAGCGTTGTGAAGATGGCAGAAGTGCTGCGTTGAACTTGTCTGCCGGTGAAGAACGCCTTGAACTCTTGCGGCGTCATGGCCGCCCACAGCGCCGCGCCCAGCCCGCCGATGATCAGCCCCGCGGCGACGAATTCGTTAAAGCTCAGCGACCAGATGAAGGCCGTCAAGGCCACAACTGCCCCCAACCCCAGCAGCACACTGCCAAGCTGACCGAGATGGCGGCGAGTGATGACAATCGATCGTGCTTGCATCAGCGCCACCTCCGCGATTCAACCAAGCGAATCGAGACAAACAGCATGACCACGATCAAGCCGGCGTAGTACACGATGTCCTCCGCGCGGATGACCCCTTGAGCAAACGTCGGGATGAAGTGCCCTTGCAGCGTCAGTTGGAAGATGATCAACCCTAGATCGATGTTCGCCACGATTTGACCGATGCGATCTGCGAAGTAGAGGATAAGCAGCGCGATCATGCCGAGAAAGGCCGCGAGCACTTGGCTCTCAGTCAGCGCGCTGAACACCAAGCCGACGGCCAACGTCGCCCCGCCATACAGCCAGATGCCGATGTAAGCTCCCAGCGTGTGCGACATATCAGGAAAGGCGATGTTGACGAGGATGATCTGATAGACCAGCGTAAGCGCCAGCAAAAAGGTGTAGTACACCCAAGCAGCCAGATACTTGCCGATGACGATGCTCGCGTCGCTGACGGGCGCGGTGAGCAGCAGTTCCAGCGTGCCCTCGCGGTTTTCCTCGGCCAGCAGGCGCATCGTCAGCAGGGGGGCGATGAAGATAAGAAGCTGTGTAAGGACGCGCGGGATGAGCGCTGGATCCACCGGGCGGACGGTGATCGCAAACGCCAAATCCTGATTGAACGTGATCGCCGTGAACACGAGGAAGGCCGCCGCAATCAGGTAGGCCACTGGAGAGGTGAAGTATGCGGCTAGCTCGCGCCGAAAGATGATGGGTGTCCCAGTCATGGTTGTTTCGTCTCCGTCAGCGTCAGGAAGACATCTTCAAGGCTGGCGTCCACGGCGCGCATCTCAACAATGGTGAACCCTTCTTGAGTAATCAGTCGCGACAAGGTGGGGCGTAAGTCAACATCTGACTTGGTCGTGATGAGGAAGCCGTCGTCCATCGCGCGCACGTGAACGACATCGGGGATCTTCCTCAAGAAGGCGCTGATGCGCGCGTCACTGCCGCCCTCCACCACCACAAAAACTTGCTGACGCCCTGCAAGCTGGCGACTGAGCGTCTCTGGCGTCCCTTCGCCAACGATTTGACCGTGGTTGATGATGATGACGCGGTCGCAGACCTGTTCAACCTCGCTCAGGATGTGACTGCTGAACAACACGGCGTGCCCCTCGCGCAGGCTGCGCACGGCGTCGCGCACCTCGATCACTTGGCGCGGGTCAATGCCGATGGTGGGTTCATCGAGGATGATCACCGGCGGCTGATGTACGAGCGCCTGCGCGAGGCCGAGGCGCTGGCGCAGCCCTTTCGACAAGAAGCGAACGAGCTGCTTGCGGCGGTCGAGCAGTTGAAACTGTTCGAGCACCGCATGGACGCGAGCGCGCACGTCGCGTACGCCGCGCAGCTTCGCCCAAAAGGTAACGTAACCTTCGACAGTCATATCTGGGTAGACCGGCACACGCTCTGGCATGTACCCGACGCGCTGACGCACGCTCATCGAATCCTCCACCACGTCAAAGCCGCAGATCTGGATTGTGCCTTCGGTGGGCGGCATAAAACCGGTGAGCATGCGCATAGTGGTCGTCTTGCCGGCTCCGTTCGGCCCCAGAAGGCCGACAATTTCGCCGGGTTCAACGCGAAAATTGATGCCCTTGACTGCGGTCATGTTCCCATAGCGTTTGACAAGGTTCTCAACTTCAATCATGAAAGGCTAGCTCGTAGGATGCTCATGGCTTGGTCACAGTGTGCGCTGAGTTTGTAATGCGGCGCTAACGCAAATCTAATCCTAGCGGTGAAGACCCAGAGACGCCAGAAGCCTTAACAATTGTCAACATTTTCTTGTGTGCAACTTGCACAATGAAATAACAAAACTGCCTAATTTTACGTTGGAAGTTTGACGAATGAAAGCGGATCGCATACACTATCACAGCGTAGATCAAGGATGTGATCTGATGCGTATGCCGGTACTAATTTGTATGGTGAGCCGCCGCCGCCCCCGTTAGACCATGAGGTTCTATGGGAGGTGTCGTTGATGGTTGATGCGACATTCGGACGATGACAAAGCCCTGACCTCATGACTGTGACGAGGCGGGGCTTTTTTATGAAGAGGAGCGAGCAGGATGAGCGGTGTGCTGCGGGTGGGGGTGTTTGGCGCGTCGGGCTACACAGGGTTAGATTTGATCGAGCTGCTGGCCAAGCATGAAGCGGTGCGCGTGGTGTTTGCAACGTCCAACACCTACGCCAATCAGAACGTGCCGGGGACAGACCTGCATTACATCCCTAGTGAGCAAGCCGACCTCAGCAGCGTAGACGCAGTGTTCTTGGCGCTGCCGCACAAGACATCTGCCCAGTTTGCGCGGCGCGCAGTGGATGCGGGCGTCAAAGTGATTGACCTCTCCGCGGATTTGCGCATCGACGATCCAGAGGTGTATGCGGCATGGTATGGCCCACACCCGCACCCTGAACTGCTGCCAGTGCCCTACGGCCTACCAGAGATACACCGTGACCGCTTGCGAGATGCGCCCATTGTGGCCGCGCCCGGCTGCTATGCGACGGCTACGCTGCTGGGTCTCTATCCGCTGCTGCAATCCAACGGCTTGGAGCTGACCGCCCCGATCATCGTAGACGCCAAGAGCGGCGTGAGCGGCGCAGGGCGCAGCCCGAGCGAGCGCACGCACTTCGTGGAGGTGTACGGCAACCTCGCGCCCTATAATACTGGGCGCGCACACCGCCACATCGCCGAGATCGAACAGGAGATCAACCGCTTCGGCGCGTATGGCAGCCCGCTCATCTTCACGCCGCATCTGCTGCCAGTGGATCGAGGTTTGATGGCCAGCTTGTACGTCACGCCGAGCTACAATATGGCGGCTGATCGTGTTCACAACTTGTACAGCAACGTCTATGCCGATGAGCCGCTGGTGCACGTGCTGCCGCCCGGCGAGAACGCCACGCTGCGTCACGCTGTCCGCACGAATCTGTGCGTGATCAGCGTGCAGCCCGTCACCGATCAAGTGGTGTACATCACCAGCGTGATCGACAACCTGCGCAAAGGGGCGTCGTCACAGGCAGTGCAGTGCTTCAACTTGATGATGGGGCTGCCTGAAACGATGGGGTTGATCTGATGCGGCCAGTGGTAATCAAGATCAGCGGCCATGAGCTGAACGACGACGATTTCTTGCAGGCCTTCGCGCAGGTCGTCAAAGCGCAGCCTGAGCCGGTGGTCGTCGTCCACGGCGGCGGACGGGACATCACAACCTATCAGGAACGACTCGGTATCGTACCGCGCTTCGTGCAAGGGCTGCGTGTGACGGACGCTGAATCGCTGGCGATTGCGGAGATGGTGTTGTGCGGGCTTGTCAACAAGCGGCTGGTGCGGTGCTTGCTAAACGTGGGGCTGGACGCGCTCGGCGTGAGCGGGGTGGATCGTGGGCTGGTGCGCGCGCGCAAGCTCATCGCCGATGAGGACATGCTCTTTACTGGAGAGGTAGAGGCAGTCCACGTGCAGCCGCTGTTGGAGTGGCTGATGCAGGGAGTCACGCCGGTGATCGCCCCAATCTGTCTGGGCTGTAACAGCAGCTTGAACGTGAACGCGGACGCGGTGGCGGCGGCGGTGGCGCGCGCGATTGGCGCACAGCGATTGGTCTACTTGACCAACGTCGAGGGCGTGCTGGACGACGAACGACGATGCGTGCCGCGCTTGACGACGCATCAGGCGCAGGCGTGGATGGCGAGCGGCGTCATTTCTGGTGGGATGATCCCTAAGGTGACGACGGCGCTAGCCTGCGCTGAACAGGGCGTCGCGGCGGTCATCACGAATCTGCAGGGCTTACAAACGCACGGTGGCACAGTGATTGAGCGAGAGAAGAGCGATGGTTGAGACAACGGTTCCACGGACATTGATTGAACAAGAACACCAATACCTTGTGCAGACGTATGGGCGGCCTGATTTTGTGCTGGTGCGCGGGGAGGGCATGACGCTCTACGACGACGCCGGGCGCGCCTATGCGGATTGGGTGGCCGGGATTGCCGTCAACGCGCTGGGCTACAACGATGCAGGCGTCCAAGCCGAGATCCAAGCGGGGCTGCAAAATGGCCTGATTCATCTGAGCAACCTCTACCACAACGCGCCGATGATCGAGCTGGCGCGGGTGCTGGTGGAAAAATCGTTTGCAGATCGCGTATTCTTTGCCAACAGCGGCACAGAGGCCAACGAGGGCGCGCTGAAGTTTGCGCGGCGAGTGGCTTACAACGCGGGTAAGCCCGACAAGATCGAGTTCATCACCTTCGATCACGGGTTCCACGGGCGCAGCATGGGGTCGTTGAGCATGACGCCCAAAGAGAAGTATCAGAAGCCGTTCAAGCCGCTGTTGCCCGGCGTGCAGGTGGCGGAGTTTAACAACATCGAGAGCGTGCGCGCGCTCATCAGCGACAAGACCTGCGCGGTGATGATTGAGCCGATTCAGGGTGAGGGGGGGATTCACGAGGCATCGGCGGAGTTTTTGAGAGAGCTGCGCACCTTGTGCGACGAACACAACACGGTGCTGATCTTCGACGAAGTGCAGTGCGGCGTTGGGCGGACGGGGGCGCTGTGGGCGCACGAAGCGAGCGGCGTGACGCCCGACATCATGACGGTGGCGAAGCCGCTAGCGGCTGGCCTGCCGATTGGCGCGATCTTGGTCACGCAGCGCATCGCGGACAACATCAGCGCGGGCGATCACGGCAGCACGTTCGCAGGCGGCCCGCTCATCACGCGCGTGGCTAAGTACGTTGTGGAGCGCATCAGCGAGCCGGCGTTCCTTGCCCACGTGCGTGAGGTGGGCGAGTACCTTCAAGAACGGCTGAGCGAGATCAACAGCCCGTTGATCACGGACATTCGCGGGCGCGGCCTGATGGTAGGCGTCGAGATGAGCATGGACGTGTCGCCGGTGGTCAAGCTGGGGTATGAGCACGGGCTGCTGCTGGTCAACGCTGGGCCGAACGTCATTCGCCTTGTGCCGCCCTTGATTGCCACGAAAAGTGACGTAGATCACTTAGTGGCCAAGCTCACGATCATCTTGGAGTCGCTTTCATGAAGCAAACGGCTGATTTGAAGCCTCAGCGCGTGCGCGGGTTCACGGTGGCCGGCGTCCACGCGGGGATGAAGAAAAACGGCGCGCTGGACTTTGCGTTAATCGTCGCCGACCGCGATTGTGTCGCTGCGGGGGTCTTCACGAAGAACCAGAGCAAAGCTGCGCCCGTCTTGGTCAGCCAAGAGCACCTCGCGGCGCGCGCGACGAGCATCCGCGCGGTAGCGATCAACACGACGAGCGCCAACGCGATGACGGGCCGCGTAGGCGTTGAAAACGCACGGATTACGGCACGTATGGTGGCCGCCAAGTTGGGTGTTCAGCCGGAGCAGGTGCTGGTGATGTCGACCGGCGTCATCGGGACGCACCTGCCGATGCCCAAGATCGAGCAGGGGATCGAGTTGGCTTTTGCTCAGTTGGGCGCGGATTGGGAGTCCGCCGCGCGTGGGATCATGACCACAGACACGCGCCCCAAGATGGCCAGTTTGCGCGTCTTGAGCGCTGACGGCGAGTACACGATCACCGGCATCAGCAAAGGGGCGGGTATGATCGCGCCCAACATGGCTACGATGTTGGGGGTGATCGTCACGGACGCCGAGTTGAGCCGCGAACACGCGATGATTGCGCTGCGCTTTGCCACCGACCGCAGCTTCAACCGCATCGTCGTTGACGGCGACACCAGCACCAACGACGCCGTGTTCCTGCTAGCGAGCGGGGCGAGCGGGGTGCACCTGCGGACGACGGCGGACATGCATCAGTTCAATGAAGCGCTGCTGATCGTGGCACAGTCGCTGGCGCAGCAGATCGTGCGCGACGGCGAGGGAGCGACCAAGTTCATCACGTTGGAGGTGGTGGGGGCGCGTTCAGACGCTGAGGCGCACGCCATCGGCCACACGATTGCCGCATCACCGTTGGTCAAGACGGCTTTCTACGGCGGGGATGCCAACTGGGGGCGGATCGTTGCAGCGGCGGGGCGCGCCCCGGCGCTGTTCAACCCGGATACGGCGCGTTTGCTCATCGGGCGCGGGGAGGCTCTGACGGATGACGCGCCCGGCCTGCTGCTGTTTGAGAACGGCCTGCCAACTCGTTACAGCGAAGCGGAGGCCAGCGCGATCTTCCGCGAGGCGGACATCATCGTGCGGCTGGAGCTGGGCTTGGGGAACGGCGCGGCCACCGTCTGGACGTGCGACCTCAGCCATGAGTACGTGTCAATCAACGGGGATTACCGGTCGTAGGAGATGACGATGCAGAAGAAGGGCGTTCTGGCGCTGGAAGATGGGTCGGTGTTCAGCGGGCTGGGCTTTGGCGTAGAGGGGGTCAAAGCTGGTGAACTTGTCTTCAACACCTCTATGACTGGTTATCAGGAGATTTTGACCGACCCATCCTATTACGAGCAGATCGTGACGATGACCGTGCCCCACGTGGGCAACACCGGCATCAACCTTGAAGATGTCGAGTCGTCGCGGGTGTGGGTGAGCGGCTTTGTGGTGCGGGCGCTCAGCCCGGTCATCAGCAGTTGGCGCAACAAGGGCAGTCTTGACGCCTATTTGCGCGAACAAGGCGTCATCGGCCTGACCGAGATGCCGACGCGCGCCATCGTGCGCCACATCCGTGAGAAGGGGGCGATGCGCGCGGTGGTCGCGCACGGTGAGGCTGCCCATGACACGGCAGCGCTCGTTGAGATGGCGCGCACGAGCCTTGACATGAGCGGGGCAAACCTCGTCGACGCGGTCACGACAGCGGAGCCATACAACTGGGTGGAGCCGAGCAACTCCCAATGGTATGGCGCTCATGCGATTGCCGACAGCCGCCCGCTGATCGTCGCGTATGACTACGGCATCAAGCACAACATCTTGCGCATGATGGCGGATCGCGGCCTGCGGGTGACGGTCGTCCCGGCGCAGACGCCGCACCGCGAGGTGTTGGCGATGAACCCGGCGGGGGTCTTCTTGAGCAACGGGCCGGGCGACCCGGCGGCTGTCACTTACGCGGTTGACAACATTCGCGGGCTGCTGGGACAAGTGCCGATCTTTGGCATTTGTTTGGGGCATCAACTGCTTGCGCTGGCTTTGGGGGGCAAGACGGAGAAGATGCGCTTTGGGCATCGGGGCGGCAACCAACCGGTAAAAAACCTGCTGACTGGCGTCGTGGAGATCAGCGCGCACAATCATGGGTTTGCCGTCACGCCTGACAGCGACTTGCGGGGTGGGGAAGTGACCCACATCAACTTGAATGACAACACGATTGAAGGGCTGCGCCACGTTGAACTGAAGGCCTTCAGCGTCCAATATCACCCAGAAGCATCGCCCGGCCCGCACGACTCGCTTTACTTGTTTGACGAGTTTGTGAAAGCCGTGGAGCAGAACGCAGCAGAGCAAGGAGCGATGAATGCCTAAGCGGACGGACATTCAAACGATCATGATCATTGGCTCTGGGCCGATTGTGATCGGGCAAGCGTGCGAGTTTGACTACAGCGGCGTGCAGGCCTGTAAAGCGCTGCGCTCACATGGGTATCGCGTGGTGCTTGTCAACAGCAACCCGGCTACAATTATGACTGACCCGGAGTTTGCTGATGCGACATACATCGAGCCGCTGACTGCTGAGATCTGCGAGCAGATCATTGAGAAAGAGCGCCCCGACGTGCTGCTGCCGACGGTGGGCGGGCAGACGGCGCTCAATCTGGCGCTGCAGCTGCAAGAGACGGGCGTGCTCGCTCGTTACAACGTCGGCCTGATCGGGGCGTCGTTGGAGAGCATCAAGCTGGCGGAAGATCGTCAGCTGTTCAAGGACACGATGGCCGAAATCGGCTTGAAATGCCCGCCGAGCCGCGTCGTGCGCACGGTGGATGAGGCGCTGGCGTTCGTTCAAGAGATCAGCTACCCGGCGCTGATCCGCCCGTCGTTCACGCTAGGCGGCAGTGGGGGCGGCGTCGCCTACAACGAGGCCGAACTGCGCGAGATCTGTGCCCGCGGGCTGCGCTTGTCGCCGGTGCACGAAGTGCTCGTAGACAAGAGCTTGCTGGGTTGGAAAGAATACGAGTTGGAACTGATGCGAGACGCCAAGGGCAACTTTGTCGTCGTGTGCAGCATTGAAAATCTCGACCCGATGGGCGTCCACACTGGCGACAGCATCACCGTAGCGCCCGCGCAAACGCTGACGGACAAGGAATTGCAGCGCCTGCGCAACATGTCGAAGGCCATCTTTGAGCGGATTGGCATCACCACGGGCGGGGCGAACGTGCAGTTTGCGATCAACCCCGCTGATGGCGAGGTCTACATCATCGAGATGAACCCGCGGGTGTCGCGCTCGTCGGCGCTGGCGAGCAAGGCAACGGGCTTCCCGATTGCGAAGATCGCGGCGCTGGTGGCGGTGGGGTTCACGCTGGACGAGATCCCGAACGACATCACGAAGGTTACGCCAGCGAGTTTTGAGCCGTCGCTTGATTACGTGGTAGTCAAAATCCCGCGCTGGGACTTTAAGAAGTTTGCTGGGGTGGACCCCGTTTTGGGGCCGCAGATGAAGGCCGTCGGCGAAGTGATGGCTATCGGTCGGACGTTCCCGGAGGCACTTCAGAAGGCCGTTCGCGCGCTGGACATCGGCATCAGCGGGCTAGGCGCGAAGGAACACGCGATTGAGTCCCCGGCGACGCTGCACGTGCCGACGGCGCAGCGGTTGTTTCAGGTCGCTACGGCGCTGCTTAACGGCGTGCCGCAGGCGGAGATCGTCGAACAGACTGAGTATGATGCATGGTTCGTCCAGCAGATGGCAGACATCATGACGATCCATCAGACGATCCTCACCAAGCACTTGACGTTGGAAGAACTTGACAGCGCGGACTTCCTGAAGCTCAAGCGCTACGGATTCAGCGATGCGTATATTGCGCAGCTCATTGGCGTGGAGGAACAGTTAGTCAGCCAGCGGCGCAAGGCGCTGGGCGTTACGGCGAACTTCTACCGTGTCGATACCTGCGCAGCGGAGTTTGAGGCGATCACCCCCTACCTCTACAGCACCTATGAGCCGGGCGATGAAGCCCACCCGACCGACCGAAAGAAGGTGCTGATCTTAGGGGGCGGGCCGAACCGCATCGGGCAAGGCATTGAATTCGATTACTGCTGCGTTCACGCCTGTTTTGCCCTGCGCGAGATGGGCTATGAGACGATCATGGTCAACTGTAACCCTGAGACCGTCAGCACTGACTACGACACGGCGGATCGACTCTACTTCGAGCCGCTGACTGTGGAGGACGTGATGAACATCATCGACGTCGAGCAGCCAGATGGCGTGCTCGTGCAGTTTGGGGGGCAGACGCCGCTCAACATCGCGGCAGGGCTGGAGGCGGCTGGGGCGAAGATCTGGGGAACCAGCGTTGACACGATCGACTTGGCTGAAGACCGTGAGCGCTTCAACGCGCTGATGAACACGCTCAGGATTCCGCAGCCCGCCGGCGCGACTGTCATCAACCGTGAGGAGGCGTTCACCAAAGCGGCTGAGATCGGTTATCCGGTGCTGGTGCGCCCGAGCTATGTGCTGGGCGGGCGCGGCATGGCGATCATCTTCGACGAGGAGAGCCTGCGCGACTGGTTGGATCGCACGGTGGAATGGACGGGGCATCCGCTGCTGATCGACAAGTTCCTTGACGATGCGTTCGAAGTGGACGTAGACGCGCTGTGCGACGGTGAGCGCGTCACGATTGGCGGCATCATGCAGCACATCGAAGAAGCAGGCGTCCACAGCGGGGACAGCGCCTGCGTGCTGCCGCCCTACAAGATCAGCCAATACCACCTCGACATCATCCGCGACTACACGCGGCGTATCGGACTGGCGCTCAACGTCAAAGGCCTGTTCAACATCCAGTTTGCGATCAAAGATGACATCGTCTACGTGTTGGAGGTCAACCCGCGCAGCAGCCGTACCGTGCCGTTTGTCAGCAAAGCGACAGGGGTTCCGCTAGCGCGATACGGCGCGCTGATCGCAGCGGGCAAGACGCTGAAGGAACTCAACTTCATCGAAGAGCCGCAGGTGACAGGGTTTTTTGTCAAAGAAGCGGTGCTGCCGTTCCAGAAGTTCCCCGGCGTGGACGCGCGCCTCGGCCCTGAGATGCGCTCTACGGGCGAGGTGATGGGCCACGCCAGCAGCTTTGGCCATGCCTTCATCAAGGCACAGATGGCCGCCAACATGCCGCTGCCGCTTTCAGGCACAGTGTGCATCAGCGTGAACGACTTCGACAAGGGCGCGGTGGCCAAGATCGCGCGCGAGCTGCACGACTTAGGGTTCAAGATCGTGGCTACGCGCGGCACAGCCGAGTGGCTGCGGCGCATCCACATCCCCGCTGAGACGATCAACAAAGTGGCAGAGGGGTCACCGCATATAGTGGATGCGCTGCGCGAGGGGCAAATCCAACTGGTCATCAACACGCCATACGGGGGGCAAGCGCACGATGACGGTGCGCTGATCCGCAGCACCGCGTATCAAGTCAACGTGCCGCTCGTGACGACGATGAGCGCGGCGATGGCTACCCTGCAAGGTATCAAACGCCGCCTTGAAAAGAACCTACAGGTCAAAAGCTTGCAAACGCATCATCAATTGGTCTGAGATTGGTTCGTTCCGAGCGTGCCCGGGTGGTAGCGTTCCAACACGCTGCCACCGATGAACTCGCGCAGCAAGGATGTATCTGGGATCATGGCGAGCTGCTCTGAGTTGAGCGGCTCGACCCAACTCAAGAACGACAGCAGTCGGTTGGCCTCGACGTGCTGCGGCGTCCCAAATGTCACCTGCTGCAGCAGCGGCTCGGCAAAGGGGCGCAGAGCCGCCAGCTCGTAGGTGAGGCCACTGTCGAACAGCGCATCAGCGTTTTCTTGATGGGGAAAGATGTTGCGCGTTTCCCCGCGGCGCACGCTCTGCCAGCGGCTGATGGTGTCGCTGGCAGAGTAACCGCGGGTGCGCGCGTCGCGCACGATGCGCCGCAGCAGGCGAACATCAGACGTGGAGACGCGGTTGTGCCGATCAAGGTTGAGCTGTGTGAGCATCGACACGTAGAGATGGTGAATGTTGCTGTGTGGCAGGGCGGCGAACAGGCGCGGGTTGAGGCCGTGGATACCCTCCGTGACGATGATTTGATTGGGCAGCAAGCGCACGGCTGCCCCTGCTTCGCCTTTGCCTGTGAAGAAGTTGAACTTAGGCAGTTGAACTTCTTCACCCGCCATCAGGCGATGCATCACGTCGTTGAGCAGGGGCAAGTTGATGGCCTCAAGCGCTTCGAAGTCGTAATCCCCGTTGGCGTCGCGTGGGGTGTGTTCACGGTCGACGAAGAAGTTGTCCAGTTCGATGGTCAAAGGCTGAATCCCCAACGCCATGAGCTGAATCGCGAGCCGTTTGCTAAACGTCGTCTTGCCTGACGAAGACGGGCCAGCGATCGTAATCAGCTTGACGCCGTGGTGGATACGCTGGGCGATGTCTTGCGCGATGTTGCCGATGTGTTGTTCTTGCAGCGCTTCAGCGATGAGGATGACCTCTTGAATGCCATGTGTGCGAGTGATCTGGTTCAACCGCCCCACATCCATTACGCCGAGGCGGTCGAGCGCTTCGTTTGCTTCCTTGAACACAACGTCCATCTTGCTTTGTCCGGTCAGGGGTGTGAGCGTGTCCGAGGTGTCTTGCTGGGGGTATTGCAGAATGAACCCACCGCCAGTTGGCAGGAGCCGAAAGTGCTGCAAATGACCCGTAGAAGGGAGCATATACCCGTAGTAATAATCTTGGTAGCCGCGCAGTTCGTACAGAGCGAGGGTGTCGCGATTGCGTGATTCGAGCAGCCGCAGCTTGTCGTGATCGCCGCGTTGTTCGAAGATTTGAAGCGCCTCTTGCAGAGGAACAACCCGCCGAGTGATTGGACTGTCGGCGGTGACGATCATCCGCATGTGCTGTTCAATGCGCGCAAGCATCGCCTCATCAGGGGGTGGGCAGCCGAGGAACTTACAGAAATAGCCCCCATTCGGGATGGCGTAACTCACATCGACAATCAGATCAGGATACAACTCATACACGGCGACGACCAGCAGCAGCACCAGCGAGCGGCGGTAAATGCGCGCGCCGTCTGGATCGACAACGGTGATGGGCGATGCGGAGATGTCGCGCGTTGGCACGTAGCTCAACTCGCGCAGCCTGCCATCCACCACTGCGGCGGCGATGGGGGGCTGGGCTGGCAGCCAATTGTTTGTAACTGCTGC
The DNA here is from genome assembly GCA_937944445.1 of uncultured Anaerolineae bacterium. Lineage (GTDB taxonomy): Bacteria > Chloroflexota > Anaerolineae > Aggregatilineales > Phototrophicaceae > JANWYT01. Next base: position 191,991 of record CALDYP010000011.1, read on the forward strand.
TTGAAACAAGGTATGCAGTGTCGTCCCGTGGGGTGCGGCAAGCACGCGGCCATCAGGCAGTGTCATCTGAACATCAGCACGAGGTAGGCTCAATACTACAATGTTGGAAGTCATAATATTCGGGATTCACTTTCGTTATCAATGTCATTGTTGAGACGAAGCTGCAAAATCTATGCTATACTGCAATTACACTGTTGGTCAATTTTGGTAAGTGTGTTCAGACATGGCACAAGACGCGCAGAATGGAAACATCACAGAACCATCTGATCAGGGTTCTAGCCCTGAATCTACCAAAGCTACCGGTAGCTTGTCTACCGACGAGATGAAACCGGTCAACAAGTCTGGCGTCATTCGGCCGCTGCGTCCCCTATCAAGCGAGACAAAAACCGCCTCAATCAATCCAGTTGACACAGAACCGGCGGTGAAGTTTGACTTGCCGCGCGCTGAGTCCGTCCCACACCGCCCTGATGCGCTGCCAGATCGCCCGCTAGCCAAGCCTGACCCAACCCGTGAGACGGCAGTTTTATCCGATAACAACCCCATTATGCGGCGGATGATGAGCCGTACCACGCAAGGCAGCACATCCCGACTCGGCGAAGGACGCGAGGTGCTGCTCGTGATTCGTGGGATGGTGGAACGGGTGATGATGGTGGAGGGCAAGAGCTACAAGCTGGGCCGTTTTGAACTCAGCACGCGCAAGGAAGAAGAGATCGATTTGTCGCCGTATGGGGCGTTGGATCGCGGGGTGTCGCGCGTTCACGCTCAACTGACCTTGCACAACGATCAGATTTACATCACGGATCTGACCAGCACCAACGGCACCTATCTCGGCGGGCAGCGCTTGAAACCGAATGAGGCAACGCTGCTGCGCAAAGGGGATGAGCTGCTGATTGGCCGCCTGCCCGTACAAGTCTTGTTTCGTTAGCTGCTGCCTACATCTTCTGCTGCTTTCGCGCTACAATCCCCAGCGTCATCTTGGGCTTGGTGGGTTTATGCTATCTTATGAGAAATATCTGAAGGAAGTCTTGATCGACGCGCAGACGCTGCAACAGCGCGTGGCAGAATTGGGCGAGCAGCTTTCGCGTGATTATGCAAACAGCCCTGATCTTGTGTTGATCTGCATTTTGAAAGGGGGCGTGATGTTCCTAACGGATCTGACGCGCCATTTGACCGTGCCGCACGAGATCGACTTCATGGCCGCGAGCAGCTATGGGCGCGGTGGGCGCGCCTCGACTGGCAGCGTGCGCATCGAGATGGACACCCGCGCTCAAATCAGCGGGCGTGATGTGGTGGTGATAGAGGACATCATCGACAGCGGCCACACGCTGCACTTCGTCCTTCAGACCCTGCAAGCGCGCAGCCCGCGATCGCTGCGGTTGTGTACGCTGCTGGACAAAGCATCGCGGCGGGAAGTTAATCTGCAAAGCGACTACGTCGGGTTCACCATTGAGAATAAGTTCGTATTTGGGTATGGATTAGACCTTGACGAGAAATATCGTAATTTGCCCTTCATCGGGGTGGTGGACGAGGCAGCGCTGAGAGATGGCTGATCCGACCCCACGCGCGCCCTTGCAGCGCCCTCTGCTGTGGCCAGATGAGGTGTTCGACCTTCAAGAACGGCTGCTCGACGTGCGACCGGAAGAGCCGCTCTACCTCGTCGGCGGCGCAGTACGGGATGCGCTGCTGCATCGCCCGATCCCTGATTTAGACTTCGTCACGCCCAGCGATGCGGTGCGGTTGGCGCGACGGGTGGCGGATGCCCTCAACGCGGAAGTGTTCGTCATGGACGCTGAGCGCGGGGTTGCCCGCGTGCTGTATGAAAGCGCTAGTGGTCGCAAAGTGATGGACTTCACGCGGTTTCGTGGGGCTGACCTGCTGGCAGATTTGCAAGCGCGCGATTTTACAATCAACGCGCTGTGTGTGGACTTTCGCGGGGATCTGCAACAACTGATCGACCCCCTCAACGGTGAGCGAGACCTGCTCAACAAGCAGGTGCGCTTGTGCTCGTCCAATGCGCTGGCGGAGGACCCGCTGCGCGCGCTGCGCGCAGTGCGGCAGAGCGTGCAGCTTGGCTTTCGCTTGATGCCTGACGTGGTGCAAGCGGTTCGTGAGGCTGCCCCTCATCTTGTGCGAGTGTCAAAAGAGCGGCTGCGTGATGAGTTCTTCAAGCTGTTAAGCCTTGAGAACGTTGACGCTGGCTTGCGCGTGCTGCAAGCCCTAAAGCTGCTGGAATACGTTATGCCCGGGCTGGGACAGCTCGTCAACCGTGAGCAGCCCCCCCCGTGTGTGTTCGACGCATGGCAGCATACCCTTTATGCCATCGAGCGCTTGACAGCGATCTTGACCGCGATTAGCCCACGACGCACTGACCAGACCGCGGCCTCGTTCGATCTGGGGATGTTGGTCATCCAGCTTGATCGCTATCGTCGACAGCTGAACGAACATCTCAGTGAGCACTGGGCGAATGAGCGGTCTCATCAGGCGCTGCTGGTGCTGGCGACGCTGCTGCACCGCGTGGAGGGTCATGCAGCTGGCGAACCTCTTACGCCAGTGTCTATGGCGGAGCGCGCCGCCGATGATCTGCGCCTCTCCAACGCGGAGAAGAAGCGGCTCGTTCAGATTGTGGGATCGTTTGCGACGATTGATGAGCTGCCGAGTTATGACCTGCTCGCGTCGCACCGTTACTGGTTTATGCTGGGCGGGGCAGGCATTGACGCGCTGCTAGTCGGCATGGCGCACATCTTGGCGACATACGGGTCGCATCTGCCACAAGATCTATGGTTGCAGCGCGTTGATCTGGCAGTTCATTTGCTATCAGATTACTTTGATCGCTACGAGCAGGTAGTAAACCCGCCGGTGCTGGTTGATGGCAACGAACTCATGCGCCTGTTGGGCCTTCCTTCTGGGCCGCAGGTAGGACAACTGCTGACAGCGCTGCGTGAGGCGCAGGTGCTCGGCAATGTGACGGACGTTGAGAGCGCGGTACGTTACGCGCGGGGCGCGCTGGGGGGCCTTTAGCTGCTGGGCGCATCTCGTCTCTCAAAGAACCACAGCAAAGTGTTGCCGTAGCGCCGTTCGTCGTAGGCGGCAAAGTGTGCCAGTTCTATGGTCTCTTTTTCGCGGGGGTGAATCTGCACGATAGCGATTCCGTCAACATCAAGCAGGTTGGGGTTGGCGTCGAGCAGTTTCAACGCTTCCAGCCACAGCCCTTTGTACTGCGGCGGCGCGATGTAAATGTAGTCGAACGGCGTCTGAGCAGGCCGCCGCAGGAAGTCGAAAGCGTCGATCGCCAGCACCTCGGCGCGATCATCAAGCTGAGTGTGCTGCAAATTATCGCGCAGGATGCCCAACGCGACGCGGTCAAGCTCGCAGAAGGTGGCATGCGCCGCGCCACGGCTCAACGCTTCAATGCCGACGCTGCCCGTGCCGCCGAACAGATCAAGAAACCGTGAGTTGGCGACGAAGCTGCCCAATATAGAGAAGAGCGCCTCCTTGACGCGATCCATAATCGGGCGCGTGCTGTTACCCGGGACGGATTTGAGCTTGCGGCCACGGGCTGTGCCGGCAATCACACGGAGCGACATAATCGAAGTTACCTCACAGTTGGTTGCACAAAGTCACGCACAGCATATAAGTTTGAAAGGGGCGTCGTCAGCTTGATCGGGCCGTCACAGCTCAAGATGAGTCGTCGTCCACCTGTCGCGGTCAGCACTTGGCGCAAAGTCTCATGGAGGCCGTTCGGCGTTGAATCGTGCAGATGCTGAGACGACAACCCCGCCATCAAACCGACGCGCACTAGACTGCCGACGGTTTCGATCGCTTGATTGCGGATGGATGAATCCCAATTGAGCGCTTTCAAGCCGAGTTCCTGCCCAAGCTGGAACATTGCGCTCTCCCCGCGCAGCCAAGCGATGTTCAGCCACCATGTCGTCGGCAGTGCCGTGAGCACCTGTCGATCAAACGGCAAGGCGATGCTGCGATACTCTGCCTCCGCGAGCAACTCATGCGAGGCGTCCATCGCATAGTAGATGCCAGCCAGCGGCATGCGACGCAGCGCGTCGATCAAGCGCACAGTGGATTCAGCGAGCGTCGTCAACCCTGACATGAAGCGATCACGATGCGTGCGCATCTGCCGCAGCACAGCATCGCGCCCGACCATCTGCAAAGCTTGGGTAAATGGGCTGTAAATAACCTGTACGACGGGCACTTGTTCGAAGTTCACGGCGCGGCTTAACAAGTTCAACATGTCGATCTGCTTGGCAAGGTCGCCACGTGTTGGGTCAAGTGGGCGGAGTTCTGTCCAGTCAAGTGAGCGCTTGATCGGCTGCTTTGTGACGGTACGTCCACCCCGTAGATCTCCATCAAAGCTGTCAACGAGGCCGTAATCTGTTAGCAAGAAGTGAGGCGAGGACGGGGCAACGCAGATGTCCCAGTTGTAATCACCCTGCCAGAAAGACACACAGCGCGCGAGGTCAGCCGCACGTTGATCGTCCCCCGGCCAATGACGCCACAAACAAACCGGCACTTGGCCAAGGGCCTCACCGGCAAGGGCTGCGTTTACCCGTTCACGTTTGTCCACAGATTGAGCTTTCAGCTCATCTCGGCGATGCGCTGTTTGATCATCGTGCCGAGCATCATGAAGCGGTCGTCTTCTTCGTCTACAAGGTTATTGATCTCACCCTGTCCTTTGACCATTTCGAAGGATTCAGCTGCTAAGGCTGCTGCTTGGTTGAACGCTTTCAGGGCTGCCTCTTTGTTGCCCAGCGCGCGTTCAGACAAGCCCAGCCCATAGTAAATATCTACAATGTGATGGAGGGCCGCTTCAGTGCGCTCAAGTCGCTCAGCCTCTTTAGCGAGATCTTGAAAAGCTCGGGCTGCTTCGCGCCAATCGCGCTGGCGCTGATAGTGCCACGCTTCGCCGATGCGACGGGATAGATCGTTAAGGTTCATGAGGGAATCTCTTTCTTGATGTTCAGTACGTTGCAGCGTTTAGTGTAACGAGTAGTTGAAGCTGCGACAAGCGGGGTAATTTCGTCGGGAGTGTCTAAATTCGAACAGAGGACTCATCCAGCCCCCTTCAGGGAGCGCGCCCTAGCCGAGTGCTTCAGCGCGCGGCGCGACGGTAAAGGCCGATGACTGTCTGTTTATCTTTAGACCCTCCCAATTTCGTCAAGCTCTAGCGGGTTAGGATTTGTGGCAGCGTGAGTTGTGTACCGAGGCGCGTGCCGCGCTGGTCGAAAAAGGTGAGCGCGCGGCTGGTCGTGCAGTTTGTGCCATGCGCTGTGCATGGGAAGACGCGCAGCATCAGCGTGTAGCGCCTGTCTCTTGGAACAGACGAGAGATCGAGTTGAAGGTAGGTTGTGTAGTAGCGGTTGGTTTGCCAAGCAGACGTTGGGATGCGGGTGAGCGGCATTGCCTCCGATGATGTGACAACCTCTCCGGTTATGCTGACGAGGGAACTGCTGATGAATAGCAGATCGCTCAACGGGCGAGAGACGCGCCAGTGAAGCATCACGTTGAGCAGATCAGCCTGTTCGGTGTTCATCTGGTAGGCGAGCAGTTGCAGCGGGCTGCTGCTTGAATAGTTGAGCGCCGCGCTTCCGATGAGGCCGACGCCGGGGGCTGGCCTGATGGCAGGCAGAAACCGATTGCTCGACAGGGTAACTGCAATCAGCGCTAAGCTGCCACCGACAACCGCCACACGTCGCAGGTCATCGGTGGCGAGCAGCGGCGGGAAGTGCGAACGCCACTCCTTGCGCCGATGCTGCCAGCGCCAAATCAAGAGCAGCATCCCCAGCCCCACGAGGCTAATGGCCGCGCCTGCTTGGCGTGTGGTTGTCGTGCCGAAGTAGATGAAAAGCTCACTGCCGCGTGTGGGCGGCAGTGAAAAGAGGTAGCCGGTGGTCTCTTGGTTGGGGGTCAAGTCGATTGGGCGGGCATCGAGGCTGGCCTGCCACCCCACAAAGGGGTTTACTGTGTATTGGGCGTTGAGCGGGCTTGCGCTGGCGATTGTGTAGGTGCTGCTGTGACTTTGAGCGCGAAGCAGCACGGCCTTGTCTGGTGTGCCGTTTAGCAGTGTGAGGCGATCAGGCAGCCCGCGGGTGTAGGCGGTCAACAAGGATGAGTTGGGGCCGTTTGCCAGAGGAACGTGGCCGGGGATGCTCACGCCAGTTGGGACGCCCGCAATGCCGTATCCGCGAAGCTCAAAGAGAAGCTGGCCTTGTTCATTCAAGACGACAGACAGCGGCTGCCGTTGAAAGGCAAGGTAAACGGGCGTGTAGGCGGCGGCGATGCCGACCAGCGCGAGGATGTAGCCGTAGCGCTGGCGGCGAGGCGTGCCGAGGGCGGGCAAGAGCGCAGCGCCTGACAGCGCAGCGCACCATGCAAAGGCAGCCGCTAGACTCGCTGCTTGCAGAACGATGACGCTAGCTGCAACGCCTATGGCTATGCCGCCCCAAACGAGGCCAAAAGGTTGAACGCGCCGCGTCGTCAACTGTGTGACTAGTGCGCAGCACCCAAGCCCAACAAGAGCAATTCCAGCAGTTGGCTGAGCAGGCGGGGTGGCCGCGATTGGATCAGGCGTGGTAAACGGGGCAATCAAGCTCAGCCAGTGAATAAACGCAGATTGGCTTGTCGGGAACTGCTGCCATGTGACAGCGTCGGCTTCAAGCGCGGCTGGCAGCCAGTAGAACGCGCTGAGCGCTCCACCGCAGAGCAGCGCGATGAGAAGGTGCGGCCACAGGCGGCGCACGCTGTTGAATCGCAGGGCGCACGCTCCTACCCCCAACACGAGAGCAAGCGGCGTGGACAAGGTTGGATCGCACAGCAGCAGCAGAGCAAACACACACACCAGCAGTGGCAAATCAAGCGCGCTGGTTTCGCGCAGCGTGCGATCCAGCGCCCAGATAAATACAGGCAGCAGACCCGTGGCTAGCATCGTCGGGACATCGCCCAAATGATAAGGCAGCAGCCAACTGAACGCTGGACTAAGCAAAAAAGCGAGCGCCCCAACAAAAGCGGCCCGCGCCCCCAAATGCTGCAAAATGTAGGCGTAGGTGGCCGTTCCGCCCAAGACGAGCGCGGCGCTCATCAACACCCCAACGCTGACTGCGACGCTGTCGGTGAAGAGCAAGGTCAGCAGGGCGGTGCTGTAGGACGCCAGCGGCGGCGAGAAGTGCAGGATCGGCGCGCCGTAGCCATACACAGCGTGGGGCGACCAGCGGGGGTAGAGCACCCCTTCCAACAAGCTGATTGTTGTATCATGAGCGCGGAATGCGAGGTGAATGCTGTCATTTTCTGGTGTGAGCATGCCTCCTGACCAATAGGGCAGGCTCACGATGAACGCAGCGATCGCAACGATGATGCCGCCCCAGTCCAATCCGCGGTTGGCGCTGCGAATCCAGTTCGGAATTTGATCTTCGGGTATAACGAGTTGGCTGTGCATACGCTAAGATTGTAGGCAAAGAAGATGGTTGAGGCAATGCAGGCGTGTTGACAGTACGCCATGTTACATTAGATGATCTGCCCACTCTGTTCCAATATTGGTGTGATTTAGAGACGCTGCGGTCTAGCTTGTATCGCGCGTCTGCGCCGATGCTGGATCAAGAGGTGTGGACGCTGTCCAACTGCCACACAGTGGGGTGGGTGGTTGAGGCCTCGAGTGTGGTCGGTGGCCTCCTGTATGAACAACAGGGAGGTGTGGCATTTGTGCGGCATTTGCTGGTAGACCTGCACACGACACAAACGCGGGCTGTTGGCGCTGCGCTGTGGCGTGAAGCAGTGTCGGCGTGGCGCGAGATGAGTGTCTATCAGGTTGAAGCCTGCGCCGAAGCGCGCCTGCCAGTAGAAGAAGCGTTCTGGCGCGCGTGTGGTGCGCGACAAATCGAGGGGAGGTATGTCGTTCAGCTATGCTAATTCGAGTTGCGCAGGCAGAAGATTGTGAGCGGATTGGCGCGCTGTGGTCGCAGTTGGTGGCGTACCATCGATCATTAGACGCTGTCATGCCTGAAGCGGCACAGGACGGGCCACAGCGCTACGCGGCGCGCATTCAGAGCCTTCTCAACGATCCATATAGTCGTACTTATGTGGCAGTCGTTGATGAGGAAATCGTAGGCTACATCACTGGCATGATTGCCGACATGCGCCTTGAGATGTTCACCGCGGAGGTGACCGGTTTCATCGGGGATGTGTTCGTAGACGAGGCCAACCGCGAGCGTGGCATCGGTCGGGCGTTGGTGCGCGCGATGGAGCAGTTCTTTGCCTCGCGCAATGTGTTCGAATACGAGTGGTTTGTGGCCAGCGCGAATGCTGCTGGGCAGGCCTTCTGGCGCAGCCTCGGCGCGCGCGAGGTGGTCGTCCGCATGCGGAACCGCGTAGATCTTTCAGAGTCAGAGAGTGAGGCGTAAGATGCAGTTGATTTACCAGACGGACAGCTACTGCCGGTCGTTCGACGCGGAGGTGACAGCCGTTGACGCGGCACAGAACGCGGTGCAGCTTTCGGCGACGGCCTTCTACCCGGGCGGAGGCGGCCAGCCGTGCGACACGGGGTTTCTCGTAGTCAATGGCGAGATGCTGCCCGTTACGAAAGTGCAGAAAGGCAACTGGCACGTGTTAAACGGCGCGCTGCCTGCGGTCGGAACAGCAGTGCATGGGGAGATCGACTGGGAGAAGCGCTACCAGTTGATGCGCATCCACACCGCGCTGCATGTTTTATGCGGTGTGGTGTTCCGCACGTATGGCGCGCTGGTCACAGGCGGAGACATGCAGCCGCTGCAGGGGCGTATGGATTTTGAGTTTGAACGCATGCAGCGGGAATTGGTGGACGACATCGAGGCGCGCATCAACGCTGAGGTGGCTGCTGGGCGTGAGGTGCGCGTGCAGGTGCTGCCTCGTGAAGAAGCGTTTCAGATCCCTGACTTGATCCGTACTAAGATCAACCTGCTGCCGGAGGGGATCACTGAAGTGCGGACGGTGGAAATCGTCGGGCTGGACTTGCAGGCCTGCGGTGGCACGCATCTCGCCAACACTTCTGAAATTGGCCGCCTGCGCATTAGCGACTACAAGAGCAAGGGCGGGATCAACAAACGCATTTACCTTGAAGTGGTGGACGCGCCATGAGGCAGCTTCATCCGGTGGGGCAGCGAGAGCGGTTTGTGCGGCGCGGAGCCTATCGCCGCCTCGTAGATGACAAAGTCATCGAGCAGTGGACGCTGCATGAGCTGGACGGCGCGTATCTCGCCCGCGTAGATCGAGAAGATGCCAATGGGTTTACGCTGTATGAGGCGCTTTTTGACGCGAACGGTTGGCCAGTGCGCTTCAACGAAGAGCAGTTCAGCCCCAACGCAACGCGAACTCGCTTGCATCGGTTGTTCCTTGATGGGGTGATGCAGACGACCATGAGCCAGAACACTCAGGCTGATGCGCAGGACGACGCCCTGCCTGCAAATGCCGTCCCGACCGATTGGCCGTGGATCGTGCAGGGGTTGGCTGCTCAGGCCGCCTTAGGTCTGGGCGGCGGCCAAGTGTTTGAGGTATCAACGGGGGAAGTCTGGCCGATTGCAGTGATAGCCCGCCATGATGGCGTGCAGGTGGTTCGGGTGGGCGCGCGGCGGTTGTGGATCGACGTGGTAGGGGTGACGCTGGCGGCAGAGGATGCGGCGGGCGAACGAATTTACTTGGATGATGGCAGCAGTAAGAGCAAAGTCTATGCGTCTGTTGAATGAGTTTCGATTTTTCCTCGGTGAGAAGCGCTTCAGCGCGCTGCTGTGGCTGCTGCTCATCACTGGCCTGACGAGCACCGCCGCGCTGCTGGTCGATCAAGAATGGTCGTCTACGGTGCAGACGGTGGCTGTTCTAGCTTTCTTGGGTGGGGCAGTTGGGATCATCGTCAGCGCGATGGACGGCGATCAGCGCTACCGTTGGGGCGCAATCTTGTTTCCGGCGGTGTTGGCGCTGTTGATCGGTGCGCTGATCGTGCCAAACTATTTCGGGTTTGCGGTGGGGGCGGCGTTGGGGTGGTTGGTAGCCGGTTGGCTGATCTTCCGCCGCAGCCGTGAGCCGATTGAGTACAAGCGCGCCGTCAAGGCGATGCGTCGGGGCGACCTTGATGAAGCCGTCAAGGCGATGGACGCGATCATCAAGCAAGAGCCGAACACAGCGCATCACTATCGCTTTCGGGCGGAACTGCTGCGGCTGGCGGGCAAGCTGCCGCGCGCCAAGTCTGACTATGAGCGCATGAAGAACCTCGCCAAGACCGACACGGAGCGCGCTGTCGCCTACAACGGCATGGCTGAGGTGGACTTGCAGGCGAAGCTCTACGCGCAGGCGCTCAAGAGCGCTGAGAAGGCTCATGAGTTAGCGCCGGAGGACTGGGTCACGGCCTACAACTTGGGGATGATCCAAGATCGGCTGAAGGACAGCGCGGGGGTGCTTCAGAGCTTGACGGAACGGCTCGACCTCAACAAAGTGCCTGATGTGCGCCATCGGCTGCTGATTGCGCTCTACATCGCGCGCGCGCACGTGCGCAGCGGCAACCCCGCCGCCGCTGCGCCGCTGCTCAAACAGATCGAACGCGACCGTAAAGGCCTGCGCGAGTGGGAGCTGCTGCTGTCCGATCGCAACGCAACCGTGCTGCGTGAGGTGCTCAGTGAGGACGTGGCGCTGCTGAAGGCGCTGCTGGCGAAAGAAACTTCCGTGGAGGCGCTAGCATGAGCACGCGGCGCATGATCGCGTGGGGAGGCGTGTTCGCAGCAAGCGCGCTGGCCGTGTTAGGCTTTACCGTGTTCGTGATCGGCGTGGTGGTGGAGTTGTTTCTGCTGCGGCAGCGCCCGTTGAGCGATGAGCTGTCGCCGGCGATGCAGTTAGCGCTGATCGGGTTGTGCCTCTCCGCGTTGATGGTGTTGTGTGGGTTTGCGCTGGTGGGGCTGCTGCTGGCCGTCCAAACGCGGCGGCAAGCTCCCGGCTACGGCGAGGCTTATCGCTTCATCCAGCAGATGCAGTTCAGCCAAGCCATCCCACTGCTGGAACAAGCGGTGGCGCGTGGGCGCGAGACGCCCGAAGTGCTGATGCTGCTGACGACGGCTTACGCCAACACCGGGCAGCTTGCCAAAGCTCAAGCCACTGCAGACCGCGCTGTGCAGTTGTTCCCGACGAACCCCAACAGCTATATCATGCTCGCCAACGGGTATCGCCAGCAGGCCAGCTACGAGGCGGCAGCGGTGGCGCTTCAGCGTGCGACGGAGCTAGACCCGAACCAGCCCGGCTTTGTGCACGCCGAACAGGGGTTCCTTGAACTAACTGCCGGCAACCGCGCCCGCGCCATGGAAGCCTTCCGCCGCGCAGCGCAGCACCACCTGCCAGATATGTACAGCGTCCGCGTGTACTACCATCTGGCGAATGACTACCGTGAGGCAGGCAACCACGCCGAGGCCGAGGCGGCTACAGCCCGCATGCTGGCGGCGCGCGCTGGTTTAGAAGCGTGGGAGCCAATCCTGCGAACGCTGGACACGACCAGCTATGGGACGGCGCTGCGCTATGAACTGGCGAGCATCGCTCAAGCAATTGCCGTAGCTGAAGCGCGCCGCGAGTAAACACAGCTATGGGGATACTGGTTCAATTTTTTCGGGATGTGCGGCTGTGGGAGCCGCCGGTGCGCTGGGCGTTCTGGTTGGCGTTCGGCCTGTTGATTGTGCTGTTGATTGTGTTCGCTGTGGGGCGTGAGCAAGTGCCCACGTGGTCACTGGCGGGGCTGATCGGTCTAACGCTGGTGCTGCAAGGCATCGCGCTGTACGGCAATCGCCACTTAGTCACACCCTACACGCAGGCGCAGCGCGCGTTCCGCGGTGGCGAGTTTGCGCAAGCGCGCATAATCCTTGAACAGCACATCGCAGAACAGAGCCTCGCGGGTAAGACTGTCAGCGCGGATGTTTACGTCTTGCTCGGCAACGCCCTACGCAATTTGGGAGAGGTGGACGAGAGCGAGCGCGTGCTGCGCCGTGTCGTCGAACAGCAGCCCGATTATGGGTTTGCCCTGTATGGGCTGGGGCGCACGCTGCTAGTGCGAGGGAAATACGCCGAAGCTGCCGAATTCATAAAAAAATCTTTACTTTTTGGCGCGCCGAAAGCGGTAAGTTTTGAAATGGGCTATGCTACACTGGAATCAGGCGATGCTGAGACAGGGCGTGAAATCCTGCACGAAGCGCTCGCTCATGCGGATGAACCGTACCGTAAACTGATGGCCTACCATCTGCTGGGCGGGCTGGAAACGCTGGTAGAACCGCCGCCGCGTTCGTTGGCGTCTGGGTTGGCCTATTGGGAGCGCGAGGCTGATGTGTTCGCGAGCACGCCCTATGGTGCGCGTGTGGCCAAGCACATTGAGGCGATGCGCGCCGCGCTTGACCGAGTGTGAGAGACTGGGAGCAGACAAATGGGATTCTTAACTGATCGCAAAGGGAACTTCTCGTGGTTCCGCTTGAGCTTGTTGGTGATGGTGTTAGGCGGCCTGTTCGTTGGGTTTGGGTTTGTTTCGTTTCAAGTTGATCAGCAGTCGAGGCGCACCCCATTCTTCCCTGATCTGCCGCCGAACGCGACACAATGGGGCGGAACGGAGTTCGTCAGCGTGGGCTTCCAGCGCAACTACTACCGCGTTCCCGGCGGTAATGTAGAGGAAGTCGCCGCGTTTTATCAAGCTCAGATGGAGCGCTTTTACGGCACGAGTGGCGGCGCTGCTAGCTCGCTAGAGCGCTGTCAACGTCTGCCACCTGCGGGGGAATTCACCAACATACCGGACGTTCAGCGGCCTGCCAACGACGGCAAAATCTACGACCCGAACTTTGTGCCCGGGCGCGATCTGCCGTTCTTGTTCAAGTGCATGTTTGACCGCAGCGGGTTCAACGCTACACAGGATACCCTCGTCTGGATTCAGCCCGGCACGCGCAGTGACGACCCGAACCTGAACACGGAAGGGGATGTAGTCATCATCTATGAGCAGCGCTGGCAAAACTGAGGCCGACGACGCTCCGATCCCGCGTCGCATCTGGTTCTACTTGGTGGGGCTGCTGATCGTCTTGATCGGCGGCCTCTTCATTGGCGCGCAGGTGCTCTCCGTCACGTTGGCTGCGCTCTTTCCCCCGCTGCCCCCTGTGCCAAATGGGGCGCTTGAGCAGCGCATTGATGTGGATGCGCAGGGCGATCAGGTTTGGACGTATGAAGTGGGTGAGGATGCTTGCGCCGTCACGCGCTTCTACGAGCAAATCGGCCAGTGCGAACGCTATCATGACTGCGCGCAGCATATCCCATCGCTGACGCGCGTCTCGGTGTGTCGAGGGACGCAGCCATTTTCGCAGTTTCAGATGCGTTGGCAGGCTGTTGCTGCCAGCCACCCCACCGAGCCAAACGTGACAGTGCTCACGGTTTCGCGGCGCATTCTATGGGTGAGCGGCCCCTGAGTCTCTCTACCGAAAACGTGTAGAATTAGGCATAATTTAGAGCGTTTGACCAAGTTTCTCAAATCTTTGATGACGACCTTCTGAGGAGGTGCCAACGTGAGATCCATCGTCTCACGGGTCATTTGCGGGTGATGCCACTTGCTTCCTGCTGCCCACTGGCCTAACTCTCATCCACCTAGATACATTTGGAGTTCAACAAAAATCCTATGGCATTTCAACCGATTGACCCAAAGGTCGACATTCAAAAACTTGAGCAAGATCAACTGGAATATTGGCGGCTGCACCGCGTGTTCCAGCGGACGACCGAGGAGCGCCAAGGCCGCCCAAAGTTTGTCTTTTATGAAGGGCCGCCCACTGCCAACGGCAAGCCGGGCAGCCACCATGTGCTGTCGCGGGCGTTCAAAGATATGTTCCCGCGCTACAAAGTGATGCGCGGCTATTACTGTGAGCGGCGCGGCGGCTGGGACACGCACGGCTTGCCGGTGGAACTAGCCGTTGAGAAAGAACTGGGGATTACAGATAAGCGCCAGATCGAGGAGTATGGCATTGCTGCTTTCAATGAGCGCTGTCGTAAGAACGTGTTCGCCAACATCCGCGACTGGGAGAAGATGACGGAGCGCATCGGCTACTGGGTTGACCTCGACAACGCCTATGTGACCTTTACCAACGAGTTCATCGAGAGCGTTTGGTGGGTGCTGAAGCAGTTGTGGGACAAGGGGCTGATCTACCGCGGCTACAAAGTGGTTCCCTACAGCCCAAGCAGCGGCACAGTGTTGAGCAGCCATGAGGTGGCGCTGGGCTACAAAGAGATCAGCGATCCGAGCGTGTATGTGCGCTTCCCGTTGAAAGATCGAACGGGTGTCTATTTCTTAGCGTGGACGACGACGCCGTGGACGCTCCCTGCCAACGCTGCGCTGGCGGTCGGCCCGGAGGTTGAATACGTGCAGGTTGAAGTGCCGCTCGCCAGTGGGGATGGCACAGAGCAGCTCATCCTCGCTGAGGCGCGCGTGAAAGATGTGATGGACAAGCTGGACTATCGGGTGGTAAAGCGGATGCGCGGCCGTGACCTCGTCCGTGAGCGCTACAAGCCGCTGTATACCTTCCTGCCTACTGACAAAGATCATGCCTACGTAGTGGCTGGCGACTTCGTGTCGACTGAGGACGGCACGGGGATTGTGCACCTCGCGCCGGCCTTCGGCGCGGATGATATGGAGGTGGGCATCAAACATGATCTGCCGGTGTTCATGACGATGACCCCCAATGGTCGCTTTGTGGACGCGGTCGATAAGTTCAAGGGCATGTGGTTCAAAGATGCTGACCCTGAGATCATCAAAGACCTCAAAGATCGCGGCTTGATGTTCAAGAGCGGCAAGTACAAGCACACCTATCCGCACAACTGGCGCGACGGCAAGCCGCTCATGTACATGGCGCGCGACACGTGGTTCATCCGCACCACCCAACACAAAGAGCAGCTCATCGCCAACAACAAGCGCATCAACTGGGTTCCGTCGCACGTGCGGGATGGGCGTTTCGGCAATTGGCTGGAAGATCTCAAAGATTGGGCGCTGGGGCGCGAGCGCTATTGGGGCACGCCCCTGCCGGTTTGGGTCGACGACAAGACCGGCGAGATGATCTGCGTGGGGGGCGTAAAAGAGCTGAGCGAATTGGTCGGGCGCGACCTGAGCGACCTCGACCTGCACCGCCCCTACGTCGATGAGATCACCTTCCCGAACCCCAACGGGGGCGGTGGCACGATGCGCCGCGTGCCTGAGGTGATCGATGTGTGGTTCGACAGCGGCGCGATGCAGGTGGCGCAGTATGGCTATCCGCACAAGCCGGGCAGCCGCCTCGACCATCCAGCGGATTACATCTGCGAAGCGGTCGATCAAACGCGCGGCTGGTTCTACAGCTTACACGCCATCAGCACGATGCTCTTCAACGAGGTGGCGTTCAAGAACGTCATCTGCTTGGGGCACATCCTCGACGAGAAGGGCGAGAAGATGTCCAAGAGCAAGGGCAACATCGTTGACCCGTGGCAAGTGCTCAACGCTTACGGCGCGGACGCCTTCCGCTGGTACATGTACACGGCCTCGCAGCCCGGCGAGTCGCGCCGCTTCAGCGTGGAGCTGGTCGGCAGCGTGGTTGGCAAGTTCTACAACACGTTGTGGAACACGTACAGCTTTTTCGTCACTTATGCCAACATCGACGGCTGGACGCCCACACAGAGCGCCCCGCCCGTGGCAGAACGCGATTGGCTTGATCGTTGGGTGCTGGCTGCGCTGCATCGCTTAGTGAAAGAGGTGACAGAGGCCTATGAAGCGTACAACGTGCTGGATGCCACCCGTCCGATTGAGGCATTCGTGGACGAGTTGAGCAACTGGTATGTGCGGCGCAGCCGGCGGCGCTTCTGGAAGAGCGAGAGCGACACCGACAAAGCGAGCGCCTACGCCACGCTGTACGAGTGCCTTGTGACCCTCAGCAAGCTGATCGCCCCTGCCATGCCCTTCTTGAGCGAGGCGATGTACCGTAACCTCGTAGTGGAGCATGACCGCAAAGCGCCGGACAGCGTACATCTCGCGGAGTGGCCAGCGCCGGATGAGTTGCTGATCGACGAGCGGCTGATTGAGGAGATGGCGCTTGTGCAGCGCCTCGTCAGCTTGGGGTTGAGCGCGCGCAACAGCGTTGAACTGGGCGTGCGGCAGCCGCTGACGAGCATCAGCTTTGGTGTCAGCAGTGCGCGTGAACGGGCCATCGTGGAGCAGTACGATGAACTGATCCGCGATGAGCTGAACGTGAAAGCAGTGCGCTTCGTCTCGGATGAAGATGGCATGACGATCTATCGGCTGGCCCCGGTGTTTGCCAAGCTGGGGGCAAAGTTGAAAGGCGACATGCAGACGGTCAAGCAGGCGCTCACCTCAGCGGAGCAAGCGCAGGCGGCGGCATGGGGGCGGGCGCTGTTGGCCAATGCGCCGATCACCGTTGACGTCAACGGCAAGTCTTTCACGCTCAACCCTGATGAAGTCGAAGTGCGGCAAGAAGCAGCAGAGGGGTTCATCGTGTTTGAGGAGCGCGGCTATGTTGCAGTGCTCGATGTGACCTTGACGCCAGAGTTGATCAACGAGCGCATCGCGCGCGAGGTGGTGCGCCGCATTCAAACCCTGCGCAAGAACGCCGACCTTGAGCTGTCTGATCGAATCGTTATTCAGTATCAGGCTAGCCCGCGGCTGGTGGAGGCAATCCATGCATTTGCTGATTACGTCAAACGAGAGACGCTGGCAGATGACATGCAGCATACCCAACCGCAGGATGGTTTTTTTGTCGAAGATTTCACTGAGAGCCTTAAAGGGGAACTCGATGGTGAGACGCTGACCGTGGGAATTCAACGAATTAGCTAAACTAACCAAAAAACGACGAAGATTTTCAGCAGGGCAGGGGCGAGTAAAGCGCCTCTGCTCTGTTTGTTTTTGTAGAAACGTGCTGTATAGTTGAGCCATTGCTACACTATTTGCCTCGATGCTCACACAAAACATAGTCAAACTCTACAATGGCTGCACCTTTATCGGGCGTGTGTTTATAAGGTTTCACTATGGCGGATAAAAACTCGGCAACGCTCCAATCGTTGATACGATTTGCACTTCCACTAGGGACAGCGCTTGTGACGGGAGACCCTGAATCGCAGATCAATTGGGCGATCACAGTTCGGGCGCAGCCCCCGGCCTTTCCAGACATCTACGGGGGGGAGCTGGCTTTGGTCTCGATGGATGTGCTGCGCAGCTATGACAGCCGTATCACCCTCTCTGAGGTGGTGCAAAGCTTGCACGAAGTGGGTGTTCAGGCGGTTGCTGTAGAGGGTGATGTGGCGCGTTATGCCATCAGCGCAGCGGCTGAGCGCGGTATCTGCCTGCTGTCACTCCCCGAAGGAACGAACCTGCCGTCTGTCGAGCGAGCGGTGAACAAGCTGATCATCAATCAAGCTGCGCAGCTTACGGAGCGTGCGATGGAGATTCAGCGGCAGTTGACTCGTCTAGTAGCCGAGAACCGCGAGCTGTCGAGCTTACTTCAGGTGATTGCGCGGGCGACGGCCAAGCCTGTTGTCGTGCATGACGATGCAGGGGTGCTGATGGAGCAAGTGTACCCCAGCGTCGGCAAGCGCACCGTAACTGGCCGCTCACTTGTGCAGAGCCTTCCTTACACGCAGTTCCAAAAGTGGTTGGAGAAAGAATCCCCCAGCATGCAAGGGGTCATCGTTCAAAGCCCGATCGGGTATACGACGGTGCTGAAGGTAGAAAAGCGCATCGCGGGGTATCTCTCACTGGTAGAAAAGACAGAGGACATCGACGATTTTGATCGGCTTGTGCTGGCGTATGGGGCGGATGTGTGCGCGATTGAGATGGCCAAGACGCGCGCCATCGCCTCTGCGGTGGAGCAAGCGCGGGGCGATTGGGTTCAGATGTGGTTGAGCGGAACCCCGGGCGATGAGGACTTGTTGACGACGCGCGCGCAGCAATCAGGGTTTGATCCACATGCTGCTTTTGTGACAGTTGTCTTTCGAGCGGTAACAGAAAGCAGCCAAATGATGCCGCTGGATTCACTCATCTCGCTCGTGCGAGATGACTTCACGCGGCGGCAGTTGGCCGGGGCAGTGGGGCAGTACGTAGATGTCATCGTCGCCCTTTACCCGCTTGACAGCGCCGATGACTTGAAGCGGGTGCGCAGCCATGTAGAAGAACTGCGCGCGCAAATGGCCACACGCACGCCGAACGGTCTTGTGGCGGCTGGCATTAGCCGGCCTATGCAGGGGCTGCAAGGGCTGCGTGAGGCCTACCGTGAGGCGAAGGACGCCGTCAGCATTGCGTTGGAGCTAGGCGACCGTGACAAGAGCACCTTCTACGGCGATTTGAAACTCTATCAACTGCTCTTGGCGTTGAAAGACCGCAGTTTGCCCCACCTGAAGCGCTTTCATCAGGAGATCCTCGGCCCACTGCTCGAGCACGACGCCCGCAAACAAAGCGATCTCATCCGCACGCTGGAGGGGTTCTTTAACTCCAACGGCAACCTCGCCAAAGCCGCGGAAAACCTTGACGTGCATCGCAACACGTTAGTCTACCGACTTGAACGAATTGCCGACCTGACCGGGCTTGACCTAGATGATGCGGATAACCGTCTCATCCTGCACTTAGCGTTAAAGATCGAGCGCGTCCTCGCCACGATTCCGACTGAGCGTGAGCGCTGAGCAGCAAAAACGGCCACGCTACAACAGTGGCCGTTCAGTCGTGCTGTGTGGGGATGCTCAGTTGACGCGCTGCGGCACGGCAATCTTGACAAAGTAGGCCGTGGGGCGCGCAAGCAGGGCATAGAGATGATGGGTGGCTTCGCTCTGGTTGTTAAGTTCTAGCGTCTTAATGTAGATGTTGAGCAAATCGCGGATGTCTTTTTCGCCCTGCTCGTCCACGGGCATGATGTCCACAGTCGCGCCCGGGGCAAGGCGGCGGCGGATGGCGTCTACCGTCAGGTTCATCTCTGGCTGGATGCGCTGATAGATCACGCCGCCAGTCATGCCTGCGCAGATCCACGGCCCGGGGTCACCTAACACCAGTGCGCGCCCGCTGGTCATGTACTCAAATGCGTACCCCTTGAGGTTCGCGCGCGCGGCGAGGCCGCCCAACTCGTCGTTCAATGGGGTCTTGATCTCACCACCGAAGATCACGTCTGCGCCGCTCATGCGGATGCAAGCGCGCGTGTCGGCGTTGCCTTGCACGATGAACAAGCCGCCCTGCGCCCCATAGGCGAAGCTCTTGCCGACGCTGCCATCGAGCCGTGTGCCGTTGTGGTTCAAACCCTTCAAGATAGTGATTCGGCCACCTTTCGCGCCCTTAGCTACGCCGTCCTGCGCGCCGCCTTCCACGACGATGTTGAGCGGCTCATCGATGAATGCGCCCAGTCCGTTGCCCGGTATGGCCGAGTTGCTGAAAGAGAGGTTGATCGCTTCGATTTGGTCACTTGACGGGATTTCACCGCGCTTGAGCGCGCCGTTGAGGTGCGTGCCGAGCGCGCGATCCATCGCCATGACCTGCTCATCGTCGTAGGTCAGCTCATACTCCCCGCGCCGCACGTATTCCTTGATGACCTCGGTGATTTGGCGGCTGACGGTGTTGCGCGGGCGCGAGAGGCGACGACCGCCCGGCTGGGCGGGCTTCTTGGGCGTCTTGGGGGCTGGTTTGAGAAGCTGCGACAAGTCGATGCGGTCGTGCATCGCGGACTGCTCCAGCAGGTCGGCGCGGCCAACGAGTTCTTGCGGGTTGGTGAAGCCCAGTTTGGCGGTCAGTTGGCGCACTTCTTCAGCGAGCATGTTGAACACGTTGACGATGGCATCGGCTGAGCCGCGTTCTTCGAATGGACGGAAGGATTTGAAGCCCTTGAGTTCGGCCTCTTCACGAGTTTTGACGTGCGTCGTGATGCCAACGTGGCACGTGCCATCCTGACAGCCACGACAGATCGTACAGCCGACGGCCACCATCGCCAGCGTCCCGAAGCCGACGCGGTTCGCGCCGAGGCAGAGCATCTTGACGGCGTCGCGCCCGCTCTTCATGCCACCATCGGCCCAGATTTCAACCCCATCGCGCAGGCCGCTTTCCAGTAGGGCACGATGAGCTAGCCACACACCGATTTCGGCAGGCAGCCCGACGTGGCGCAGCGCGTGGGCACGGGCTGCGCCAGTGCCGCCAGTGTAGCCGGTGATGGTGATGATGTCTGCGCCCGCTTTGGCCACCCCCACAGCGATGATGCCAACGCCGGGCACGACTGGAATCTTGACCGAGACCCTCGCCAACGGGTTGGCGGTTTTCAGCTCGTCGATGAGTTGGGCGAGGTCTTCGATGCTGTAAAGGTCATGGTTGTTGCTAGGCGAGATAAGGTCAACGCCCGGGGGCGTGCCGCGCGATGCAGCGACTTGTTCCGTCACTTTGAAGCCGGGCAGGTGGCCGCCTTCGCCGGGCTTAGCCCCTTGACCAATCTTGATCTCAATGTAATCGCATGAGTTTAAGAAGCCGATGTTGACGCCGAACCGGGCCGATGCGACTTGTTGGCCGCGGTTGCGCGGGTACTTGCCCATCACGTCGGCCATTTCGCCGCCCTCGCCGTTGATACAGATCGTGTTGAGCTTGTAGGCGGCCTCGGCGTAAGCTTTGTAGGATAGCTCGCCCTGTGAGCCGTAGGACATGGCGCTGATGATGAGTGGCATGCTGTGGTTGCCGATGCGCAGGTCAACCGTTTCAACCGGAACAGGTTTGCCGCCCTCTTTCAAGTGGATCACGTGGTTGATGGTGACGGGGATTTTGTTTTCAAGCTCTTGCAGTTCTGCCGAGTATTCCTCGAGCGTCTTTTCGCCCAAAGCGACGTCTTCAATTTTCTTCCACATTTTGGGGTAGAGGCGGTCAGGGTTGACGAGGCGGGCTTTGGTCTCGCCGCGCAGATCTGCAGCGCGCTCTTCGGCGTCGCTGCGGAGCATCCCCCAAGTGAGGCCGCGGCCTTCGCTTCCGAAGTAGTTAGGCGTGTCGAACACGCTGGCGACGCCTTTGCTCAGGCCGATGCTGCTGAAGCTGTGGCCATAGCCGCGCAGCTCATGGCAGCCGATGGTGGAGGTAACCTTCTGCAAGCCGAGCGTTAAGGCCTTGACGACGTTACACATGACCTTGAAGCTCTCATCATCCGAAGGGGCGCTGCTGCCGCCTTTGGGCGCAACGCCGACGGCTGCCGCATACAATGCATAGGGGTTGACGGCGTTTGCGCCGAAGCTGATGGCCATGGCGATGTCGTGCAAATCGCGCATTGCGCCAGAGCGCAGCACGATGCCCGCGGAGCGACGCAAGTTCACCGCGCTGTCGTGCAAGCGAAGTGCGCGATCCACTGCGGCCACCACCAGCAGCGGGTCAATCCATAAGCGTTTGCCGTCGATCACGTCGCTGTCGTCGAGCAAGATGCACTGTGCGCCCTGACGCACGCAGTTCACCGCTTCTTGTGCGATCCGCTCTAGCGCTGTTTCAAGGTTTTCGTCCATTGCGGCGCTCATTTGGAGCGTGACCATGCGATCACCGAACACGTCGAAGAGCTGCTCAATGGCCAATGTGCCGAACTTGTCGGCTACGCGCTGCATGACGTCTGCGCTGCCGAGGGCTGTGTGCCCGCCCACGAGGAAGGGCGTTTCGATCTGAACGAGCAGATCGCCCTCTTGGCGCGGCTTGCCGATGTGCGGGCGCACGCCGATCACCATGCGCGTGCTGAACTGCGAGGCTTCGCGTTCGCGGTCGATGGCAGGGTTGGTCACGACAGCGACGGTTTCCTTGAAATAATCGGCGATGTTAACGCGGTTGTGGCTCATAGCGGCTAGCGGCCCATCCCAACCGAGCGAGCCGATTTGCTCCTTGCCTGTCTCGGCCAGTGTTTCAACGAGGCTGAGGTGATAGCGTTCCCAACCGAACGCAGCCATTGCTGCGGTGTTCAGCTTGATCTCGCGCTGTCGCCACGGGATGCTGGCAGCAATGTTGGGGGTCAGGCCGCTTTTAGGCGCTTCGGCGATAGCGACAGGGGCTGCTGAGGTCACAGCCTGCATCTCACCTGTGGTGACTTTGGTCGGCTTGCCGTTGCCGAAGCTCATCGGGAATTGGCCGGTGCTGCGCGGGTCGGGCTGCGACATGGACCAGATGCTGGTGTTGTCGCGCTGTACGGGGTGGTGGCGCTCCAAGTAGCGCTTATAGACGTGCTGCTGAATGGCCGGGTAGTCCATCACCTCGATCTTGTGGCCGGGCGTGATCTTGAGCGCAATTTTTTCGCCCGGCCCCATTGGCTTGGCGTCTACGCTCATGCCGTCAAGGTAGTAGACGCCGCGTTCAGACGAGGCGAAGTATTCCTTTTCCGTCTCGCCGAACCACAGCGGGCGTAAGCCGAGCGAATCGACGCTGAAGACGAGCAAGTTGCCCATGCGCGAGGCGACAGCGGCTGGCCCCTGCGCAAAATGCCCGAAGGACTGGCGCATCTCTTCGTAGATGGCGTGGATTTCTGGGTTGTTTTGGATCAGGTCGTGTTGATAGGGCGGGAAGACGTATTCCATCGCCTCGATGAGATCTAGCCCATGCCGCGCGATGAGCGCATGGATCAATCGGTCGACATCTTGGCTGTCTGAACCGTTGACCGGCAGCGGGATGTCTAGCATGTTGGCCTCAAGGCGCAGACGGCTGATGGTGTTGAACTCGCCGTTGTGGCCGAGCAGGTTGAAGGGCTGAACGCGCTCAAAGACGCTGTTGGTGTTCGTGCTGTAGCGGGCATGGCCCATCGTGACCGTTGAGGCGTAGTCTGGGTCACGCAGTTCTGGATAGTAGCGCCGCAGGATTTCAATCGTCCCCTGCACTTTGTAGACGACGCTGTGCGACGAGAACGACGGGAAGTGCACCCCTAGTTCATCCTCCAGCCGCACCTGAAGCTCGAAGAGGGTGCTTTCTAGCTTGGCGGATGGCACTTGCCCGTTGATGCCGGCGATCTGCCAAAAGACCGGCTCGTTCTTCTCAGCGTTCGGGCCGAGGATCAGACGGTTCACGTTGCCCGGGCGATCTGTCAAGGTATGTAGGCCGGTCTCGCTGATGGAGCGGATGATGACATCGACGATGTTTTTCGCGCGCGGGCGGTCAGTGGCTGGGATCATCACGTGAGCAACCCAGAAATTGCGATCAGACGCTGTGGAGGCGATCATGCCGGCCTCTGAAAGCCACTTCGACCACATCAGGCGGGGGATGTCTGTCAGCACGCCTACGCCGTCCCCTTCACCGTTGATGTAGCCGGTGCGGTGGCCCATGCGCGAGAGAGCTTCGATGGTGCGTTTGACATTGCCATGCGTGGGCTGGCCGCCTTTGCGCACCGAGCAGATCAGAGCGCAAGCGTCGCGTTCAAGTTGATCAATCGGGTGCAGATCTAAATCCTGCAAGATGGCACTAGCAGGCAGCTTGTTGGGTTGTGATGGACTCATCGTCAGACCTCCGGGTCTCGCATCGTTGAATGAGCTGTAACCGTGCAGTTTGGTGCTCTAAATGTAGGTTCTAAGTTTGTGTTGCGTGTGAGCGTGAGGCACTCAACACTTGAGGAAGCGAAGGCTTATTTTTCAAGCACTTAGAAGTGTAGCTAGAGGCCAATCAAGCGGCTATGGACTAAACCAACGATCTAGCTTGTGGAAAATGCATAAGAATTGAGACAT
Source organism: uncultured Anaerolineae bacterium (assembly GCA_937944445.1). Lineage (GTDB taxonomy): Bacteria > Chloroflexota > Anaerolineae > Aggregatilineales > Phototrophicaceae > JANWYT01. The sequence continues at coordinate 215,676 of CALDYP010000011.1, forward strand.
CTTGCCGTCAGAAATTGCTAGTGTGCACTGCGCACAAAACAAAGCCCGCTTTTCTTTGGTAGTTGCGCCCAATGTGTTCGCTCACCCAAGTGCTAATAGCCGCCGAATCGTTAAGGCGAGGTGCAGCGCTAGCCGTGTTTCTGGCCGTTCTAGGTCGATCTTGGCGATGTCGTTGATGCGATTCATGCGGTAAAGCAGGGTATTACGGTGCACGATGAGCATGTCAGCCGTCTGAGAAAGGTTGCCGTGGCAAGCGAAATAGGCTTCCAGCGTCTTGACTAGCTCGCCGTTCTGGTTGGCGTCGTACTTGATCAAAGTCCCCAGCGTTCGATCACAAAAGTCGATCAGCTTATCACGATCGGAGAGCGACAGGATCAACTGATACACGCCCAAATCTCCGATGTAGAGCGGGGTATCCGTCTGCAAGCGCACGGCCAGCTCCATCGCTTGGACGGCGTCACGGTAGCTGTTGCGCCACGCGCTGACCTCGCGCACGGGCTGCCCCAGACCGATGGCGATGTGGTTATTTGGGTATTGGCGGTTGATGTCGCTGGCGAACTTCTCGGTAAGTTTGAGGCTCGTGTCGATGGGGTTGTCTCGATCTGTCGCGTGGAACACCACGACTTCCCGCTCTTTCTCACGCTGCCACACGAGCGCATGGGCTTGCTGGCTCTCGATGATCGTGTTGATCATCGTCTCGAGGCGGCGGATGGACGGCGCGTTCTCGCCGCGCCATGACAGCACCATTGCAACGTGGGTGGCGGTCATGTCGTGTTCGAAGCGTTCGCCTTGGCGAATGGCCTCTTGCTGGCTGACATCGCCCAACAGCAAGCGATCTAGGAACGTGCCGCGCAGCCGTTTTTCGGTCTCGCTCACCATTTTTTGTTTGGCCATCTCGATGGCACAAGCCGCCGCGCCATGCTCGCACACCAGCTGATCGATGTCGTCCAGTTCGGTATCTTGGCCGATGATCGACAAGAACCCGCGCCCGATGCCGTTGGTGACCACCGGGGCGACCAAACGCGCCATGCCCGGCAGTTGCAAGGACTGCATCATCGGCGCGTCTACGTCGCTGGCGCGATGCCGATCTTGCATCTCAACGGGCAGATGCTCTACTTTGCGGATGAAGGCTTCGATTTCTTCCCACTGGCCGATCACCTGTGGTTGGACGATGTGTTCCAGCACGCGCAGGCGCTTGTCTTGGATGACAACGGTTTTGTTCGTCAGGCGCGCCATTGCGCTGATCAGCTCTGACATGCCCTCATTCTGAGATGAAATCTGGGTCAGTTGGCGATAGATCTGTGTGCCGCGGCGTTCGAATTGGCCTTTACGATCTACCAGCAGGCTGACGACTGTCTTTTCCACTTGGCGCACGCGGTTGCCGGGTGGGAGCATCAGCACGCAGATGCCATAGGCTTTGCTCTCAGCAATGGCGTTGGTGCTCACGTTGTGGCTGAACACGACCGCCGAGGCGCGCACGTCTGACGCCCAACGCACGATGTCTACATCAGAGGCAGAGGGTTTGCTGGCATTATCGGGCGGCGCGACGAGGATGATCTCGTTCGGTTGGAGGGATTTGGATTGTAGGTTGTCGTCGATGTAGACGACTGTCGTCCACACGACGGGGCGGTTCAAAAATCCATCGCCAGCCAGCACGCGCGTTCCGAGTGGAAGCGCCAGCTTGCGAACATCTTCGACTGTAATCTGTGACGCGGATTCGGACATGGTCTTTGTGCAAGGTGCTAAATGAGCATGCCATGTTTGTAACGTCTTCTGGCCATTCTGTCAAGTTGCACAAAGCCGATGAGGGTTCTATGAGTCGTTCGTGATAACGCCAATCCCGATCACAGCAAGAATGATAAAGAACGACATCAGTGAAAGGTCAACAGGCAGCGGTTGGAAGAACGAGTAAGAACTAGCCAAAATACCCACCCCAGCGGCGAGAAACACCACAGGGCCGACGCTCCAGCGCTTGCGCCACTGATATAACCCCGATATGAGCAAAATCACACTAACTGCTAGAAGGGTGACCGTGCCATCAAAGCCGTTGTTGGTCATGAAGAGAAACACGATGACCATCAAAAACCACGTTAGCCGTTCTACTTTGGCTTCTTGTCCAGTTTTGCGACGTGCCATCTTGAGGCTCCCAAATACTTCAAATTCATCTTTGATTATGCTCATCTGAGGTATCTTCGCAATTGCGCCTGTCATACAATCCCTTAAAATGAGAAATATGAACCAAATTTTTACGCTCATAAAGGTAGGGCTGGTTGGCCTCATCATTGGGCTGGCGGCTTGTGCACCCCCACAAAACTTGCGTGGGCCGCGGCTCGTCAGCGATGTTGGGTTAACGCTGACCGCGCCAGCCAGCGCCCAAACCGGGCCGACGCCGCTCATCGAGGAAGCGCCGCCTGTGCTGCCGCTGCCAACGCTGCCCGCCGATGTGTTGGTAGTCACGCCGACACTGCCACCGAGCAAAACGCCGACCCAAACCCCTACTTTCACTATGACGCCCACGCAGACGCTCACGCCCACCATCACGACTACAGCGACGGCCACCGCGCTGGCGCTGCCAACGAGCGTGATTTCACCCGTGATTGAGATCGTAGCCATCCCGAACAACCAAATCTGTGATACCAACTGGTTTTTCCTGCAACCGAGGCCGCCCGGCTGCCCGCTAAACGTGCCGAACGCGACAAACGGCGTCTATCAAACGTTTCAAAATGGGCTGATGGTGTGGGTGCTCAGCCAAGATGCGATTTACGTCATGTACAACGATACCGGGTTCCCACGCTGGCAGGTTTACCGTGACTTCTTCGAAGAGGGCATGCCCGAGACGTCGGCGGAGTATGACAACGCGCCTTCAGGGTTGTATCAGCCGCGTCGTGGGTTCGGGATGCTGTGGCGCAGCAACAGCAGCGTCCGCGCCCGCATCGGCTGGGCGACGATGCGCGACGAGATGCCTTACAGCGTTCAAGTGCAAACTGCTCAGGACGGCGCGATTTACATCAGCACGCCGTTTCAAGGGGTGTTGGGCTTGATGCCATCAGGAAATGGCTGGAGCTTGTTCAGCAGCACGCCAGCCATCAACAACGCCATCTTCCCAACCCAAGTATTCGTTCCACTGCCAACAGTTTACGGAAATTGACAATGCGCCGCACAAAGGGATGTGTCACTGCGATTTTGGGGCTGGGGATCGCGGGGATAGTGTCTTGCAGCCTGCTGATTGTGTTCGTGTTTGTGTTTCCGCTGCCGGTACGCAATGTGTTGATACTCGGGCTGGACTCACGCGGGCCAGAGGGGGCAGTCGCCCGCTCAGATGCGATTCTCGTCGTAGGCATGCCACAAGGCACAGCACAGCTTGGGCTGCTGTCGATCCCACGGGATCTGTTTATTCCAGCGCCGGGCTTTGGCCTTCAGCGTGTGAACGTCATTCACGTGCTGGGGGAGCAAGAGGCTGAAGGCGGCGGGATGCGGCTTGCCGCTGAGAGCATCGCAGCTGCGTTTGACATGCCGATTGATCGCGTCATTCGGCTGGATTTTCGCGCGTTTGAGGCCATCGTAGACGCATTAGGTGGCGTGAACGTCTATGTTGAGCGCACCATTACGGATTTTCAATTCCCCACGGACGACTTCGGGACACAAACGGTCACGTTCAATGAAGGGTGGATGCACATGGACGGCGCAACTGCGCTGAAATACGCTCGTACCCGCAGCATGGACGATGACTATCGCCGTGCCGCCCGCCAGCAAGCGGTGTTCCGCGCGGTGGCGGTGCGCCTCATCAACCCGCTGACGTGGCCGGCGGTGCTGCGCGCGTGGGGTGAGTATGTGCAGACTGACATAAGCGTGGGCGATCTGCTGCTGCTGGCCCCGTCTGTGCTGCTGCGCAGCGGTTCCGTTGAGCAGCTCGTGATCGACCGTGACTACATCGTGCCCGGCCCGGGCGGCGCACAGCCCAACTATGAGCGCCTCAATCCGTTTTTAGATCGATACTTTCGGTCACTCACACGTTAAGCAGACGGTCGTAATTGCCCACCCAATCATCGGCTGAGCGCATCGATTTGTTGATCTCAATGTCGGCGATGCGCGGGTAGAGCCGCATCATCATCGTTGGCAGCTCATCCCAGTTTTCTTCGCGGATAAGCTTTTCAAGTTGGTCAGCCGTTTGGCTTGCCCAATACCATTGTTCTTGGAAGTCGTCGGCTTTTTTCCAGTAGTTGCGTTTTTCCCACGCTTTGATCGATTCTTCTACCGTCTCGTGAATGTCGCGCAGGCTCAGCACGATGGTTGCGCACATGTCGCGGACGTCGTCGTCGATGGTTTGCTTTTGCCCCAACGCACGCACAATCTCGGCAATGGTGCGCATGTGGTAGCTGCGTCGTTTGCCGGGTTCATTGGTGTTGATAACACGTCCCATGCTTAGCACCTTTCTCGATCTTCAGTCATTCAAGAGTGGATATAAGGCCGCAAACCCTTATAGACGCGCAAGCTGCCAATCGTCTTGAGGATTGTTTCGGCGCTGCGCCCAGTGATCTCAGCGAGTTCGCGCGGTGTGCAGGGGCGGTTGCCATTGGCCAAAAACACGCGGAAGACGCTGTCGATAAGGCTGGTTTGCGGGTTGATGAAGTCTGGTTGCCGCGCAGCGTCTTGAATGGCCGATTCGAGCGCGTCTAGCTGGCGGACTTCTGCCGTCTCAGGGTCGATGTAGTCGATGCGCTCGCTTGTTTCGTGCGCGGTGAATTGATCACGCCGCTCTGGTGGCAGATGAGTCAGAAGGTATTGACGCAAATCTTCCTCGCTACGTTCCCACCATGAGTAGTCAATGTGGAAGAGCGTGTCCAATGTTGGTTTGACAATCGTACTAGGTTTATGGGGTTGCATGCTGGTCTACCTTTCCACTTGCGACAGCCGCCAATAGTGGTCGCCAACGTCTTCGAACTCAGCATTTGTTTGCAGCAAGGCAAAGATCGGCCCGGGGGGGCAGCGTCGCAGCACGTTCACCGCGCTGTAGATCGTTGCAAAATGCACCGTTCCCTGAGGAGACAGTTTGCTTAGTTCTTGAATGAGACTGCGAACGATCGTTAGGAGCGTCTTGTTTTGATAAAACTTGGTGAGCGCTTCAATGACTTTCGGATCATCGACGCCGACGATCAGCAGTGGGTCATACTCTGCGCCAATGCTGCTGCGGCCATTTTCGAAAGCGATGCGATCTGTGTATGGGGCAAAAATCGGGATATACTCGACACGGGCGCGATGCGCGTCATAGCTGACGATGTACTCGCCGTCGTTAGCCCCACGTCGCACCGTGATGATTGTGCCCACTGGGAGCTGATGTTTGGTGTAGTAGTCGTACAGGCCGTACACGTAGCGATGCTCATGGACGACCCAGCCGGCGTAGTGAGTGTTGTCAGCTTCGTCTACTAAGGTGATGCTGATGCGTGGGGTGCGGGCAGTGGGGAAGATTTGCCGCGTCTGCGCGTTGAGGGGCAAACTGCCAACTTTGCGGTGTGGATAGATCAGCTTTACGCGCGCTTTGGGCGCTTTGCCCGACATCTCAATGTCGCTGAGTTCATCGTCCAGTTCCGCTTCGAGGTCGAGCATGTCCTCGTCGAGCAAGTCCTCATCATACTCGATAGGGCGGTACACCAATGGATCGGGGATGCGCTGGACGGCTTCTGGTTCCATGCGTTTCAAGAACCACAAGATGCGACCCGCAGGCCCTACTTCGTCAAAGCGTTTATCTTGGCTCATAGCAAGGTTGAGGCTGAACGTTTGCAGCGTCATGGCCGAGGAGCCAAGCCCCCCGATTTGCTCGATGATCTGTTCTGGGCTGAGCGGCCCGCCGTTGTTCATGTCGAGGACGGCTTCTGCTAGGTGCAGCGTGCCGATGTCGATGTCTAACACGAGGTCTTTGGGGAACCAGTAGCCCGCCACTTGTTTGAGGTCTTTGTTGGCGTGGAGCGCTTCAAGCATGCGACCGGTGACGTCCAGCGTTGCAGCGTCGAAGATGTCCTGTGCGGTGAGGTTGGCAGTAGAATGGATCACATCCCCGGCGGGGTTCTGTACGAGTGGGTGATCGCCCTTGAACTCTGAGGCGAAGTAACGCACCTCTTTGGTGTCGCTAAACTCCACTGTGATGACTGAAAAATCGCCATACACAGGGTTGTTGCCCGGACGTTTATCTGTGACCACCCCCAACGCTAAGTCCCATTTGCCGAAGATCAACTTGTCTCCAATCTCGTGTGATTCTGCCGGGTTGTAAAGGCGGGCGACTTTGAAACGTTTTTGGTAGAGCGCTCGCTCTTGGTCGAGACGTTTGCCGATCAAGTACAGGGCAAGGTCGCGCGTGAGCATAGGAGTCTCTTTTTCAAGCAGATAGTTGGTGATGTCCTCAACATCCGCAGGGGTGATGACGAAGCTCTTGAGCCATTGTTTGGCAAGCATTGAGAAGTCCCTTCCGCAGTCTAAAACATGATTGTTGCGATCAGGACGAAAGCTGATTAGATCAGCGCATAATCTGGTCTGTCCCGGAAGATACAACGCTGTCATTGTAGCAAACGGGGGTAAGCTTGAATAGCGCAAGACCTGCTAGAAATCCTATGTTAAGCTAGTAAAGATTGTTTAAATTAGGCGGGTAAAGTGTATGGCACGATATGAAGATTGGGAAAATGCTCTTTACCACCGCAACTTGCCGCCTCATCTGCCGACTTGGTTAGCACAGTCGTGGGCGCGTTGTGCGTCTCGCTTGAACCCAACTGGCCACTATCGCACGACTTATCTCTCTGCGGAGGTGCTTGAGCTGCTGCTGCGCCAGCACAGCGCGCTGCTGAAATTGGCACGCCCCATTATGGAAGACATCCTTCAGATGATTGAGCCGCTGCCTGCGGGGATGGTGTTATGCGACAGCACAGGCTGCGTGCTGGACTTGGTGGCAGCGTCTACGATGAAGACGACGATTGATCAAATGGGGATTGCGCCCGGGTTATTTTTGGATGAGTCGCACGCGGGCACGAATGCTGCAGGGGTAGCGCTGATCGAGGCAGCGAGTTTTCAAGTGATTGGCGCGGAGCATTTTTCTGTTCATTGGCATCCGTTCGCTACGACGGCTGCGCCTCTGTTCACGTTGGAGGGGCAGATGATCGGCGTGTTGGCGCTGGTTCAACCAGAGCACACATGCAGCCCGAGTATGCTGGGGTTGGTCGTCTCAACGGCTAAGGCGATTGAAAATCAATACTCCATCGAAATCCTGAATCATAAAATCAACGCTTATCAGAACGAGCTGAACACGGTGATCAGCGCGACGTCTGAACCAGTGCTGGCGTGGCGATCGGACGGAATCGTGACCTACATTAACGCTCACGCCGCGCACATCATCGGCCAGCCGCGTGAACGGGTAGTGGGGCATCCGTTAGCACAAGTGTTGTTGCTGCCAGCTACTTTGCGTGAGTACATCGAAGCGGATCAGGAAGTGAGCGATGTTGAAGTGGTGCTGGCGTTTCAACAGACGGAATACAACTGTCTTGCTAACTTGCGATTGATTCATGATGAGGCACAGCAGACGATCTACATCCTAACGCTGCGACCGATTGAACAGCTTCAACAGCTTGTCAACCGCTATATCGGCGCGCGGGTGCGGCTGGGCATTGCTAATCTCATCGGCAAAAGTGAGGCCATGCGGCGACTGCGACGGCATGTTGAGACAGCCGCTCGCGGCAGCGTGTCTGTTCTTATTACAGGGGAGACTGGCACAGGGAAGAGTTTGATCGCCCAAGCGATTCACGCGCTCAGCAATCGGGCCTCGGGGCCATTTATCAGTTTGAACTGCCGCGCGATCCCTCGTGAAACGGCGCTTGAGGAACTCATGGGCTTTGAAGCCAATCGCAGCGGTGAGAAAGGCCAAGCCAGCAAATTTGAATTAGCGCACGGGGGGACGTTGTTTCTAACGGAGGTAGAAGCGCTGCCCTTGAATGCGCAGGCTGCGGTGCTGCGAGTGATCGAAACGGGCAATCTCATTCGGTTGGGGGGGGTGCGTCAGATTCCAGTGAACGTCAGGCTCATCGCGTCTACGACGGTATCCTTGGACGAATTGGTTGCAACGGGCGACTTTCGATCTGATCTGTTCTTTCAACTCAGCGGCATACATCTCAACGCGCCGCCGCTGCGTCAACGGCTAGACGACATCCCTGATTTGGTGGCAGACATTCTCCATCGGTTGGCTGGAGAGCTTGGACGACCCCTGTCCCTCTCTGAAGACGCTCTAAAGATTTTGAGAGAGTACGACTACCCGGGCAATTTGCACGAGCTTCAGGCCATCATTGAACGCGCTGCGTCGAAAACTGACAGTGATTTGATTGGTTCAGATGCTGTGATCGACTCGATGCGCGATCATCGGCGACTGAGCGATCCAGCCGGCGCGCCCATCAGCCAGAGCTTGCGGCAGATTGAACAAGCGGCGATCCTGAACGCTTTGGCGCACGCCAAAGGCAATATGACCCACGCGGCGCAGTTGCTTGGCATTGGACGCACGACGCTCTGGCGCAAGATGCGGCACTATCGACTGCTAGATCAACAGGCGCTTTCATAATTGTTTCATCATGAAACAGTTTGATTGTTTCTTCTGTCCACAATGAAACAGTTGCGGGCAAATTGTGTGAGCAGGGCTTGATATGAGTTACTTTAAAGTTGCGTGAGCAATAAGCTGTGCTCAATTCATCAGTATATGTGTAGGTGATGCGCAAGGAGGGTGAACGCTACTCATCGAAAGGAAGAAAAACAGTATTAAAGTTTGGTTCAGCTCGTAATGACTCAATGAAAGAAAAGCAAAGTTTTTCAGGAGGACTATTAGATGAAAACCCCTTTGCGTATCGTACTATTCGTAGTGATGATTCTCACAGCCTCTCTCGTGTGGTCGAGCGTGGTGTCCGCGCAAGAAGAGGTTGCTACCCCTGAAGTAACGGGCGCAACAGCCGAACAGCCGACAGTTGCTCAGGCGGCAGCGGCTACGCCATCCAATTTCTTCATCGCTGAGATCATCGGCACGATGATCCTCATCCTGCTGGGTGATGGGGTGGTGGCTAACGTGGTGCTCGGCAAGACGAAGGGCAACGGCAGCGGCTGGATCGTTATCACGTTTGGCTGGGCGATGGCGGTCTTTGTCGGCGCGTACACGGTAGCTGCAATCAGCGGCGCGCATCTGAACCCTGCTGTGACGATCGGCTTGGCTGTGACAAATCAGCTCTCGTGGGGCGATGTGCCGCTGTATATCATCGCGCAGTTCATCGGTGCGTTCATCGGCGCGGTGCTGGTGTTCGTGCACTACTACCCACACTTTGGCGAAACTGAAGACCCCGGCCTCAAGCTGGCAGTCTTTAGCACTGGCCCGGCTATCCGCAACGTGGGCTTGAACCTCGTCAGCGAGATCGTCGGCACGTTCATGCTGATCTTCGGTATCTTGATGCTGGCCAACGGCAACTTCTCGGGCTTGGGGCCGCTCCCGGTGGCGCTGCTCGTGCTCGGTATCGGTCTCTCCTTAGGCGGCAGCACCGGTTACGCCATCAACCCCGCGCGTGACCTCGGCCCGCGCATCGCTCACTTCATCCTGCCGATCCCCGGCAAGGGTAACAGCGATTGGGGCTACTCGTGGATTCCGGTCGTCGGCCCGATCATCGGCGCAGTGATCGCAGGTGTGCTGTATCTGGCGCTCTTCGCATCGTAAACCTCTGCAACTCGAACGGGGGTATGCGATTGACCGCATACCCATTCATCAATGTCAATTGAGTTAACCTAAGGCACGCAATTTAACGTATAGACAACTATTTGAGGTGAAAGTAGACATGAAAAAGTTAATCAACCATCCAGAAAATGTCGTGACAGAAGCGCTGCAAGGGATGGAATCCGCCCATGCAGACCTCATCAAAGTGCACTACAACCCCAACTACATCGTGCGCGCGGATGCGCCTGTGAGCGGCAAGGTGGGCCTGCTCTCCGGTGGTGGCAGCGGCCACGAGCCGATGCACGGCGGCTTTGTTGGGTATGGTATGTTGGACGCGGCCTGCCCGGGCGCAGTGTTCACATCTCCGACTCCTGATCAAATGCTCGAAGCGACGAAGGCGATCAACGGCGGGGCGGGCGTCCTGCACATTGTCAAGAACTACACGGGCGACGTGATGAACTTTGAGATGGCCGCTGATCTGGCGCGTTCGGAGGGGATCGAAGTTGAAGCAGTGGTGATCGACGACGACGTAGCTGTGCAGGATTCGCTTTACACAGCGGGGCGGCGTGGCGTTGGCTTGACAGTGCTCGCGGAGAAGATCTGCGGCGCAGCCGCCGAAGCCAAGCACAGCCTGCAAGAGGTGACTGAGGTGTGCCGCAAGGTCAACAGTCAGGGGCGCAGCATGGGCATGGCGCTGACCTCCTGCACAGTTCCGCACGCGGGCAAGCCCACCTTCGAAATCGGCGAGGATGAAATGGAAATCGGCATCGGCATTCACGGTGAGCCGGGCCGTCAGCGCATGAAGATCAAGACGGCAGCCGAGATCGTTGAGATGCTCGTCAAGCCGATTGTGGAAGACCTGCCTTTCAAGAGCGGTGATGAGGTGTTGGCGTTCGTCAACGGCATGGGTGGCACGCCTTTGATTGAGCTGTATCTTGTCTACAACGAAGTTCAGAAGCTGCTTTCGGCGCACGGCATCAAGATCACCCGTCACCTGATCGGCTCTTACATCACGTCGCTGGAGATGGCGGGCACATCGGTCACCCTGTTGAAACTCGACGATCAACTGACTAAACTCTGGGATGCACCAGTGAAAACACCGGCACTGCGCTGGGGGATGTAATTGGTGATTGATCGCATAGGGCACAGGCGCGCCTGTGCCCTGCCCTAACGATTCGTGAGGAGTGTAGAGATGACTTTGTCCCGCGATGTTCTGATCCGCTGGATGCAATTATTCGCCCAGTCTATTGAGGCCAACAAGGATTATCTGACTGATCTGGATTCTGCAATTGGTGACGCTGACCACGGCGCAAACATGCATCGCGGGATGCAGGCAGTGCTGAGCAAGCTGCCGACCGTAGCGGAAAGCGACATCGGTAGCATCCTAAAGACAGTGGGCATGACGTTGGTTTCAACGGTAGGCGGGGCTAGCGGGCCGCTGTACGGGACGTTCTTCATTCAGATGGCCTCTGGTGCAAGCAACAAGATGGAATTGACTTTAGAGGATTACATCAACGCGCTGCAAGCTGGCATTAACGGTATCGTTATGCGGGGCAAAGCGCATCTCCAAGATAAGACGATGCTGGATGCGCTGCAACCGGCGCTGGACGCGCTGAAGCAAGCCGCGGAGTCAGGGGCTTCACTGCAAGATGCGTTGGAGCAGTCAGCAGCGGCTGCGGCAGCCGGCCGTGATGCGACGACGCCGCTGCTAGCCCGAAAAGGGCGCGCGAGCTACCTCGGAGATCGCAGCATCGGCCATCAGGATCCCGGCGCAACGTCGTCTCATCTTTTGTTACAATCACTCGTGGACGCCGTCAAAGCCTAAAAATCTTTGACTTTCAACACAGTTGGTGTTCTAACAATAGGCAAAAAATTTAACTGTAAGGAGTTTCGAAATGGCAAAATATGTTGTTGCTATCGATCAAGGCACGACCAGCACGCGCTGTATGATTTTTGATCACAGTGGCGGCGTAGTGGGTGTGGATCAGAAAGAACACCAGCAGATTTACCCCAAGCCCGGCTGGGTCGAGCATGACGCGGTTGAAATTTGGATCCGCACGCAGGAAGTCATCAGCGGGGCGCTGTCGAAGACGGGTGTAAACGTAAACGACATCGCGGCAGTGGGCATCACCAACCAGCGCGAGACTGCTGTTGTGTGGGATCGCAAGACGGGGCGTCCGGTGTACAACGCCATCGTGTGGCAAGACACGCGCACCGACGCGATCTGCAACGAGCTGGCCGCGCAGGGTGGGCAGGATCGCTTCCGTGAGAAGGTCGGTCTGCCGTTGGCCACTTACTTCTCTGGCCCCAAGATCAAGTGGATCCTCGACAACGTGGAGGGTGTGCGCGCCCGCGCTGAGGCCGGTGAGGTGATCTTCGGCAACATCGACACGTGGCTGATCTGGAACCTGACGGGCGGCTCACAGGGTGGCGTGCACGTCACGGATGTGACGAATGCCAGCCGCACAATGCTGATGAACCTTGAAACGCTCGACTGGGACGATGAAATCTTGAGCATCATGGGCATCCCGAAAGCGATGCTCCCTGCGATCAAGTCTTCCAGCGAAGTGTACGGCAACGCCAGCGGCGCGCTGGGCGGCATCCCCGTCAGCGGTGACTTGGGCGACCAGCAGGCAGCGCTGTTCGGTCAGACGTGCTTTGACGTGGGCGAAGCCAAGAACACCTACGGTACGGGCTGCTTCATGCTGCTCAACACCGGCACAAAAGCCGTCCAGTCCAAGAACGGCCTGCTGACGACGCTAGGCTACAAGATCGGTGACCATGCGCCGATTTACGCGCTGGAAGGCTCCATCGCTATCACGGGCGCGCTGGTGCAGTGGCTGCGCGACAACCTGAAGCTGATCGAGAAATCATCTGATGTGGAAATCCTTGCGAAAGAAGTTGAGGATAACGGCGGGATTTACTTTGTGCCGGCGTTCTCTGGGTTGTTCGCGCCGTACTGGCGCAGCGACGCGCGCGGCGTGATCGTCGGCATGACGCGCTACGTCACCCGTGGGCACATCGCCCGCGCGGCGCTTGAGGCGACTGCCTTCCAGACGCGCGAAGTGCTCGACGCGATGAACAAAGATTCGGGCGTGAACCTCACCGCGCTGAAGGTGGACGGCGGTATGGTGTTCAACGATCTGCTGATGCAGTTCCAGTCTGACATCTTGGGTGTGCCGGTGGTGCGCCCGAAGGTGGCAGAGACAACGTCGCTCGGTGCGGCCTACGCGGCAGGCTTGGCCGTTGGCTTCTGGAGCAAAGTAGACGACCTGCGCGCCAACTGGGGCAAGGACAAAGAGTGGACGCCGCAGATGGACGCGGCCAAACGCGAAGAACTCTATGCCGGCTGGTTGAAGGCTGTCACGCGCACCTTCGACTGGGTTTCGTAACGCCTTTCAGAGCTGGCGCAGGGCACTGCGCCAGCTTTTGTCTTATTGGTTGTTTTCCTCGTGCTGAGACGCTGGATGACCTCTGCTTGAACCAGTAACTAGCGTCACTTTAATAGGGCCAAATTTCTGCAAGGTAGGCCGACATGATCGGTATGGTCATTGTCTCACATAGCTATTGGTTAGCGCAGGGCGTGTTAGAGCTTGCGCGGCAAATGGGCGGGGCTGAAATGCCAATTGCGGCGGCAGGCGGTCTGGATATGCCAGATCATCCGATTGGCACGGATGCATCGCTCATTCTATCTGCGATTCAATCGGTGTACAGCCCCGACGGTGTGATTGTGCTGATGGACATGGGCAGCGCGATCTTGAGCACTGAAACGGCGCTTGATATGCTGACGGAAGAGCAGCGCAGCCGCGTTGTGCTGTCACCTGCGCCACTGGTGGAGGGGGCGATCACAGCAGCCGTTCAGATCCGCCTCGGCCAGTCGCTTGAGGCCATCGCACAGGAGATGAGCAAAGCGCTGGCCCCCAAACAGGCTCAGCTTGGCGCAGAGAGCGTCAGAGACGCTGATGATGGTGGAGCAGGTCTGTCAACGTCGGATGACGCGAAGCGGCTGCGGTTGAAAGTTCCTAATGTTTTAGGATTGCACGCTCGGCCTGCGGCGCGGCTCGTCCAGACGGTGGGGCGGTTCAAGGCGTCGGTCAGCCTGCGCAATGTGACGACCAACAGCCCATTCGTGAACGCCGCCAGCTTGAACAACGTGGCCACGCTCGGGGCGCGCTTTGGCCACGAGATTGAGTTCAGCGCCACAGGTGAACAAGCAGCGGAGGCTTTGCAGGCGATTCAAGTGCTGGCGGCTCAGAATTTTGGTGATCCGCTAGAAGATGCGCCGACTGTCCCTGCCGGGCCGCGCTACCAAGCGTCGGAAGCGCGTGAGGGGGTGCTGCGGGGTCTAGCAGCCAGCAGCGGCATCGCTATTGGGCCAGTGCGCCGCTTAGAGCGCCCCAAGCTCACCATTACGCCCCAAGCAGTGAGCGATGCCCAAGCGGAGGTAGAGCGTTTTTATCGGAGTGTTGAGCAAGCGCGGGCTGACATTGCCGCCAACCAGCGCCTGACTGCTCAAAAAACGAGCGCTCACGACGCGATGATCTTTGAAGCGCACGCGCTGCTGCTGCAAGATGAAAGCCTGCTTCAGCCGACAGAAGAGGCCATCCGTCAGCACCAGCAGGATGCTGCTACCGCGTGGAAGGCAGCGATTGATGCCATGGTGGCGCGTTACCGCAGCCTTGACGACCCACTGCTGAGCGCGCGTGCCGCAGACGTTGAAGATGTAGGGCTGCGCGTGCTGGGGCACTTGTTGGGAATTAACCTCGATCTGACTTTGAGCGGCCCCGGCATCCTCATCGCGGATGACCTCAGCCCGTCGGAGACCGCGCGCCTTGATACAGGGTTGGTGCAGGGCATCTGCACCGCGGCGGGCAGCCCGACGTCCCACAGCGCCATCCTCGCGCGCGCGCTTGGCATCCCTGCTGTGGTGGGCATGGGCGAGGCGATCACTCTGCTGGCGCCTGAGACAATGTTGATCGTGGACGGCACACAGGGTGAGGTGCACGTCCAGCCGTCCGAAGCGACGCTCAACACCTATCGCCAACAAGTTGAAGAAGAGCAGCGCCGCCGTGCTGAGGCGCTCAAGCGCAGCCAGCAGCTAGGCCAGACACAAGACGGCCACCGCGTGGAGATATTCGCCAACGTTGGCTCGGTCAACGAAGTTAGAAGGGCTGTTGAACAAGGCGCAGAGGGGATCGGACTCTTGCGGACGGAGTTTCTGTTTTTGGATCGGCTGGACGCGCCCACTGAGGATGAGCAGTACGAGGCGTTCTGCGCCATTGGCGAGGCGCTGGCGGGCCGCCCGATGGTCATCCGCACGTTGGACGTCGGCGGAGATAAGCCTCTAGCATACGTGGAACAACCGGACGAAGCGAACCCCTTCTTGGGCAAGCGCGCGATTCGTCTCAGCCTTGCGCAGCCCGACTTGTTCAAGACGCAGCTTCGGGCGGTACTGCGCGCCAGCGTGCGTTATCCGCTGCTCTTGATGTTCCCGATGATCGCCATTGTGGATGAGTTCAAGCAGGCCGTGGCGTTGCTAGAAGTATGCCGCGCTGAACTCAACATCCATGAGCCGCGCTTCCCGGTTGGGATGATGGTTGAAGTGCCGTCAGCGGCAATTGACGCGGCAAGCTTTGCCCCACACGTAGACTTCTTCTCAGTAGGCACGAACGACCTAACTCAGTACGTGTTCGCTGCTGAACGCGGCAACGCCAACGTCGCCTACCTTGCCAATGACAACCATCCGGTGATCCTGCGCTTGATCCGTCAAGTGGTGGAGGCGGCGAAACAGCACGGCAAGTGGGTGGGCGTGTGCGGTGAACTGGCGGGTGATCTCAACGCGGTACAGGCGCTGGTTGGGATGGGCGTCCGTGAACTGAGTATGAGCGCGTCTCGCATCCCGGCGATCAAGGAAGCTGTGTTCGCGCTGAACTACGAACAATCACGAGAGATCGCTGCGCGCCTTTAACGTGTTGTCTGCGCGCTGAGAACTGATCTGCTGCGACAGTCTCAAGGTTGACCCTTGTAGGCTTTTCGCTATAATGCGTGTTGTTCCGTCCATACCTATCATTGAGGAAACAGAAGGATTCGAGATGTCAACATTTCGCACATGGCAGCCGAAAGTGCGCCGCCGTAAGCGTGTTCATGGGTTTCGCGCTCGTATGCAGACCAAAGGTGGGCGCAAGGTGATCCAAGCGCGTCGCAAGCACGGTCGTCATAAGCTGACCGTCCAGACCGTGCACGTTAAAAAGGTGAACTGGAACGCCTCCTAAGCGATGGTTGAGGCGTCATGTGGCGTAAGTTACGACTGCGCCGCAGGGGTGACTTCCTTCGGTTACGACGTGTCGGGCGCACGGTTCATCACTCGATGCTGTTGATCAGCGTTGGTGAGAACGGCGAGACACACAACCGCTACGGATTTGTGACACCTAAACGGTTGGGCGGGGCAGTTGTGCGTAATCGTGTTCGACGGTTGATGCGAGAAGCGGTACGCGCTCAACATCCACACCTGCGCCAAGGCTATGACGTGGTGCTCGTCGCAAAAGCGAAACTGGTGCAGCAGCCTTACACCGAGGTGCTGCGCCACGTCACTTGGTTATTAGAGCAAACTGGTTTGCTGAAAAGAGATACAACATCCTATGAAATGGCTAGCTCTGAAAGCGATCCGCTTCTATAAGCGCTATATCTCGCCAGCGCTGCCGTCTGCTTGCCGTTTTACCCCCACTTGTTCCGAATACATGTATGAGGCGATTGAGATTCATGGGCTGCTGCGTGGACTGCGCATGGGGCTGTATCGGATATGGCGCTGCCAGCCGATGTACCCGGGTGGCTATGATCCAGTACCGCCGAGGAGATCACGTTGAACGCATCTAGAACACACAGGCGCTGGGCGCTGATAGGGCTGGTCGTCGCAGCTCTTGCAGTGGCAACAGGGTGCGCCCCGATCCGCATCGGGGTTGCTTGGCCTGCCCTCGCGCCTATCACAATCCAAGACCAACCGCGCGTCATGGTCACATATAACAACTGGGCGGTGGCTTTGAACCCTGCCAACGGGACAGCGGCAGAACTGCTGGATGTTGCCGGGAACGTGCGCCTAGACAACAACAATCAGCCGCGGCGCTGGGAGATTGATGGCAACGCGAACAACTTGGGCGCGCAGTTCTTCAGCCGCCCACTTGTGCGAAACAACCTTGAGCAGACTGAGATCATCCTGCCGACCCACAGCTTGAAGCTGCTGGTTGTTGACCCTGACACGGCGCGCGTGGACAACATGGCAGGGCAGCCGGTGGCCGCCCCCATCGTGGCAGATGTGGCTGAGGATGAGAACTTCTACTTTGTGCCGTTTGAATCAGGTGGCATTGTTGCGCTGAACAAGCAAACGCTGCTTGAAGCGTGGCGCTTTAACACCAGCGGCGGCATCTGGTCAGCGCCGGTGGTGGTCGATGGGGTGGTTTACTTCGGCACGATTGACCATTTCGTTTACGCGCTCAACGCGGCTGATGGCACGCTTGCATGGCCACAGCCTTTCAACACAGAGGGCTTGATTGGCGGCTCGCCATTGGTGGCCAACGGGTTTGTTTACGTCGGCAACACGCTGGATCGTCTCTTCAAGCTCGATGCGGCCACAGGTCAGTTGGTCGCGGAAGGCCGTTTGCGCAACTGGGTATGGAGCCAACCTGTGCTGGCCAACGGGGTAATGTACGTGGCTGACCTTTCCGGCTTCGTGTACGCGATCAACCCCGACACGTTGGCGATCCTCTGGGAAACGCAGGTTTCCTCGCGCGGGATTCGTCCATCCCCGTTGGTGACGGACAACTTCATCATCGTGGCCTCGCGCGATGGCAAAGTCCATTGGCTGGGGTTGAACGGTTCTAAAGTGATGGAGCGTCAGGTTGAGGGTGGCCCTGAAATCTTGAGCGAGCTGTTGTACCTGCCGGCCAACTTAGAGGCAGGCATCAACGAGCCGCTGATCCTCGTGGCGACAAAAGACATGGGGCGGTTGGTGGTCGCTTTTTCGGAACAAACCGGCACTCAGCGCTGGTCATACGCACGCTAGTTATCGAGGGGTTTATTGTCTATGTGGGATCTCATCTTCAACCCGCTCATCACGCTGATGATCTGGCTCTATGGCGTGCTTGGCAACAACATCATCGCGGGCATCGTGGTGCTGACGCTTCTGATCCGTCTGGCGACGTATCCGCTGACGATCAAGCAGATGCGTTCCGCGCGTCGCACGCAGGAGCTTCAGCCAGCCATCAAGAAGCTGCAAGAGAAGTATAAAGACGACCGTGAGAAGCTCTCACAAGCGCAGATGGCGCTCTACCGTGAACATGGGGTGAACCCGTTGGGTGGCTGCCTGCCGCTGCTGATTCAATATCCCATCCTGATTGCGATGTATCAGGCGATCTACTACGCGCTTGCCTCCACGCCGTATCAGTTGGTTGACTTGTCACAGCGGCTGCTTGTGACGGATCTCGCGCGGCTCATCCCGTTGGAAAATATGTGGCTAGGGATGGACTTGACCCAAGCGCCTACCCCGCCCGGCAACCCGTGGTATGCGCTGGCGCTGCCTGCGCTGGTGATGATCACCACGTGGCTTCAGTTCAAGGTGTCGGTTCCGGCGCAGTCTGGCCCGCCTGACCCTAACGATCAAGCCGCCAACGTCACCCGCTCCATGGGGACGATCATGCCGATCATGTTCGGCTTTTTGTCGCTGTCGTTCTCGGTGGGGCTGTCGGTTTACTTCATCGTGTCGAACTTGGTAGGCATCTTGCAGTATTCGCCACAGGTGAAGGCGCTGACTGATAAGCTGTTCCCTGAGAAACCGCGCACCGCGCCGCGCGTTGAGGACACCATCGCTGCGATGGCCACGTCACCGGTGCGCAGCCCGAAGCCAGCCACAGCGAAGGCATCTAGCGGCGGCAAGACACCCAAAAGCGCCGGCAAGAGCTACAGCAAGAAAAAGTAAGCAGTCACCTCGCCAATTGTAAATGGTTTGATTAAGGTGGGCAGTCTGCCGGTGGGCAACTGCCCTTATGTGCAAGATATGGAAATGGAAATAGCGCTATGGAATCTGTAGAGAAAACTGGGGAGACAATCGAGGCGGCCATTGATGCCGGCTTGCGCGAGCTGGGCGTCACAGCAGCCGATGTGATGGTAGAAGTGCTGGAAGAGCCTTACCGCGGCATCATGGGCATCGGCGCGAAGCCCGCCCGCGTTCGCATCATTTACATGGGTCGGCGGCCAGAGCCAGAGCAGCCCCCTGTGAGCACGCCCACACGCACACCGCGCGAACCACGACGCACTGACCGCGACGGTGAGCGCAGTCGCCAGCAGCCACGCGGTGAGCGCGGTGGTCGTGGGCGTGAAGGCGGCCCGCGCGACGGGGAACGCCGCGGACGTGGCGGACGAGGCCGCGACGGCAGCCCGCGCAGCCGCAGCGGGGACGCTCAACCGCGCGTCTCACGCTACGTTGAAGATTTTGATGTTGAGTTTGAAGACCCTGAAGCGCTGGACCTTGCTCCAAAGGCGCAGGTGATCCCAGATGACCAAGCAGATGAGGTGGCGCTGGCAGGCAAGCAGCTTCTCAATGAGCTGCTTGAGAAGATGGACATCTACGGTGTCGTGACGATTCACAAGAGCGAGGCCACGCGCGAGGGCGAAGAATCGCTGTGGATTCTCAACATCAGCGGGGAGGACTTGCAGCCGCTCATCGGGCGGCGCGGCGAGACGTTGGCCTCGCTTCAATACATCTTGCGTTTGATGCTGAGCCGCAAGGTGCAGAAGCGCGCCAACATCATCGTAGACGTGATGGAGTACAAACTGCGCCGCAATGAACGCCTGCGCCAATTGGCTACGCGCATGGCCGATCAAGCGGTCAAACAGGGGCGCACTGTGACCCTAGAACCGATGCCGCCCAACGAGCGCCGCATTGTTCATTTGACACTGAAGGATCGAACGGACGTTGAAACAAAGAGCGTTGGCGAAGGCACAGGCCGCAAGGTCACCATCAACCCGATCAAATCATGACGCCTGATCTACTGCTGATCGGACATGCGACTGCCGATCTGAAACCACAGGGTCGTGTGTTGGGCGGCACAGTTTCCTACGCTGCCCGCATCGCTCAAGCGTTTGGCTTGCAGCCGGCCATCGTCACCAGCGC